>CAXXTV010000008.1:0-494285 GCA_963674815.2 Desulfocapsaceae bacterium
CCGGCTGCAGGGCAACGATCCTGATGCTCGTTGGCCGCTGGTTTCCTACCGGGGCGCACAAGGTGGGCGCCACCTTCGGCTGTCTGGCGCCGGCCCTGGTAACCGGCCAGTTCAACCCCCGCCGGACCAAGGCTGTATGGCCGTCAACCGGCAATTACTGCAGGGGCGGTGCTTATATTTCCGCGCTCTTGGCCTGCAACGCCATCGCGATTCTTCCCGAAGAGATGTCCCGTGAACGGTTCGAATGGCTCAAGCGCGTCGCCGGCGAGGTAATCGCTACCCCGGGATGTGAATCAAACGTCAAGGAAATATTTGATAAATGCTGGGAGTTGCGCAACAGCGGTGAGGATCTCAGGATCTTCAACCAGTTTGACGAGATGGGCAATCCGCTCTGGCATTACACGGTAACCGGTCACGCCATAGAAACGGTGTTGCAGCGCTATCTCTCGGGCGGCAGACACTTTGCCGGCTACGTGTCCTCCTCAGGATCCGGCGGCACGCTGGGGGCAGGCTATTATCTGAAACAGAAGTACCCCCGGTCAAAGGTGGTTGTCGCAGAGGCGCTGCAGTGTCCGACGCTGCTGAACAACGGGTTCGGTGCCCACCGCATCGAAGGCATCGGCGACAAGCATGTGCCCTGGGTTCATGACTGCAAGGAGACCGATTTTGTCGTTGCCGTTGACGATGAGATCCCGATGCGGGCACTGCGTCTGTTCAATGAACCGGTTGGACACCAGGCCCTTGCTGCTGCAGGTGTCGCCGAGGAGCTGGTCAACAGCCTTGACTTGCTTGGCATCTCGGGTATCGGCAACATGGTGGCGGCCGTCAAGTTTGCCAAGTACAATGAACTGACCGAAAACGATGTGGTCGTGTCAATCGCCACAGATTCAATGGAACTCTACGGTTCGCGGCTCGGTGAGCTGGAACGGGAACGCGGAGTGTATACTGATGCCCAGTCCCAGCGAGATCTTGAAATGATCAACGCCATCACCATGGACCACACGAAAGAGCTCTCCTATTACGATAAAAAAACGATTCACAACCTGAAGTATTACACCTGGATAGAACAGCAGGGCCGGGCGGTCGAGGAGCTCCATGAGCAATGGTATGACCATGATACGTACTGGTACACAATGTTTGACCAGGTCGAGGAGATCGATCAGTTGATCACTGATTTTAATGCGGATGTCGGTCTGATATAGGCGTGGCGGCAGATTCGGGAGGGGTGAGCTTACCGCATAACGGTGGGGGCTGCGCAGGTAAAACCGGGCAGCAACAGAGAATAAATGCTTTTATTACGCAGTTTGAGCGCTTGGAGATTCAAAAATGAAATCAGTGGAGATAAAAGAACAGATAAAAAAGCTGGAATCATTAGACGCCGGCACCATGTACCAGAACGACTTTCTGCTGACCTGGGATCACAGTGATGACGAGATTGCTGCGGTTTTTCAAACGGCAGAGATCCTTCGCTGGTTGCGTGGGCAGAACATTTCGAGCAGGGGTGTTTGACAGCGGGCTCGCCATATCTCTCTTCCGGGATAATTCCACCCGGACCCGTTTCAGCTATTCGAGTGCGGCAAACCTGCTGGGGCTTGATGTCCAAGACCTGGACGAGGGTAAATCCCAGATAGCCCATGGGGAAACGGTGCGCGAAACCGCCACTATGGTTTCCTTTATGGCAGATGTCATCGGTATCCGTGACGATATGTATATCGGCAAGGGAAACGCCTATATGCGCGAGGTTTCAGCTGCCGTGCAGCAGGGCTATGACACGGGTATCCTCGAGCAGCGGCCTACCCTGGTCAACCTCCAGTGCGACATCGACCACCCGACCCAGTCCATGGCGGATGCGCTCCATCTCATCCAGCATTTTGGTGGGATCGAACATCTGAGAGGCAAGAAAATTGCCATGTCGTGGGCCTATTCACCCTCTTACGGCAAACCATTGTCAGTGCCCCAGGGCGTTGTCGGCCTGATGACCCGCTTTGGCATGGATGTGGTGCTGAGTCACCCCGAGGGCTATGGCATCATGCCCGAAGTCGAGGAGCTTGCCAGGAAGAATGCCGCGGCCTGCGGCGGCTCCTTTTCCAGGACAGACTCCATGAGTGAAGCGTTCGAGGGGGCTGATATCGTCTATCCCAAGAGCTGGGCCCCGTTTAAAGCGATGGAACAGCGTACTGAACTTTACGGAAATAACAATTTCGAGGGGATCAAAGCACTTGAAAAAGAACTCCTGGCTCAAAATGCCCACTTCAAGGAATGGCAATGTACTGAATCATTGATGGCTGCTACCAGGGACAAGAAAGCACTGTACATGCACTGCCTGCCCGCAGACATAAGCGGTGTCAGCTGTGAACGGGGCGAGGTGGAAGCCTCTGTCTTTGACCGTTACCGGGATCCGCTCTACCAGGAGGCCAGCTTTAAACCCTATGTCATTGCGGCAATGATGTTCCTTTCCAAATTTGCCGACCCTGCCGAGACGTTGACCCGGCTGCTCAACCGGGGCCAGAAGCGCATCTTTTGATCGCTTGAATGCATGAGCCCGTTTTTCTGCCGAACGGGCTCATGAAGGCCTGCCGGTAACAGTGTTATGTCGGGAAGACGGAAGTCATGTCCGGCCTTATCGAAGCTTGCAGCACACCACCTGTCGTTGCAAACCTGCGCTGCTCAAACCCGACATCGACTGCCTGCCGATTGACAAATCCCGATGTACAGGCACCAGCGCCAAAGACCTTCCCGCACCATGTGCCAACAGTCCTGCATAGAAATAATCTGATTAAAACAGTAAAAAATGATACGTTGTTGAGTGTCAACCGGGAAGGACTGAGAAATTCGGCAAAATATCGAGGGAAGCAAACAAAGCAGCTGCTTTTCACCTGCTTACGCTGAAAATGAGCGATACAACATCTGAGCAGCCGATAAAGGAGGGAATATGTCACGCATACTGATTATTGGTGCAGGTGGGGTTGGAAATGTCGTTACAAAAAAATGCGCATTGCGGAGCGATGTTTTTACCGACATCTGGCTTGCCAGCAGAACGCAATCAAAATGTGATGCCGTCGCTGCCGAGGTGCGTGAACGTTTTGGTGCTGATGTCACGACAGCTGCTGTCGATGCTGATAATGTAACCGAGCTTGTTAGGCTCATTGAGCGGTGCAGGCCTGAACTGGTCATAAACGTGGCACTGCCTTACCAGGATCTCGCCATAATGGACGCCTGTCTTGCCTGTGGCGTGCATTATCTCGATACGGCCAACTATGAGCCTGAAGATACCGCTCACTTTGAATACAGCTGGCAGTGGGCCTATCAGGAAAGATTCAAGGAAAAAGGGCTCATGGCGGTCCTGGGCTGCGGTTTTGATCCGGGGGTAACCAATGTATTTTGCGCCTACGCCCAGAAACACCTGTTCAGTTCAATTGAGACAATTGACATTCTTGACTGCAATGCCGGAGATCACGGTCATCCCTTTGCCACCAATTTCAACCCGGAAATCAATATCCGTGAAGTTACCCAGGTGGTTCGCCACTGGAAAGAGGGAGCGTGGATTGAGACACCACCCATATTGGCTGATGACTGTGTTCATTTCAGCTTTGACTATCCGGTTGCCGGACCGCGAGAGAGCTACCTGCTCTACCATGAGGAAATGGAGTCTCTGGTCAAGCATATACGCGGGCTTAAACGAATACGCTTCTGGATGACCTTTGGCCAGCCCTATCTCACCCATCTCAAAGTGCTTGAGAATGTCGGCATGACCAGGATTGACGAAGTAGAATTTGAAGGGCGGAAAATCGTGCCTATCCGTTTCTTGAAAGCGCTTTTGCCTGATCCCGGCTCTCTTGGCAGCGGGTATACCGGGAACACGGTTATCGGCTGTGTCATCAAGGGCAAAAAGGGGGGTACACCCGTCAGCAAATACATCTATAACATTTGCGATCACGCTGAAGCCTATAAGGAGGTGCAGTCCCAGGCCGTCTCATATACGACGGGCGTGCCGACCATGATCGGTGCAATGATGATGCTCAAAGGAGTCTGGAAAGGGGAAGGGGTCTTCAATGTGGAAGAGCTTGACCCGGATCTGTTCATGGCTGAGCTGAACAGCAACGGATTGCCGTGGCAGGTCGCGGATTTCGAAGGCAGTCTGCCGGAGTAGCGGGCGCTATGACTGTTTCAGACCGGCTCACCCGTGCCGATTTTCCCCGGGAGTTTACGGACCAGGTCGAGACCCCCTGTTACCTCATAAGTGAAGATGTTCTGCGGCGCAACTGTGAGGTGCTGGGAAGGGTTCAGCAGGAAACCGGAGCCAGGATACTGCTGGCACTCAAAGCATTTGCCTTGCCGGCGGTGTTTCCCCTTATCAGCAGCTATTTGCATGGTGTCTGTGCCAGCGGCCCGATCGAGGCCAGGCTCGGTTTTGAAGAGTTCGGTAGAGAGGTGCACACCTATGCCCCGGCCTTTACTCGCGCGCAGATGGAAAGAGTCCTCGGCTATTCTGACCATATTGTCTTTAACTCCATCAAACAGTATGAGAGCCATCTTCCGCTGCTGCGCGGTGCAGCAAAGCATATCGAGATTGGGCTGCGGGTAAACCCGGGACACTCGGAGGTGGCGGTCGATCTCTACAACCCGTGCCTGCCTGGTTCCAGATTCGGGCTTGCTGCAGAGGCTATTGCAGATTACGACCTCAGTACCATTTCCGGTCTGCATTTCCATGCCCTGTGTGAGCAGGGTGCCGATGTGTTGGAGCGCGTTCTGGCGCGTTTTGAGGAAAATTTCGGATCTTTCATCCCTCAGATGAAATGGGTTAACTTCGGCGGCGGACATCACATTACCAGGGCTGATTATGACGTGGAACTGCTGATCAGGCTCATAGAGGATTTTCGGGATCGATATGATGATATCGATGTCTATCTTGAGCCTGGTGAGGCAGTTGTTCTCAACGGCGGCGTGTTTATTGCTTCTGTGGTTGACCTGATCCACAACGGCATGGACATCGCCATTCTTGACTGCTCGGCAGAAACGCATTTGCCGGATGTCCTGGCAATGCCCTACAGGCCCCATATTGTTGATGCCGGAGAACCAGGCGAAAAGAACCATACCTACCGGCTCGGGGGGATATCCTGCCTTGCCGGGGACATCGTCGGTGATTATTCCTTTACTATACCACTGCAGGTAGGTGACCGGCTTGTACTCACCGATATGGCCCTCTACTCCTTTGTGAAGAACACCACCTTTAACGGCATAGAACTTCCCGCGATCTATACCTGTTCAGCAAAACAGAAAACACTGCAGTGTGTCCGGCGGTTCGACTACAGCGATTACCGGGGCAGGATTGGCTGACAGATCTCAACACCACGAATGTTCGGGATCGCCAGGTTACTTGAGTACTGCAACCGAAGGACCAGAGTGCGCCTGGAGTGACCACCGAGTTGCTCGGCAAGAGGGGATGTCGCCATGCTGAAATCATTTCTTTTTGTTTACCTGTTCATTACACTGTTGCTTCCTCAACACCTATCTGCCGCTGAGACTGGGGCCTCGTCATTAAACCTGGATAGCGGCGGCATTGCCCTCAAGGGGTACGACCCGGTGAGCTACCATCGCCAGGGCCCTGAAAAAGGGAAGAATACGCTGGCTCTCGATCATAACGGGGCCACCTACCTTTTTTCCAACAGCGACAACCTGGAGACATTCAAGGCCTCGCCGGATCAGTACCTCCCTGCCTATGGCGGCTGGTGCGCCTGGGCAATGCTTGATGGAGAAAAGGTTGAAGTTGACCCAAAGACCTACAAGATCATCGACGGTACCTCCTACCTCTTTTATAATGCTTTTTTTGTCAACACCCTGACAAAGTGGAATAACCGTGCCAAGAGCGAGACGGAGAAAGCGCTTGTCATCAAGGCACAGTCCGAATGGGAGCTGCTGGAATCAGCCCCTGACCCGGCAGAACAAAGCGCTATTTTACGGCGACGTGTCCTGCCAGCCTCAGCACAGGCACCTCCTTGATCGGCCGGTGGATAACTGCCGCCATCAGGCCAAAGGCCGCACCCATCCGCCAGACCCCGTCATAACTGCCGGTCCTGTCATATAG
This sequence comes from Desulfocapsaceae bacterium, assembly GCA_963674815.2. GTDB lineage: Bacteria > Desulfobacterota > Desulfobulbia > Desulfobulbales > Desulfocapsaceae > MADRE3. Next base: position 6,086 of record CAXXTV010000008.1, read on the forward strand.
CCAGCCAGAGAAAACCCATCACGGCGCTGAAGACAATCACTGAGACGGCAGAAATCGGCAGCAGTATAAAGTGAATCGCCACCAGTATTTTAGACACTTGATTGTTTCATAGCATATTGTTTTTCAAACTCAACAGGTGAAATATCATCATTGAATCCGTGTCGATGTACCGCATTGTAAACCATCTCAATGTAGTTGAAAAAATCTTGCCTGCAGCTTTACGATCTTTGTAGAGTTTACGCTTAATACCTCAAAAAGAGGCAGAGAACATTTCCGAATGTTGTGTTTGTTGATCTCTATATAAATAGTATTGCTTTCAATCTGAAAGCTGACGTATAATTGGAACATATCAATTCGAATATCCTGGATTAATGATGCTGGAGACATGCTCAGGAAACATCTAATTCTGACATATATTACTACCGTTAAATATTGCCAGCGTAAATTCTTAGAAAAAACGTAAGGCTAAAATAGTGTGCTTTGCAAAAGCTCTCATACAATGAGGACTTAGTAAAAAATCAAGTTAGAATAAAAAAGCAATTACCAGCCTTTCATTTCGTCCATCAGAAGGGAAAAAGATGTTAAGAAATCAAAATCGTATCCTTACCTTCATTATACTTTTCAAGATAATGACCTGTCACACCATTTCTGCTGTTGCACAACAGGCAGAAGAAAATTTTTTTGATATGTCTCTTAAAGAATTGATGAGCATACCGGTAACGTCAGTGAGCAAAAAAACACAAAGCCTTTCAGACAGTGCCGCTGCAATTTTCGTCATTACCAATCAAGACCTGCTGCGATCCGGTGTCACGAGCATTCCGGAAGCGTTACGGATGGTTCCTGGACTTCATGTCGGTCGCATTGATTCCAACAAATGGGCTGTAAGCAGCCGCGGGTTCAATAACCGGTTTACCAAGAAACTGCTTGTCCTGGTAGACGGACGAACGGTCTATACGCCTGGATTTTCCGGCGTCTACTGGGAAGTGCAAGACGTTGTGTTGGAAGATATTGATCGGATTGAAGTTATTCGCGGGCCAGGTGCTTCGCTCTGGGGAGCCAATGCGGTCAACGGTGTTATAAATATTGTTACTAAACACGCATCGGAGACACAAGGCACATTGGTTAGTGGAGGCGCGGGTACCACTGAAAAATCATTTGGAAGTATCCGATATGGCACTTCTTTGGGAGATGGTGTTTCTGGCCGCATCTATGCCAAGTATTTTGACAGAGATGAGTTTGAATATGAAACAGGGGATAATGCGGGCGATAGCTGGGATAGTGTTCGAACCGGTTTCCGCCTGGATTCAAAGATTGCAGATCACGACAATTTCACTTTTCAGGGGGACTTGTATCTCGGAAATATTGGCCAGATGGCTTTAAACGTTCCGCTCCAGAGTGCTCCCTATGCAAAGGATGTCGAAGATGATGTTGATGTATCCGGTGGGAATTTACTTATCCGCTGGCAGCGTAGACTCTCTTCGTCTTCGGATTTTTCCATTCAGGCATATTATGATCGGACCAATCGTGATGACTTTTACGTTTATGAACAGCGGGACAGTTTCGATCTGGACTTTCAACACCGTTTTTCCCCATATGAAGACCATGATCTTGTTTGGGGAGCCGGATATCGTTATACATATGACGATATGACCACGCGGTATATCTTGGACTTTGAACCGGAAAGTAGAGGTGACAACCTTTTCAACGCCTTTTTACAGGATGAAATTACCCTGATCCATAATACGTTGTGGCTGATTCTCGGGACCAAACTCGAGCATAATGACTACAGCGGTTTTGAGATACAACCCAATGGTAGATTTCTTTGGGCGCCTCATCCCAAACATAGATTCTGGACAGCACTATCCCGTGCTGTCCGCACTCCCTCACGGGTTGAACACGACGGCGACCTTGCTGTGGCCGTGATACCACCTCCCTCTCCATTTGTGCCTTTTCCAATCAGAATTTCAATTAAAGGTGATGAATCCTTTGAACCTGAAGAATTAACGGCGTATGAGGCTGGATACCGTTTTATTCCGGACGGAGAATTCTCATTCGATATCTCATTTTTTTATAACGAATATGCACAAGTACAAGGGTATAAACAGCTTGATCCTGTAATGCAAGGGGGATACATCGACAAGTCATTACTTATTGTAAATCAAGGTGACTGCAACGTCAGTGGGTTTGAAATTTCTGCTGTCTGGCAACCATTACCATGGTTGCAGACCGATATTTCGTACAGTTATTTGGATAGCAATGTTCAGGAAAGCGGCATGGTACAGAACCAGGTATCTTTGCGTACAAGTATTGACCTTCCCAATAATGTTGATGTTGATCTCTGGCTTCGCTACGTAGATGATGATAAAGCAAATCGGAGCACGTCTGAGGGGCTGTTGCTTTATGATATAGAGGATTACCTCTCGCTTGATCTCCGCCTGGCATGGCAGATGAACGAGCGACTGGAACTGAGTGTCGTAGGACAAAATCTTTTAGACAGTGGTCATGTGGAATTTGTCCAGGAAGCTTTCATTGCCCCGACTGAAATTCCAAGGAGTTTTTACGTTCAATTCAGGTATTCTTTTTAGCCATCCTCTGTTCCCTGTAATTTTTGCCCACAGAATGTCACGAATACGATCGACAGAACTGTTTACACAAAAGCTTTTATATCCTTTTCGGTCAAGATTTTTCAGACAAACGTCCTAGCTTAACCGACGACAAGAAAGAGGTCGTAATATGGCTATAATTTCAGTCTAATATATAGTTTTACATCGCCGAAAGACATGGAAAAAATCATTTTGATAATGACTGGCTCATTGTACGGCTGGCTTGGGTGGATATTTGCTGATTCATTTAGAATTATGACCGCATATTTCATCAGCTTTGCTGGTTGTCGAGTTGGTGTGAGTCTTGGTGTTAGCAGCAATAAGAGTTGCCCTGATTGAGTTGCTTTCAGGTCTGATTGTACTGTTCAAAAATATGAAGATTTCACTCCTGTTTTGCTGATTCTTTAATTTCTTGGTTCCGATCATTACTCAACATTTGAACATTTTCTGCTTGCTTGATTGGTTTTTTAATCGCGTCCACAGCTTCACTTGCAATTTTATCTGTCGTTTTTTCGATAACATCTCTTTCATCTGACTCTTCAGAATCAGAGCATGATAATGTCAGCGATAAGACAGCTATTTGCAAGATAGTGATACAAAATTTTAAAGTGTTCATAATTTGATATTATTGCAAGATTAGTTTTTTTCAAACTGAGCTTAAAAAAAAGTCAATGAGACGTGGCTCTGTTTGTTTGAACAGCTAACCATTGTTTCTTAGGTGGAATCCCTGCCCGCTTTTATGCTGCCAGGTTTACCGCAGGCAGCTTCATTCCATACGCTTCATCTGGTGTTCTTTTATCCAACTTTGAGTGCAGCCTCGCCTGATTATACCAGACAAGATATTGCATACTTGATGATTTTACCTCACCTACTGAATCATAGGCATAACGGTATACACGTTCGTATTTCACTGTTTTCCATAAGCGTTCAATAAAAATAGTGTCTTGCCAGGCTCCACGACCATCCATCCTGAACTGACAGCAATGGCTTTTCCCTGGATAGCCACTGCGTATGGAGTTGCTGACGGTTTCGTGCCGACATATCCTTGACAACGCTTAGTCCAATTCTCAATTGGTGTCAAAGAATCCATGAAAAGTTGTGCAAGAGATAAAATTGTTTGCTATTAGATGAATATTAGATCCATGATTATAATATTTTAGGTAACTTCACAGGGAAGCGGAATTTGTAATACGCAGCAAGAAGGCTTGAAATCAATTCGGTAATTGGTTATTGTACCACCCAATGGTACTTGCTCGGCAAAGAGATATCAGGAACATTATGGCTACAAAAAAAATGGTCGAAAGGCTGAACAGGATGATTGGGGATGGGCGGTTCCCGGAACAGTCCAGGCTCCCCCCCGAAAGAGAACTGGCTCAAGAGCTTGATGTCACCCGTTCCACCCTTCGCAAGGCCCTGGCATTGCTTGAAGCTGAAGGCAAAATCTGGCGGCATGTCGGCAAGGGAACGTTTGTGGGGAATCCTCCATCGGAAAAAAGTCTTCAATTATCATCACTTACACGATTCACCAATCCCATGGAAATCATGGAGGTGAGGCTGGTTATCGAGCCAAGGCTGGCTGGATTTGCGGCAATGCGTGCAACCCCTGCAATGATAACAAAAATGTTCCGCTGTATAGAGAAAAGTGAGCTGGCAAAAGATTTAGGTGCCTATGAGCTCTGGGATGCAACCCTGCACAGGACGATTGCTGAGGCCGCGCACAACAGCCTGCTTCTCTCCGTTCTGAATATCGTTAATGAGATGAGGAAGGACAAACTCTGGGGCCAGCTGAAGGAATCTGCGGTAACCCCGGAGAAGATGGTCGAGTACTCGAGTCAGCACCAGGAATGCGTCGAGGCAATCAGGGACCGTGACGTCGCACGGGCGGAAGGTGCCATGGCTCAGCACCTTGACCTGGTAAAGAATGACCTGCTGTCAGTATCGCGATGACATCATCCAGACCCTGGAACGGCAACCATTCGAGCCGTCAGAAGATCCTGGCAAAAAATGAGCTAAAAAAAGGGGGTATGGAAAGGAAGTTGTAAAGCAGAGAGGATTTGGATCTCACGCGGTTGGGTCGAAAGGTGTCTGGAACTTCGGCTCGATCAATTCGCTAATTCAGTCATGGAGAAAATCTCATGAAAATCAAAGATACCCGGTTGACAAGAAGGACGTTTATCAAAGGCTCGGCTGCATCACTTGCTTTGAGTTCAATTCCGCTATTACCGTATGAACGTCTATATGCTGCTGATTTTCCCGATCATAACATCGATATTGTCGTCCCAACCGGTGCAGGGGGGGCGGCTGACCGCAACCTGCAGGCATTTACCGGTGTCTGGAAAAAATACCTGAATACGGACTTCACCTCCAGCTTTTTTAAAGGAGCCGGCGGCCAGGTTGGCTACGAGACGTATCTCGGGAAAAAAGAGCCCGACTGCTACAGTCTGCTGTTCGGCAACATGGGGCCGGAGACCATCATGTACGTCATGCAGAAGCCGCCGTACAAGTTTCCCGGTGACTATGTCTACTTCAACCGGGTGGACGTTGATCCCAGCGTGATCTGGGTAAAGGCGGATAGTCCTTTCCAGACCATCGAAGATCTGGTCGCGGAAGGAAAGAAGCGCACCGTGACATTGTCTGTCAGCCGGTTGCCGCATCCGGCCTCCATCGGCACGCTGGCGCTGGCGGAAGCAACCGGCGCAAAGTTTAACCTGATCCCTTATGGTGGCGGGAATCCAACCGTTGTCGCCTGTCTTACCGGGGAGGTTGACGCCAGCGCCCTGCCCATGGCCAATCCTGTTTCGACAAAAGGCCAGGCCCGGATCCTCACCGTCTTTTCACCGAAAAATCCGATTCCGGATCAGACCAATAATGCCCCTCCGGCCAATGACGTCTTTGGCACCAAGATTCCGGACCTGCCGTCGGCACGCGCCTTTGGCCTGCACACCAAGGCGATAGAAACATACCCCGAGCGCTATGAGATCCTCAAATCCACGATGAAAAAGGTCTTCGACGATCCGGATTACAGGGCGGCAATCGAGAAAACAGGGCGTCCGTGGGAATTTATTTCCTACGCGGATGAGGCCGAATGTATGGAATATGCCAACAACATGCTGGAACTGACCAAGAAATACGAAAAGCTGCTTTCAGGCAAATAGCCGCGGGGGCAAAACGGTGGCATTCGTCACCGTCCCTGGTTTTGCGTCGGCATGAGTCACGCTTGTTCTGCCGGCGCAATTTTCTTGTCCGGGATGAGTAAAAAGGCTGTCCGCAGCTATCCTGTCATCCTGACCACCTGCATTGGCGCAGAGACTTTTTCCCAAGGTCCCGACTCATCATGAAAGAAACAACGGGTTCAGAGCAAAAACTGCCCACCATGAAAGGAGATGAACTGGTTCTTCCGATAATGGCGCTGCTGTTTGCCATTTATTATTTTTATACGATCAAGGATCTCTCCTGGGAAGCCCAGATAAACGGATTGCTGATCGGCAGTGTGCTGATCATCCTGGTCCTCGTTTTTCTTGTAAAAACCGGTCTTGAGTTCGTTCGGGGACAGGCCAGCCTGCGCTCAAAAGACCTGTTCAAGATAAACAGGATACAACTGGTCAAGGCAGGGCTCCTTGCCCTGGCGATCGCCTATGTCCTGGTTATCCCGTATGCAGGCTATACACTGACCACCTTCTCCTTCCTGATTGCAGCCATGCTGGTACTCGGCGTGTTTTCGCCCGCAAAACTCATCGGCATCAGTCTGGCCCTCTCCCTGGCCGGTTATTATTTCTTTATCGTGCTGCTTGATACCCGGTTTGCTCCGGGACCGTTCGAGAACTTCATTACCTGGTTATTCTAAGATGGAATTTACAGCTGATTTCCTGGGTTCACTTTTTGTTTCGTCGCTTGGTCAGTGGTATGTGATCATCCCGGCCATTATCATCGGCCTGATCATCGGTGCAATCCCCGGGCTGGGGCCGGCCAACAGCCTGATAATACTGCTGCCGTTCACCCTGGCACTCAATGTCGAAACGGCCATGGCCTTCATGGTTGCCCTCTATTGTTCGGCCCGCATGGGCGCGGGAATTCCGGCCATCCTGGTCAACATCCCGGGAACCGCCGGGGCCGCCGCGACTCCTTTTGACGGCTACCCGATGACCCAGCAGGGCAAGGGGCAGCAGGCCCTGACCCTGAGCTTCGTCGCTTCGGCGTTCGGCGGCCTGATCGCCTCGGTCTTTGCTATTTTCGCCATGCCGCTGCTTTCCCGTGCCGGTTATTATTTCCATAGTGTGGAAATGGTGGTGGTCATGCTCTTTGGCCTGACACTGATAGCGGTCGTATCTTCGGGAAACACGCTTAAAGGTCTGATCGCCGGGATGTTCGGTCTGCTGATTGGGGCGATTGGTCCTGATGCAATCTATTCGGCACCGCGTGCGACTTTCGGTTTTCTCGAACTCTATGACGGCGTGCCAGTGGTGGCTGCCCTGATCGGTATCTTTGCCATTTCTGAAGCGCTGCTGATGGTTGAAGTGAAATCGATCGTGTCTGAGGTGGGCAAGATCCGCATGGCCACCCAGACGCGCTGGAAGGAGACCATTGAAGGCGTCCGCATGGCCTTGAAGCGCTGGTGGCACATCGTCTGGACAAGTTTCATCGGGCTCGGAATCGGGGTTGTGCCCGGGGCGGGTGCACCGATAGCGGCGTTTGTGGCCTACCAGCAGTCGCGCCTGTTTTCAAAGACTCCTGAAAAGTACGGTACCGGGCACCCGGAGGGAATTCTGGCCCCCGAGTCCGCCAACAATGGTGTCACCTCCGGAAGCCTGATCCCCCTGCTGACGCTTGGCATCCCCGGCGGCTCCACCGCGGCTATCATGCTGATCGTCATCCAGTACCACGGCATTACGCTTGGACCACGGATCTTTCTCGACAGTCCCCAGTTTCCCTACGGGGTCCTCATGTCAATGGTTATCACCTATTTGTTCATGATCGGGACAATCCTGCCGCTGGCCCGCTACATGGCCCGGATTACCCTGGTCCCTACGCAGTACCTGGCTCCTGTCATTATCTCTTTTACCCTGGTTGGCGCATTCGCGCCGCGTGGTTACCTGTTTGATATGGGGCTGGCTCTGGTCTTCGGCGTTATCGGCTATATCGCCCGTAAAACCGGTTACCAGGTATCGGCCCTGCTTATCGGCATTATCCTGGGGCCCTATGTCGAGCAGTATTTTATGCGTTCGATGCGTATTTCCGAGGGGGACCCGATGGTGCTCTTTTCCTCGACAATCGGCAATTTTTTGTGGGCGTTTTTAGTTCTTTCCCTTGTTCTGCCGCCGTTGAGGAGGCGATTGAAAAGAAAGAAACCGAGCTGAAACCTTTTTCTTGATATCGGTCGCCAGGCAAAACAGAAAAAAACCGTACCAACACGCGGAACAGACTCCGGGACAGGGTTCAAATGGGGAGAGATAATTGATGATCAACAGCAGCGAAAAACGTGGGCCGCTGGCGCATAATGTCAGAAGACTCGCACACCTCGACATCCCCGGTGGCGGGCAGATCGAGGTCAAGGGAAATTTTGCCTATATCGGTCATATTGCCCCGCCCCATGGTACATCCATCGTAGATGTGTCCGACCCGCGCTCTCCCCGGCCGGTTTCGAAAATCGATCTGCCGGGCATGGATTCCCATTCCCACAAGGTGCGTGTTGTCGGTGATGATCTGATGATGGTCAACAGTGAACGTCACCGGCGTCATTTCTTCAGAAAAGGCAAACGAATCCCCGAGATCAGCGCAGGACTGGAAAAAAACCTTGGCCGGCCGGCTTCGGAGCAGGAGATTGCCCAGGCCCTGGCGGTTACCCCGAAGGATCTCCGGCTGCTGGCTGCGGCTGACAGGCAGGGATACCGCGATGGCGGTTTCAGGATATACGACATCGGTGACCGCAGCCGTCCGCGTGAGATTGTTTTTCAGCAAACGGCCGGGTATGGTGTGCATCGCTTCGATGTAGATGAACAGTTCGCCTACATCTCCACCGAGATGGATGGTTTTAACGGCAATATCCTGGTCAACTATGACATCAGCAACCCGCTGCAACCGGAAGAAGTGTCGCGCTGGTGGATTCCCGGCCAGGAAATCGGTGAAGGTGAAAAACCGCTCTGGATCAATCATCGGGTGCGGCTCCACCATGCCATGCGCCATCAGGATCAATTATGGGCCGCCTGCTGCGGTGCCGGCTTCAGGGTTGTGGATGTCTCGGATATCAGTTCGCCTGAAACCGTCGGGGCCTATGATTATCATCCGCCGGTACCGGATACCACCCACACCGCCCTGCGTGTTCCCTTCAAGATCGACGGCCGGGACATAGCCATTGTCATAGACGAACAGCATGAACACCACAAGGGGCAGCCCCATGCCTTCCTGTGGGTATTTGACGTCAGCGACATCGGTTGCATGAAGCCTCTTTCAACCTATCATGTCAGCGAGGCTGATTCGCCGTGGAGCAGGGTCCCCGGCGGTGTTTTCGGCGCCCACCAGTTCCAGGAGCACATGAGCTCGACGCTCGTTTACGCTGCCTGGTTCAGCGGCGGCCTGCGGATTGTTGATATTGCTGACCCGCTTCTGCCCGAAGAGAAAGGATTTTATATCCCGGAACCGGCCAAGGGGGCCTCGACTCCGATGAGCAACGATGTCGATGTTGATTCACGGGGGCTGATTTACCTGCTGGACCGGGTCAACGGGCTTGATATCCTTGAACTTGACAGCTGAAAAAAGGTGCGCTCACAAACGGTTCCTGCGGCAGGTGAAGATCCGGGAATCAGGAAAACCGGGAATAAGTGAGCTTACAGACGTTTCCCGTGCATAAGGACAAGATGAAATGATGCAACGACTCTCTCTAACCGGCGCCTTTGGCGATTACGATCGTATCCGTGCGCTGGATGCCTGCTCGATCCGTCCTGAAGGTATCGATCTGCGTGTCTTACGACTCTCTCCATCCGAGATCTTCTTCCGCATGTGCCAGTATCAGGAATTTGATGTGTCGGAGATGTCAATGGGAGCTTATTGCTATCTTTGCGGCAAAGAGAACAATCCATTTGTGGCGATGCCCGCCTTTCCAAGCAGAGCCTTCCGTCATTCCATGGTCTATTTCAATACCGGTTCGGGCATCAGCAAACCGGAAGATTTGAATGGCAAGCGCATCGCCATACGCGAATGGGGCATGACGGCCGTCGTCTGGATTGTCGGCATTCTCGCCGACCACCATGGCTTCGATCTTAATTCTGTTGACTGGGTTGCTGTAAAAAAACCACGGGTACCGATTGAGATGCCTGCTGGAGCCAGGATCAGGTACATGAGTGAGGACCAGACGCTGTCCGGTATGCTGGCCGCCGGTGATGTCGATGCGGCACTGATTCATCAGGCACCGGACTGCTTTACGGCTGGAATGGCGCAGGTCAGGCGCATGTTCCCTGACTACAAGACAGCGGAAATCGATTATTACCGGGAGACGGGGATCCATCCGATCATGCATTGTGTTGTCTTGCGAAAAGACATCTACCGTCAGAACCCATGGGCCCTGCGCAGTATCTATGAGGCTTTGAAAAAAGCCCGGCAGCAGACAATGAAAGCCCTTTCCGACAGCAAGGCACTGGCAGCAATGCTGCCGATGCTGCCGGCCTACGTTGAGGAAACACGGCAGATATTTGGAGAGGACTTCTGGCCCTATGGACTGGAAGCAAATCGCAGGACCTTGGAAAAACTGGTCCGTTACGCCCGCGAACAGGGGCTGACAGAAAATGAGCTGGCCGTACGGGACCTGTTCCCCGAAAGTGTGCGCTGAGATAAAACGCGGCACAGGCGGATAATGGCTCAAAACAGAACTGGATTGGGGAGCATCACCATATGCACTACGGACTTGAGGCAGCAACGTCCGAGAAGAGACCGGTGACAGTCTCCATCATCTCGCTGTATTTCCCGCTGAGAAGGAAGGCGGGTGAACCTGAAATGAAAAGAAGGAGCTGACGAATGAAATTGGTAATGTATCAGAAGGAAGGTGACCCGCGGCTTGGATGTCTTGAAGGCGATCAGGTCATTGATTTGAACCTGGCCTACGAGGCCATGCTGATCTCGAAACGGGTGGTTCGTCCGCGGGAAAAAGCCGGGCTGATGATCCCGCCAGAGACAATCGCCTTTCTCGGAGGCGGTGACGAGTCGCTGGAGGCAGCGCGGGAAACGGTGCAGTGGGTCGGCAGCGCGAAAGAGGAGGGGCTCGCAGTCAGAAACAGTCCCTGTCTTGTGCCGCTCGAGAAGGTAAAACTGCTGGCTCCGGTGCTCAAGCCGTCAAAAATAATCTGTGTTGCTCACAATTATCACGATTTCCTCGAGGAGCTGGGCATGAAACCTCATCCCGAGCCGCGTATCTTTGCCAAGTTTGCCAATGCCGTTGCCTCCTATGAGGATCCAATCCCCCGCCCGGCGATGACCCAGGCGCTCGGCTATGAAGCCGAGCTGGCCTTTGTTATCGGCAAACCCTGCAAACACGTTCCCGAAGCCGAGGCCTATGGCTGTATTGCCGGCTACATGGGGCTCAACGACGTGAGCGCGAGTGATCTCACCAAGCGTGACGGTCAGAACCTGCGCGGCAAGAGCTTCGACGCCTTTGCCCCGATGGGTCCGTACCTGCTGACCAGGGATGAACTGCCCGATCCCCATAACCTCGATGTCGAACTCCGCGTCAACGGCAGGGTCCTGCAGAAATCGAACACGAACCAGCTTGTCTACAATGTTCCGCAGCTTGTCGCCTTCTGCTCCCAGGTTTTTTCGCTGGAACCGGGTGATGTCGTCGCCACGGGGACACCCGGCGGCCTGGCCAAAGACCGGAATCCCACGACCTACATGAACCCCGGCGACATCATGGAAACGGAGATTGAAAGGCTCGGTGTCCTCAGAAACCCGATTACGGCCGAGTAACCAAACGGTAAGAGAGAGGATATGTATCGTATCACACTGATACCGGGAGACGGCATCGGCCCGGAAATCATAGCAGCAGCGGTGCAGGTGGTGGAGGCGACCGGCGTTGAGGTCGCCTGGGAAGAGGTCATGGCCGGTCAGTGCGCGATTCCCCAGTTCGGCAGCCCGGTGCCCGAGAAGGCGCTTGATTCGATCAGGAAGAACGGGGTGGCCTTGAAAGGCCCGCTGACCAACATTGTCGGAGAAGGATTTCCCAGTCCGAACATAACCCTGCGCGTCGAACTTGATCTCTATGCCAATCTCCGCCTGGCCCGAACGCTTGCCGGGGCGCAGAGTCCCTTTGAACATGTCGACCTGGTCGTGGTCAGGGAAAATACTGAAGACGTCTACGTCGGCAGGGAGCAGATGGTCGGAGATGACGCGGCCGTCGCCATTAAATTCATCACCAGGAAGGGCTGTCAGCGCGTTATCAGGTTTGCCTTCGATTATGCGGTACAGCAGAAGCGCCGTAAAGTGACGGTTGTCCTGAAGGCAAATATTCTGAAATTGACGGATGGTATGTTTCTCAGGGTGGCCCGGGAGATCGCCAAAGAGTATCCGCAGATCGCCTTTGAAGAGACCAATGTGGATGCTCAATGCATGGACCTGGTCAGAAAACCCCAGAACTACGATGTCATGGTTATGCCGAACCTATATGGAGACATCGTCGCCGATCTTGCCGGAGGTCTGGTCGGCAGCGTCGGCCTCTGCCCGGGCGGCAATTTCGGGGAAGGCATCAGCGTTTTTGAACCGGCGCACGGGAGCGCTCCGAAGTACGCCGGGCTTAACAAGGTAAATCCGACGGCGATGATTCTTTCAGGCGCTTTCATGCTTAACCACCTCGGCGAAGCCGCTGCCGCCGAATCAATCTCGCGGGCCGTGGCAAAAGTCATCTCTGCTGGCCGGGATGTTACCTACGATCTCGGTGGTACTGCCTCAACGGCCAAGATGACTGAAGCCATAGTAAAGGCGATGGGTTGAGTCGCGGCAGGTAATTTTGCCAAACCACCAGCATCCCCAGGGAGGGCAGGTTGAAAAAGATAACAATCCGTAACCCCATCGTTGAGCTTGAAGGCGATGAAATGGCGCGTGTCATGTGGGGCTGGATCAAGGAATTGCTGATACTGCCATATCTTGAAGTGGAGCTCATTTACTTTGACTACCATATCAAGAACCGTGACGCGACCGACAACCACATCCTGGTCGAGGCGGCCGAGGCCATTAAAAAATACCGGGTGGGTGCCAAATGTGCGGCTATCAACCCCGACCAGAAAAGGGTAGAGGAGTTCGGGCTGAAAAAGGCCTGGAAATCGCCCAACAGCGGAACCCGGAATCAGATCGGGGGGACGCTGTTCAGACAGCCGATCGTCTTCAGGAACATCCCCCGGCTGGTACCCGGCTGGCAGCAGCCGATTGTTGTCGCCCGTCATGCCTACGGCGGCATGTATGGCGGACAGGATATGACCATCCCCGGGAAAGGCAGAGTGGTCCTGAGTTACATCCCCGAGGGCCAGCAAACCGGTCAGCAGGTGGAGATACATCAATTCACCGGGCCCGGCGCCGCACTGGGGATTTTCAATACCGAAGAGTCCGTTCGGGGATTTGCCATGTCCTGCATGAACTTCGGGCTTGAAAGAGCTTATCCCGTCTACCTGGGCACGAAGAACACCGAGCTGGAACACTATGACGGACTTTTTAAAAGTTCATTCGACGATGTGTACGAAAGCCTGTTCAGGGAAAAATTTGCGGCAAAAGGAATCAGCTACGAGCACCGGATGGTAGACGATCTCGCTGCTTTTGCGATCAAATCATCAGGCGGTTTTGTCTGGGCCTGCAAGAACTACGATGGTGATATCCTGTCGGATCTTGTTGCCGCAGGATTCGGCTCACTTGGCCTGATGACCTCAATGCTCCTCACCCCTGATGGCAGGATTGTCCTCACCGAAGCGGCCCACGGCACCGTAACCCGCCATTTTCACGAGCACCAGGCCGGCCGGGAAACCTCGACGAATCCGCTGGCAACCCTGTTTGCCTGGACACGGGCCATCTATTACCGCGGTTTGTTTGACGGCACACCCGAGGTTCAGCAATTTGCCACAGCCCTGGAGAAGGCATGCTTCGATACCGTTGAATCAGGTCTCATGACAAAAGACCTGGCAATGCTTACCAACGAGTCAAACTGGCTGACAACAAGACAATTTCTCGAGAAAATCAAGATGGCGCTTGAGAAAAATCTGTCGGTAACCGGATAAACCATGCGTAATCCTGGTATGGATCGGCTAGACAGCAGGACCCTGAGAGAACAATTCACTACCCCTGGCAGCCAAGCAGATGAGCTGCAGTTTCTATGAATAAGACCCAAAACATCTTTCCTCCGGCCGATTCCCACGGCTGTATCTCCAAGGGCGTCAAGCGAATTGCCCACCTGGCAATTCCCGGGGGCGCGCAGGTCGTTGAACAGGACGGATATATTTTCGTTGGACATCTCTCCCCTCCAGAGGGTACCTCAATCATTGATGTGCGAGATCCAGCCAATCCGCTCCTGCTGACGAGGGTGACGCTGCCGGATAAGCGCGTGCATTCTCACAAGGTAACGGTTTCCGGTGATCTGATGATCGTGAACAGCCAGCGCCATCGCCGCAAATTTTTCCGCAAAAGTGAGAGGTTACAAGAAGTTGAATCACGTCTTCTGCTTGAACAGGGAAGTCTGCCTGACGATCGTGAGCTCGCCCGGGCGCTGGCAGTCAGGCCGGAGGATGTTGCAATCCTTCGAGCCGAGAGCACCTCTCGCTGGAACCAGGGCGGTTTTCGTCTCTATGATATCTCCATTCCGGCACGACCACGCGAGATCGGCTTTCAGCCAACAGGCGGGATGGGTGTGCACGGCTTCGACTTTGACGGGCGGTACGCCTATGTTTCGACGGAAATGGCTGGATTCAGGGGGAATATTCTCGTGATCTATGATCTTTTGAAACCTGAACATCCCCGTGAGCTCTCTCGCTGGTGGATGCCTGGACAGGAAGCCGGCGACAGTCTGTCGACCGGGCCTGTCGATGGCAATTGGCTGCACCATGCGTTGAGGCAGGGCGACACCCTCTGGGCAGCCTGCTGTCAGGCGGGTGTCTGGGCGATAGATATTTCAGATATCAGTCAACCGCTGACGGCAGGCACCTATAACTATCATCCTCCCTTCCTGGAGTCTACCCATACGGTGATGGCGCTGCCGGAGACCAGCTCAGCAAGAAAGCTGGCGCTGGTAATCGACGAAGAACATGACAATCATCCAAAGGGCCAGCCCCATGCCGCACTTTGGCTGTTTGACGTGACCGAAAGAGAGCATATCAGCCCGCTGTCGGTTTACGAGGTGAGTGAACTGGAATCCCCCTGGAGTCGGAGCGGCAGTCGTTTCGGGGCAAGCCAGATAGTCGAGCGCCCCACTGGCGACCTGGTTTTTGCAGCCTGGTTTGCCGGGGGGTTGAGAATTGTCGATATATCCAATCCATCGGCTCCCCGGGAGTATGGCTATTTCATACCGCCGCCGGGTCCGGATTTTCCGGCACCGCAGAGCATGGATGCTGAAGTTGATGATCGTGGAATCATCTATTTACTCGATCGCAACACGGGTCTTGATATTCTGGAATTGTCCTGATGGAAACACAGTTCCTGCTCTCATGGTCGAGGAGAAGACACGAGTAATTGAGTATCGTTAAGGCCTGAGGTGTCGCGGACGGCGTCTTGGGGTCCAACAGCTTTCAGGAAGCCTGAATAATTTTAATAAAAACCTGGCTGCAGTCTTCTTAGGGGTGTCCACGGTATGGATCTTTCTTTGTCGTCCCTGATTATTTTAACGCTATCTGTCTTTCTCTGCTCTATTCTCAGCGGCATGATGGGGATGGCCGGCGGCGTACTTTTCCTGGGGATACTGGCTTCCTTTGTGGAAACCACCTATGTCGTCCCTGTCTATGCCACCGTCATGATTGTCAGCAGCGGTGCCCGGACGACCCTTTTTTATCCATTTATTAACTGGGGTATTGTCTTTCGCTACAGTCTGGGACTGCTCCCGGGCGCCTTCCTTGGCATTTTCATTTTTCAGCTGTTACCCAAAGATATCATCAAGCTGGGCATGGGAATTTTTATCATGCTGATGATATTTCTGCCGGTATCCAAAAAGGAAAGTCGACTGGGGATGTGGATATTTCTGCCGGTCGGCCTGGCCGCCGGTTTTTTCGGGATTTTTTTTGGTGCAAGTGGACCTCTTACTTCACCATTTTATGCCAGGAAAAACATTATCAAGGAGGCCATGATAGGTACGAAATCGTTCTGCTCCCTGCTGGAACATACCGTGAAAATAATTCTTTTCGGACTGATCGGGATAAACGTCCTGGACTTCGGAAACTTACTGTTTTTCCTGGTCATCGCTGTCGTGCCCGGTATCTATGTGGGCAAGCGGCTGCTCAACAAAATTTCTGACAGGAGCTTTTTGATCGCGTTTAAGGTGCTGCTGTTTTTCCTGGCTGCACGGATCATTATCCTGCAGCTCTACAAGTTGAGCACGGCATGAGCCGCAGGCTCAAGGGACTGCGGGATCAAACAAATCGAGAAACTGATAAAAAGGAGGACAACATGCGTTTATATAATATTGCCGTACCAAGCCTGTTCCTGAGCCTGGGTGCTTCGGGAGATGGTCCTGATTTATCCGTCATCAGCGGCGGCGCGATCGAGCCTGGCATGCAGGCTGCCACTGCGGCTTTCGAGAAGATGACCGGCCACACAATCAACGTTACCTTCAACACCGCGCCCCAGATACGCAAGCGAATTGCGGCGGGGGACAGCTTCGACGTCGTGGTCGCCCCGCCGGCAGTGATCACCGAATTCGCCGAGGCCGGTAAGGTGAGGGAGGGCGGTCTCAACGTCGGCCAGGTCGGCAGCGGCGTTGCGCTGCGGCCAGGAGCAGCGGTGCCGGGGATAGCCACTGCCGCTGATATCAAGAAGGTCGTGCTCGAAGCTGACTCGATTGTCTTCAATCTTGCCTCGACAGGGATCTACTTTGAGAATC
This sequence comes from Desulfocapsaceae bacterium, assembly GCA_963674815.2. Taxonomy (GTDB): domain Bacteria; phylum Desulfobacterota; class Desulfobulbia; order Desulfobulbales; family Desulfocapsaceae; genus MADRE3. The sequence continues at coordinate 22,733 of CAXXTV010000008.1, forward strand.
TCCTGAAGCAAATGGGCGTCTGGGAGAAGGTTGAATCCAAGACCACCCGCTATGCCACTGGCGCTGAAGTTATGAAGCATGTGCTCAGGGGCAGTGGACGCGAGGTCGCTTTCGGACCCATAACTGAAATCCTGCTGGAGAAGAAAAACGGTTTGGTATTTGTCGGTCCGCTGCCGCCGGAAATCCAGAATTACACCTCATACACCGCGGTGGCTATGAACGGCAGCACACGGCATGCTGAGGCGCAGGCATATGTCAATTTCCTCGGCGGTCCAGCGGGCAAGCCGCTGTTTGTGGCAGCAGGGATCGAATGAGGAGCGGAGCCCGGAGGGACGCCAAAGCGAGTTGTGGGCTCAATGTTACCGTGCAGCACGCGCTGGTCTGCTGCCAGTTTCCCAAGTGAAGGAAATTGACGCGAACAGGTACCAAAATCTGTTTTTCTTCTTATCTTATCTAGCTGAACATGGCGCTGCTTGATCATAATCCTCGAAAAGCAGACGACAGGCCATTGGTTTGTTTCCATCAATACAACGGTTTGGGTTTATGAAGGTTCTCACATTACTGACAATCATTGTTATAATGGGTTTTTTGATGGCCAATTGCTCCTCTAATAAGGATTGGCGCACGGCGAGCCGTGAATCTTCAGGAACTGCTCCTGACCCACTGACTACTGAGGAAGCGGTCGTCCTCGTCTACGGTGCAGATGCCTGGGGATGGCGAGGCTGGTTTGCTATTCATACCTGGGTTGCCGCCAAGCGGACCGGTGAAGAATTTTATACCGTTTATGATGTGGTCGGCTGGCGCGGCCGCAACAATAATCCTGTCATGAGAATAGCCCGGGATATTCCGGACCGCTTCTGGTATGGCGAAAGACCGCGGATTTTAAAAAAGCATATCGGCGAGGGGGGTGACAGCCTGATTGACGCTATTGATCAGGCGGCTCGGGAGTACCCCTGGAAACAGACGTATGCAGCGTTCCCCGGACCAAACAGCAACACCTTTGTTGCCTGGATTGCCAAACAGGTACCGGAACTCGATCTGCATCTTCCCTTTTCTGCCATCGGCCGCGGTTATGTAGATTAGTAGATTAACCATGAACGGCCCGAAGGCTTCCTGGATCTGCGTTTATGGCAGGCGTGCGGTCATTATCGGGAAGAATCGGGGCAGACGGCAGCGCTGGTCATATTCATACGTAGGTTATCACCGGCCTGTTTCGCTCCGGAATTCTTCGATACTTGAATTTTGGATACCCCAGCATCAGGGCCCCTTGTATTTGCTCACCATCGCTGATGCCGAGGAAATCGGCAAGAGGCGGCCAGCGGTTAACCGCATTGGTGACATATCCTGCCCAACAGCTGCCGAGTCCAAACGAGGGAAGGGCAAGTTCGAGATAAGCAAGGGCGGTATCACAATCGGCCTTGCCGCTGCCGATATTTCTGGCGGTAAACGCAAAAACGAGGTGGGGAGCATTGCGGCAGATCCGGTCAATACCATCTTCCCAGGACCTGACGAGTGATTCCATGTTAAAATTTGCCGCGACCTCTGGATGTTTTTCACACACAAATCGCATCCAGTCAACCACATGGGCAGCAACTGCGTGGACCTTTTCTTTTTCATGTACGATGATCCATCGCACAGGTTGCCTGTTGCTTCCGGTTGGAGCTGCGGAGGCGATTGCAATGATTTTATCCAGTTCTGATTTTGGTACCGATTTCTTGCGATAGGTCCTGATTGATCTTCTGGAGGCAAGAAAGTGCTCTGTCTGCCGTGCATCCAGGCTTAGAGCCTCGTCAACCTGCCGGCAGGATTCAGGACTGAGAAATTCTAGGGAAAGTGCAGCTTCAGGGCATATTGCAACGCAATGCCCGCAGCGGATACAGGATTCCTCTGCACCGTCAACCCCAACAGGCCCTTCTTCCTGCATTTCTATGATCCTTGCGGGACACTCCAGAACACAGAGCCCGTCTTTATTACATTTTGCGTAGTCAACGGTTAAAAACATTTTGATTATCTCCTGGGCCGTGAATGTTGTCTGCTCACTTCTCTTACCTCCACTGTCGCTAAAATGCAATATTCACGTGGCACATTTTGACAGCGAACATCTCGTTGCAAAAAACGATGATGATGCCTACCGTTAACGGACACGATGCGGGTTGCCCAGCAATGGTCTGTGCCGCTCAAGCAAGCGCTTTGCGCCAGAAACAAAAAGCTGCTGAAGAAAATCGGGTTGGGAAACTTCACGCAGCTAACATTGCTGGCAGCCAATAATGCTTATAATTTAGGGGATGATCAGCGCGGCTGACGCCACCGAATGCGTGATAGAGGCCACTGAGTTCAACAGTGCCATCCCGGGGAGCACTTGTTTCCCGGAAGGGCCTGACGGCGATGAGCAGGTCTGATTCAGTGCGGTGATACAACAGGCAGCATAAACGAAACGTCTTATGAGAGGTGATATCGTGAAAAATTTCTTAATCCTGGCACTGATCCTGCCGTTATTGTTGTCAATTGGCTGCAGCCGTGGAGCAGTTGGAGGTGCTGCGGTTGGAGCTGGCGCTGCCGGAGCGGCATACGAATACCAGAACAAAAGAGCGCTTGCCCAGCTGGAGGATGATTACAAAGCAAATAGGATTTCAAAAGACGAGTATTTCCGGCGGAAGAAAGAAATAGAGAAAAGATCGCTCGTTTACTGATCTCTGTCTGGGATCATGGAATAAAAGCGCAGCACATTCGATGAACCGGAGCCGCTTCGCCTTGTTCCATGATCAAACAGGGAAAACAGATCTAGCTGTAGATGGCATAGGTTGTCTCTTCTCCGAGCAACGCATCTATCTCGAGCTGGATCTCTTTTCGCTGGGGACTGTCGTACCAGTTTTCCCAGTCCTCAATTGAATTCCAGCTGCTGACCACAAGACTCTCACCGGGTTTATCGATCCTTTTCAGCGTCTGTCCGGAGATATAACCAGGCTGTATCAGACAGGCACTTCGCATTCTGTGCAGAAGGGCGGTCAATTCTTCCACAGAGCTTTTCGTTATGGCTCGATTAATGAAAATTCGCACCGTCATCGCTTTCTCCTTTCGAATGCCAGGTTTCTTCTCTCGTTTTCCTCCAAGAGTTCTGTGATCTATCACTCAGCTCTTTCTGCGACAGGTTTTCACCTAAACCATAATTATTCAACCTCATTTATACAATGAAGGGTGACCACTCCTCTTACATTTCATGAAGTTCTTTTGCCCCCGGCAGGAAGCCTGCAATGAGCGAAGACATTATTCCGCTCCTCACTGTGAAGGCGTTGCGAGAGAAGGAACAGTCGGCGTACCGGGACGCCGCTGCAGTGTTGCAGGATCACTTGCGGGTCTCGATATAGTGGGCCGCTGCCAGGGCCGCCGTACAGCCGTCGGCCGCGGCAAGAACGATCTGGTTGGCGTATTTCTGACGCAGATCGCCGATAGCAAAAATACCGGGAATCGTTGTTTCGCATTTTTCATCGGTGATGACATAGCCTGTCGTATTCATCTTGATCCCTGCCGGGACGATCGAATTGTTCGGAGAAAACCCGACAAAGATAAAAACACCCTCGGTTTCAAGATCCAACTCATCGCCTGTTTGAATATCTTTGAGGGAAACACCCTGAACACCGCTCTGATCCGAGTTAATCTTCGTAGCTACTTTATTAAATAAAATCTCAATGTTCGGTTCAGCAAAGACGCGTTGCTGGAGGATACGGCTGCCCCGAAACTCATCGCGGCGGTGGATGAGATAGACCTTGCTGGTGATCTTTGCAAGGTACAGGGCGTCTTCGAGGGCGGTGTCTCCGCCACCGATGACGGCAACTGTTTTGTTCCTGAAAAAAAAGCCGTCGCATGTCGCACAATACGAGACACCTTTGCCAAAGTTGTCATCTTCACCGGGAACCTGCAGTTTGCGGGCAGTTCCTCCTGCAGCAAGAATAAGTGCATGCGCTGTCAAGACGGTACCGTCAATTAACCTCACGGTGTGATAATCGATTCCCGGCTCTGTTTGTTCGGCTTCTTTCTCTATGATTTCAAGATCATATGATTTTGCATGCTGCAGAAATTTATCGCACAGTTCAAAGCCGCCAATATCAATAAATCCCGGATAATTTTCCACACCCTTGGTGATCGCCACCTGCCCGCCCAGGACACCTTTTTCCACCAGGACAGTATTCAAGGCAGCGCGCTTGGCGTATATTCCCGCCGAGAGGCCAGCCGGGCCGCCTCCCAGAATGATCAGATCATAATGTCCATTATCAGACATAGTTGTACTCCTTGATTAAACCGTTCGTGTTCATTGAGTTTCTCTTTGCATACACCAGTCGCAAGGCATCATGCACAACTGGTGTGTTTCTTACTTACCCTCTGGCTGGCTGATTATCAACTGTATGTTACAGCGAGGCGACGAGGGCTGCCGCCGGTAACCACTGGCCGGGATAGCTGCCCTCTAACGTTTATTGTCATGATACTAAATTCTTATGACCTTCACGTTATCCCAGCGGGGCTTCCTGCTTTACCGGTCCGACAGGACTTTCATCCCTGATTTCCTCGGAGCCGAACAAAAACGGTACGAGTTTTACATACCAGGCGGCAGACTGGATCTGGATAACATAGGCCAGCGCGATAAGCAGAGCAATTGTCGATCCCTGTTCTTTGAAAGCGGTCATGGCAATGGCAAGTGCGATTGAAAGATCACGCATCACCACACCGAAGACCATGGCCACCGCATCCGCACGCTGGAAAAACATCCTGCCGACCAGAGTCAGCAACAGGTAGGAGAGCAGGTAGAAAAGTATCAGGGGTATCAGGATGGTGATAATGTCTTCCGGGTTTGCCAGGATATTTCTTGCCTTCAGGGACATGGCCACAAAGGCAATCATGGTGACGCCCAAGGCGGAAATGGGCGGGAATTTCGGTTTGTAGACTTCCATCCAGGTCTTCCTGCCATGTTTTTTGACCAGGTAATTCTGGGTCAGAATGCCAGCAATCAGGGGCACAAAGACAAAAATGCAGATCTGCCTGAACATGTGCAGCATGTCCACGTCGACGGTGGCTCCCATGAAAACCTTGGTATATATCGGTGCTGCCATGGCGCCGATGATCAGCCCAAAGACCAGCATCTTGGTGGCAGCCTCCTTGTTACCCCTGGCAAAGCCGGTCCAGGAGATGGTCATGCCCGAGGCCGGCAGGACGCCGATCAGGAAGAGACCAACGGCCCAGAGGCCATATTTTTCCGCAGCGCCTGAGAGAAAAATCTTGCCGATGGAAAAGACAATGATCGGGACGATGACAAAATTGATGAACTGAGTGGTCAGCTGCAATTTCAGGTCATGCCCCTTGAATACGGACTTGACGTTCAGGGTAACCATCATCGGGTAGACCATGATAAAGGTGATGGGAATGATCAATTGCTTCAACGGTGCGGCATCGAACAGGTATCCGCCGCCAAGGAGCCCGCAGATCATTGAAACTGGGATCACATAAACAAGATTTGTTTGTATTACCTTCAAGATATTAAACATTTATTTCTCCTCGTGTGTATAACTGGAGCTTTTCGCCCTACGACATTGATGGCATGTCCTTTCAGATGGTACTGATTTCGCCTCCTCGATCATGCTGCATATCTTCTCAAAGGTCTGTGCCAGGGATTCAGGAAAGTGAGGATCGTCCGGCACCAATGCCGAAATCTGCTCGGGGCTGTAGCGCATATAACGTATCTGTGTCTTGGCGTCTTTTGAAAAAACATGGATGAATTTGGGCATCAGGATCGCCCGTTCCTGGTTTGCCGTAATGCTTTTATCCGCCTTGGTGGGCTTGCACACCTGTACCATGTGCAGGTCAAATTCAGCTGGAACGTCCCCGCCGTGCTGACGAAATGTTTCCTTCATATTCATGGTGTCGTGATTGTTAATGACAAACCTGTTCGCCTTTACAACGAGTGAAAAATCAGCGACAAACTGGTGCACGCATTTATCGCTTTCGGCCACGTACAAATTTTCATTTCTGTCCATACTGTCTCCATTTTAGATTCGTTTCAGTGCTGTGAAAAATGATGATAGATTTGCCATGTTCTCCCGATTTCTCTATTCAGACGGCATTACACGCCGCTTTCCTGTTTTTCCTGGTCAAGAACCAGATTATGCAGGAAGAACGGAATTTACAGTAGATCTCCGGATCCCTGCAGGCCAAACATTCATCACAGAGATAGACGTTGTGTTTTAAACAGAGGTAGCTGGTTTCACGATCTGGATGATTGATGCATCTTCCCATGGTGATTTATCCTCTCAGGATCTGGTTTGATTGTTCCGGGTGAGGGTGCCTTGTTTCGTCATACCACGGAACTGACACTGCCGCTGGCAGGACATGAGCCAGGGTTTTCAGAAGATTTTCCAGCGATTGCAGCCCCACTAGACGGTGAATTTCTTTCCCACCGGAAAACAGCAGAATCGTCGGTATGCTCTGAATGGCCAGTTCGGCTGCTATATCTGGACACCTGTCTATATCAACCGCAGCAATGGGTTCCCAGCCGGTAAAATGTTCTGCAATCTTGACGAGTATCGAATACTGGTCCCGGCAGGGAACAGACCAGGGGGTACCGCAGTAGACAATCTGATATTCCGCGCTGAGGCGTTGTTCCAGTGTTGCTGGCGAGGTAATTTTGCGGGGTTTCATTGGCATCGTCTCCTGTTTCTTACGGTTTCACTTAACAAGATTCATGCCAACTGATGTTTTTGCTGTAACCGTTTGTTTTTCTTTGTACAACATAATTGTTTGACGAACAGGAATATTGTTACTATCAATGAAAGGTAACATTTTGTCTGAAGGTAACGTTTGGTAACGTTTAACTGTCTGCCGTGTCTGACCGACGAGGATATGTTCTTGACATGACATCGAAAACGCACGAAATCTGGAACCATCAGTTTATCAGTCGCATCATTGACTCGATGGCAGATGGTGTCTTCACCATGGATGCCAACGGGGTTATCTCCTCGTGGAATCAGTCAATGGAGCGAATCAGCGGTTACGCTGCTGATGAGGCCCTGGGCAAGACCTGCGCCATTCTTCGCTGCAGCCGCTGCTTTGGAAAAAGTTGTCCTGCAGATATCAAGAAATGCAACATTTTTAAACAAAACCACTCAGAGGCCAAGGAGTGCCAGCTGCAGCATAAAGATGGTCATGAAGTTCCGGTTATCAAGAATGCCAGCGTCGTCAGGGATGACAAGGGACGCCTCCTTGGCGTCGTAGAGACTGTCACTGATCTTACCGAGCTGAACCAGGCCCGCAAGAGAGCCGAAGAGGCCGCCTTGCGGCTGGGTGAATTCCACCGGCTGGATAATATCATAGGAAAAAGCCGACCAATGCGTGAGGTTTTTTCAGCTATTCAGGCGGCAGCGGCAAGTGATGCAACCATTCTTATTCAGGGTGAAAGCGGCACCGGGAAAGAACTTGTTGCCGGTGCCATTCACTATAACAGTGAGCGTAAAAATAAACTGCTGGTCACGGTCAATTGCAGTGCTCTGTCCGAGACGCTGCTGGAGAGTGAACTCTTCGGGCATGTAAAAGGCGCCTACACGGGAGCAGTTCGTGACCGGATTGGCAGGTTTGAGGAGGCAGACGAGGGTACTGTTTTTCTTGATGAAATAGGGGAGTTGAGTTCATTTATCCAGGTCAAACTCCTGCGTGTTCTCCAGGAGCGGGAGATTGAACGCGTCGGTGAATCGGTAAAGCGAAAGATCAATATCCGTATCGTCACCGCCACCCACCAGGATCTCTACGCCAAGGTGCGCCAGGGTTCTTTCCGGGAGGACCTTTATTACAGGCTCAAGGTCTTCCCGATCACGATTCCGCCTCTTCGCGACCGGAAGGAAGACATCCCGCTGCTGGTCAGCCATTTCATTCAGACCATGACCAGAAAGACCGGCAAGCCAATACTTGATACTTCACGACAGGCTATGCGGGCGTTCATGGACTACGATTGGCCGGGAAATGTTCGGGAGCTTGAAAATGCCATTGAGCATTCGTTTGTCCTCTGCAGCACCGACAGGATCGAACTGGACGATTTACCTGTTGAAATTCGCAGTATAATCAAGTCCTCCGGCAGGAAACCTGGACCCCGGAAAAGTGCTCCGTCAAGACGGGAGAAAGTTACCAGGGAAAGCCTGCTCTCCCTGCTGGACGAGTGCTCCTGGAGCAAGGCCGAGGCCGCACGCAGGCTTGGCCTCAGTCACACCTCCATCTGGAAATACATGAAAAAGTGGGATATACCGCTCAGCCGCGCTGAACAATAGCCACCAGGTGGAGCGCAGACACAGAGCCCAAAATTTCTAGGCCGCCAGTTTTGTTGCCTGATCGAGCAGCAGATGTTTGAAACGATCAAGCGTAACCGGATAGGGGGTCAACGTAATTCCCATCCAATCCGCGTAATCAAGAAAATCTTCCGGATGTTCCTCCATGAAGGCATCCATGAAACCAATTCCGTCGAGAACGACAGCGCCGCCGCTGTGACGTGGAAAATTTTCATTGGCCAGGGCTTTATCCCAGCCCTTGAAAACGTTATGGCGGAATTTGACCCACCCGGGCGTCATCCACCAGATTGGCTCACCCCCCGTTATTTCCAGAGCTATGCTCTTTCTCTGCTCTTCGTCGGCAAGCATGTCCATACAGTGCGTTGCTTCAATGCGGGCGATACCGGGGCCGAGTTCATCAATGACGTTCTGTATTCGGCGAGTCGGTTCATCAATGTTGACGTAACAGTATTTTCCGCCATAGACAACGATTACCGAATCAGTATCTTCCCGTGCCTTTCTGATCTGGCGCGTCAATTGCTGCTCAAGCTCCGGCACATCCTGGTGCAGTCCCGGTGTCGTATAGTATATGTGCTTGGCGTCGAGAAAGCCGTCATCCTGGAGAGCCTGCAGTTCCAGGCTCATGGTGCCGCAGGCTACAATTGAGATGTCAGCAAATGAGATGTTTTTCATGGTCAGTTCCTCTTGTAAAACAAATATGGCAGGCAGCGCAGCTCTGGCAGACTGGCGCGATACGTCGGTTCAGAGACTGTTTACAGCTCTTTGCAGACTCTCCGCCAACCCTCTGATATCCCTATCATCTGGATGACCGACTGCCTTGGGGGCATCCTTTATCCATGGGGGAGGCTGATCCATGCGTGCTGTTTTTGCAAGCAGCTCTTGATTGACCTCGCCCTGGCAGTTGAAGGTTCCAATGACCCTGCACGGAGCAGCCAGTTCTTCTGCCTGCTTTATGCCATTTCTGGCATGGTCAGAGTCAACAGCGGCGCCGTGGGTCGCAAAGAGAAAAAGAGGTGCCCTGGTGTTAAGTGCCTCGAGCAGCTCAGCTGCTTTGGGTTCTGCTTTACCAGCTTTGAACCAGAAACCAATGCAGAGGAGATCAAACCCGTCCACAGCCGGTTTTTCTTCCACCGATTTACAGATCTTTTCTCCTGGCAACAACGATTCAACAGCATCAGCAAGCGTTTTGGTATTTCCCGATTTGCTCGAATAAATAATGAGTGATTTCATTTTCCTCTACCTCTTCTCGTTTGTTTTTCAGTAGATGCTCAAGGGGCGGGTAATTTCTTCTCCGGAAAGCATTTTGTTAAGGGTTTTTTCTATGGAACCTTTATTGGCCGCACCGACAATGCGTTCAACGATTTCCCCCTGCTGGATAAAAAGAAGGGTCGGCACGGACCTGACCCCGAAATGCTGGGCAAGTTCAGGACTGCTGTCTATATTGCATTTTCCAATGGTCACCTTGGTGTGATATTCTGCTGCCAGTTCTTCAATTATTGGGCCGATTGCCTTGCAGGGGCCGCACCATGGCGCCCAGAAGTCAACCAGCACCGGTTTGGAATGATCTGCCAGTAGGGTATCACCGTTTCCCTGGTCGATGTCTATGCTGTGCTGTGGCATGTGGAACTCCTCTTGTTTGAATGAGATTGACGGTGTTCAGTTCATCGTACCTTTTCCAAAAATTATGCCAGTCACCAGAATTCTTTGCTTGACTTGGAAAGAGTAATAATATCAGTAGATAGACTGGTTCGGTCTCGATCAGTACCAGAAATGGCGCGATGGTGAGATGGCAGGTAACAGATAGTAACGTTACCAAACGCCCGGACCGTCTTAACGGTGTCATGCGCAATACGGTTTCAACGAGACGACAATCTTTCTATGGGAAACGGTAGAATGGCAACGACTCCAGATGGCAAACGCTTTGAAGTGATAGATGTCGCGAGGTTTTATGGAATTGCCTTGGTCTTCTACGGGCATTTCATTGAAGAGTTTATGCTTCTGGGGAATCCGGTTGCAGCCAGCCAGTACAAATTCATCTATTCCTTCCACATGGTATTGTTCATTGTCCTGGCGGGATATGTCGCCAGGGAGCAAACCTTTGACCTCAGTTTTGCAGGGTTTGCCAGGAGCAGATTTATCAGCCGCTTGCTGCCCTATATTTTCTTTACGCTCCTGATGATAGTTCCAACGATGTTCTTTGCAGGAAAATTTTTCGATCTGGATTTGCCCAGCTATCAAGGGTATGCAAAAGGCCTCATGGCAACACTTTTCGGACTGCCGCTTTTCTGCGTCCCCTCATGGTTTCTGCTGCTCATCATCGGTGTCGAGCTGGTTCATTATGGTTTCTTCCGGTTTTTACGGGATTCGGACAAGAAGATTTTAGCTGCTGTGATGATGTTCTACCTGGTTGGCTATATGGCGAACCTGAAGCTCGATATCTTTAACCCGCTGAAGGGCAGGACCGTGGGGTGGAACTATCTGTTTATCCATGAAGCCATAACGTTATACAGTTTCTACCTGCTCGGAGTATTCATGAGGCGCAAGGGATACTTCGCAGATCGAACGTCTCTCAGGATGGCAGTCCCAGCCGCTTTTTTCTTTTTTGCAGTGGTACTGTTCACCTACCAGCGCAACGATGGGCCATTTAACTTTCATATCTATGATGCCGTGGTAATTCTCTTTGCCTCCCATGGTGATATACTGCTCTTTCCTTTGACCGCAATGGCTGGCTGTCTGATGATTCTCTTTGTTGCCGGGATAAATCGGGCTCCGGGGCTGATTATCTACATGGGCCGGAATACGCTGGTTCTCATGTGCTTAAATGGCATTTTCTATCACTATATCAACCCGCAACTGGCCAAATGGATACTCGAAAACCTCGGGGGATCGCCTGCTCTGGTCACTGTTTCGGGTGCAATAACAACGGTCACCAGCCTGCTGTTGTGTATCCCCTTTATCTATGGATTTAACCGATACCTGCCGCAAATGATCGGCAGAAAAAAAGCTGTAATGCAGCCTTAAATTATCGCTGGACTCAACGACGGACTGCAAACGGGCAGAGCTCAGAAGATGTTTGTGAACGGCAAGAACTCAACCCTCCTGCTCCGGCCGTTCGTCATTCTGTTATATTTTTTATTCTTTATATCAGAAAAAGTTATGCAGACAGAAACGAAAATGATTATAGTAAATATTCAAATTAAACGAATATTCTGAACATTGCCGCGAATAAAACGAAAAACATTCTGTTGATATTTCGAAAAATTACAGTCTTGTGAAGGTAGGCCGGTACGATTACTATAAACCAACAACTGAGGGAGGTCGTCTTTATTATCAGAATTTAGGTCAGTACACATTCCATAAACCAACAGCTTAGGGAGGTCGTCTTTATGTACAAAAAGATCGCGTTATTTACGGCTGTAGCAGCGCTGAGCTTTTCAAATGTTTACGCCGGCGTTGAGGAAGCAAAGAAATGGATTGATGAGGAATTCCAACCTTCGGCGTTATCAAAGAGTGAGCAACTAGAGGAAATGGAATGGTTCATTAACGCCGCCAAGCCATTTGCCGGAATGGAAATCAATGTCTTGTCCGAAACCATTCCTACCCACGAGTACGAATCAAAAACCCTGACCAAGGCATTTGAGGATATCACCGGCATCAAAGTCAACCACCAGTTGCTTGGTGAAGGTGAGGTTGTCCAGGCGGTACAGACCCAGATGCAGACAAAACGTAATCTCTACGATGCCTATATCAACGACTCGGACTTGATCGGCACCCATTCGCGCCTGCAGCTTGCCGTCAATCTGACAGACTGGATGGCGGGAGAGGGCAAGGATGTCACCAATCCGATGCTGGATGTTGACGATTTTATCGGTAAATCCTTTACTACCGGCCCTGATGGGAAACTCTATCAGCTGCCGGACCAGCAGTTCGCAAATCTCTACTGGTTCCGCAAAGACTGGTTTGATCGTCCTGATCTGAAGGAAAAATTCAAGGCGAAATACGGCTATGAACTTGGCGTTCCGGTGAACTGGTCCGCCTATGAGGACATCGCCGAATTCTTTACCGATGATGTCAAGGAGATCGACGGCGTCAAGGTGTACGGGCACATGGATTATGGAAAGCGTGCGCCTGACCTTGGCTGGCGTATGACCGATGCCTGGCTCTCTATGGCGGGCGCCGGCAGCCAGGGGCTGCCAAACGGTATCCCTGTCGATGAGTGGGGAATCCGCATGGAAGAGGGCACCTGTAACCCCGTGGGTGCGTCGGTATCGCGCGGCGGGGCAGCCAATGGCCCAGCGGCAGTTTATGCGATTCGCAAGTGGGACGAGTGGCTGCGTGAGTACGCCCCTCCCGGTGCGGCCAGTTACGACTTTTATCAATCTCTGCCGGCACTTTCTCAGGGAAATGTCGCCCAGCAGATTTTCTGGTACACTGCCTTTACCGCATCCATGGTGGCACCCAAGTCGGAAGGGAACAACACGGTTGACGACAACGGTATACCGCTGTGGCGTATGGCTCCTTCACCCCATGGCCCCTACTGGGAAGAAGGCCAGAAACTTGGCTACCAGGACGCCGGCTCATGGACATTGTTCAAGTCCACCCCGGTCGATCGCCGCAAGGCAGCCTGGCTCTATTCACAGTTCGTGGTTTCAAAGACGGTCGATACCAAAAAGAGCCATGTCGGTCTGACCTTTATCCGCGAGAGTACGGTCAACCATGAATCTTTTACCGAGCGTGCTCCGAAGCTGGGCGGCCTGGTTGAGTTTTACCGTTCGCCCGACCGTGTCATGTGGTCGCCTACCGGCGTAAACGTGCCTGACTACCCGAAACTGGCGCAGATCTGGTGGCAGCAGATTGGTGACGTGAACTCCGGTGCCTTCACTCCGCAACAGGCCATGGACCGGCTTGCCGAAGAGATGGATCTGGTCATGGCCCGCATGCAGGCAGCTGATGAAAAAGCCAACACCTACGGCGGCTGCGGACCGAGGCTGAACCCCAAATCCGATCCAGCGATGTGGCTGGACAAACCAGGTTCTCCCAAGGCCAAGCTGGAAAATGAAAAACCCCAGGGAGAGACGGTAAACTATGATGAGCTGGTAAAACGCTGGATGAAATAACGATCCGGTGAATACCTGACCAGTGGACTCAGGGCCTGCCGAGCAGCCTATCGGGTGGTAGCGGCGGGCCTTGCGTTTCGCAGTAACAAAATCATCCAGCCAGTGCACTAATATGGTAAAGGATATCAGTCCGCGACAAAACTTGATCATGGAACATATCCGTGAGCATGGTTCCGTGCAGGTGGATCAGTTGGCAGACCATCTGCAAGTCACACCGCAGACCATACGACGCGATCTGAATCAGTTATACGATCTTGAACTCGTTCAGCGTGTCCGCGGCGGAGCAGTCATCAGGAATACCGTTGAGAATCTCGGTCACGTCGCCAGAAAGATCCTGATGGCTGAAGAAAAAACCGAAATAGCCAGGTTAACCGCCAAGATCATCTCAAACAATTCTTCAATGTATATCAATCTCGGAACCACCACCGAGCGTGTAGCCGATTTCCTGGTTGATCACAATTCCATCCTGGTGATCACCAATAACATTAATGTGGCGAGTAAATTATGGCCTTTTCGCAACATAGAGGTCATGATAGCAGGGGGTAAGATACGCAGTTCCGATGGTGGCATTGTCGGAACCAGCACCGAAGAGTTTATCGACAGGTTTAAACCGGATTACGCGATTATCGGATGTTCCGCCATCGACAAGTCAGGTGAAATACTGGACTATGACCTGCGTGAGGTGCGCGTGACCCAGGCTATCCTCCGACAGGCTCGCACGGTCATCCTGGTCACCGATTCGATGAAACTGGAGCGCTCTGCTCCGGTCAAGGTGGGAACTCTCAAAGATATCGATATCCTGGTTATCGACGACAATATACCAGATGATTTTATCGGGTTATGCCGAAAAAATAATGTTGATTTAAGGATCGCAAGGTCTCCGGAATAGAAAAGGATTAAAAAGACACTCCATGGCTATTGAACTGAGAAATGTTACATTCCGGGTTGGCGCAGAATTCCATATATACGAAACGTCACTCACCCTGGAGCACGGCGGGTTCAATATTCTGCTCGGCACGACGCTCAGTGGGAAAACAACCCTGATGCGACTCATGGCGGGACTCGAGAAACCGACTGCCGGGGAGGTAAGGGCCAATGGTAAAAACGTGACCGGTCTCCCCGTGCAGAAGCGCAGCGTGGCGATGGTCTATCAGTCCTTCATCAATTATCCGAGTTTCAGCGTTTTCGAAAATATTGCCTCTCCACTCAAGGTAGCGGGCCTCAGCAAACAGGAAATCGACGACAGGGTTCATCAATTTGCCGATCTCCTGAAACTGACCCCAATGCTCGATCGCCTGCCAAGAGAACTCTCCGGCGGCCAGCAGCAGCGAACCGCATTGGCCCGGGCCCTGGTGAAAGGCGCCGATCTCGTGCTGCTGGATGAACCCCTGGCCAATCTTGATTACAAGCTGCGTGAAGAATTGCGTGACGAGTTGCCGAAACTGTTTGCCGACACCGGATCCACGGTTGTTTACGCCACCAGTGAACCTTTGGAGGCGCTCATGCTGGGTGGTCATACCGCCACACTCAACGAGGGTCGTGTCGTTCAGTTTGGCAAGACCGCAGCCATTTATCGCAAGCCCGCCACCTTGGAAAGTGCAGAAGTATTCTCAGATCCGCCGATCAATACAGCAGTAATCGAAAAACGTGGAGACCGGGCAATGCTGGGAGACGTTGTTTCCTGGAGTGTTCCCGAAGCGTTTGCCGTGCTGCCGGACGGAGAATACAAAATTGGCTTGCGGCCCCACCATCTGCTGCCGGAGGGTGAGGGGGTAGAAGTGAATGGCACCGTCCAGATTGCAGAAATCAGCGGCTCGGAATCTATTATTCGCCTGAAAGTAAATGGTAATGTCTGGGTCAGTCAAACCCCTGGGATTCATTCCTTCGAATATGGCGAAAAAGCCCGAGTTTATTTTAACTCGAGTCATTGTATGTACTTCGGAACAGATGACAAATTGATCGATCTTTAACCGAGGCAGGGTGCACCATGGCACAGATCAGATTCAGGAATGTAAGGCATGCGTATCCGCCACCAAAGGGGAAAAAACCGGTATACGCGCTCAACCAGATCAACCAGGTCTGGGAAGACGGCGGCGCCTATGCCCTGCTGGGCCCTTCCGGTTGCGGCAAGACGACACTGCTGAACATTATCTCCGGATTGTTAACGCCATCCGAGGGCGAGATCCTCTTTGACGGCGCAGAAGTGACTCATCTTCCCACTTCAGAGAGACAGATAGCCCAGGTCTTCCAGTTTCCTGTCGTCTACGACACCATGACGGTTTTCGATAACCTGGCTTTCCCGCTGCGTAACCGTGGTATGGATGAAGCTCTGGTGAAACAGCGTGTTACCCAGATTGCAGAGATGCTTGACCTGTCAGCCAGTCTGAAGAAGCGGGCCGCAGGTCTCACTGCCGATGGAAAGCAGAAGATCTCCCTTGGTCGCGGCCTGGTACGCTCTGATGTCAACGCGATTTTGTTTGATGAACCGTTGACGGTCATTGATCCCCACCTTAAATGGCAGCTCCGATCAAAGCTGAAGGAATTGCACCAGCAGGTCGGAATGACCATGATCTATGTCACTCACGATCAGGTTGAGGCGTTGACCTTTGCTGACAAGGTGGTGGTTATATACGAGGGTCTCGTGGTGCAGGTGGGTACTCCGGTTGAATTGTTCAACAAGCCTCGGCACACCTTTGTAGGCTACTTTATTGGTTCACCGGGGATGAATGTCCTGCCCTGCACGGTCGAAAATGGCCAGCCTGTTTTTTACAACAGCCGCCTTGAAACCTCCCATCCGGTTACGGGTGAGTTGAACGGCAAGCTTGAAGTGGGTATCCGGCCGGAATTTATTGAGTTTGCAACTGATGGTATCCCCGTCACTATTGAAAAGGTTGAAGATCTGGGTCGCTACCAGGTGATAACCCTGAAGCATGAATCCGAAATAATCAAAATGGTGATGAAAGAAGACAAGGTCATCCCAGCAGAGAACCCCAGGGTTCGATTTGACCCGAACCGTACCAGAATCTACTGTGACGATTGGATCGTTGAGGAGACAGTCCATGAATAAAACCCAGAACAACAAGGCCTGGTGGCTTGTTGTACCTGTCTTGCTCCTGGTAGCCTTCAATGCCTTTATCCCTCTGATGACGGTCGTCAATTATGCCTTCCAGGAAACCTTTGGTGACAACGTCTTTTTCTGGGAAGGCACGACCTGGTTTGAGCAGGTACTGCGCTCGCCCCGTTTTCATGCGTCCCTGGTCCGGCAACTGATCTTTACCGGTATGATCATTGCCATCGAGGTGCCGCTCGGAATCGGTGTCGCTTTGACCATGCCCCGCAAAGGTCCCTGGGTTTCCGTCTGTCTGGTCTTGATGGCCCTGCCGCTGCTGATTCCCTGGAATGTGGTCGGCGCCATGTGGAATATCTTCGCCCTGCCCGAGATCGGCCTGCTCGGCTACACCCTGAACTCGATGGGAATCGACTACAATTTTACCAATCAGCCGATGTCCGCCTGGATGACCACGGTGGTCATGGATGTCTGGCACTGGACGTCGCTGATCGTGCTGCTCTGTTATGCCGGGCTGAGCTCGATACCCGATGACTACTATCAGGCGGCACATATCGACGGAGCCAGCCGCTGGGCGATTTTCCGCTATATTCAGCTGCCGAAGATGAAACGGGTACTGACCATTGCCATCCTGCTGCGGTTCATGGACAGCTTTATGATCTATACCGAACCCTTCGTGTTAACCGGCGGCGGACCCGGCAACACCACGACTTTTCTGTCGATCGATCTGGTTAAAATTGCCCTGGGTCAATTTGACCTCGGGCCGGCGGCGGCCATGTCGCTGATTTATTTTCTGATGGTTCTGCTGATTTGCTGGGCGTTCTACACCATCATGATGCGTAACGAGGAGCAGTAAGATGAGCCAATCAAAAAAGTGGCTGGTGCCGACACTCTACATTCTGTTTTTGATGCTGCCGATCTATGGTCTGCTCTCTATGTCCTTCAAAACAACCAATGAGATACTTGGCGGCTTTTCATTCTTTCCCCAGGAATTTACCCTGGCAAATTACAAGGTTATTTTTACTGATCCGACCTGGTACAATGGCTACCTCAATTCGATCATTTATGTGGTGATCAATACCCTTCTCTCGGTTACGGTGGCATTACCGGCCGCGTATGCGTTTTCACGCTACAGATTTCTTGGGGACAAGCATCTGTTCTTCTGGCTGCTGACCAACCGCATGGCTCCTCCAGCCGTTTTTGCCCTGCCTTTTTTCCAGTTATACTCTGCAATTGGTCTGTTTGACACCCACATAGCCGTCGCCATCGCTCATTGTCTTTTTAACATTCCCCTTGCCGTCTGGATTCTGGAGGGCTTCATGTCCGGTGTACCAAAGGAGCTGGATGAAACAGCATACCTTGACGGCTATTCGTTCTGGAGATTTTTCATCCGTATTTTTATTCCGACCATCGCCGCCGGTATCGGAGTTACGATGTTTTTCTGCTTTATGTACTCGTGGGTGGAGCTGCTCCTGGCAAAAACGCTGACCTCGGTTGCGGCGAAACCGATCGCAGCAACAATGACGCGGACAGCGAGCAGCTCGGGCTATGAGCTGGGTCTGCTGGCAGCTGCCGGCTCGCTTACCATCATTCCCGGCGCGATTGTCATCTATTTTGTCCGTAATTACATCGCCAAGGGATTTGCGCTCGGGCGAGTTTAAAGGGGGGAGGGCAGTCTTATGGGTTTATCCTGGATGGCATGGACGTGGCCGACTGCTGCGTTCTTCATAGTGATTGTCTTGTCGATTGTAGCGCTGGGAGTTTGGGAGCGTTTCAGTCCCGGCGGCAATCCAAGGCGGGGTTTGTTTGGTCTGGATACGACGCGAGGGGATCGTTTGTTTATTTCCTGGCTGGGAACCGGTTTTATCAATCTGGGGTGGCTGGCCTTTTACGGAGCACCGTTGTGGGGTGGGCTCATCATTTCAATTATCTGGTTCATTTTCATTTTCAGATATGTCTGATACGTTTCAGTGCCAGCTCCGCAGTCGAGCTGTTATAGGAGCATAATGCTGACGTTTACCAACGCCGGCCTCTACAGTAACTCTTGCCACGCTGATAAGGCGTCTACCAATTACTATGAAACTGAGAACAGCGAACATCCAGAAGTTGAAAACGACCATCCTTGATGTCCTGATCGTCGGCGGTGGGATCAACGGTGCGGTGTGTGCTGCAGCCCTGGCATCCCGCGGTGCCAGTGTCGGCCTTATTGATTCCCGTGATTTTGCCGGTTTTACCAGCGAGCACTCCTCCAATCTTATCTGGGGCGGCATAAAATATATGGAAAGCTATGAATTCCGGCTGGTGAACAATCTCTGTAAATCCAGGAACGAATTGCTTAAAAGTTTTCCATCCACGGTCAAGGAAATACGCTTTTTAAGCACGCTGCCAAAGCAATCCCGCCTTCCACCCTGGATGATGTTTGCCGGAACCTGGCTTTACTGGCTGATCGGCAGGGGACAAACTCGAACCCCTCGTCTGTTTTCCGCCAGGCAGATCAAAAATGCGGAACCGCTCATCAATGTGGAAAACAGCATTGGCGGCGTCGAATATTCCGATGCCTACCTGCCTGACAATGATGCCCGATTCGTCTTTAATTTTGTGCGTAATGCCATGGAAAAGGGCTGCCTTTGCGCAAATTATGTTGAATCCGTCAGTGGCTCATACGATGGCACCAATCATTGGACAACGGCGGCACGGGACAAGGTCAGCGGCGAAACGTTCGAGATACGTTCCACGGTTGTGATCAATGCGACTGGGGCCTTCGTTGACAGACAGAACGAGGCGACCGGGGTGGAAACCGCCTATCGGCACATTTTTTCAAAGGGCATCCATCTCATTGTACCGCGATTGACCCGTAAAAACCGGGTGCTTGCCTTTTTTGCCGATGATGGTCGTTTGTTTTTTGCCATCCCCATGGCAAACCGCACCTGCATCGGTACGACCGATACTCCTGTTGAAGACCCGGAAACCCGGGTGACCGCCGAAGACCGTGATTTTGTGTTGTCCAATATCAACGCCCGTCTCGATTTGAGCAGACCTCTAGAGGAAAGCGATATCATATCGGAGCGCTGCGGTGTCCGGCCCCTGGTGTTGAAAAAGGGGCAGAAATCCGGGGAAGATTTTCTGCAGATGTCGAGAAAACATATCGTCGAAACATCCGCTGCCAAAAAGCATATCAGTATTTTTGGCGGCAAGCTGACCGACTGCTTGAACATAGGCGAGGAAATATGCAAGGACGTCATAAAGATGGGTATCCCCCTGGCTACGGTAAAAGACAAATGGTACGGGGAGCCGTCAAACGAGGTCAAGACCGCCTATTATAAGCAATCCCACAAGCTTGGTCTAGATCAGATTATTGCCAGCGATACCGGAGAAATGGTAAGTGACAGGTTATGGCGTCGCTATGGAAAGCATGCGATCCCGATGCTCGATGCCATAGAAAAAGACCCGGAAATGGCTGACACCCTGATTGACGGCACGGGCATTCGCCGTTGTGAAATCGACTACGTTGCAGAGACTGAAATGATCGTAACACTGGAGGATTACCTCAAAAGGCGCTCAAAGCTGGAATACCTTGTTTCCTATGAGGAGCTCAAGCAGTCAAAAGGGTTGTATGAGGCTTGTGAACTATTGTTTGGCGAAGATGCTGCCGCCAGATATGAAGAGTATTTTTCCCGATAAGCATCAGGTTCATTTCGCGGGGGGATCACTATGAACAGACATATTCTCAGTATCGACCAGGGGACAACAAGCAGCCGCGCCATATTGTTTGACAGCAGCGGACGTTCGGTCTTTAGCTCCCAGTTGGAGTTACCCAGCTTTTTCCGAAAGATGGATGGGTTGAGCATGATCCTGAAGAGATCTGGTCAACGACTCTTTCCACGGTTCAGGACGCACTTGGCTATGCCAGGCAAAAGGCGATCGAGATAGCGGCCATCGGTATAACGAACCAGCGTGAAACCACTGTTGTCTGGGACAGGGCCACGGGAAAGCCAATCTACAATGCAATCGTCTGGCAGGACCGGCGAACGGCCAAGTATTGCGATAGCCTGCGCAAGCAGGGGAAAGAGGAGCTGGTATCTGAAAAGACAGGCCTGCTTCTTGACCCTTATTTTTCAGGCACCAAGCTTGCCTGGATACTTGAGCATGTGGAAAATGCCCGTAATCTGGCAGAGCAGGGGAACCTCGCTTTCGGCACGATCGATTCCTTTCTGATCTGGCGTTTAACCGATGGACAGTCCCACGTCACCGATGCAACGAACGCCTCGCGAACCCTGATGTTCAATATCCATAATCAATGCTGGGATGATGAACTACTAGAGATGTTAACCGTTCCAAAATCTCTGCTGCCGCAGGTACTTGACTGCGCAGCTGATTTTGGTCGATCAGCTGAAGCTGTGCTTGGGATTGAGATTCCGATAGCCGGGGTGGCAGGAGATCAGCAGGCCGCCCTGATCGGCCAGGCGTGTTTTGAGCCGGGCATGATCAAAAGTACCTATGGCACGGGGTGCTTTATGATTCTGAACACAGGAACCTGGGCCCTTGCCTCGAAGAATAAATTGCTCACCACCGTCGGCTATCGGCTTAATGGTAAAACGACGTATGCCCTCGAGGGCTCTATCTTTGTGGCGGGTGCCGCGGTGCAGTGGCTGCGCGACGGTATCGGCATCATAGACAGTGCCGGCAAAACCGAATCAATGGCCGCCTCGCTGGGGTCCAATAATGGCGTTTATATCGTTCCTGCTTTCACCGGTTTGGGGGCACCGCATTGGGACCCCGACGCGCGTGGGGCCATCTTCGGAATCACCCGGGACACCGGCCCCGCTGAACTGGTTCGAGCAACCCTGGAATCCATCTGTTACCAGACGCTTGATTTACTTGAGGCGATGCGCAGAGACGGTGTCAAGGCAACCAGGCTGCGAGTCGACGGGGGCATGGTCGGCAACGACTGGCTCTGCGGATTCCTGGCCGATGTCCTCAACATACGGGTGGATCGACCGGTTATCACAGAAACCACCGCACTCGGTGCTGCTTTTCTTGCTGGTCTGCATGTCGGCCTCTTTGAGTCTCTGGAGGCGATTTCCAGGGTCTGGATGGTAGAACGCTCCTTTGAGCCATCCATGGATAAGGCTGAACGAACCGGACTGCTGGAGGACTGGCACCATTATGTGATGAAAGTCAAAACAACGGAGCACCAGCACTCCTGACCGATACGTCACATTTGAGTGAGGTGATCTGATCGGCTGGTCTTCCCCGGGGTCTTTCCCCCTCTGTCCGCCGCGGCCTCATCCAGCGAGGATTCCTGAATGAGGGCAAACGTGGAATTGATTTATATTTCTGCCTGCAGTAGAACGTCTCTCAGACGACATTGAGAGCACATTGTCGCTCATTGTTGCAAAGTCAAAGGAGATCGATAAGAAAAGAGATATGAAAGATGTCATAAAAATCATCTGCGCAATTATATTTCCACCTGTGGCAGCGTTTCTTCAGGTGGGCATAGGGAAACACTTCTGGATAAATATTGTCTTAACGATATTGGGCATTATCCCGGGAATGGTACACGCCGTATGGATTATTGCCAAAAACAAAAAATAACCTGGAAAAGCATCAGAGAATTATGACCTGCCTGGACATCAAGGCTAAAAAAATAATTTTTTCTCGCGAAAATGCTTATGATGGTATGTCAATGGGTCAGTTTTGAACAAGGCTCACGCTATCAACTCACGAGTACGGGCTTTGTTTGCAGAAAAGCCGAACACGTTTTAATCTGAGAGCAGGACTATGGCTCATTACGATCTGTTTGTGATTGGAGGTGGTTCAGGTGGTGTCGCCTGTGCGAGAACTTCGGCGGCACTGGGGGCCAAGGTCGGCCTTGCGGAGGTTGATCGACTGGGTGGTACCTGCGTGAATCGCGGCTGTGTACCGAAAAAGCTCCTGATGTATGCCTCACTCGCGGCGGAAGAAATGTGCAACGCCGAAAGCCTGGGATGGGCCTGCAGAGGTGCAGCCTTTGACTGGGCTGAATTGCGCAATCGGGTCCAGGCTGAGCTTCGCCGGCTCAACGGCATCTACGAAGGGCTTCTGGAAAAATTCAACGTACGTGTTTATCAGGATTCGGCTCGTTTCATCGATGCAAAAACCCTGCAGGTTGGAAAAAAGAAGATCACTGCTGACCGGTTTATGATTGCTACGGGCGGTCGTCCGCTGGTACCCGATTTCCCTGGGAGAAAATATGTAATTGTCTCGGATGACGCCTTTATGCTCGACAGGCTGCCCAGAAAGATGGCGATTGTGGGCGGCGGCTATATTGCCCTGGAATTTGCCAGTATCTTCCATGGGCTTGGGGTGGAGATCACCCTGATGGCGCGTTCTACCCGCCTTCTGCGTGGTTTTGATGCAGATCTCGCCGAACATTTGCGGGCCGAGCAGGTAAAAAAGGGTATTGAAGTTCAATGCGCTTCCGTCGTTGAGAAAATCGAGAAAACAGCAGATGGTTTGCGCGTCATATGCGAGGAATGCGATGGAAAGATCTTTGATCAGGTTCTTTTTGCCACCGGGCGTTTGCCCAATTCTGCCGGCCTGGGACTTGAGGAGATCGGTGTTTCGATGCGGGCTCGCGGGGCCGTTGAGGTTGATGAGCGGATGGAGACTTCAGTGAAAAATATTTATGCCATCGGCGATGTCACCGACAGGATGAATCTCACCCCGGTTGCCATTAATGAAGGCCGTATCTTTGCTGCCAATCACTTCGGTGGGGAGCAGCGTAGGATGGATTACAGCAACATCCCGACGACTGTCTTCAGCCAGCCGCCGCTCGGTACCGTCGGCCTGACGGAGGCTCAGGCCAGGGAGCAGTACGAGAACATCGTCATTTTCAGATCGGTTTTCCGGCCGATGAAATATTCTCTTGGCAGAATCGATGAGCACACACTCATGAAACTCGTGGTAGACGGCTCCACCGACCGGGTTTTGGGAGTCCATATGGTTGGACCTGATGCCGGAGAAATTTTGCAGGGATTTGCTGTAGCCTTGAAAGCCGGCGCGACGAAGAACGACTTTGACGGCACCGTGGGCATTCACCCGAGCAGCGCCGAAGAATTTGTCACCATGCGGGAGCCATTTATCCAGTAGGCTCAGCGGAAATTTCAGCTGAAAAACGAGGCCTCAGGTGCAATTTATGCTCCGCCAACTGCCGGGAAGGTACAGAACGCCACGCAGAAAGCCTATTGAGAAAGAGGTAAAGAAAGAACGTTTGTAATACCTGATTTATTTCTGCATACTCTATTTATCGAAGGCACTCGCTAAAGTGAGAAACAGGTCTGAATCTCGAAGTACCCCTACAAGAGTATTCCCTTCATAAACTGGCATGACTGTTACCCTGAGGCGGTGCATGGCCTTGAGGCCTTCGATGAGAAAATCGTCGGCCTGGACCCCTTTGCCGCGCACCCTCAGCATCATATCCCCGATCCGTGTTTCACCATGAGCGAGTACTCGTTGCGTGAGGTTCGCGGTAATCTCCTTCTTGTCTGTTGTATTGCCTTCGGACAACGCTACAGAGATTTTAAGCGATGTAAGCTTTTCACCTATGCCACCGACAATTTCGGGAATTAATGTTTTCAATATGGACTGAAAGTCAATGATACCGACTAAATTTGAGTCCCTGTCGAATACGAGACAGGTTCGGTGACCAGCCTCTGTGCATTCACCGGTTGCCGTCTCGCAATAGATCTCCCGAAGTCTGAGCAGAGCATCTTTCAGGGGAGCGTCCTCGTTCGTAGTAGCGTACTTGGAGACGGGGACCATTATTTCACGCAGTCTTTTGTTCAGTGGCATAGCTGCTCCTTTTTTTCTCCTGATGAATAGTTCTAAAAGAAAAAATTAAATGGTCACCAGTGAGCGAAGACCATGGCTCTCGTAGATCTTTATGGCTTCATCTGAAGTGAGATATTCCAAGAATCGGCTCCCCCATATTCCTCCATCACCAATCAGTCCCATTGACGTTGTGCCCGTCACGTTTCCCGGTAATGGATCAGGCTCTTCGACACTTCCTCCAAGCGGCACGATAGCGAAGTGATCCGGAAATATTCGCACGTAGCGAAGAGCGAGATGGTAAAAGACCGGCGCAACGTCAGCGGATCCATCTGCTATAGCCTGCGGGGCTTCCCGGTGATGAATTCGTTCACCGAAGACCACCTGGCCCTGAGAGGTTTTCGCCTCTAAAAAATCTGAGCCGTCCATGCCCTGCGCCGAGACCAGCGCATTCAGGGTATCATGATATGCCGTGTAGCTGGCTTTCTCGTTTTCCGGGTGAGAGAGAAAAAGCCTGATGCTCTCATCCATGATATCCGCTGCTTGGGTTATACACTTCGGATTCCCCTTCCTGACCAGCAAAACATTCCCCCGATTTTTCACAAAGGGGGCATGAGCTGTCATCACTCCCTGCTCGATCAGATTATCGAGGATGTTGGGGGGGCTTATGAAAATATGCGGATCTATAGTGATGATGAGGTTGCCGAGCTGCAGCCCCCCGTTTTTGAGCATATTGACAATCGGCCCTGGGGGCGTTGTTGCATAAAAAATATGTGCCAGCCGGTCATGTTTCTCAGAAAATGCGTCCAGGCATTCCCTCAGTGCCATGTGGTGGTTCCCATCGGAAAAGACAGCGAGCTGGGCCTTGGCCGGGTCTCCATGAAAATCCAGGCACAGGTTTGAGCCGGGGTGTGACCATCGATAAAAGTCATTGATCCTGCCCGCGTTTTCTTCTGGCCATTCGAGATAAGAACTCATTAATCGCTCCCTCAGGTAATGCGCACTGTGGTTATCTTTTTTTCCTATAGGCTGCGAGTCCCGTTCTGAAAATGACAAAAGCGGTGATGACCAGCAGTGCAATGGCCACCGGGCGAGTCAATATCATATAGGGGTTCTGCTCTGAAGAGATTATAAGCTGCTGAAGCGACGTTTCCCATATTGGAGCAAGAATAAAACCGATGATAAAACAAATATGAGAGAACTTGAACTTTCTCATGAAATAGGCGAGAAAGGCGAAGAACAGCATCAGGGTGACGTCGAAAGTCGAATATTCTGCCAGATATGATCCCATCAGGCAGGTAAAGATGATAATGGGGTACAAAATCACTGCCGGTGTCTGAACCAGTTTGCAGAAGGTTTTAAGACCGACCCGGCCGACGCCCAATAGAAAGAGATTGGCAATAATAAGGCTTCCGTAAATCGAGTAGATAAACTGGGCATTTTCCTCGAACATCAAGGGTCCGGGAATCATGCCGTGAATCACAAAAGCACCGATCAGCATCGCCGCAGCGACATTTCCCGGGATGCCCAGCGTGAACAGCGGAATCAGGCTGGCTCCGACGACCGCACTGTTTGCCGCCTCCGAGGCAGCGATACCCTCAAGTTTGCCTTTGCCGAATTCATCCGGGTTTTTTGATCTTTTTTTAGCCTGGTCATAAGCGAAAAAAGAAGCAACCGGGGCACCGAGACCAGGCAGGGCCCCGACGACGGTCCCGGAAACGGCGGAGCGTATAATCGTACGAAAGCAATCCCGATACTCCTGCCAGGAGATAAAACGGTCTTCCTTTTTGTCGGAAAAACTCATGACACAGTCGGAATCGCCGTATTTGAGCCGTCTCTCCAGCTGGGAGATAATCTCTGAGAAAGCGAGCATGCCGATGCCTATCGGAATCAGGGAAATACCCCGTTCCAGCTGATACATGTCAAAGGTCAGCCTCGGCATTGCCGAAACCGGCTCCATGCCGATAGTACCGACGAGTATGCCAAAAACTGCGGCCATCAGGCCACGGAGCAGCGATGTCGTTCCCAGGCCGGCGATAATGGTCATTGCCAGGCAGATCAGGGCGAAAATCTCCGGCGGGCCCATATACAGCGCCACTGTTGCCAATGGAGCGGCAACCAGAATAAGGACAATGGTCGAGAAGGCATCGCCTGAAACCGAACCGTACAAGGCCATGCGCAGGGCTTTTTCACCCTTGCCCTGCTGGGCCAGCGGGTAACCATCCCAGGTTGTCGCTGCAGCCTCAGGGGTGCCGGGCGTGTTGAGCAAAACTCCGGAGATGGCGCCGCCAAAAAATGCCCCTTTGTTCAGTCCGACAAGAAAGCCGATAGCTGCCATCGGCGACATGTAGTATGACAGCGGTATGCAGAGAGCGATGGCCATCGGGCCGTTGACGCCTGGAATTGCACCCGCCATCATTCCCGCAGTCACCCCGACAAATACAAAAAGCAGGTTGGAAAACTGCAGAGAATCAATGAATCCCGCAATGACTACTTCAAACATTGAGTTTCACCTTTTGTTTTGCTGCATTATGGCATGGGGACGCCAAGCCCGAAGCGGATGGCGGTATAAATCACTCCAACTGGAATTACTGCCACCAGGACCAGTGGAACTGGTCTACGTTGCCCGCACAACCACTGCATAACGAGCATTAAAATTACCCCAGGAAGAATGAAGCCCAGGTCGTATGGCAGGAAATTAAATTTTTTCATGGTGGGCATCATCAGAAAACTGGGCACCATGAACAATAGCAGGTGACTCAGGTGTATCCGGTCGACCGGGCTTTTGTCGGGTTGCTGCCCCTTGTTGTCGCGCCTGGTCCTCGAAGAACTGACGAGGTTGGACAAAAGAGCCAGCAGTGAAAGAAAGAGAATCGTGGAGACCGCCACATTGGGAACGAGCGACCCGGGAACGCCATAGCCGGGGTACGCAGGGGTGTAATTTGGAATAACCCAGACAAGACAAACGACACAGCAAAGTACAATCGAGCTGAACAGGAGATTATCCCTCTGCGGCCCAGTCATGAAATTCTCCTTTGATCTCTGCTTGTTGCAGATATCATTTCGCGGTTTTTAATTATGTGAGTTGGGCAGGAACCGACAGCGTTTTCCTGAACCGTTAAAAGCAGTGCCGCAGGAAAGCAAGCGCTAGCTGCTCCTGCGGCACTGCCGATATGAAAACGCTATGAACTACTTCTTCATCGCCGCAGCCTGGGCACCGAAGCGGTCATAGGCTTTTTGCATATACTCTTCTGCATAAGCGCGCCCATAGGTGACCGGTCCCATTTTCAGCTTTACGGCAATAAATTCCCGAAATGCTTCATCATCTCTGAGTTTTGTTAGCGCCTCATCCAAACGGGTCAACGTAGCCTCGGGAAGTCCTTTGGGGCCGATCAGTGCGATAAACATTTCGACAGACTCATCCCAGCCCTGCTCTTTAAGGGTGGGAACGTCTGGAAATTCCTTGAGTTCCGGTGGTGCAACGAGCCGGGTCGGTGTCGTCGCGGCGAGCAACGTCAATTTTTCTGGTACATAGCCAAACAGGATTGCCCCCAAGTGACCCAGATCAGCATGGCCACCGAGCACTGCTGAAATAATCGAGGGTCCACCCTGGCTTGGCATGAAAGAAAGCTCGACACCTTCAGTGGCTGCAATTCGCGTCATCACATCGCGGTCGTCGGACCCCTGAAACATGTAGGTCAAACCTTTGCCTTCCTGTTTTGCCCAGGCAAATGCATCGCCAAGCGTTTTCCATGGACGATCAGGGCGGCAGACAATACCACTCTGATTCAGACCCAGCTTTGAGATAAACGTGAAGTCATCAAACTTGTAACTGGTCTTTACATAGTGTGGTGAATAGGTGTAGGCCGCAGTGGCACCAATACCCAGGGTGTATCCATCCGGTTTAGCCCTGGACAGTTCGGCTGCCATGACGCTGCCGTGGGACCCGCCGGGGTTATTGGATACCAGTACTGGCTGACCGAGTTCGTTTTTCAGTTCTTCTGCCACTTTTCTTGCCAGCAGGTCGATCTGGGCTCCGGGTTTTACCATGGTAAGCATTTTTATCGGGCGACTCGGGTAATCTGCCGCGAGGACCGGGCAAACGATAAAAAAACTTGCGAGAACAGCAGCTACAAGCAAAGACATCGGGGACGTGCGCATGATACTCCTCCTTTTTGTAAACAGGGTTTTCCCCAGGAATACGGGGGTTAGCATTCTGTGACAAAGGGTCTGTTGAGACAGCGGTAATTCATATCCGTCAATCTCTACCAATTTTGCTCCTACAAGAATATCGCCTACACGATAGTTTTTTGATATTTGACATTTTTCTCAAGGGTGTCGCTGACACTGATCACTCAGGCACTTACTTGACCATCGATAGTGATAAATCGAGCCGGTAGTTGAAGGTTGATCAGCTGTTATCAGAACAGGCCTGAACTGCCATCGCGGGGATGCTGAATTTTGAGTAGGGCTATTGGTTGCAGGAAAAACTAGAGAACGCCTGGAGACACATCTGTGGCGGCTAGTGGTTGCAGGCGATTTCGGAAATCTTGAACGGCTCCTGGTATATCATATCCATCACCTTTGCTGGATTGACGATTGTAAGTGTACGTTTTTCAAGATGAATCAGGCCATTTTCGCTAAGACTTTTCAAAATACTGCTGATGGTCTGCTGGCAGGATCCGGTCATCGAGGCGATTTGCGATTGTGATAAATTGAGCGGGACCGATATCGGCTGCTCCGGATCCGATTCCTCAAATTTGTGGTGAATCAGGTAGAGCAGCAGCTTTAATACACGGGTGTGAACATCGCAGATCATAAGATTTTCCATCTGCTCGCCGAGGTATCGCAGGCGCCGGCCAAGCACGCTCATGACCTTTCTTGATAATGGGTAATGATCTTCAAGAAGCTTCTCAAAATCGGCTTTGCTGACGGTGTAAAGTTCGAGGCTGGTAATGGCCTGAGCGTTGCATTTCCGGGGTTTCGAGTCTATGATTTCCGCCAGGCCGAACAGCTCACCTGCATTCCTGATAAAAATGATCGGTTCCTTGCCCAGTTCCGTAAAATTAAATATTCGTATTGCTCCCTTTTGCAGGTAGTAGCAGTGCCTGCTGGGATCACCCTCATGAAAAATAAACTCATTCTTTTTGAGAAGGGTTCGCTCAGCAATATCAAAAAATGCTGATTTTACCGTCTCTGAGATGTCGGAAAAAAAACCCTGCTCACTGAGGTGCCACGTATTTTTCATTTTTGCCCACGTTGCCTTGCCAGAATGAAGCGACCGGCTTCATATTAATCGCCTGTGTGATACCTGCCACAAAGCAATCAATGTGCGAAGCACTGTTATAGGTTCACAGTAAACATTAATCTGTTCTTTTCCTTTCTTCCCGCTCTGATCGCCACTTATTACCGGTTATCACGATCATAACTGTCTCCAACATCTAGACTAAGATCGCGTAATAAAATAAAAAATCACCTTTTTGTTCCAATGGGCAATAATTTTAATTGCTCTATCGCCCAGCCGATAGTTTTTAGGCAGTCATCATGGAAAAATAGCGGCAACAGGATAATTACCAATTGTTAACCCGTCTTCATTACATGCAATTCCCTCATCATCTATAAAAGGAGAGTATGATGGCTGCACAACTACCTGAAAGCCTGGAAAACGTCACAACTGAAATAGTCGAAACCGATCTCTTGATAATCGGTGGCGGCAATGCCGGGTGCTTTTCAGCAATCGAGGCCAAAAAGCTCAATCCCGACATAAAAGTCACGATCATGGAGAAAGCTCACATCAGCCGCAGCGGCGCCTGCTCCGCCGGCATGGATGCGATCAACACGTATATCCCCGAAGGCAAGACACCTGAAGACCTTGTGCGCTGGTGCCGCGACCAGGTCGGCGGCGGTCCCCTCAGAGAAGACCTGACCCTGAGCAACGCCCGGGAACTCAACGAAGCGGTCGATGACCTCGAACGCTGGGGACTTCCCATCGTCAGGGATGAGGACGATCAGATCCAGTATCGCGGCGGCTGGGATATTTCCATTTATGGAGAGGCACTCAAGCCCATCATGGCTGAAAAAGCCATGGAATGCGGAGCAGAGGTTTACAACCGTATCGTTGCCACCAGCCTCCTGATGGATGGCGACCAGTGTGTCGGAGCGATGGGATTCGGAGTGCGTGACGGTAAATTCTATGTCTTCAGGTCCAAGGCGACGATCGTAGCAACCGGCGGGGCATGCGGCCTCTATAAGTCATATACCTCAGACTCCAGCGACTCTCACCACCAGACCTGGATGTGTCCCTTCAACGTGGGTACCGGTTATGCAATGGGCATACGTGAAGGAGCCGAGTTCACCTCCATGGAGCAGCGTTGGGTCGCCACCCGCTCCAAAGATTTCTGCGGGCCGATCGATACAATTTCTGTCGGCTATAAATCAAATATCATCAACGCCAGGGGCGAGCGCATACTCGAAGAACGATACGCTCACCTTGGTGGAGACTCCGCACCTCGCTACATTCGGGCAAACGCACCCATGGAAGAGTGGCTGGAAGGCAGGGGGCCGACCTATGCCGACACTACCCACCTGGGCGCCAAAGAGGTTAAGGACCTGAAGGTCGACTATCTCAACGAACGGCCATCTTTCGTACTCTACCTGGCGAGCCGTGGACAGGACATAACCAAAGAACCAATCGAGATCTATGGCTCCGATCCATATATCGTCGGCGGTCACACGGGCAGTGGCTACTGGGTTGATATGGAGCGGATGACCACCGTTCCCGGGCTCTTTGCGGCCGGGGAAACTGCCGGCGGCAATCCGAACAAGTTTGTCGGAGGCTGTGCCGCAGAAGGAAAACTGGCAGCCAGGGGCGCACTGAAATATATCGAGCCGCTTACCCTGCCCGAACTCGACAGCGACAAGGTTGAGCAGGAGAAAAAGCGTGTATTTTCAGCCCTGTTCAAAGGTGAAGATTTCGACGGTGTTTCAGCCCGGGAAATGGAAGAGCGCATGCAGCGACTGATGGATGAGTATGCCGGCGGCACATCCCAGTTCTACCGTACCAATGAGGAGCGTCTTGACTATGCGCTTAAGCATTTGAAAATGCTTAAAAAACAGATCGAGTTTTTGTACGCTGGAGACCTTCACGATCTGATGCTCGTTCATGAGGTCGTCGATCGCCTCGATGTTGCCGAGATCGTCTGTCATCATCTCAAGTCACGCAAGGAAACCCGGTGGCAGGGTTGGCAGACACGCAGCGATTATCCGGGAATCGACCCCGAGTTCAACTGCTTCGTCGAGAGCCGTCTCAACAAGGAATCCGGCGAGATCGAAACATTTACCCGCCCATACGAACAGCTTGTTCCCGGCGAATAGCAACTAAGCTCAACCTCCAAGGAGGAAGGAAATATGGCTCCAAAAGTAGATTTTTCAAAATGCGATGGATGCAAAGCCCAGGATGAACCGTTGTGTGAACAGGTTTGTCCCGGAAACCTGATGACCCTGGGTGAAAACGGCAAAGCCTATTGCCGGGAAACCAGTGACTGCTGGGACTGCATGTCCTGCACCAAGATCTGTCCGGTCGGGGCAATTGAAACCCGCATGCCGTTTCAGCTTGGATATCACGGCGCCAAACTGATTCCGATGATGGGAACCAACACCATCACCTGGACATGTATCGATATAAACGGCAAGGTAGAACGATTTCGCTGCAAAACGAGAACTGATTGATCCATGGAAAAAAAAATCCCGAAAATTGGCCTGTACCTCTGCGATGCCGGTGGAAAAATTGGTGCGGCAATTGACCTCCCCGGCCTTATTGAAAAGTGTGGAAAGACCAAGGGAGTTGAATACTGTGAGCTGGTAACTGACCCCTGGTCAGAGGATTTCTTGTCACGTGTCAGAGCGAGGATCAAAACCGGCGAGATAGATCGGCTTGTCTGGGGTGGTCGTTTTACCGCCAGGCAGCAGGATATGCTCAAGAAGAAACTGGCGGAAGCCGATCTGAACTCCCACCTGCATGCATGGTGTGACCTCGAGCTGCATGGCATCGGCCAGAGTACCGAGGAGTCAGGCGTTCAGCAGAAAAAAGCGCTCAGCCTGATCAAAATGGCAGCTGCTCATGCCAGGTTTCTCCAACCGCTCGAACCGCTTGCAATCCCAGCCACCGACGCTGCCGTTGTTGTCGGCGCCGGAATTGCCGGGCTTCATGTGGCCGCCTCTTTTCTGGAGCGTGGAAAACCGGTCCATCTCATTGAGCAACAGAGCGGGGTAGGCGGAAAAGTTGCGCTGCTTTCAAGATTTTATCCGCTGCACTGCGACCCCCACTGCGGACTCGAGTATGTATTAAAATCCCTGCGGGGTTCTGATAAACTGACCCTTCATACCTTGTCGAAGCCGACCGCCGTTGAAGGCGCTGCAGGTAATTTCTCGGTAACCGTGCAAACCGAGCCTCGCTATGTTGACGAGAACCGCTGCAACGGTTGTGGGCAGTGCGCAGAGGTCTGCCCTGTGGACATACCGATTTTTGGCGACAGTGTCCAGGATGAGCCGCCATACCAGCAGGAAAAAGGTATCGGTTCTCTTGTCATTGACACCCGCAAAGCCATCCATCCCTCTCTTCCCTATGGTTTTCCCGAAAGCTATGTGGTGGAACGCCATGCCTGTCCTGAAGGCTGCGCCAAATGTGAAGGTGTCTGCCCCACCAATGCCATCGAGCTGAACCAGGTTTCCCGCGAACAGAACCTCAAAGCAGGTGCGGTCGTAGCCACCACCGGCTGGGATCCATACCCGCTCTCCAAAGTGAACACCAATTTCGGTTACGGAGTTTACCAGAATGTTATCGGCAACCTGGAGATGGAGCAATTGCTGAGCCGCATGTCCCGGGGGCTGGACAACCTTGCGGCGCCGCCGCTAGCAAAATTGAAGACGGTCGGCTTCGTGCAGTGTGTCGGAAGCCGCAATAATCTCCACCTGAGTTACTGCTCAAGTGTCTGCTGCTCCGCCACGATCAAACAGATTCAACAACTCAAAAGCCTGCAGCCGGACGTTACCTGTGTCGTCTATTATCAGGACATGCGCTGCAACGGTTTTGAAGAGGATATGTATCAGGCGGCCATGGCATCCGAAGACATCCTGTTCGTGCGCGGGTTCCCGAAGATTACCAGTTCGGAACCCGACAGCAGCCAGGTAACCGCCATTGCAGAAGACACATTCTCTGGCAAGCCCATCAAAAAAGATCTCGACCTTCTGGTACTTGCCGGCGGCATGCAGCTCTCCCAGGCGGGGTCGGAATTTGCTGAAATATCCGGTCTGCCGCTCAACGACAGCAATTTCCTTACCGGCCACTACCAGTGTTATCCCGAGGAAAGTCAACGCACCGGAATACTGAGCGGCGGCTGTGCCCGCGGTCCGATGAACGTATCCCAGTCGATCGATTCTGCCAACCGGGCCGCACTCAAAGCACTCAACTTTCTCGACGGATCGATTTCGATCAATCCGACATTTCCGATCGTCGACAAAACCAAATGCGATGAATGTAAGCGATGCGTGGAGGAATGCCCCTTTGCCTGCTACCACTATGACGAAAAGGGCTTTCCCGAGCCGGACCTGGGCAAATGCCGCCAGTGCGGTAATTGTATGGGCACCTGCCCGGTCGCTGCCATATCGCTGAACAATTTCACGATCAAGCAGCTGGCAGCCCAGATCGGAGTACTCGAAAACTCTTTCCTCGACTATGAAGATCCGGTCATTCTTGCCTTTTTGTGCGAGAATGACGCTTATCTCGCGGCCCGGGCGGCCGTGGACTCCGGTCTCCTCCTGCCGCTGAACGTCATCTATGTGAAGGTACCCTGTGCCGGGGCGGTAAACAATGCGGTGGTCGCAGATGCGCTGGCTTTAGGGATCGACGGCATCTTGATTGCCGGCTGCAGTGATGGCCAGTGCCACTATGTCAACGGCAATCGGCTGGTACAGAAACGCAGCGGCGACCTCCGTGAAAAACTCACGACGATGATGATCGAACCCGAACGGGTGCGTTCTGAAAGTGTTGAAATTCAGGACAGTGCACGCCTTGTTCGTATTCTCGAAGCGTATATCGAGGATCTGAAAGAACTTGGCCCCAACCCGTTCAAGGTATAACTCTGCAGGATCACCCGCTCTATGACAGAACTTACACACAGCACGTCTGACAGCTCGCCTGTTAACAGGGAAGAAACCGCTCCCTGCGTCCAGTGCGGATACTGCTCGGCATATTGCGAGGTCGCTTTTCTTGCAGCAGACACCCCACGCAAGGTGCTCCGCTTCCTCCAGCGAAATGACCCTGACAGGGCGGCGACCAGTTCATTTCTGATGCTCTGTAAACAGTGCCAGACCTGCAGCCTGACCTGCCCGCAGGGTGTAGACGTTGCGGGAATCATGCGCCGTCTGGTTCGCAGCCGATTTCTACATTATTGAATACCATGAATGATTTACAGAATGCATTAATTGCCAAGGCTAAGGCGCTTCTGGAAGAGAAACAGGTCGATGCCGTTCTGGGATTCAGCCGGGGCACCGTGCCAATGGCCCGCAGGCCCTTCTGGGCCAGGAGCCCTGAGGATGCTGAGCAGCTCTGCTGGGATGAGTTCTGCCTGCTCAACCTGGCGAACTTCCTGCCTCCTGACAGCGAGAAAATAACAGCTGTCACGGCCAAAGGGTGCGACTGGCGCAACCTGGTGGTACATCACCAGGAAGGCCGCCTTGATCTAACCCGCCAGATCGTTGTCCTTGGTATCGATTGTGAGGGGATGCTGGATCCCGAAAAAATCTACAGGGCTGCAGGCGGCCCTGAACGGGTCCTGGAGGTGAGCTGCATTGAAGAGCAGGTAACCATCACCGTGACCGACGGCGATGTCGTCATCGATCGTGCCGATTTGTATCGCCAGGCCTGCCTCGATTGTATCCAGCGAGCACCGCTGTCGGCGGATCACTTGCTTCAGAATCCAGAGCCTCGCCGGCAGCCCGGCAGTACCGCCCCCTCAGCTGAGATATCCCCCAAGGATAGCATTACCAGAGAAGAAACATTGAAGGCTCTGTTCAAAGATTGCCTGATGTGCTTCGCCTGCCGGGATATCTGTCCGCTCTGTTATTGTTCACAATGTTTTGTCGATGTGGAAAAATCTTATTGGCTTTCACCACGAGAATCCATTGATCGGCTGCTCGATTTTCATTTCTTCAGGGCCCATCATATTGCCGGACGCTGCACGGAGTGCGGTGCCTGTGAAACCGCCTGCCCGATGAATATATCGGTTCGACAGCTGGCCACCAAGCTGAACCGGGATCTTGCTAAAAGCAGTGGTTATGTACCCGGCCTGGAGCTGGGTGCAGAGGCTCCGGATGGCGTGTTCCGGCCTTCCTACCATGAGCACTCCGGGAGGCGAACATGAACAGTTACATCCTGAAAAAGGAGCACCTCCCCGCCTACCTGAAGCGACTCAGCAAAACGTTCGATGTGCAGGTTCCCGTCAGCGCGCAGGGCATCACCCTGTTTGCCCCATACGAGGAGCATCTTGAACTGGATTTTGCCTCCCATACCCGGCTTTCCGCCAAATCTTACTTTCTGCCGCAGCATGAGGTTCCTGCTTCGCTACGAAGGCGATGGCTCTCAACAGCAACAGGCGGCGCCGGATACCCCAAAGGTGCTTTTCGGAGTAAAGCCCTGCGATGCACGGGCAGTTGAACTCAATGCGCGTCTTCTGGTAAGTGACCCCGATGGAGGAAATCCCCAGGATATCTCCTTCAAAACACGTATCGAGAACACGACTATGCTTGGCTACGGCTGTGATCGTCCGGGAGCCGCCTGTTTCTGCTCATCGTGCGGTGGCGGCCCTTTTGATCACAGCTGGGTTGGATGGGCTCATCACTGATATCGGCGATGAACTGCTGATAACGATCTTCGAAGATCGAGAGAAATCTCGAACACTCATCCATGCCGATCTGATGGAGGAGTCGACCAGTGCGGCTCTGGAGACCTCCCGTCGCGTTGCAGAAGAGGCAGAAAAAAAATTGTCCAGGCAGTCTGAGCTGGTGAAGCCTGAGACCGACAGCAGCACACTTTTTACACTTCCTATATGGGAAGAGACAGCACAGCGCTGCGTCAATTGCGGCATCTGTACCTACCTCTGCCCGACCTGCACCTGTTTTGATATGACCGATGAGGTCTCTGGAGGGTGCGGAACCCAATCCCGCTGCTGGGACTCCTGCATGTTCAGCCTTTTTACACTGCATGCCTCGGGTCACAACCCGCGACCCGGGCGAAAAGAGCGGGTACGCCAGCGATTTATGCACAAACTGAACTACTTCCCGGATCGTTATGGCGGTGTCGTCAGCTGTGTCGGCTGCGGCCGCTGTGTAATCCATTGTCCGGTTAACATCGACATCCGGGAAATCTCCAGGCTGATGGCAGAGGTCGGAGGAATATCGTGCTGAATCCATACACCAAATACCCTGTTTCTCTCCATGCCGTCGCCAATGAGACGGCCGATAAGAACATGAAGACATTCGAGCTTCATTTCGAGCACAAGGATGCAGCCGACAGGTTTTTTGAAGAACCCGGTTTCAAGCCCGGCCAGTTCGCCATGCTGTGGCTTCCCGGCACCGGTGAAATTCCGCTTGGCATTGCATCCTCACCAACGGAGCGGGACAGGCTGCTCTTTACCGTCAACAGGATCGGCAAGGTTACCAGGCGGCTGCACGAATTGCCATGCGGGTCTTTGCTGGGTGTGAGGGGGCCTTTGGGAAATGGTTTCCCGTGGCAGGATTTGCAGCGCAAGAATATCGCCCTTATCGGCGGAGGGTACGCATTTACAACCTTGCGCTCAGCACTCGTTTACATGCTCGACCCGGCTCACCGGGAATCTTTTGGCAATATCCATCTGTTCTACGGTGCACGGAACCCCGGCATGCTGTTGTATAAAAAGGAGCTCGATGGCTGGGTAAAAAGCGATGGTGTGGATGTTCACATCTCAGTGGACAGTACCGGCAGTGCTGACTGGAAGCACTACGTCGGGCTCATTCCATCGATCGTCACCCAGGAGCTGCCGGAAGCCGATGACAACGCTTTTGCCATCGTCTGCGGTCCGCCCCTGATGATAAAATTCACCCTGCTGGCCCTCAGGGATAAAGGCTATAATCCATCCCAGGTCTTCATTTCTCTTGAGAATAGAATGAAGTGCGGAATCGGCCATTGCGGGCGCTGCACCATCGGCAAGGTTTGCGTTTGCAGCGACGGCCCGGTTTTTTCAATGGCCCAGATAGAAGATATGCTGCAGGATTATTGAGACGGGGTCGTTACCGTGCCTGCTGCGCCCATACCCCTCTCCCAAACAGGCGCCCGGTCCCCGGCGAACGGTATGGGTATTTTTCTACGATGTGGCTGAAGACAGTTTCCGGCCAATCAGTTTGATATGTTCCATCTCTTCCTTGATGATATGTTCAAGATGGGATTTCCCCCGCACCTCCGGTACAAGATCTTTCATGCCCAGATAAAAGACAATGGCATCTTTTTCAGCCAGGAGCGCTTCCTTGAGAATCTCTTTCATCGAGGTGGCATCTATCTCCTTTTTGAAGAAAACACGGGTATCGACCAGAGCCTTCAGGTACTGAACGGTTTCTCCCTCCGGATCGAAAACAGTGCTCTGCTTGTCCTGATCGGTTAAGGATTTTCGCATATCGACAAACGTTTTTTCGTGCTCGACTTCCATATCGGCTAAACGCAGCAACAGCTCTTTGTTTTTGCCATCAGATACATTTTCAGCAGCGTCGCGATAAAAATTTGCACCATTTCGTTCCATCTGCTCAGCCATTTCAAAAATTTCATCTGCATTAAAATCAAAAGTCATTAGGTTAAGTCCTCTTTTTCGAGTTACTAAGGCGTTGCAATAGTTTCATATGAATGAGATATTTCCGTGGGCAATCTCATTATTATGAGTATGCTTTCATATTCAGTCTATTCTCAATATGTTACCGGGAGACCTCCCAATGCTGTTGAAGAGGCTCGCATTGGCATGTTAACTGATTAAGATCATTTGAAGACACCTTTTATTCCTGTATGTTTTCGATTGCTTATACAGTTTATTGCAGCAATTGTAATTGCTGCAGAAAGTCCTCGTTATTCGGAACACCTTTCTGAATAAACCTGATATAACCGCTTTTGTCTATGAGGTAGGTGACTCTTCCGCTTCCATAGAGCTTTTTGATATCTTTACCGGTATCTGCGATGAGTTTCAGTTTTACGCCTTCCTCCTCGACGAATTTCTTCAGGGTTTCCATCGTGTCATTACTGACACCGATAATTTCTGCATCAAGGCTGTTAAATTCTTCCAGATCACGCTGGAATTCCAGGAGTTCTGAACTTCAGACCGGGGTGAAAACGGCAAAGTAGAGTGCCAGTACCACATTTTTTTCCCCTGCAAAGCCTGCCAATGAAATTTCGCCATGGGTTGACTGGGCAACGAATGGCGGGGCTTTGTCTCCAACTTCGAGGCCGAATCCGACTGCGGGGCTGCAGACAATCATCGAGAAAATGAGTGTCCGTAAAATGAGCCGTACGTTTTTCATGGTGACTCCTGTAAGTGCACAAAAATTAAATTTAAAAACAGTAAGATGCGTGTATTCTGAGGCGGCTGAGCAAACGCAATATACGTCCTTTTCATCCTGCGTATTGATGACTTTTGTATTGACAGGGAATACAGTGTAAAATGATAATCACACTTGTTTCGAAGGCAATAATGCCCGTTTCTCTTTAGATTTGCTGATCAACAGGTGGGGGTTCGTTCGCTTCTGATGACAGGTGCATGAGAGAGAGGTCGACCAGAATAGAAATGAAAAGAGCGTTTGTGTTTTCCAAAACAGTCAGAGGAGCAATTGATGTAGCACCGCTCCGTTGTTGTCCGAAGGATAATTCGTGCCGCAGGGTTCAAAATGCGGAGTACAAATTGGGGATCGTCTGGCTCGTCTTGGTATTTCAAAGGAACTTATCCGGTGTCATTTTTCAGCCTGCTTCAGGATGGTCGACAGCGGGGGAGGCAGGTCTCTGGAATGATCTGAAAACGGGGCGGTCCTTCGTGTTGCTTCGTCATGCCATCGCCCCCGGTACGGGCGATCCTGAGCATTTTGTCATGGGTGATTGTTCGACACAAAGAAATCTTTCCGATGCCGGCCGCAAACAGGCAGCGGCGATAGGAGAGCTGTTTCGCGAAAACGGAATAGACAACGCCAGGCTTTTTTCGAGCCAGTGGTGCCGCTGCCGGGAAACGGCGGAATTGCTCAAACTCGGGACGGTGGAGGAATTACCCTATCTGAATTCATTTTTTCAGCGTTACCAGAAACGCGATGTTCAAACCCAGAAAATCAAGGAGTGGCTTGGCGGGCAGAGGTTCGAACGTCCCCTGGTACTTGTAACCCACCAGGTCAACATAACGGCCCTGACCGGATTCTATCCCTCCTCCGGCGAGCTTGTCTTTGCCAGCAGGTCAGAAGGTGGGCACATTTCCGTGCGCGGCACGATTAAAACCGAACGCCCCTGAAAATCGGCCCCAGCCGTGTGACCGGTATCCTCACCGTTTCCCCGTTGTCACCATGAAAAATGATCTGCTCTAAAGTTACCTATTGAAGAACTTTTTCAAGCTATTATTATCATTGACAGAAGTCATATGCTTTGTTGGCCCGCGAGGATTTGGCGGCAGCCATTTTACCTGCCGGCAGCGTATTGTCTCAATGAAATGGGGATCTCTGTATTTCCCTGTAACCAGAATATCATGAAGGAGAGTTCACAATGTCGGAACCCCTGGACCTGTCAGAAATCTTTAGCTATGATGAAAATTTTCAATCGGTCATGGTGAATATGCTGCAGAACGCCCTGGATTTTTCTTTTCAGGGAGTGATGATTACCGAAGCAGAGCCCGGATATCCGATTATCTATGTGAATCAGGCACTCTGCGAAATGACCGGATATTCTCCTCAGGAGTTTCTTGGCAGATCACCGTCCATGCTGCAGGGAGCAAAATCTGACCCGGAGGTTCTCAGGGAGTTGAGCGAGAAACTTACCAGCGGCGATATTTTCCATGGCAAAACGTATAATTACAGAAAAGATGGCAGCGAATTCATGATGGAGTGGAAAATCGTCCCCATTCGCGGAATCAGCGGTGACATTGCCAATTTCCTGGCGATTCAGCGAGAGATTACCGATGGAAAGCTGACGGACGGCGCGCTTGAGACAAAACTCAGCCTGGACTGAAAACATTAGTTTCCTCCGGTATTTCCCCCAGATTTCAAAAACATATGGCAAAGCGTCTGAGGCGGGGCCGGGTGGTCTCGTCATGCCAGTAGAGCAATGGCTACCCGGCCTGGGCTGAAGGTTTCCCGAGGATTTTTTCACGCAACCTGACAAGGATATCCCACTGGACGGGTACCACGATAATGGTCAACACGGTAGCGGTGCAGAGACCGGTGACAAAGGTCATGGCCATACTGCCCCAGATAATGGAATATTCCGGAACACCAAGTGCCATTGGCAAAAGGCCAAGCGTGGTGGTCAGCGTGGTGAGCAGAATCGGGCGAAGCCGTATATTGGTGGCGAGCAGCAGTGCCTCACGTCGCTTGAGACCCTGCTCGTAAAAATTATTGAGGAACGCCACCAGGACCAGAGAATCGTTAACGACGACCCCGGTTACGCCAATAATTGCGACAAAACTGTTTATGGTAAAAAGCGTTCTCGAGAAAAACGTCCCATAGATCACACCGGTGAGTGCAAACACTACGGCTGAGATAATGATCAGCGGCTGCACATACGAACGAAATTGCGCCGCCAGCACAAGATAGATGAGAAGAAGCGCAATGATGAACGCATAGCTCAGGGATAGAAACGATTTTTTGGTCGACTCATGTTCCCCGGAAAAATTAAGTGCCGCCCCGGGATAATCATTGCTGATCGAACGGTAGTAATCCCTCGTCTTCTTGACAGCCATTTGACTCGAAAGCGGCGCACCCGCCGTGATGTCTGCGGTGATCGTGATTGCCCGCTGGTTTTGAAATCGGTTCAGATATCCCGGTTCAATAGAGAACTCAGCTTCGCAGATATCCCTGAGCCGCACCGTCCCGCTCGGCAGGTCAAGAATCGGGATGTCCAGTGCTGCCATCATTTTTGAATCGTCAGGCATACGGGCTTTGACCTTGATATCAATCGTTTCATCAGGGAGTTTCAATTCTCCGACGATCTTTCCGTTGAGAATAGATGAGGCGAGGCCGGCGACCTGGGCGACTGATAAACCCGCTTCCGCCGCCCGCTCGCGGTTGATCTTGATCCGGAAAATTTTGCCGCTGCTGCCCTGGTCATCATGCAGGTCCTCAAGCCAGGGGCCCAGGTCCGGATCATTGCGTAAACTTGCGTCGATCTTTCCGGCAAGAGCTGCAACGTTTTCCGGGTGAGTCCCCAGAACCCGTATATTTAAATCTTTGCCTGCAGGCGGCCCATCCTTCTCGGGCCTGATTGACATTGCTGTTCCGGCAGGGATCAACGGGCTGAGTCTCCCCCGGAGGTATTCGAGGTGGTGAATCACATCGTTTTCCGGGTAGTCAGAAAATCTCCGTTCTTTGTTTTTCGGCAGGGTTACGGCAACATGTCCAAGATTGTTGCCATATTGGGGAGAAAAGTCCTCATTGATGTAAAAGCCCGCAAAGCCGAGGGCTGACTCATGCATGTTCCTGCCTTCAGACATTACTGCATCAGCAATCTTCTTGACCAGTTCGTCCGTTGCGGCAATTGGCGTTCCCGGGGGGCCGGTCAGTTCGATATAGAAAAGCGAGTAGTTGTCCGGGAAAAACTGGATGCGCAGCAGGTTGGTCGTACCGGTGAGTGAGCTGCCGAAAATGTAAACCGACACACCAAATCCAAGCCCAAGTGTTGCCAGCGTCACGAACCTGTAACGCAGTGTCAGCAGTACCAGCCTGTTAAACATGCTGCGCGTGGCCCTCATGGCAGCCCCCTCGCGGACACCTTCAAGATAGCGGTTGAGGTCAACGCTTTCATCCTTCCCGGGTGTTGTCCTGCTCCTGTCTCTGCGTGCCCCGAAGTCGAGGTAATGGCAGGGGAGGATAAGCAGACATTCAAGCAGGGAGGCTATCAGCGCGAAGATGATCGTTTTGGGGATAATCGCGAAGAAATCTCCGACCATGCCGGTCATTATCAGCATGGGCAGAAAGGCGAATCCGGTTGTCAAGGTGGCGGAGACAACCGGTATGAAAACCTCTGAGGTTCCTGTGACAATTGCCTCCCGCACGTCTTTTCCGGATTGAACATGGCGGTAGATATTCTCCACGACAACAATTGCATCATCGACAATAATGCCCGAGACGAGGACAAAGGCGAACAGGGATACCTCATTTATGGAGTTGCCGGTGAGATACATGAAAACCATGGTTACCATGAAAGCGAACGGGATTCCTATTGTTGTCAGGGCCGCGTTTCTGAACCCCATGAACTTCCAGATAATGAGGCAGACGAGGACGATCCCGAGCAGCAGGTTGACACCAAGCACCCGTATGGAATCTTTGATCCTGTTACTGGAATCCTGGGTTATGGTCAGCGAAATGCCCTCATCTTCATAGGAAGGACCCAGCTCCTCGACAATCCTTTTCACCTCCCTGGTTATGTGGAGCGTATTACCGGCCCCCGTTTTCAGCACCTGCAGGGTCACGCATTTGCTGCCGTTTACCGAGGTAATGATGAAGGGATCCCGGTAGCTGAAAAAGCCTTCGTCAGCGATATCTCCGACCCGGATGAACGAGCCGTCGCTGTCCGTGCGGATGATCAGAGCCAGCAGGTCATCGCGGGATCTGACCTGCTCGTCAACCTTGATGATGAATTCTCCGGCCGCTGTCTCAACGTGGCCTGCCGGCAATGAAATATTTTGCTCTTTCAAACGTTCGACAGCCTCTGTAAACGTAATACCGAAGCGCCGCATCTTTTCCGGTGACAGGATCAGGTGAAACTCCCGGGCGTATTCACCGGTGAGCTTTGTTTCCTTGACACCCTCGATCTGACTCAGCGGTATCTTCAGCTCTTTTGCAACGAGGGCAAGGGTCGTGTTGCTGTGGTTGCCGGAGACATTGACGCTGATGGTCGGAAACCAGTCATTTACATCCAGAAAGTTAAAAATCGGCGGTTCGGGGAGGGGAGGAAGATCCTCGGCGACAGAGAGAACCTTGAGGCGAACATCATCGAAGCGCTGTTCATAGTCACTGTCATCCTTGAACTTGATAACGATATTCGAGCGCTCCCGATACGATGTCGAACGAATAAAATCAAGTTCCTCAACATCCTCAAGCGCATCCTCAAGTTTTCTGGTAATCAGGGTTTCCACATCTGCAGGAGAGGCGCCCGGCAGGAAGGTATTGATGTACATCTTGCCAAACTGGATGTTCGGGTAGCGGTCCACCGGCATGCGCAGCAGGGCGAAGGCCCCGATAACGATCAGCAGGACGAAGGTGACATTAAAGACAACCTTCTGCCTGAGGGTAAAGGAGATCAGTGAGTGCATGAGAGGATTCTGCCTGCCCTGGTGATCCATTTTCTCAATCAGCGCTCTGGCCGGGGTCTGAAAGAAATACCATCCCTGCCGAAAGCGTCTCGGCTGAAATGACAGCGTGCGATTCATCTTCGGTTCTGCCGAGCACGACAACCTGTTGTTTTGTGCCGTCGGAGCGAACCAGCCAGTGAGCCTCGTAACGGCTGAGCAGCGCAGAGAGCGGCACGATATAGGTTCCGGTCGCTGCCGTGCTTTTAAATACCAGCTCCGCCCGCATGCCCCCCCGAAGCGGGGAGAGGAGATTCTCCTGCAGGGAACTGATCTCCAGTTCCATTGGAATTTTTCTGGTTTTCACATCAAATACCGGTGATACCATGTAAATACGGGCATTCACCTGTTTGCCGACATCGGGCAGCAGCAGTGAGAGCTGTTGCCTATCCTCAAGTGTCTTGAGTTCCTCGTAGGTTACCGCGAATTTTACCAACAGGCTTTGGAAGTCGCCTAAATGGGCAATCGGCTGACCTGCCTGGACGAATTCTCCAGGCTCTACATAACGTTCAATCACCTGCCAGCCTGCAGGCGCCCTTATGGTGTGCCGTTCCCGCTGTTCCTGCAGGCGGAGTGCCTCATTCTCCAGTTTTTTCAGGGTCAGGTTGTAGAGATCAACCTGTAAGGCCACCTCGTCAAATGTTGCCTGCGGGGTTGATTTCTGCTCCACCAGGACCGTGTAACGCTCAAGGGTTTTTTTTTCCTGGTCAAGCTGGCGGCGGGCCTGTTCTCGAGCTATTTTGTTCGACTCGATATCGAGATCCAGGAACGTGGTGTCTATCTCTGCAAATGTCCCCGATGGCGGTACTACTTCACTCACGTCCGCATAGATTTCCTTGCAGCGGCCGCTTGCCTCGCTTGTGATTGTCATCTCCTTGCGAGGATGGGTCAGACCGCTGAGCGTGGCAGTCCGATAAAAGGGTGTCAGCTTAAATACGTTTTCAGCCCAGCCGTGAAGCGGGGTCAGAAGACAGATCGCAATAACGAAGAGCGCTGCTGGTCGTATTCTGTTCATGAGGTTTGTTTTCCTGCGGTTACCGTGG
Organism: Desulfocapsaceae bacterium; assembly: GCA_963674815.2. Taxonomy (GTDB): domain Bacteria; phylum Desulfobacterota; class Desulfobulbia; order Desulfobulbales; family Desulfocapsaceae; genus MADRE3. Next base: position 67,694 of record CAXXTV010000008.1, read on the forward strand.
AAACGGCAGATCCGGCAGTGGAATGAATTCCTTGTCGTCGCCGGGAACTCTCTTGCATCTGCCGTTTTTCCAATCATCTGCCGCAGCTTTGATTTGATCCACGGAAGATGAAACAAAATTCCACCAGATGTAACGGGCTCCATCCATTGCAGCGCCGCCCAGCACTATCAGGTGAACGTCTTCAGAGGCTGTGAGGTGAATCTCAGCTCCCGGGCGCAGCACCAGCATCTGCTGCTTGCTGAAGACTGTTCCCATGACATCTAATGTCCCGTTGAGCAGATACAGTGCCCGCTCCTCTATTGTTGTGGGAATTTCAATTGCGGCTCCCCTTTTCATTTTTAATTCCAGGTAAATCGTTTCCCATTGCGTCTTGACCGGTGAGCGATAATTTTGAAAGGTTCCCAGGACAAGACGGCCGGAGAGCTCGGCCGTTTCAAAGGCGGGAATTTCTGCTGCTGTATGGTGAGTGAATTCAGGATCACTGTTTTCACGTGGTTGTGGTTGTGCCAGCCAGCTCTGAATACCATGCAGTCTGGATGGATTCTTGCGAACATCGAGGCCGGTGCGCTCAGAGTGAACAATGCCTTTTCCTGCGCTCATGAGGTTTATGTCACCCGGCACGATACGGATGTCATTGCCGAGCGAGTCTTTATGATCCAGGTTGCCATCGAAAAGGTAGGTGACCGTTGACAGGCCAATGTGGGGGTGCGGCCGCACGTCCACACCGTTTCCGGCGTCGAATTCTCCGGGCCCCATCTGGTCCCAGAAAATAAAGGGACCAACCATGCGCCTTTGTTTTGAGGGCAGGGCTCGGTGGACCTTGAATCCACCAATATCAACCGTTCGCGGAACAATGATCAGCTCCATTTCGGCCGGACATTTACGACAATTCTCCGGTTCAGCTCCAGACAGCCAACTCATATTACCTCCTCGTGCCGATTACCATCTGCCAGAGACAACCACCAGTTTCCTCAACTAACGCACCATATTGTCAGTGACCTCTTCTGCACTATACTCCATCTGGCCGTCAAAGACCGTAATAACCGATTAGCGGGACACGCGGTGTTATAAAAACGTTTCACAGCCAGCGAGCCCGGCACTCCGACCAAAAACCGCGGGAAAATGACGCTGCAGCAGCATACAGGACGGCAGTGCCGGCTGGTTCACATGCAGGGCTGAGCTATCACCATTTCCCAGGTGGTCACTGCGGTCGTCGATCTGCTGCCATGATCCTTTTTTTGCAAATTCCAGGTTCTTTGCTATATTTTCACTTTGATTTATCCGTATTGTGCTTGCCGGATGTCCATGGTTTTGCACAAGAGATCAACAAACATGAACCATGTAGAGCACTGAATCAATAGAACGTTTATTGAGTGACGTCCCGCTCGATAGCAGAAGACGGCGGGCCTGTTCCCGGTAAATGGTGAGAAATCATTTTGTGATGAGATGGTCTATGTATTTGAAGAGGGGAGATAATCCATATGGATTCAAAACTGAAATTTAACTTTGTCTATGCCATCATTGCCATGTTTGGCATCCTCTTTCTCCAGGAATTATGGACTCAGCAGCAGACGGTTGCCGTGGTTCCATACAGCGAGCTTGAACAGCAGCTCAAGCAGGGCAAGGTGGCGTCACTGTCAATTCGTGAGCAGCAGATTTATGGGGAGCTGACTGTTCCGGATGCAAACGGTAAAAAAGTTATCGTGGCCAACCGCGTTGATCCAAACCTTGCCGAATCCCTATCAAAATACAACGTACCCTATACCCAGGTATACGAGTCGAAATTCTTTTCGACACTGCTCTCATGGGTCGTCCCTGTGCTGGTTTTTTTCGGAATCTGGTTCTTTGTTTTTCGTAAATTTATCGAAAAGCAGGGAGCAGGGGGTGGATTTCAGGCTATCGGTAAATCCAAGGCCAAAGTGTACATGGAGAAAGAAACCGGGATTACCTTTGATGACGTCGCCGGAGTGGATGAATGCAAAGACGAATTGATCGAGATCGTTGAATTTTTAAAGTCCCCGGAAGAGTACTCGCGACTGGGGGCACGGATGCCCAAGGGTGTTCTCCTGGTCGGTCCGCCCGGAACGGGCAAAACCCTGCTGGCCAGGGCAGTGGCGGGCGAAGCTGGGGTACCGTTTTTTTCCATCAGTGGTTCCGAGTTTGTGGAAATGTTTGTCGGCGTCGGCGCCGCACGGGTGCGCGACCTGTTTGCGCAGGCCGGTAAATCGGCACCGGCGATTATTTTCGTGGATGAGCTTGATGCACTGGGCCGTGCCCGCGGAAGTGGCCAGTTTTCCGGAAATGATGAGCGGGAGCAGACATTGAACCAGCTTCTCGTTGAAATGGATGGTTTTGACCAGGGCGGTGGGCTCGTTCTGCTGGCGGCCACCAACAGGCCCGAGATTCTCGATCCCGCCCTGCTCCGGGCAGGGAGGTTTGACCGCCAGGTTCTTGTCGATCGTCCCGACAAAGTGGGCAGGGTGGCCATCCTCAAGGTCCACATGAAGAAGATCAGCTCCGAGAAGGACCTCGAAGTGGATAAAATTGCTGAGCTGACAACAGGGTTTTCCGGCGCCGATCTCGCCAATCTCGTCAATGAGGCGGCACTTATGGCCACCCGAAGAAAGGCAGAGGCTGTCAATATGGAGGATTTCGTCCAGGCGATCGAGCGGATTGTCGCCGGGCTCGAGAAGCGCAACCGGCTCCTCAATCCCAGGGAACGCGAGATTGTCGCCTATCACGAGATGGGCCATGCGATCATTGCCCTGGCCCTGCCCGGCAGCGACCCGGTTCAGAAGGTTTCTATTATCCCCCGGGGGATAGGCGCACTGGGCTACACCCTGCAGCGGCCTACTGAAGATCGCTTTTTAATGACGAAAGAGGAGCTTGAGAGAAAAATTGCCGTATTGCTCGGCGGCCGGGTTTCCGAAAAATTGTTTTTTGATCATTTTTCCACCGGTGCCTCAGATGATCTGGCACGCATTACTGATATTGCCCGCAGCATGGTGACACGTTACGGAATGGACGAGAGTATTGGCCATATTGTCCATGAAGACAACAGGCAAACTCACCTTGGACAGAATTTCACCGGGCTGACGAATCGAAACTCAATGAGTGATAAAACAGCGGAGCAGATCGATGCGGCGATAAAATCCATAGTCGATGACATTTACCGCCGGTCATATGATATTCTACTAAACAACAAGGAGTTAATCGATCAGTGTGCCAAGGAACTGCTGAAGCAGGAAACCCTGACCGAACATCAATTGCTTGAAATGACCAAGAACATGCACCGGGTTGAAGCAGCTTGACTGACCTTTTATCCGGATACTATCGAGATGTTGCCAAAAGCGGGGAGACCTCTTTGATCCGGACCAGAAGATCAAGGTGGCGGGCAAGAAAAGACAGCTCACCGGTTTCCACCTGCTGGTGTCGCCGGCTGGCCCACCTGGCCAAATTCCTGAACGGGGGTTCTTCTCTGCTGAGCTCGCCTGCAACTGTTTCGATGATGGCGTGAAGGAAGAACGTCTCGTCGCCTGAATAGCCGCGCTGTTTCGGGTGAATCACCCAGTCTGAACTTCCGGCGGCCAGAAGTTCGATTCCGGGACGCTGAACGAAGGCGAGCAGTCTCCTGCCTGTGCGGCTCGAGCCGCTCAACCGCTTTTCCATAGAGGCGTGATAGCGGCTGATAATCTCTGCATCATCATCACATTCAGGCAGAAAAACGGTCTCACCGTCAAAGTTGCAGGTCAGGTAGGCCAGTCCATCTTCCTTGAGCAGGGAAAAAAGACGCGGCAGCATAGCAGGAAAGTCCAACAGGTCAAGCACGGCATGGGCAATCAGCAGGTGGAATGTGTTTGACAGGTCCGGCCGTTCGGCCAGCTCTTCGGCCCGGCCGGCTGCAAGCATTAACGAGATCCCGGCCTCTGCAGTGCCCAGTTGAGCCTGCTGTTTTCCTGTCCATGAGAAGACATGGTTTCTTCTGCTTGACCACTGTGAAAGATACGTTTCAGCCGCCGCCAGCTGCTCGGGATCGCTATCGCTGGCCACATAGCTGGCAGGACCTCTCAGCAGTCCCCGGTCCACAACCCGTGCGAACATGGTACCGATACCTGCGCCTATCTCGAAAACAGCGGCAGGCTCTTTTCCCGTGGAGTGCGGCAGGGTCCGGCAAAGGGTCTGCCAGACGTGGTGATTCAAAGATTGATCATCAACACCTTTCTTGGCAGCAAGATAAGCAGGATCAAAGCTGTTGGCCGGCTCCTCGCCGACAGGCTGCCGAGCGCGATATTTTCTGTCATCAGCCTCGTGCATCCAATTCCCCCTGCCCGGAATCCGGGGTGCCTCCGGGCGCGCCTGCAGGATTTCCCGGTACCGGTTTACCGGTCATCTGCTGCAGGAAGGTTTCTATGATCCCGATGCTCTCTTTCCAGCCCGGGCGGCTGACAAAGGTCGCTCGGGCGGCAAGGGACAGCTCCTGCAATTTTTCTCGATCCTGGTGCAGAGAGGCAAGCCGGGGGGCCAGGCCGGCATGATCACCAGGGGAGAGCAGAAAGCCGTTTATCCCGTGCCTGATGGTTTCTGATGCCGCACCGTTTTGACAGCCTATGGCCGGCAAGCCAAAGGCCATGGCCTCCAGAATGGCAATGCCAAATCCCTCGTAGGCATATGGCATGCAGAAAACCTGAGAGCTGCTTAAAATCGCGATTAATTTGTCATCCCGGAGCGGTCCAAGGAAGCGGACCGAATCTGCCAGGTCATGCTGCCTGATGAGCCGCTGTACCCGTGCCACGTGGGCGGCGTCGAAATCAAGGCCGCCCACCACGCTGAGCTTCCACAGGTGGCGATCAACCAGTGACAGTGCCCTGATCAGTGGCAGCAACCCCTTTCGCGGAACAACATTGCCCAGGAAAAGCAGCTCAAGTGCCCCCGGCTGCTGGGCCCGCCTGTTGATGGCTTCCTCAGAGAGGGGCGTACCGAAACGATCGCCCGACGGATAGGCAATTACCCGGGGATAGCGGTTGCCGACCAGTGAGGCGACGGAACGTTCCGTGGAGCGGGAGTTGACAATCAGTCCATCCACCGAAGCCAGAAAGAGTCGTTCAACCACGGCCAGCAGCATGTTTTGCCAATGCTGGCGGGGTTCCCTGCAGAGGGCATGATGAACGAGGGCGACCAGCGGGGGAGTGTCTGCCCGCCGCAGACGCCTGTTCAGCCAACACAACGATGGGTGGCAGAGTTCATCTTCGATGAGGACATCAAAGTTTCCTGCCAGCAGTCGGCGACACATCCCGGGCGAGAAATTAGTAAGAAGCCTGCGGAGGTATGAGCCCGACGGCAAACTGATCACCTCGACCTCGTGGCCGCGCTCCCTGAGCCCCTCCACCATGATCCGATCATAGAGGTATCCCCCGGTCATGGTATCCAAATCCCCGTAAATGACCAGGCCGATATGCATCAGAAGTCGGCACGGTAGGATGTCCAGGCGATTTCATCCTCCCATATGGTGACGGTAAGTGCAGCCAGGGGAACATGGGCAAGCCGCTTTTTGAACATATCATGAATGATTGTGGCCAGCCGTTCAATGCTGGGGTTGAGATCCCGGAAATAAACAAGGTTGTTTAACGTCTTGCCCTGCAGATCTGCGGCAACCTCATCCAGGTGCTGCTCCACTTCGACAATATCGAGCAGAAAACCGTTCCGGTCCAGTTCCGCTGCCTCGAGAACGAGTTCTATCCGGTAGGCATGGGCATGCTCGATATTCTCATCTCCCCATTCCCCTCCGACAAGAAAATGGCGGGCAGTGAAACGGCGACTTACTCCGAGACTGTACATGCTCTTCTGTTGCATCTGTTTCACATGGTACCTGCAGGTTGATGGGCGAAGATTACCAGAATCGTCTCTTCCGGATGCTTGTCAATCAATGCATAGGCCAGGGGGGCATCACTGAGCGGGAACCGATGGGTAATCAAGGCAGAGGGCTGCACCTGGCGCAGCATCTCCCAGGCAAGATTCATCCGTCGGTTCTTCTGCCAGCGGCCGCTAAGCTCCGGTGCCAGGGTGCTGACCTGTGAGCTGGCAAGGGAAACACGGCCGCGATGAAAAAAAGAGCCGAGATCAAGATCAACCGTCCTGGTACCGTACCAGGAACCGATAATAACCCTGCCACTGTAACGCACGAGCGAGAGCGCCAGGGACAATCCAGCCGGGTTTCCCGACAGTTCATAGACCAGGTCCGCCTCTCCGCCCTGTCCGGGAACGCCGCCTAAAGCCTCTAGAAGGCCAGGGGCTGCCGGATCAAGGCTGGCAACGTCCCCGAGGCTCGTTGATGCCTCACGGCGCAAGGGGTAGGCATCAAGGGTCGAAAGTGCTGCCAGTGGAAAGCGGCAGAGCAGTGCCGTGGCGAGCAGGCCGATAATACCCTGACCGACGACAATGACCTTCTCTCCGATCAGCGGAGCGCCGTCCAGCAGGAGATTGACCGCGGTCTCCATGCTGGGCAGAAAGAGAGCGGTTTCATCATCCAGATCATCAGGGACAGGATAAAGATCAGCGGGGGAGCTGCAAAAGAGATCCTGGTGCGGGTGAAAGGCAAACACCCGGCGGTCAAGCCACTCTTCAGAGACGGCTGCCCCGCAGGCTGCCACCCGGCCGACTGCGCAATAGCCATAGGACAGAGGATAGGAAAACGTTCCCTTGAGCGCTGATATGGCACTGTCCACCGGGACATTAGCCGGCCACAGGCCCCGGTAAGCAAGCATCTCGGTCCCCGGACTTATAGCGGAAAAGAATGTCCGCACGAGCACCTGATCAGCTAGCGGCTGGGGTTCGGGCCGTTCGATGACACGAACCGTGCCCGGTTCGGTAAACTCGACAGCGTGCTGTTTCATGCTTCCGGCCACAGCGGTTGAGCCCAGAGAATGAGATCCGGGCCGCTGGATTGGTAGGAAAGATGATTGAGCGGCAGGAGGCGGCCGTTTTCGGCCAGGGGCTGATCCAGCACGGGGAGCCCCCCCACCAGGCAGGGGGTGATCGTTATGATCAGTTTGTCCACCAGACGTGCCTCAATGAAACTGCTGATAACCTGGCTGCCGCCTTCTACCATGAGGCTTTTTATTCCCCTTTCACCAAGGAGACTGAGCAGATTCAGAAGATCTACCCTGCCTCTGCGGTCCGGCCGGCAGTAAATGACTTCCGCCCCCTGCTGTATGACTTCGTCTACTCTTCCAGGACCACTTCCGGCGGTGCTGGCCAGCCAGCATTTGTGGTCATTTTCTTCAAGAATACGGGCTGTTGGGGGAAAACGCAGGTTGCTGTCAAGAATAATGGGCTGGGGGTTTTGTCCCTCGACAAGGCGGACTGTCAGCTGGGGGTCATCGGCAAGCAGCGTATTGATGCCAATGACAACGGCATCGGAGGCGGCTCGAATACGGTGGGTCAGAATCATTGACTCAGCGCTGCTCAACATGAGCTGCTGACGATTCCGGGAAGCAATGCTGCCATCGACACTCTGGGCATATGAAACGGTCACCAGCGGCCGATGATGGCGCTCCAGAAATTCTTCGGCCAGCATCGGCAGCCTCTGGAACCATTCTTCCTGGTGAAAGCTGAGTGAGCTGCCTGTGCTGGTGAGAGAAGTCAAGGTCTGGCGGTGCCTGGCGTTTTGAGACGTATTCTCACACATTACGGCTCCTCAATCCTCTGCTGCATCAGTATTAACCATGCAGGTGTAGTTTAAGTTGATTGCTCAAGGACCTGACATGTCCTCGACAGTACTGATTTTTTTCTTAAACGTCAAATACTTCATGGTCAGTCCCAAACCGAAAATACTGAAGACAATGTCGCGCAGACGAATGAGCAGCATGATACCCACGCCAAGGGAACTTCCCAGGCCGAGGGCTGCGGTTGCCCACGGCAGGGCTATTTCCAAAACCCCGATACCAGCGGGCAGAGGAGTAAAAAAGGCAAGACGCGCTACGACAACGAGTGCAGTAATCTGCCAAAACGACAGAGAAACATCAAGAAAGAAAGACATCAGCCAAAATTCAGCAAAAATGGCAGCCCAGTGAGCAAAAGAAAGAAGATTGGCAATCATTACGCGCAAACGGTGGCGCTTGAACAGAGCTTCAGCCAGGGTTTCAGCCTGGCTGATCGTATCCAGCAGCGATTCTGAGCACATTGCTACTTTGAGATAGGTCTGAGACATCATGCTTGTCAAGAGCAGCAGCCGGGAAAACGGTTTTCTACCGGTAAAGAGCGTTGCAAGGATGCCGGCAAAGAGCAGCAGCACAGCAATTGCCGTGTAGTGGTAGTGTCCCCCGGAAAACAGGTTGATTCCGGCAGGGAAAAGGGTGCTCAGGCAGAGGGTGAGGACGACAAAACTTGCCAGGAGTTCGAACAAGCGGTCCAGGACAACCGAGGCGACAGCCGTCGAGACGGCGACCTCTTGCCGCTGGTGCAGGAGATACACCAGCAGGGGCTCCCCTCCGAAATGCGGTCCCGGAGTGAGATAACTGACAGCATTGGCGGCTGTCCGGAACGCGCAGAGAAGAATCAAGCTGACCGGGGCGCCCAGCGCCCCCAGGAGCATCCACCACCTGGCAGTCATCACCGGCAGCATAAGCACGTTGACCGCAACCATTGCCAGGATGGCCCGGGAGTCGAGTCGGCCCAGAAGAACCAGAACCTCTCCCCAGGCAACATTTTGCAGAGCACTCCACGCCAGGGCAAAACCGAGCACGCCAAGCAGCCAGCGCCATCTTTGCCTGATTGTAAGCAAGAGGGCGGATAACGCAGGAGATTTCTGGGTGACAGGTTTGACTGGTATGCTCATCGGCTATCACCAGGTCTTACGGGTCCATGTTGATTTCGATAGAGAATCCTTTCTTCGGGAGCCCAGACCGAACCTCTGCCGCTTCCGGTCAGCATCAGGGCGACAGCAGCGCTGAATATGGCCACCGGCAGGGCGGCTGCGCCAAATGGTGAATGCTGCCAGGCAAGCAGCACGACCAGGAGCAGGCTTGTGCTTCGCCCCATGAAACCACTGCCTGCAAGCAGGCAGCAGAAGGCGGCGGCGAGCTGCCAGACCCGCGGGGCTTCCTGAAGAGAAGAGGAGACAAGCGTCGCTAATCCGCCGGCAAGCAGGACAGAGCGCAGAAGCAGCGGCAGGGCTTTCATCCCGGTTGTTCCTGCCCATTGATCCATGACGGCTTGCTGGGCGTCATCTGTTTGAAGCTGGCATGACACCACCAGCCAGTCCCTTAAAAATCCGAGCAGCAGCGGTGTCATGATAATAAGACCGGCTATTTTGGTAAAAACCGGGTCAAAGATCGGCAGAAGCGATAAGCCCACCAACCCCATCTGAAAACCGGCTATGATGCGCGCATAGGGTCTCTGCTGCAGGCGGACTACTGGCCTGTTATGCTTTTGGCGCGCCCAGATGCCAAAGATAAATACATAATAGGCGAATCCCGCAAGCAGGTAGATAACCGGCAGCCGGTCAAGCGAAACAGCGAGCAGAGATGCAGTCATGAGTCCTGCGGCATCTGTCTCGATATCCAGTTTTCTGCCAAGTTCCGTTTCCCTGTGCAGCCTTCTCGCCACAATGCCATCCAGCAGATCTGCTGCGGAAATCCCCAGGTAGACTACTCCCGGCGTCCAGACCAGGAATTCCGGCAGCCCCTGGAAACCAGAGACGGTGAGCGGCAGAAATCCAGCCAGGGCAACGACGGCAGCGGCGCGCCCCACGGTGATCCAGTTTGCCGCTCCCAGCGTGGGAAAGAGCAGCCCTGATTCTCCAGGCCGATGGTTTGCTGCCAGGTGATGATACACTGTTTTCTGGAGGTGGCAGGCGATAATGAACCCGAAAGAAAGAAAAACCAGGGCAGCTGGTCTGTCCTGGAAAAGTGGCCGGCAGAGAAAAATGCCCGCCAGCCAAGCGAGGAAGAGGACAACAGCCGGTCGCCACGATTGTTTTTGCAACCCCAGGAGCGTATCTTGCCGGTTCCTGTCAGCCAAGGAGAAATGTTGAGAATCAATGCCCATAAACGGTCTATTCTTTACTCCAGCAGACGCAGGCGAATGGCGGATATGGTGGCTTGCTCCAGCCCCCCCTGGTTGATAAGGTAGTCTTCAGCTGTACCATAGACTTTTTTTAGATGATCAAAAAGGGCGACCAGCGGTTCGGCTGGAGCCTGGAGATAGTAGCGTGCCTTTTCGGCATCGACGCCAAGTGCTTCAAGTCTGGCAAAGAGCGGCTCTAAACGTTCAGCGTTGCAGGCATCTGAAAGCAGGTGATCCGAAAGGATCTGCTCATCCTCTACACCAAGGGTCTTGAGCAGCAATGCCGCCAAGATGCCGGTGCGGTCCTTGCCTCCGGTACAATGAAATACCAGCGGCAGGTTGTCATCAGCGGCGATCAAGCTCAGGACGCTTCCCCAGGTAGGCCCGAAATCATCGAGATACCGGCGATAAAGCCCGACTAAAAAATCCATTGAAAGCCAGGAGTCGTCTCCAGCCTTCAAACGATTCATGGCCGTGGCTGGGTCAAAAAATCTGTCCTGGACCGGCAGGGACAGCAGGTGAACGGAACTGTCATCCGGCAGCAGGTCGGGCGCTTTCTCCTGTTCACGGACGCTCCTGAGGTCGCACACAATCTTCAATTGCATCCTCTGCAGAATGGTGTGATCATCCGTGGATAGGCGGGAAAGGTGATCAGAACGAAAGACGAGCCCGCGCTTTACCAGGCGGGAATCACTCGTGACAGTGCCGCCCAGGTCGCGGAAATTAACAGCTCCGGAAAGATGCAGCTTTCGGTGGTCTGAAGTAACGGGAGTTGTATCGGTCATGGTATAAAATAAAAATAATATAGATCGGATGGATGGTTTTGTCGAAGCATTCAAGAAGAGTGTTATCTGTTTTTACATTGCCGGCGGTAGTATCTATACAGGTTAAGGTCCTGCCTCAAATGCCGATAGTAAAAAAAGCAATCAGGGAAATTATGTTTTTGTGAACCCATAGAGAAAGACATTTCCCGCTTTGTTCAAATTGCAGGAAGTTCGTCACCAGATCAGCACCGGTTTGCTCCGCATGCGGTTTAAAGAAAGCCAGCTTGATCTGGAAAGCTGAAGAGATGCGCCTGCAGCCGGCACTGTCATCAGGGAGAAGAGCGTTTAATACCTTTACAGGTCTGTTATGGTGTTACGAGAGGACTCGTTCATTCCCGCCATCACCGTTTTACCCTCCACTGAAATATCTACTGATAATGGTTTCCAGCTTTGCGCGCAGGGTCTTGTCTGAACAATGGGCAAAGCTGTTGTAGAGAGACTGTGCGATTGTGTCGAATGAATCCAGATACGATGGATCAAAGTGGTTTCCCCTGCCCTGATGCAGGATTTTCATGGCTTTTTCGAAAGATATTGGTTCCTTATAGGGGCGGGCTGAGGTCAGTGCATCAAAGACATCAGCAATGGCAAATATTCTTGCGTTGGCGGGAATAGCTGAACCGCTGAAGCCATGGGGATAGCCCGATCCGGAAAATTGCTCATGGTGGAAACCGACTACATCAGCGGCATCTTTCAGCCATTCTGATTGTTTTACGATATCCAATCCATGACGGACATGGAGTTTCATCGTTTCAACCTCACTGGCGGAGAGCTTATCCGGTTTTAATAAAATCCGATCGCTTATGCCGATTTTTCCGACATCGTGAAGAAAGGCACCTTTGATGAGTCCCTGGATTTCACGTTGCCCGAGGCCGAGGTCATCCGCCAGTGCAACGGAGTATATGGTTACTCGATAATTGTGGCTGTCGGTATCGCTATCCCGTTTGGCGATGGCACTGCCCACAACCCGCAGAGTTTCTATATTTGCTTCAAGCAGATTTTCAGTTAACTTTGAAAGTTGTCGTATCAGGGCCATAATTACGGGGTAGAGGATCAACGTGGTTAGAAGCACAATCCCTATTGCCCCAAAGACAGATCTCATGATCCGACCAACTACTTCATCTCTGACCTGCAGTGATACAGCAAAAATGCCCTTGAGAATGGCCGTCTGATAACCGTCGCTGTTCAAGAGCGGAAAGGTCAGTTCGATGTATGGGGTCCCTTTGACACGTTTGAAATTCACTCTTTCTCTATTGTCCGGGGGACCATCCGCAGTGGAGTTCAATAATTTTTCCAGATGATCCTTGTGATCATACTTGCTGTCGTATTCAACCGCAATTTCTGCGCCGTGCAAATCATACATACTTGAATATACCAGCTGGCCCATCGATTGATTCGAATTACCAGCGATAAGAAGCATTTTCAATTCTTGCGAAAGAGCCGCTTGGTCTGTTTCTCCGGATGATTCAAGCAGGTGTTGTATCTGACTGTTGAAATTGGCCACGATTTCACCGGCACGGCCGTTGACGAGGCTGCCCAGTCGGTTGAATTCAAGTATGAAAACAGCTGTCGCAAGCGTGACGGATAAGATGGATGAGGCGACAACCAGGCGTAAAAGAAGCTGTCGCCGGATGAAACTTCTCCGCCGAGTCTTGATCACCAAAGAAGGCGTTTCTGTTTTGCCTGAAGGCCATGAACTTTTAAGTGATTCTGCCTGCACAAGTTTTCCGTCCAAGATTTTACTTTCGTCACCAGGGTGTGATATAAGAAATTTAGTTGATTGAGCGTAGATCTGATGCTCCTTCTTTTTGTATTGTATATCCGGCAGTTTGAAAATTAAAGAATGAAATGAGCCGTGCAGGGTCTTCCTCTGCTGTTGCAGCCGCGGAAGGTTCAGCTGAAAAGATAAGACCGGTATGTTATCTGTCGCATTTCGAGCCATTGGGGTTTTTCAATGCATGATCATCTGTTAAGGCTTTCAGTTTTTCTGTTATTTTTAGTGCTTCTTTCATCCTGTTCCGCTGGCAAAGCCCCCCTGGACTCGATCAGTGAGGCCTATAATCTTGCTCAGTCGCGACTTTTTTCCCGTGAGCAAAAGATTGAGGTTCCGGCTAAGGAAGAACCGGTTGTTGTGGAACTGAGACAGAGGCTCCAGGATTCAGAGAAAGAGCGAGAAATGCTCAGCAATGATATTAAACTGCTTGAAAGGGAGCTCCGGAAAAAAGAGCTGGCAATCTTGCTTCATGGCAAGATCATTAAATTGCTCGACGATTCAAACAATACGCTCCAGAAAAAGATTGAGGAACAGATAGCAGCCCAGAACTTCGACGACAATTCAACACTCTATTTAGAGGGACCTTGAAAAACGACCCAATAGTCCGGATTCTTTTCGTCCTGGACGCTGCAGTGTGATTTGAAACCCAGGCGACCAGTCGATATCCACTGGCAACCTGTGCAGCCTTCAAAATGTGTTTTTGTGTTCTTTTTTTTACTATTCCTGAAAACCCCACTGATGATTTCCTGCAGGTCCCCTGAAGCTGTGCCGAGCGGTCTGCAGACCCTGACATTATAATCCTGGCGGGTATCAATCGGAACCGCGAGAACCCCGTCTGTGCTGTCAGCCTCAACCAGCAGGTGCGAATCATGGTCCGGCATTGATCTATTATCCCGTGGTCGATTCTTTTTAGATCTGAAAGAAGCGGAATTAGCACTGAGGATTAACGGAGATGATCTGCCTGGTTTTCTCAGATGGCAGAAAGCTCCTGGTCATCAGCTTATTGCGATTGATCAAAATAACGCAATGACCAGCAGCGGGATACAATGGAGATTTTACATTGAACCTGTCGCCTGTTTTCCATTGTTGTTGTTTTTATCATAGCGATCCAGAGATTTAACAACAGTCACGACAACAGATATTTTTGTTTGTCTATATTATTTCAGGAGGTTAAAAAGGTATCAACAGTTGAAAGAATAGAGGGTTAATCCTGGCCTCACGGTCAGGTTAAGCTATAATTCCAATTGTTTGTGATGGTATTTCAACACCATTTGTGATAAAAAGTAATTATTATACTTTTTCCGAGGAATTCAACCATGAGAATGTGTTGTTCACTGTTCTTCAGCTTTTATCTCCTTGTTCAGATGTCCCCTGCCGCCTTGGCCCAAACCCCTTTTATCGGCATTTTCAAATCAGTTTCCGGAGAGGTTGTATTGATCAACTCGCAAAATACTGTCAAGGTTCTGCCGAATATGAAATTTGCTCAGGGTGATACCATCAGAACCGGCAGCGACAGCAGTGTCGGCCTGATTTTTGTAGATGACACAGTAATATCACTCGGATCTAACAGCGAGATGGAAATTCAAAGTTTTCTTTTCAATCCTGTTGAAAAAGATCTCTCTTTCGTTACCCGGTTATTGCGAGGAACATTTTCATTCATCAGCGGACAGATTGCAAAACTCGCGCCCCGGGAAGTCCAACTCAAAACCCCGGACGCAACCCTGGGTGTGCGCGGAACACGCTTCCTTGTCAAAGTCGATTAGAACACCCCACTGGAAATTCACTCGGAGAGGAAACCAACATGCCCAAAAGGATATACCTCCTGATCATTGGCATCGGGTTGCTTGTTATTTCCTGCTGCCCTCAGAATACCAAGGTTGTGCTCATTCCTGAACCCGGTGGAAACGTCGGCCGGCTGACTGTCACGAATGAAACAGGTACTGTCGAGATGAACAGGGCGGGTGAGGCAATTGTTGTCTCTGACCAAAAGAGTGCCCCATCCCCACCAGAGATAATTTCTGCTGCAGAAATCAATGCTGATTTCGCTCAGGTCCTGGCAGTAGAGGTGAGCCAGCCAGAGCACTTTGTTCTGTATTTCAAAAGTCAGTCGACAGAACTGACAGCTGAATCAGAGGCACGACTTCCGGAGCTTCTGGAAACTATCTCCCGCAACAAATCACAGGATGTCAGCGTCATTGGTCACTCAGACAGCACCGGTGACTACCAGTACAATCTTGCACTTTCCAAAAGAAGAGCGATTGCCGTCAGCGGATTGTTGATTAGGCAGGGAGTTCCCGCCTCGATCATTCAAATATCCTCGCACGGAGAAAAAAATCCCCTCGTAAAAACAGCAGATAATGTTTCGGAACCCAAAAACCGCAGGGTCGAGGTTGTCGTCAGGTAGAGGCTGATCCCTGGCCATAGTTTTCACATGCCAAAAGAAATCATGCAGATCAAAACTGCGGCAGGTTCCCATCTGAGAACAATTCCCTCCGATGGCGCTAAACACCTGCGTCGGCTTCTCTATACGTGGGGTTTGCTGTTCACGCTGCTTTTCGCCTCGATAAACCTGCTTTTTCCAAATCTACTCGCTTTCCTGAACTTTAAAACCACTGATTTTATCCAGGAAACCAGCCGTCCTCAGCAACCCGCCCTGGACGTTGTCGTTGTGGCAATAGACGAGGCCAGCCTGAAGAGATTCGGCCAGTGGCCCTGGTCGCGTTACCGACTGGCGCAGCTCATTGAAACAATAAATAAAGGAGAGCCCACCAGTATTGGTCTTAACATGATTTTCCCTGAGCAAGACCGAACTGCACCGATATTATGGCAGGAGAATCTGGCCAAAGAATTTGGCTATTCAGTCGATATGTCAAACATTCCGAATGAACTGCTTGACCATGACAGTTTTTTTGCAGAGGCGATATCAGCGGCACCCGTTACCCTTGGCTATGAATTCCTCTTTGAACCTGACCAGATCTCATCCGCAAACTGCAATCCTGATCGACCTGCAATACGGGAAAAAAAGCAGGGTGACAGACAATCGACTCGAGCCAGGTTCTTCCGTGCTTCCGGAATGCTCTGCAATTACGAGAAAATTTCTCTTGCAGGCCCAAGAAGGGGCTTTCTCAACGGAACACCGGATGCGGATGGTGTGATGCGAAGATTGCCGCTGCTGATTGAGTTTCAGGATGAACTCTACCCCTCCTTCGCCCTCAGTGTGCTCATGCAGCATAAAAAACATGATCTACTGTCACTTGACACCAGAGCTTTTCCCGCCGCCAGGGTGCACCTTGCTGAGCTGGCAATACCAATTGATGACACGGGAAACGTGCTTCTCTCTCCACTCTGGTCCAGTAATTCATCCCACCACCTGTCGGCGGCAGCTGTTTTCGAAGGAAGCGTTCCAGTCAACTCGTTTGCCGGTAAGATAGTCCTTGTCGGTCTGTGGGGTTCCGGGCTCAGTCATGAGTATGCTACCCCTATGACACCCGAAATACCGCTGCTCCTCCTCCAGAAACTGGCTATTGAATCACTCGCCGCAGAACCGCATACGGTAAGAACCTGGAACTGTTTTGTCCTGGAAATATTTTTTGGTTTCCTGCTCTGCGCGCTCCTCATTCCCTGCATCGTCTACTTCTCGACAATTCCTTCGCTTCTGCTTTGCCTGGGAAGCATACTCGTGAGCTGGTTTTTCGCAGTAGCTGTCTACCGGATCAATGGTTATCTTTTTTCTCCGCTTTTGCCGACCATGGCAATTATCGTTAACTGTCTCCTGCTCCATGGTCTCAAATTCCATTTCTTCAAGAAACAGGCTATTTCAGAAACAGGAGAGGTGACGCTGCTGCTGCAGTCAAGCAAATCCGAGCTGCAGTCAATCGTTCGAACCATCCCGGATATTATTTTTCGCCTCGATCAAAATGGCATCATAACCTTTGTCAGCCCTGCCGTTTCCAGATACCAAAAATCACCGGAACAGATTGTCGGTCAGTCCGTCTTTGAATTGGTCTCCCCCAAAGACCTTGACAAGGCACAATGGAGAATGAATGAACGAAGAACTGGTATACGAGCAACACGAGACCTGGAGATCAGGTTATTACTTGCCGGAGAAACCGACAATGCAAGAGAACGCTTTTTCAGTATATCGGCTGAAGGCATTTACCGTGGCAATGAATCACATTCGACAGGGTTTATCGGGACCCAGGGAATCATCAGGGACATTACAAACCGTAAATTGCTTGAAAGGCAGCTCATGCAGGCGCAAAAGATGGAAGTTGTCGGCAGCCTGGCCTCAGGTATAGCGCATGATCTGAACAATATCCTGAGCGGTTTGGTCAGCTATCCCGACCTGCTCCTCCTTCAGATTCCCAAAGAGAACCCATTGCATCAAAAAATTACCACTATCCAGAAATCAGGGAAAAAAGCGGCAGCAATCGTCCAAGATCTCCTCACCCTCGCCAGACGAAGTGTTGAAGTGAACGATATCTGCAATGTCAACGACATTATCCTCGATTATCTCGACTCTATCGAAGGGCGCGAGCTGACCGACAGGTACTCGAAAACCGTCCTGGTCACAGAACTCCAGCCTGGACTGAAAAACATCAAAGGTTCCGTCGTTCATCTCTCGAAAATGATCATGAACGTAATTTTCAATGCGCTGGAAGCAATGATTACCGGAGGAGAGCTGGTCGTAACAACTGCTAACGTCTTTGAAAATGGTGACTCCAGGGACCACTCACAGAAGCTGATCCCTGAGGGGGAATATGTACTGATGACTGTTACCGACCAGGGTATCGGCATCGCTGAAGGTGATCTGCAGAGGATATTCGAGCCGTTCTATACCAATAAATCCATGGGCAGAAGCGGTTCAGGACTCGGTATGACCATTATCTGGGCCACGGTTCGGGATCATAACGGATATATAGCTATCACCAGTAGGGAAGGGAAAGGGACCACGCTTAGCATCTACCTTCCTGTCACCAAGGCTGAGGGTGCCCCCCGGGCCAAACAGATTGATCTTGCTGATTATCGTGGGACAGAATCCATTCTGGTGATAGATGACGTTGCAGAACAGCTTGAACTCGCCAGTGATATGCTGATAGAGCTCGGCTATAATGTGCAGACGGCAATGAGTGGAGAACGGGCCATTGCAATGCTCAAAAACCAGCAGATGGATCTGCTTCTCCTCGATATGATTATGCCGGGAGGAATGGACGGGCTTGAAACGTTCCAGCAAATAATCAGATTCCGGCCGAATCAGAAGGCAATTATCGTCAGTGGCTTTAGTGAGTCGGAACGAGTAAAGCATATACAAGCTATTGGCGCGGGGGCGTATCTTGCCAAACCCTACAGTCTGAAATGTCTCGCTATAGCCGTCAGGGGTGAACTGGACAGGGTCTCTTGAATATTGTTCAAATTCAAACCACCGCCCATCACAAGCTCCCTATCGTCAGTAGTAAAGGGTCTCGTAAGAAAGTATCCTTCTGGTGGGAGATGCTGGTGAATCGGGAAGGTTCATGACGCTGCGTCAGCGTGACATCCGTCAGAAAGAAAACAGAATTGAATGGGCAGGTAGGCGTGGGCATGATCAGACATTGCGCCAGGAGCCTGCTGCCCTCTCCTGCTCATTGGAGCTCCTGCGATCGTGGACGCTCTTCAGCTGCACAGGCGTAAGAATGGTATGATCATCCGTGGACGGTGGGAAAGGTGATCGGAACGAAAGACCAGTTCTTGAATTACCGGCAGCTGTCATTATCTTCTGCAGAGGTCCTGCGTGAAAATAGAATAGGAAAATAGAGTGCCAGGCAAGGAAATGATATTTTGAAGAACTCATCAACCAAAAGAAATTCCCTCCTCTGTCCCAATTGCAGGAGGCTTGTCAGCAGATCAGCTCCGGTTTGCCCCTCATGTGGATTAAAAAGACCCGGCTCGATCTGGAAAGATAATATATTTACCAGGAGCGGTGGGGGAGAGGATGGTGTGCTGAGGCTGATACTGGCGGCAAATGTTGCGATGTTTGTGCTGTCGATAGTCATTGATCCGCGTTCCTCGGCATTGTCCGGCAGTCCATTCAATTTTCTTTCGCCGAGCAATAACAGTCTGCTCGTGCTCGGTTCAACGGGAACAATACCACTGTTCCAGTTCAATCGCTGGTGGTCGCTTATTTCGGCGAGCTACCTTCACGGCAGTCTGCTGCACATTGTCTTCAACATGATTGCTCTGCATCAACTCGGGCCTTTGATCATCAGGGAATACGGCGCACCGAGAATGGTTGCCATCTATACCTTGAGTGGTGTAGGAGGATTTATTATTTCAGCGATGTTTGGCGTCCGTTTTACCATCGGAGCTTCAGCTGCGGTATGCGGACTGATCGGCGCTGCCCTCTTCTACGGCAAGAGCCGCGGTGGCACATACGGTAAAGCGATATACAGTCAAATCGGCAGCTGGGCCATCGGGATCTTTGTTTTCGGCTTCATGGTTCCCGGCATCAATAACTGGGGACACGCAGGGGGCATGATTTGCGGAGCGCTGACAGGTTATGCTCTTGGTTACAAAGAGCGGTCCCGCCTTACGCTCGGCCATACGTTTCTCAGCACGGCATGTATCGTCTGTACCTGCCTTACCCTGCTCTGGTCTGCATTCAATGGCGCTTTTTTCATGTTCTCATAACCGTTCTGCTGTCCGATACGGTCCCTGGAATTATCATCGAGAACGGAATGAAACAGGAAACGGCGACAATATTCTCTCAACACCAGACCAATGTAAAAGCCTCGGTTTTCTCCTGCGCTGGAAAGCCATTTAGTAACTGTCGGCCCCCAGTTCAACCTTGCCTCGGAAGGTCCAGTAAATGAGCACCGTATAGGAGAGGACAAGAGGCATGCCGATTGCCACGATGATCAAGCCAATCTTCTGTGTCAGTACACTGGATGCGGCATTGAAAATGGTAATGCTGTACTCCGGATTATTGCTTGCCGGGAGCAGGTCGGGGAAAATGGCTGCACTAAACAGAAAAACCAGGGCAGCGATTGTGCAACAGCTGCTGATGAATGCATAAAAAGGGCGGTGCTGACTAATTGCCCGCGGGATGTTGGCAATTGCCAGAAGGTTGAGCAGCGGCACAACCCAGAGCAGAGGATAATCGCCAAAATGCTGCAGTGAAGCCGGCACGAGAAGGGTCGACCAGAGGGTGACGACGATAAACAGGGCCAAAAATACGTAAAAGGTGCCCTTCATCCAGACGAGAAGACGTTGCTGCAGATTACCTTCAGTCTTCATGTAGAGAAAGATCGACCCATGCATCGCCAGCAGCGCCACGGTGAAAAGACCGACAAGCACGCTGAAAACGGTTACCATATCAAGAAAGCTACCCCGGTAGTCACCTAATTCTGAAATTTCAAGACCCTGCATGAGTGTTCCCACGGCTACCCCAAAGAGCAGTGCTGCCAGGGTCGAACCAGTAAAGAAAATGATATCCCAGAAGGAGCGCCAGCCGGTGCTCAATCGCTTGGAGCGAAATTCCAATGACACGGCGCGAAATATCAAGGCGAAAAGGAGCAGTACGAAGGGCAGATAGAATGCACTGAAAATAGAGGCGTAGGCGTTCGGGAACATGGCAAAGAGCGCGCCTCCAAAGGTGACGAGCCAAACCTCATTGCCATCCCAGAGCGGCCCGATGCTGTTCATCACCAAACGCCGCTCGGTGTCTTCCCTGGCAACAAAGGGGTGCAGGATGCCAACTCCTAGGTCAAAGCCGTCAAGAATCGCGTAGCCGATAAGCAGAACATTGAGCAGTATGAACCAGATGATGCATAATATTTCAGAACTCATGCGGCACCCCCTTGACGGTCGCCATGATCCAGGCGAGCATGTTGACGATCAATTGTTGCTTTTCTGTACCCCTCTTCAACATCGCCTTCCGGCTGGTGAACGGGCTCCGGTCCCTGGCGAATCTTTCTATCCAGTACCAAGATCCAGACTGCGGCCAGGGCGAGGTAGAGTATCGTGAACAGAATCAGGGAACTTTTCGCTTCAGCGGGACTGACCGCGACGCTGACAGAGTTTACCGTTCGCAAGCCAAGACGTTCATCATACTGGTAGAAGCCATCTGCTCCCAGTTCCAGATCACTGCCGCTGCTGTCCCATACTACAGGCGGGTGCACCGTCCACGGTTGCCGTCCGACTTCGGCAGCGATCCAGCCGGATTGATTGGCAACCATGACAAAACCGATGCCAAAGACAAAAGCCCAGAGAAGCCAGCCTTTCTGGGCAAGGGTCTTGCGGTAATTAAAAAAGAGCCCCAGGGAGCAGATGACTATCATCAATCCACCGATTCCGACCATCGCCCGCCATGACAGATACGGTATGATCAGCGGGGGCCGGTCTTCCGGTTTGAACCGGTCCAGGCCGACAACTTTTTTGCTGAAGGTCAAATCATCAAAGACCATAAAACTGAGACCGCCGGGAATGCCGATGCCGAAGTCGATGCGCTCCTCCGCAGCATTGGGCCAGCCGATTATATTGAGATCCGCCCGGCCGGTCTCAAAGTGCCCTTCAAAGGCCGCAAGTTTTGCAGGCTGATTTTTATACACCTGCTGTGCCTGTGTGTGACCATTCACTGCCAGGCCCAGCGAGGAAAGCAGTCCCAATATCAGTGCTCCTTGCAGCGAAGCCTGGGCAAAATCACGATGTTTCCCTTTGAGGATGTAATAAGCGGTGACACTGAGTACAAAAAAGGCGCCCACCGCAACGCAGCCAAGCAGAACGTGGCTCAAGCGCTGTACCGAGGAGGGATTGAATACCATCTCGACAAAATTCAAAATCTCAGCCCGACGCTGAACGATGCCGTCAACGACCCAGGGAACCATGCCCGCACTGCCGTCGGCCAGCGTTCCCGGGCGAAGAATATCGACAATGTGATGGCCGGCGGGCGTCTGCTGCCAGCTGTTGGCCACAACAATCCAGACGGCTGAAAAAACCGAACCCAGGGCGACCATGTAGACACTGAAGAGGTAGAAGCCGGAGCGCACCTTCTTCCGCCCAAAGGCGACGACTGCAAGAAATCCTGATTCCAGGAAAAAAGCAAAAATTCCCTCTGCTGCCAGGGCGCTGCCAAAAACGTCACCGACAAAGCGGGAGTAACTTGCCCAGTTTGTGCCAAACTGAAATTCCATGACGATGCCACTGGCAACGCCGATGGCAAAGTTGAGCACAAAGATCCTGGTCCAAAACTGGCAGGCGATGGCGAACATCGGTTTTTTGGTCAGGTAGTAGCGCGTTTCCAGGTAGGCAATGATGATCCCGAGTCCGATGGTCAATGGCGGGAAGATATAGTGAAACATTATGGTAAACGCGAATTGCAGCCGTGAAAGCAGAACAACAGATTCCATGTTCACTCCCCCTCTGATTATGGTTCGATCCTTCTCCTCAGCACCTGCTCACATAGCACAACCATAAGGCATGAGGATGCCATCACCGTCAACTCAATCTAATCGAGTTTTGACAATTCGACAATTGATTTGGGGTCAAGAGGGGATTACAGGGAAGCGCAGCGGAACAATGCCTGGTGTCCTGCCTGGACAGGAGAGATGGAGTAAGAGCGGTTCGGTGGTTGCGCCACTGCGCATGATGGACGGCGCTACTTTTTCCGCAACACCTCGATCGTTACCAGAATATCGACGTCCTTGCCGACCGCCCCCATTTTGTAATATTTTCCGCTGCCGACGTTGTAGGCAAGCCGGTCAAGGGTCAAACGGCCGTTAAAGCCTGCCACTTCCAGATCAGGTGCCAAGGGGTTCTCCCTGATCCCGGCAAAGGCAAGCGGTAGAACCAGCTCGGCAGAAACATCTTTGATGGTCAACGTGCCGTTGACGTTGTAACTGTTTCCCTCAGCCCTGGTTATGTTGGTGCTGGTGAAGGTCATTAATGTGAATCTGGATGCGTCGAAGAAATCGGCAGACCGCAGGTGTTTGTCGCGCTTGCCAAGACCGGTGTCAACGCTCTTCACCTTGATCTCAAATGAGATTTGACTGTCCTTGAGATTTTCGGGATCAAAGGCAACGGTCCCCTGATAATCGGTGAACCTCCCCTGGACTTTGGCATAGATGTGATCGACGCTGAAATAGAAGTTGGTGTGCTCCTTGTCAATCTCCCAGGATTGATTTTCGGCGTGCAGCGGCAATGCAGATAGCCCGAGGAGAAAAACGGCGATGAGGGGGAACCGTATGTTTTTCTTCATTTGTACCTCCAATGGCCAGGCGTTTGAGCCCGGTCGGCTGTGCGCTACTTTGAGAGTTTTATGGCCAGCGCTGCCACAGCACCCCATACCCAGTTGAAAAACAACACCAGCAGCGGGGTATAGAGACCAAGATCGAGTCCGGCGATGCCCTTGTTTGCCTGGAACGGAAAGATGTAGAAGAGCTGGACCGCGGTTGGAAACAGGCTCAGGACAGTACCTTTCAGGAGTAATTTTGACTGCATCATTGGCAAAATAAAGAGAATCCCCCAGATACCACCCCACACGATACGGGGATAGAGCCAGCCTGGGCTCAACGCTGGCGCAATTGAAACGCCCAATGACGAGGATATGCCGGTGCTGCCGAAAAGCCAGACGGTGAGACTGTTGGCGAGTGCACCCAAACAGCCTGCTGCAAAAAACAGTAATAATTTTTTCATCGTATGCCCTCCTCTGGGCCTGGAATGAATTCTCTGCGCGTGAGGCGATAATCATGGTGGGCGTCTCCCGCTGAAAGCAGAGAATAACCCTTTTTCTGTTCCTGAATGATTTCAGCGATGCGTTTCAAACCGTTGCAGAGCACCATGCTTGCTGATTTTCTAACAGAGCATGCGGGTTCACCCGAAATGTTGAAATGTACGAACGCAGGCGAAAAAAATTCTAGAGCAGCGGTCGGAATAATTCGTATACTGTCCGTTCTCCAATCAGGCTGTCTATTTTGTATTGAATTTCTTTTCTTTCCCGGTTAACCAACCAGCCATTCCAGGCTTCAGCATTCTCCCAGACGCTCACTACCGTATAGTCTTGCGGGTTCTCTTCACTCTGCAATACGCTCGTTGAAATATAACCTGGCTGCTCCTGGGCTTTCAGGTTCAACTCTTTCAACAGGGGAATCAGCTTGTCCGGCTGGTTCACCTTGAATTTTCTTCTTATTATCACATAGACTGCCATCTTCTCCTCCTGCTCTGAGTTGAAAAGCTCTGTGGGATAATGCCATCACCACACTGCTCATAAGAAATCGTACCAGGTCTGAAAATAAAATGGCCAGAAGAAAGGCAAAGAATCATTCTCGCCACGTTGAGCGTTGTTTTCTCTGGATAAAGAATGATCTCAATTCGTTCAGACGTTCCATGGGCGATGACCCCGGTGAATCTGTTTGATCCGTTGAGTTGTCTCTGCTTACCTCGGTTAAGGTAATCATGCCTGCCAGTGAAGCAAATGTCCCCGACTCTCCCATGCAATGCCAGGAATTACCTGCTCATGGTTTGCAGATGAGCGGTTTGTGATTACATTTCGAGTTGCTGCCAGTCAGCACCGGCGATCGAGTCGAAGGCTTAAGCAGCTCCTGGTAAGGACACAGGTAACAACTCCGCATATCGGGGATGATGGCATATGAACAAACCGGAAAACGAGTTTTCTGCGGAAATAGGTGAGCTGCTTGAGAGCCAGAAGTTAGCCGCCTTGTCGACCCAGAGAGACGGACACCCCTATACAAGCCTGATGGCCTTTGCCTATACGCCGGATCTGAAGGAGCTCGTGGTTGCTACTGGCCGGTCTACCCGCAAACACCAGAATCTTCTTCAGGAAAGCAGGGTCTCTCTGCTTGTCGACAATCGCTCAAACAGAGAAGATGACTTTCACGCTGCCATGGCCCTCACCATACTGGGCACAGCTGGTCCTGTTGATGCCGTTGAACGATCCGCCTATCAGCAGCTCTACCTTGACCGCCACCCCTACCTGGAACAGTTCCTTGGCGCTCCCTCGACTGCCCTGATTAAGATAATGGTGCACCACTATCTGCTGGTTTCTCGATTTCAGAAGGTAATGGAATATACGGTTCGGGAAGGATATGATCTCTTTCCCTGATGCCCTTGATACAACGAGTGGTAATCCTGAAGCGCTTATAGGGGGAAAGGGCATGGCGCTTTTCAGGCTCTATAAAGCCGGTTTTCCCGTTGCAAAACCGGTCTGTCTTGGAACCTGCGCTTATCAGCAATTCGTTGACCAGAATCATTTGCGGGAGAAAATAAACCTGGTGCTGCACCGCAAGGATATCAGGGATATGCGGTGGGAGGAAATGTGGGATATTTCCCTGCAGATCCAGAATCTTTTTTTGGCAGGAACATTTCCGGAAGGACTCCGGAATGAGCTGGAAAATCTGACCGAAGCGTATTTTGGCGGTCAACCTCTTGTCGTCCGCTCCTCGGCTCCGGGGGAAGATGGGATCTCCTGTTCTTTTGCAGGGTTGCACGATTCCTATCTCAACATAGCCGGTATTGGTGAGTTGGTAAAAAAAATCAAAAAGGTATGGGCCTCCCTCTGGTCTGACAGGGCGCTACTCTACCGTCAGGAGCTGGGCCTGGATGTTGGAAGCAGCGCAATGGCTGTTGTTATCCAGCCATTTGTCGAAGGCGATGTCTCCGGCGTTCTGTTCAGCAGAAGCCCGCTGAACCCCGCCGAGTTGGTCCTGGAAGCCGTCCATGGCTTGAACCAGGGGTTGGTGGATGGTCTTGTCGAGCCGGACCGCTGGTTTCTCGAACGTGAAAAAGAACACATCGTGAAGCACGAGGCGCCTGCACTCAGAGACTTTCGCTTTGTCCGTTCAGTTCGTGAAGGTATTCAGCGGCAAAAAAATCCCGATGAACTGAAGTCGGCTGAGCCGCTGAGCGGTGGGCAGGTGCTGGAGATTGCCGCCCTTGGCATCAGGCTCGAACATTTTTTTGGAGTCGGCCAGGATGTCGAGTGGACGTTCGCCGGCGGCACGGTTTATATACTCCAGTCCCGTCCGATTACCGCTGAGCCGGGCCAGGATTCGGCCGATAAACGGTCCTGGTATCTGAGCCTCAACCGCAGCTATGACAACCTTCTGCAGCTCTGGGAAAGCATTGAAGGAAAACTGCTGCCGGAGATGGACAGGGAATCTGCAGAACTGGCTGAGACCGATCTGGAACAATTGTCGGGAGGCGCCCTCGCAGATCAAATCAGGCGAAGATCTGCCATCAATGACAGGTGGGTATCCGTTTACTGGGAGGATTTTATTCCATTTGCCCACGGGGTCCGCCTGTTTGGAGAATTATACAACGATGTTGTGGAGCCAGAGGACCCTTTCCAGTTTGTTTCCCTGCTGACCGGCCAGAACATGCTCAGTACCAGGCGTAATAAAATTCTGTACGAGTGTGCCGGCATGGTCCGCCAGGACGAATCAATCCGCCGGCTCCTCCTGGAAGGAGAAGTTGAGAACATAGAAAATGAACGGTTTCAGCACTATCTCCTGCAGCTGAAAAACAGTTTTTCAATGCCCGGTGCGGCAGGCGGCGCAGAAACAGTGGGCAATGAGATCCTGGTGAACATCATTATTCAATATTGTGCTCTTGAAACCTTTCCCGGAGATCACCTGTTGCCGGGCAGCGATCGTGCAGAACTGGAAGCAGTTTTCCTGGCCAAGGGGAAAGACCAGCTGCCGATTGACCCCAAAAAAACTGCTTGAACTGGCACGGGCAAGTTATCGGCTGCGAGACGATGACAACATTCATATTGGCAGGATAGCCCGGGAACTCGAGCGTGCACTTGCCCATGCACGAGACCGGCTTTGGAAGAAATCTCTTTCGATAAGCAGAGATGCAAGTGCTGAGGAGCTTTGCCTGGCGCTCGAATATGGCAAATCCGTCGCGGAAGATGGGCCAGCAGCTGCAGGACCAGGCGACAGCTCTGCTGACAACAGGCTCAGAGCGAGGCAGCTGCTTGGCCAGCCGGCCAGCAGGGGGCTGGCCAGAGGTCTTGCCAGGGTGATAAATACAGCGGATGAGTTGAAAGATTTCAAAAAAGGTGAAATTCTTGTCGTTGACTCGATAGATCCGACGATGACCTTTTTTGCTCCGCTTGCTGCAGGCATCATTGAACGGCGGGGCGGCATGCTGATCCATGGAGCGATTATCGCGAGGGAGTATGGCATACCGTGTATTACCGGTGTCGCTGAGGCAACCGTCTACATCAAATCCGGGGATTCGGTGACCGTGGATGCCTATCTTGGCATCTGCACCGTGCAGAGAGGCAGGTGAAAATCGAATCGGTTCGCGCGTGTATTCAGCTCACCCGTGAGGAGCGATCTTCTGCAGCTCTTCTTTGAGCTGTAACACTGCCAGCTCCTTTGCTTTTGCTTCGATATCAACGGTTACAGCGAGACCAAGCCATTCCGCTGGAAAATCGCCAACCGAGATGAAATCGGCGTGAGGACGCGGGTTCTTTGCATCGTAGCCATCGCGCGGTGAGGAGATATGGAAATACGGTTCGCGGCCGACAGCCTTCCAGCTCTCGATACAGTGGTTGGTTGCCTCTGCCAGAGTCAAACCGTCGGCGAGACAGCGGTGATGGTGAACATCATAAACCATGGGAATGCCAAGGCCGGCGCAGACCGGCAGCAGGTCGGCCGGGGTGTAGCTGCGATCATCATTTTCCAGGGTGAGCCGCGACCTCACCCGCTCCGAGAGCAGGTTGAAATGGTCTTTGAGGCGAGTCAGGGCCCGGGGTTTATCGCCATAGACGCCGCCAGCATGGAGATTAATCACCTCAGCCCCGATTTTCTCAGCCAGCAGGCCCTGGTATTCAAGCTCAGTAAGCGTATTTTGAACGACCCCGGAATGCGGTGAGGACAATACATTGAACTGGTCGGGATGAAGGCTCAGCCGGATATCGCATTCCTGCCTTCGAGCCCGGATTTGTGTGCAGAGACGTTCAATTTCTTCAACATCAGGAAGCTCTTCAAGCCTGTAGGCGACATCGGGATGCGTCATCCTGGGAAAAAGCGGCGAAAGCACCCGAAATGCGCCGATGCCATTGGCGATCACCCAATCAAGAGCCGCACCAAGACTGTCAAGGTTCGTCCGGCAAAGGGAGGAGAGTTTTTTAAGCTGCTCAGGGCGTGAGTATTTTTGCAGCGCTGCCGCCGTTGTCTGGTGAAAGGTGATGGGTTCCTCCCTGAATATGCAGCACAGTCCTATTCGTATCATGTCTCTATCATTTCTCTTGTGCTGTGCCGGGCTGTATGCCCCGTCAATGTGCTGCTGCTGTGCGGGAGATGGTCGTTGTTTCGCATATTCCTACCGCATGGTCAAGTCTAATCACCCTGGTCACCTCACCCGATGACTATCAACCTATCGGTGGACTGAAATGCAGGACGATTGCATGACAGACTAATGATAGTAATTACTATCATTAGTCTATCGTTTTATGTGTATTGCAAAGATGCGTGACGGTATTACTTTATACCACATACAAGTACTGCCGTCATGGTCAATGGCATTGTTACTGCAAGTGTTGAACCATCTGGATTTGGACAGAGCGGACAGGAACGTATGGGCAGTGAAATCGTTAACAAAATATTTAAAATCGACCACAGGAGAATAATATGAAAGGCGAAATAATTGCTGAAGAATTCAACAAGATGGTGTGGGTCAGTGACAAGAACGGAAAAGAGTATGCCTGTCGCATCGGCGAACTCAAGAACATAAAGAGAAAGGAAGATTTGTCCGAGGAAGAGCAGGGCAACTGTTTGGATCTCAGTGAAGTGCTGGGCGACAGCTGGTAAAGCTGGCAGGACAGGCAGTGGCAGAAACGATCCTCCGTTATGCACCTGTCTCAGCAGGAGGGTGGTTTCTGCAGCCTTTAATTGCAGAAGTGTGGTGGCTGATTCTGAAAAGGTAAGCGGTTCCGTCTGCCCCTAAGTGCACTTTCGCGCCGAGACGATAAAGAGCGGATCGGAATACCTCAAACTGTCACTGTATTTGTCATCACCTGGTCTGGGCCAGCCTTGCAGGGATTCTGTCTGCAAATCCCCGAAACGCTTTTCGTATAGAAAATACGTCAGAATCAAAGCCTGTCTCTCGAATGGATGAAGGTCCGACCACTGGATGATTTCCTTCCCGGGAAACCAACGGTCAGACAGGACGACAACGAAAGTCCCAGCAGGTCGCAGAACCCGGGCTATTTCAGCAAACAGTTCACGGGGCCGGGTGAGGTATTCCAGTGATACCGTGCAGACGGCTGCATCAAAATAATCGCTCTCGCAGGGGAGAACCGGCTGCCTGTTTAAATCGCGGACAAGGTACTGTGTCAGCTGCGTATTTTTATCCATTTCCTCGCTGTTGAGCCCGATGCCTGTCACTTCACAACCCGTCAGGTTTTCAGGCAGGTGCGACTCCCAACTGCTCATCAGGTCAAGAATCTTCATCCCAGGTGATACGTGTCTGGCATACAATTCCCGTACCCGGGCGCGTGCGGTGCTGTCCAGGTGGTGCACAAGCCTTGGCGTTCGATAAAACGCCTGGTCGTCTGCTTCGTTTCTTCTTGGCAACGGGTACTCCCGGAAAATATCTGTGAAAAAATTTCCATGGGGAACCTGCATTCCGGGACCGCCCGAGGTGAGCTGTTCTGCAAGGTCATTGGCAGAACCACCCCGCTGCCTCACGGTTTTCAGGTTCCTGATCAGGGTTGCTTCGATTGTGGCAGGATAGCGGGCCAGGGGGTGGTTGGTGTCTGCGGTCAGGGTGTTGCCGCTTTTATCGACGAGGCGAAACGGGGTGAAGTCCTCGGGAAATGAATGCAGCGCTTTCCAGGCGTAGCTCTTTGGATAAAATCTGCCGACAACCGGACCAGGTGTTGATTCCTGGCTGCTGCCGGTAAACATCTTTTCCGGGAAGCGGATAATGTTTCTGTCTGAAAAGGGAGGTACCAGGGTACCAGGGGCGAAGCGCTCCCGATATGTTTCTACGGGCAGCAGATTGGCTGTATTCTGCTGCAGGGAACCTGGAAACAGGTCTCGCCAGAAGTCTATCTTTTCAACAAACCGTCTGTCGATATGACAAACACAGGGAACTCTTCCAGTGCAGAGAAAATTCAATTGTGGCTCGTTTTGCCTGTAACACGTTCTTACCTCGGATCAATTGATGCAGTTGGTTGATTTTTTGCCGCTGTTCCTGGTAAACGTAATCCTGAGTTACGATTTGTGAACATACATTGTTATGTTTTCCTCTAGTTCATCAATCTGCTGTCAGTGCGGGAAGAGCGCTCCCGGCAGGTGATCTAAACTATCGGTCGAAGGAAAAGACTTGTACGACATCATAGAAGACCGCCGGAAAGACCCGCTTGGTGCCATGTTGCTGGACTATTTAAGCGGTAGAGGGGATGCCTGTGTCCACGTGGAGTCGACGACACTCGAGATGACGACCATGAGGGGAGCGACCATGTTCAGGAGCTATGCTGAGATGGATAGAGTGGAGCGGTTGGCCCTGCATCTTTGCGAAGGTAGAACGCTCGATGCCGGAGCAGGAGCCGGCAGTCACACACTCTATCTCCAGGGAGAAGGGCAGGATGTCGATGCGTTGGATATATCGCCGGGTTGTGTCGAGGTTATGGCGAGACGAAAGATCGAGAATGTCATCCACGGGAATCTTTTTTCGCTGACTGGCAGGAAATACAGGACAATCCTTATGCTTATGAACGGCCTGGGAATATGCGGCACGCTTGATGGCTGTAACCTCTTCCTGCAGGTTGTTCAAACAGTTCTCGAGGAAGGCGGACAGGTTATCGCCGACTCTACCGATCTTGGGTCTCTCTGTGTTGAAGCAGGAATTGCCGAGTGCGCTGCAGACAGCTATTTCGGTGAAACAGAATTTGTCATGAGGTACCAGGATATCAGTTCGAATCCCTTCAGCTGGCTCTATATAGATCTGAAGACACTACAGAATCTTGCCGGTTTTAACGGTCTGCGGTGTGAGCGTTTGTTGTCGGCCGACAGCGGCAGGTATCTGGTGCGTATTTTTCGCTAGTCACTTGTTCTTGTGGGGTTTAGCCTGCGGAATCGGTCAACTGCAGGCCCATTCTCCCGGTCCGGAAGATCCTGCAGTCCATAATGCCAAGCGGTTCCCGGATTATGGGTTCAAAATCCATCTGGCCAAGAATATCTCTGTGCAGATCTATCCCCGGAGCGATCTCTTCCAGAACCATACCTTCGGAGGTCAGGGTCATAACGCATCGCTCCGTGATATACATAGCCTTCTGCTGCCGTTTTGCGGAGTATTTCCCGCTGAAGGTCACATGCTCTACTTCACCCTTGACAAATTTTCTGGCTCTGCCCTCCGTGGCGATTCTGAGTTCTCCATCCTCGACTGCGATCTCGAGGCCTCCGGCGGTAAACGTTCCGACAAATACCACCGTCTTGGCATTTTGACTGATATTGATGAATCCGCCGGCACCGGCGAGCCTGGAGCCGAACCTGCTGACATTGACGTTGCCTTTTTCGTCCGCTTCAGCCATTCCCAGAAAAGCGATATCGAGACCGCCGCCGTCGTAAAAATCGAACTGGTAGGGCTGATCGATCAATGCCTCGGTATTGATAGCAGCACCAAAACTCAATCCACCCACCGGTATGCCGCCGATGACGCCGGGTTCTGCAGTCAGTATGATGCGGTCAAGCACGCCTTCTTCATTGACAACGTTTGACACCCCTTCAGGCATACCGATGCCAAGATTGACGATGTCGCCGGTTTTAAGCTCAAAAGCAGCCCGCCGGGCTATTATTTTACGGGGGCACATCTCCATAGGCGGTATTGATTCCACCGGAACCCGGATCTCACTGCTGAAAGCAGGGTTGTAACGTTCTCCGAAGGTCTGCCAGTGATTTTCCGGTTCCGAGACCACGACGTAATCAACAAAAATACCGGGAATCTTAACATTACGGGCATTCAGGCTGCCATAGTCAGCGATCCGTTCAACCTGCACGATAACCGTGCCGCCGGAATTCCTTGCAGCCATTGCGATAGCGAGGACCTCGAGGGTCAGCGCTTCTTTCTCCATGGTTATATTTCCAGCTGGATCAGCGGTGGTCCCGCGAATCAGCGCAATGTTCACCGGGATTGTTTTAAAGGCGAGATACTCTTCACCGTCGAAGATCATCAATTCAACCAGATCCTCAGTTGTTATGCTGTTTATCTTGCCGCCTCCGTTCCTCGGGTCGACAAAGGTGCCGAGGCCGACTCGGCTGATGGTCCGCGGTTTCTTTGCAGCCGTGTCCCTGAACATGGTGGAAATGATGCCCTGGGGCAGGTTGTAAGCGATGATCTTATTTTCAATGGCCTGTTTCTGAAGGTTCGGTACAAGACCCCAGTGCCCGCCGATCACCTTGGCGACCATGCCTGGATGCCCAAAATGATTGAGCCCTCTTGTTTTCCCGTCTCCCTGGCCGGCCGCATAAATCAGCCCCAGACCAGTGGGTTCTCCGCTGGCAAGAAACCGCTTTTCCAGCGCGATCGCCAGATGCTCGGCAAAGCCGTTGCCGACGAAACCGCCGGTGGCGATCATGTCGCCTTTTTTTACCACCGCAACGGCCTCTGCAGCGCTTACGACCTTGTTTCGTCTTGCCCTGTTATCCCGTGAATGTGGTGAACTGTTCATCAGTCGATTAACCTTATTGAGTATGGGCCATTGAGCGACCAGGAAAGAGCGGTATTATCTCAATTAGCAAAAAAATATGCCTGTTGGAGTCGAGGGCCGCGAAACAAAAGTATTAGAGAGGCTCCAGTGGGTGTTAATAAACAGGTTGGAGCGAATATTGCAACTTGATATTCACCGTATAAAATGGATTGCAGAGGGCAGGAGGAGGATAGCACTGGAATCAAGAAACGGTGATTACCAGTAAAGCGCCGTACTCAATGACTGCAGACGCTTCCTGCAGGAATAAAAGCTCTTTTTTCATTTGACATTCCCGTATCATGTCGTTAACCTCTCTCGCTATTATGGGTAACGAAACAGGTGTGAAAGAAAAGATTTTTGCCTTGCTGAAAGAGCGTGGCGATGTTCTTTCCGGTGAAAGCATCAGCGCCGAACTCGGTATCAGCAGGGTTTCGGTGTGGAAGCATGTCAAGCGGATGGTCAACGCCGGTATTCCCGTCTGCTCGTCAGCAAAAGGGTATCGCCTGGTCCTTGATCCGGACAGCCTCAACCCGTTGGCGTTCGGACATCGCTCGGGCCGTGTGCACTATTTCCATGAAACCGTTTCAACGATGGATGAAGCGACAATCCTGGTGCGCCAGGGCTGCCCTGATTTCACCGTTGCTGTTGCTGAACGGCAGAGTGGCGGGCGGGGCCGAATGGAGAGAGTATGGGTGTCCAGCAGCGGGGGGCTTTATTTTACCGTTGTCGTGCGCCCAGACCTTCCTCTCAGTGAGGCGAGTCTCGTCAACCTGGCGGCTGCTGTGGACATGGCCAGCCTGTTGCGAACCTGTTATGATATTCCGGCCGTGCTCAAATGGCCTAATGACATTCTCGTCGACGGCCGGAAAATCTGTGGAATTCTCTCCAGAATGGAGACAGAAGGAGAGCGCATTGCCCACCTGAGCATAGGTGTCGGGCTGAATGTCAATAACAATCCTGAGCAGCAGGAAACGCAGGCCGTCTCCATGAAGACGCTTATGGGCCAAAATGTTGCTCGAAGAGAGATCCTCGTCGCCTTCCTGGACAGTTTTGAAAAACGGCTTGGACAGTTTGACTCTCAAGCAGTCATTGCTGACTGGAAGAAAAACAATACGACCCTCGGCAAGCATGTTACCGTCAAGACTTTTAGAGATTCGCTCGAGGGCAGGGCAGCAGATATTGATCATTTCGGCGGGCTGATTCTGGAGCTGGCGGATGGCAGCCGCCGGACGATCGTTCATGGTGATTGTTTTCAAGGGAATTAGACAAAAGAGTGTGATATGGATAGTACGGCAAGGCAGCTGAAGCTGATGATTTATGCAGCCCTTATGGCAACGCTTACAGCAGTAGGCGCCTATATAGCGATTCCGATCGGTCCGGTGCCGATCGTTCTGCAAAATCTTTTTATCATGCTTGCCGGGCTGCTGCTCGGTGGCCGCTGGGCGCTTATCAGTATCGGGGTCTACCTGCTTGCAGGTCTTGTCGGTCTGCCCGTGTTTGCCGGAGGGACAGGCGGCATCGGCAAACTCCTGGGACCGACAGGAGGCTATCTCGTGGGTTTTGCGGCTGCAGCATACTGGATTGGGACAATCAGCGAAAAGGGCAACAGGAGCGTCCTGGTCGATATCTTCGCCATGGTTTCAGGAACGCTTATCATCTATGTTTTTGGTGTCTCGTGGCTCAAATTTGTGACCGGCATGAGTTTTTCAAAGGCCATAGCGGTCGGAATGCTGCCGTTTTTGATCGGGGATGCGCTGAAAATTACTGTCGCCATTCCGGTTGCCAAGGCCCTGAGACCGATGTTAGCAGGCAGCATCAGTGCGCTGCAGCCGATTAAATAATCTCGTGTCGGTCATTGAGACAAAGGGCCTCTGCTGCCGTTTTTCAGATGGCACCAGGGCTCTCGATGATGTCACCCTGAGTTTTTCCGAGGGTGAGTTTACTGTTGTGGCGGGTGCCAATGGCTCGGGAAAGACGACCCTGCTTCGTCATTTCAATGGACTGCTGCTGCCGCAATCGGGATCGGTTTCTGTCTGCGGCACATCGGTCAAGGATGACCCCTTCGCAGCCCGCCGGCAGGTGGGAATGGTTTTTCAGGACGCCGACAGCCAGATTATTGGTGATACGGTTTACGATGATGTCGCCTTTGGACCGGAGAACCTGCGTTTAAACCATGACCAGATCAGGCAGCGGGTCACCTCTGCGCTGCACGATGTCAACCTCACAGGACGAGAGGATAAAAGCCCTCACAACCTGTCCGGCGGCGAAAAACGGCGGCTGGCGATTGCCGGTGTCCTGGCAATGGCACCACGAGTCCTGGTCATGGACGAACCGTTTTCCAATCTTGATTATCCCGCAACGCGCTCGATTCTCGAACATCTTCTCAAACTCCACAAGGCGGGGCATACCATTATCATCACCACACATGACCTGGAGAAGATCATTGCCCATGCCGGGCGCCTGATCATCATGGAGAATGGCCGGGTTGTCAGGGACGGAGAACCGGAAGCGATGGTTGTTGGTATTGAGCGCTACGGTATCCGCCCGCCCTGTTCGATACAGTATGGCCAGGGAATCAAACCATGGGTGAACTGACCACCATCGGCTTTAAGCCAGGCAGATCAAAGATTCACCGGCTGGATCCCCGCACCAAGCAATTGCTGGTCATGGTTCTCGGTGTGACGTGCCTCAAGGCTGGCAGCATTTTCCTGGCGGTCACGTCGGTTGTGCTGTTCTGGCTGGTCCACCTGACGGGTTTGAGTTTTTTTCAGTTTATAAAAGAAATTCGGTACTTTCTCGCCTTTCTTTTCTGTATCTTTCTGGTTCGGGCATTTAGTTTTGACGGCGACTCTTACCCTGTCATTGTTGGCGGCAACGCGAGGGAGGCGGCGCTGATCTGCTGGCGGCTGCTGCTGGTCGTCCTGATGGGGGTGCTGCTCGTGTTCACGACCCGGACTGGCGATATCCGGGCATCCCTTATCTGGTTTCTGAAACCCCTTCCTCTGGTGAATGAGCGTTTAGCCGCGACGATGGTGGGGTTGGTCGTGCGCCTTTTACCGCTTGTCCTCTATCAGGCAAAAGAAACAGGAGAGGCCATGCGCGCCCGGGGTATCGAGAAACGGAAAAACCGGCTGGTACGGCTGACACGATTCACGATCACGCTGTTTCGACGCGTCTTTTCAAGGGCTGATGAGCTGGCTGAAAGCATGCAGGCGCGCTGCTATAATGAACATCGGACACTTCCCGCGCTCGCTTTTAAACGAGACGATCTTGTTGCCGCAGGAATCTGTGTTCTGCTTGTTTCAGCAGCAGCTCTGTTCTAGAAAGCGTCAGGGGAGCGCTCCTCTTCCTTGATCTGGGGGCAGCAGGCTTCTTCACCGGTCGCTGGCCGAAGGCTCTCAGGAAACGCTTGATAACATACGCAATGAGTTTTATTCACAATGGTGGAACTGAATCGCAATTTTTTCTTGTATTATCTGAAAAAGTGTTTATCATCACAACAACATGTGGTAAATCCACTTATTTGATCATGCACAGTCCACTCACACCTGTCTTGTAAATCCTCTTCATTTCAGTTGCTAAAAAGAGATTCTTGCTGATCACAACTGCAGGAGTAGTTAGATGAAGCTCTTTATCGGCAACTTGCCATACGATATATCAGAGCCGGAATTACTGGGGCTTTTCTCAGAATTTGGTGAAGTTGTCAATACCAACTTGGTAAAGGACCGTTTTACCGGTCAGTCGAGGGGGTTCGCTTTTGTCGAGATGTCCAACCGATCCGGTGGCCAGCAGGCAATGGAGTCTCTTAACAAGAGATCCTATAAAAGCAAGGAGCTTGTCTGTAACGAAGCGACACCAAAAAAGAAAGGGAAGTTCCGCAGGTAGTATTGACAGGTTTCTGAAAATATCAGCAATCATTCTTTCCAGCTCAGGCGTTCTATATGGGTTATCGTTTTTCGCTTCTCACGAATGCACGACACGTCAATACCGATTATCTCGTCTATTCAATGATATCCCTGTTCAGCAGCGCTGATGGTGCGCTACAGAATACAGCTGCAGTGCGGCGGCACCCGGCATCCGGTTCTTTTACCTCCCGACTGGAGATGTAATGAGTTCTGGAACTTTCAATTTTCACGATCACCTGAGCAATGGCATGGAGTGCATGGGCTCTGCCCCGGTTACACCACTTCAGCACCGGGCACATCGCTCCGGTGGAACATATCGCTGTGCAGCGGCTGACGATCAGCAGATAATAAAACGTCTTGATGAGCGGACACTCGAGGCAAAGCGCGATTACCGGGATTCTCCGGGAGCGGGAATGACGGCAGACGCTGTCATCAGCAGTGACAGCACTGTTAAGAAAAAAAGGGTAGCCACGGTCAGGAAAAATCAACGAAAAGCGGGGGAAAACAATCTTCCCGGCGAACTCGTGCGGTTTCTTTTGATTTTGGCATCTAGAAATCTGGATCCTGATAAGCTGTTTTATCAGGGCAATCAGGTTTCAAGTCGAAATATTAAACGATATCTCGACACTCAACTAAATGGTTCGGGAGAACCAAGCTTAAAGGAGTATTACAAGATGGCTGAAGGTACAGTAAAGTGGTTTAACGACGCAAAAGGTTTTGGTTTTATCGAGCAGGACGGTGGTAAGGATGTCTTTGTCCATCATTCCGCAATCCAGTCAGAAGGGTTCAAATCCCTGTCTGAAGGTGCTCGGGTCACGTTTGATGTTGTCGACGGACCCAAGGGACCTGCTGCAGCAAACGTTGTCCAGCAGTAAAACGCCGGTGCAGATCAGCGCATGAGTTCCGGCTTGTCGGGACTCATGCGTCAAACATGGAATACCCAAAAGGACAGACTCTTGGCCAGAACAAATTACTCATTTGCAAAACGACAGAAAGAAATAGCAAAAAAAAAGAAGAAAGAGGAAAAGAGGCAGAGCAAGCTGGAAAAACGCAAGAACGTTGATGAACAACCGGACGAGCCTGTAACACCCGAAGACTGAGTCATTCCACCTCTTTTCCAGAAAGCCAGGGAATATCCGGCGAGATATCCTCTGCTGCAAAGCTGTCAAAAAAAAAGCCCGCACGTTTCATTGGTGCGCTTTGCTTTATCCTACCTCATTTTTTCCATCATCCTGCCCCTGACTGGCGTAGCTCCCGTCTCTTCTTGCACCCCGCTGTCGGACCGATTCAACGGTTTTCGGGAAAGCGGCTGGCTGTTCAATACATTTTTCGTTTTCCCAGGTCTGCACCTATCACATTGAAGCTGTTTTCAACGATGAAGAGTGCCTTCTGATCGATGTTGAAAACCTTGTTTTCAAGGCGCTTGAGCTGGAGATTGTTGGTTATTGTCATGACCATCTGTTTCTTCGCACCGGAATATGCCCCTTTGACCTCAATCAGGGTTGCTCCCATGTGAAGATCCCCGGTTATCGTATCGGTGATATCCTGGTGATTGTCGCTGAGAATATAGACAATTTTACGCTGGTTAAAGAGTGACAGAACCTGCTCGAGCGAGAAGGTCGAGATGAACGTCAGGAGCAGCGACGCTATGACCAGATCGGGTTTGTACTGGGTCAGCACGATCAGAAACAGAATCGCGTTGAAGATCATATAGAACTTGCCAACCCCGAAATTCAGCTTCTGGTTGAGCAGAATGGCGATAATATCCAGCCCTCCCCCAGAGCCTCTTGAGCGCAGCACGATGCCGGTGCCGATTCCGCAGATAACGCCTCCGGCCACCGCCGCGTAGAGCTGGTCCTCAATGGGAAAGTGCAGCTGCAGTATCTCGGTAAAAAAGGTAACGGCCACTACCCCATAGACGCTGTAATAAAAAAAGCGTCTGCTCAGATATATCCAGCCGACAATGAGAAGGGGGATGTTCAGAAGGAAAAACCACTGACCGGGAGAGAGCAGGCCGGTTTTGTAATAAATGAACAGACAGGTGCCGTAAAGGCCGCCGATGATGAATTTCTGGTGCACCAGTATTGCTTCCACCCCGATGGAGAAAACAAGCGTGCCCAGCGTGATGAGCAAAATATCGAGGCCAACGGTGGTTAACGAGTTTTGTTTTTTCATTGTACGATCTTTTATTGCAATGGTTAGATGTTTTATTTCCGCGTTTGAATCGATACCGTGAATTACTCTAAAGGCTATTGTAAAAGACCTGAAAACGATCCTGCAGCAAATAGATAGGCTATCCGGATTTCATCGGCAAAATCGGTTGACCAGTGATTGATTTCTCGCTACGGTGGCCCGGGATGTCCATTTGCAATTTTTCAGAACCTGTCGAAATGATAAAAGGCTACACACTTATACTCGCTGCTGCCTCATGCTGGGCGCTGATCGGCATCTTTTCATCGTTTGCCTTCGAGCAGGGCATCCAGCCGCTGGAGGTGGCATTCTGGCGTGCCGTTCTGACCTGGGCCTGTTTTGCGCTGCAGGCTGTGATAACGAAGGAGACCCACCTGGAAAAAAAGGATGTTCCGCTGCTGCTTGTCTTTGGCTTTTTCGGTGTTTCAATATTTTATGTCTCCTATCTTGTCGCCGTGAAAGAAGCAGGAGCCGCATTTGCCGCTGTCCTTCTCTATACCGCTCCCGCCTGGGTGGTGGGCTGTTCATTTTTTGTTTTCGGCGAGAAGCTGACTCTTTTTAAAGCGGCGGCTGTGGTCATGGTTGTAACAGGAGTCGTGCTGATTTCGGGAACGGGGGGCAATCTGCATTCATCTGCCGCACTCGGGTTTTCTGCTGTTTTTTCAGGGCTCGTTGCCGGTTTCTGTTATTCGCTTTACTATACGATCGGCAAATATTTCACCTCAAGATACAGCCCGGCCAATCTGTTTTTGTATGTCCTTCCTGTCGGCGCCTCTGGTATTCTGCCGTTTGTCGATTTTACACACAAGACAGCAGCGGCCTGGAGCGCCCTGCTGGCCGTATCCTTTATCTCAACGTTTGTTGCAAACTACTGTTACTACCAGGGATTAAAATATCTTGAGGCCGGGCGGGCATCCATCGTGGCAACCGTTGAACCGGTGATTGCCGCCGCCTGCGCCTACCTGATTCTCGGAGAGTATTTCACCGGTCTTGGTTATCTTGGGGCTGTCTTGATTATTTCAGCCGTTCTCTTGACCATCTGTCGCACCTGAGTTTTCCGTCCGGGCCTCTCCGGCGGCGGCGAACAGCTGATCAGAGGATATCCGTGAGCTGCAGACCGATCCCGATCCGGTTGACATAGTGATTGTAATCGATGAGGCTTTCGCCGTAGCCGGAAAAATAGTGCAGGTATCCCTTCATGAACGGATAGTCGAAGAGCGGGAAGCTCCAGCCCAGTTCTACAGCACCCCGGGAAAAGCCCGATTCCAGGTTGTTGCGGGTCATCATGCTGAACGTGTGTCCGTTGTGCCTGTATGCCATCCAGAGCTCACCATGACCGTAATAGTCGGTAATATCGGGGTTGTCATCATCATCAGGATCCTCTTGGATGCGAATCCAGGGCCTGAGCATAAAAACGAGGTTGCCGCGTTCAAAGGCAATGGCAGCGTGAATCCTGTTCCAGCTCCGCGACAGTGACCCACCCTGGCCGTTTGACATGTGGCTGATGCCAAGGGCGCTGATATTGTTGCGAAAACCGAAAATATCCCAGTCATATCTGGCCTGGAGCCAGAAATCCGGTTCGTGGTTCGTTTCCCGGAACGGGGACGACGCCTCGGCATTGTAGAGCTGCCAGAATGATCTGACAGTATAGGCGGCAAAAAGATCAATTGGCCAGTTGAAGAGGTTGACTGCCAGCGGTGTTTTGATACTGAGTTGAAACTGGAATTCAGTAGGATCTGTATCGAGTTCATCGGCGTCGGGAGCCTCCCCGGGTAAACCGCCGCTCGGTTGCTGAAAATTGTGGGCACCGAGGAGAATAAAGTTGTTCTTGTGGGACATCAGGGTGAATGGCTTGAGCAGGTTGGTTGCATCAATGTTCAGACGCTCTTCCACCAGTTTTTCAACCGGGGGTGCCGGGTCGGGTGCTGTCAGCTGGGCACAGGCGGCTCGTGCCTCCCCCATGGTCATTGTATCCGGAGCGCCTTTGATGAGTTCCGCGATACAGGGTTCCGGGCCTGGAGACAGTTCTGCCTGCTCGCCGCTGGCGGTAAACGCTCCCAGCAGAGAAACCAGCAGTACCAGAAATTGCGACAACCGCCTCTGACTCTTAAACGCATTGATGTTCATAACCGTATGATTATAATTGATCCTTTGACAGCGTCCAGAAATTTTTTCTTAGACGCCTCATCATAGCGGTTTTTGCAGATAGAGCCTCAATTCTTTGACATCCAGTCCGGCAGCAGAATAGAATTACGGCCGTTAAACGGAGCTGAGGTGCATGGACAATACGCGTCAAAATCAGAAGCGGAAGGAGCACGTTACTATGCCTATTTCAACGGAACCCCTGTGGGAAAGGACCTTACGACGGATACGGGAAATATGGCCGCTGGGTGATCCGGAGCTCAAGGATATTATGGGCCCCTCGTTTCCGGAGAGTGATTTCGGCAAGGTCAGGGCAAAGATCGATGCCTGTCTCGACAGCCTGGGAGGGGAAGTCTCGGCGCGGGCGCGGGCCGCAGAGCTGGGAGAAGCTTACTCGGTCCTCAACGCCGAGGGGCGCAGGCGGTTCCTTGAACTTCTGGCCAGAGAATACGATGTTGATGACGAGGCGGTAGAAGCCGCCATCACCAAACATCGGCAGGCCGTTGAAACAGATGAAAAGCAGACGGCGACGTCCGAGCTGCGCGATCTTCTCGAACCCCCGCGCTCACGGCTGATGCGGCAGTTCAACGGTCTCCGGGAAGGAGTGAAGTTCCTGGTCGATCTGCGGGCTGAACTTATCGAGTGGGCACGGGAGAGCCGCGAACTCAAGGCACTGGACAATGATGTCTACCGGCTGCTCGAGTCATGGTTTGATGTGGGGTTTCTTGATCTTCAGCTGATAACCTGGAAATCCCCGGCGGATCTGTTGGAAAAGCTCGTCAAGTATCAAGCGGTACACAGGGTCAGATCATGGCAGGATATGAAAAACAGGCTGGAGGAGGACCGCCGCTGTTACGCCTTTTTTCACCCTCGAATGCCCGATGAACCGCTTATTTTTGTGGAGGTGGCGCTCGTCAACGGCATTTCGACGAATATCCATGAACTGCTTGACGAGAAAGCCCCGGCCGGTAATCCAAAGGAAGCCGATACGGCAATTTTTTATTCAATTTCCAACTGCCAGAAAGGTCTGGCCGGCGTCGGTTTTGGGAATTTTCTGATCAAGCGGGTTGTCGCCGACCTCAAGATGAATTTGCCGAACCTGAAAACGTTTTCGACCCTGTCGCCCATACCCGGTTTTGTCGGCTGGGTGAAAACGCTTCAGGAGGATAATGATCTCTTTCACCGTGAACATGAGGCGATAAACCTGCTGCAAATGGATGACTTTGACGCGGAGTTGTTCCGAGCAACAGCTGTTCCCGAAGACAGTAGCGGCAAGGAAGAAAAGGAGCGGGCCAGAAAAACAGAACAGAGCCTGCTCCGCCTCTGCGCCTGTTATCTGCTCGAAGAAAAAAGAGGCCTTCAGGCTTTTGACCGGGTGGCACATTTTCATCTGAA
This sequence comes from Desulfocapsaceae bacterium, assembly GCA_963674815.2. Lineage (GTDB taxonomy): Bacteria > Desulfobacterota > Desulfobulbia > Desulfobulbales > Desulfocapsaceae > MADRE3. The sequence continues at coordinate 109,676 of CAXXTV010000008.1, forward strand.
AAACGGAGCTCAGATAAGACAGATTAACTGGGCAGCCGACCTGACCGATAATGGCATCATGCAGTCGGCCGGCATGATGGTAAATTATCTCTATGATCTCAATCATATAGAGAAAAATCACGAAGCCTATTCGAGTCACGGCGAGATCGCGGCGATGGCGCCGGTGAGAAAAATGCATAAATAGGCGGACCGCCTCCGGCCGGGCTGCTGGTTTGCAACCAGCCGTTGCCTTTGCAGGAGATAGTGACTATTGCATAGATGAACAGCCGCACGCCTGCTGCCGGCTGCAGGCGTGCGGAAAACCAACACTCAGGCAAAAACCACAATGACAAGGAGAGAAAGATGAACAAGCGTATAAAGACTGCCGTCCTCGCACCATTACTGATCGCCTGCATGATGCTCATTGCGCAGCAGGCATTTGCCCATTGCCAGATACCCTGCGGAATCTATGATGATCACGCCCGGGTTGCGGCGATGCTCGAAGATGCTGCAACCGTTGAGAAATCGGTTACCCTGATCAATGAACTCGCCGGCAAGTCAGACGCCCAATCCCAGAACCAGCTGGTCAGATGGGTGATGAATAAAGAGAACCACGCCCAGAAAATCATCTCGACCATCAGTGATTATTTTCTCACCCAGAGAGTCAAATCAAGCCAGGATGATTATGCCGAGCGCTTGATAAAACACCATGCCGTTATTGTGGCGGCAATGCAGGCAAAGCAGAACAGTGACCTGGCCTCTGTCACGGCTTTAAAAGAAAGCATTGAGGCTCTGGCTCCTTATTATCCTGCTCACTAGAGCAGCCCGCGATAGACACATCGGGTCGAAACATTTGTCAGCATTCCAGGGGCTGCGGGCGATTGTTTCCTTTTGCTACTGTTCGCTGAACCGGAGAAGACTGCCCGCTGAACAGCGACCGGGGAAGCATGGCGGTTGTAGTGCATGATGGACTCCTGGAAAATCCGTTTGGCTGTTTCTCACGGCTGTGTTATTTCCTGGCAATTGACGGACCCGGCCCCGATGCTCGGAAGCCGCTCGAGGAATATGTGGTCACGTTGTTTCTTCCGGATATGGCCTTTTTCTGATAAGGTACGATCACTATGAGCCAGGAATATTCATTTACCCTGACAGTCCCGCTTGCTGATTGTCCTGTGGCTGAATCACTCCTTGACGAGGCCAGGAATGAGTTTCGCTCTTTTCGTATCAGCAGGAAGACAGACCGGAAAGGTTGCGCCAGGTATTACCTCAGTTTCCCGTTTTCCGGTGCTCGTCCGGACCTGGCATTCCTGGAATGGTTTCAGCAGAGAGCAAAAGCCGGCTGGGATCTTTTCGGCCCGACCTACGGACGCTGGGGGCTTGCCTGAAAAGCCGGGACAGTGCGGGAGGAAAACAGCGGCTGCGGCGACCTGTCTAGAGCATACAGGTGCTCATTACCTGCTTCAGATCGGTAAGTCCGTCGAAAATCAGGTGAATGCCCTCCTGCAGCAGGACGGTCATGCCATCGTCGATCGCCGCCAGCTTGATTTCTTCCGCCGGTTCCCTGCGGATGATCTGGTCCTTGATCTGCCGGTTTGCGACAAGCAGTTCAAAAAGCCCTTTCCTGCCCTTGTAGCCGCTGCCGTTGCATTCATCACACCCGTTTGACCTGAAGAGCGTCAAGTCTTTTGAGTAACTAACATTCAAATGTTCAAAAAACAGAGCGCCGTAATGATGCACCAGGTGATCATATTCCTGCTTTGTCGGGGTGTACGGCTCCTTGCACTCGTTGCACAGTGTCCTGACCAGGCGCTGGGCGAGCACCCCGAGCAGTGCATCGGAGAAATTGAAGGGATCCATGCCCATGTCGATCAGCCTTATCACTGTCTCTGCGGCTGAATTTGTATGCAGCGTACTGAAGACCAGATGGCCGGTCAGCGAGGCCTCAATGCCCATCTTGGCGGTTTCCTGGTCACGCATCTCTCCGATCATGATGACATCCGGATCGGCTCGCAGGAAAGCGCGCATCGCAGCGGCGAAGGTATAGCCGATGTATGGTTTGACCTGGACCTGGCGAAGCCGGTATTGCGTGATTTCAACCGGGTCTTCGGCGGTCCATATCTTTTTTTCCGGGGTATTGATGTAGCGCAGAACCGAGTGAAGCGTTGTTGTCTTTCCTGAGCCGGTTGGGCCGACAACAAGAAAAATGCCGTACGGCTTGGAAATGACAGGAACCAGACGTTCGAGGATTCTTTCGGGAGCGATCTGGATCAGCGGCAGCGGCTTGCTGTCTGCCAGGATTCGCAGGACCACATCTTCATTCCCGTCGGCTGTCGGCAAGGTCGCCACGCGCAATTCAACATTGTTTGCCTGGGTCGTGGTAAACTTCATTTTTCCGTCCTGCGGTTTTCTGCGTTCGGAAATGTCGAGATCAGCCAGCACTTTTATCCGGGCAATGACAGATCTGACGTTGTTTTTGGGAATATTGATGATGTTTGAACAGGTCCCGTCGATGCGGTATCGCACTTCCGCATCCTTCAGGTTCCCGTAGGGCTCGATATGGATATCGGAGGCTCCGGCGAAGTAGGCATCTTCGATCATTTTGTTGACGAGCTGCACCGCAGGCGTATCGTCAACTTCGACCTCGAGCGGCTCTTCTTCCTGCTGGGCATAGATCGAATCGCTGTACTGTTCTTCCTCGGGGACATCATCTATCTCGGGACCATCTTCACGAGTCTCCTCCTGGGGAGGAAAAGCAGCGTCGAGCAGCTTTTTTATGTCATCTCCAAAGGCCAGCAGTACGCTGATCTTGGAGGCCTGGAAGAGTTTTTTTACCTCGAGAATACCATTCTGGTTGGCGGGATTTTTTGCCGCCACAATCAATTCATTTTTTGTTTTTTGCAGCGGCACGATAACATTTCTGCGCAGGACCTCAACATGCGCCTGTTCAAGCAGGGCTCGTGCCGAATACTGCTCCTTCTGCAGGTCGACAAAACGTGTCTTGTAGACGGAGGAGAGGGCGTCGCCCAAGTCTGCCTTGGCAACCAGGAAGTTCTCCATCAGGATCGTTTCTACTTCTTTTTCCTGCTGGGTGGCGATAACCATTGCACGTTCCATTTCCTGGGCCGAAATGATCTCGCGATTAACCAGCTCCTCATAGCGCATCGGAACTTTCTTGCCACTCTTGTAATGGTTGAAAAGGGCGATGGCGAGCGTGTCCGCCAATTCTTTGATGCGTGTTTCGTCGATTGAATCAAACTGCGCGCCCTGTTTTTTGTTGATAAGTTCGATGACCCCCATCAGGTTTGTTTTGTGGACAATCGGTGTCGCCAGAATCTGGCTGGAACGGGTCCCCCCTTTTTTATCCCAGGAGGCATCGAAGGTCAGCGTCGGGTCAATATCCTGGAGTTCTTTTTTGTCATAGACATTGGAAATGTTAAGTGTCTGTCTTGTTTCAGCGACGAAGCCGGTAATCGAGGAGCGGTTGATGTCCATCCTGATTTTGCGCAATGAGTCACTTGGCAGCAGGACCCATGAGACGAGTTTATTTTTTTTCGCGTCGATCAGAAAGATGGTGGCCATCTCAACATTGTAGATATTGAGAATTTTATTGCGCAGCCCGACCATGATGGCATTGGGAGATGAGGCGGCGTGAATTTCATTGACCAGTTTCTTGAATCGTTCGTCAAATACCTGCTGGGAGGCGATAGAGGCGGTAGGGTTTTCTGTCATTGCACTGTACGAGCCTGGTAAATGTTATCGCCCCGAACCTGTTCCGGAGCGCTCTGGATGGGCAGCTCGGCAGGGGTGTACACCCCGATCGCCGGGTACCAACGTTCAGTATATCACAATCAAACCGTGAGGAGAAATGGGCGGGCGATTAATTCAGCAGGGCAGGTGAAAGTCAGCTGGGGAGGCAGAAAACTGTTTCGAGACGGGGAGGTCTTCGGTGACCGGGGGATAGGCAACCGGCACCGAAGAGACATTGCCGCCTCTTCGGTGCGGAGATAACGGGAGGGCCCTGTTCAGGCGACTTTTTCAAACACTTTGGCCAGTGCCCCGCATATCGGGCAGGTGTCGGGCGCTGCACCGAGTTCAATATAGCCGCATATCGGGCAAAGATAGAAGTTACTTTCCTCCAGGTCAGCGCCTTTCTTGACCGCTTCAAGGGCCTTGGTGTAAATTTCTGCATGAACCTTTTCCGCTCCGAGGGCAAAACGAAACATCGTCTTGGCACGGTGTCCCTCTTCTGTCGCCAGCTCGCTCATGGGCGGATACATTTCGGTGTACTCATAGGTCTCGCCGTCTATCGCGCCTTTAAGGTTTTCAGCTGTCGTGGCAATTGCATCCAGTGCCTTGAGGTGTCCTTCCGCATGGATGCGTTCGGCTTCTGCCGTTGTCTTGAAAAGCTTGGCGATATTGACAAAGCCTTCTCTTTCCGCTTTCTTGGCAAAGGCGCTGTATTTCTGGTAGGCCTGGCTTTCGCCGGCGAAGGCATCCTTTAAGTTCTCTGTTGTTGAGGCCATGATTTCTCCTTTGGTAAGTGGTTGAAGCAGCAATAAAAAAACATGTAATGACACGCTCGGTGACTGAATATACAAGAAATAGCCTGATAAGTAAAAAGAGAATTGCAGAGCCGTGCTCCCGGGAGGCCTGATCATCGGGGAAATCACGGGAACGGTTTTTCAGGCACCGTGCCGCTTATTAAATGGGCGAGGAGCCAGTTCTTGCTGGCAATGAGGCCGGCGCAGATGCTATATAAGATACATACAGTTCAAACCAAAGGAGTCTCGTCTCATGAATCGATGGTGCTTACCCTATTGTTCCCGGAGGCCGCTTGTTATGGCCGCCAATATCGTTTCAACATCACAGCCGCTTGCCTCTCAAGCTGGCTTGCGGATGCTGATGAATGGCGGTAATGCCGTTGATGCCGCGCTGGCAGCCGCAATCGCACTGACTGTTTTGGAGCCGACCGGCAACGGGATTGGCAGCGATGCCTTTGCACAGGTGTGGGACACGAGGGAGTTACACGGCATAAACGGGTCGGGACGGTCCCCCGCATCCTGGTCACTCGAACGCTTCGCCCATCTCGACGAAATGCCCGGATATGGCTGGGATTCCGTCACGGTCCCGGGAGCGGTATCGGTCTGGGTCGAACTGTCCAGACGTTTTGGCAGGCTGCCGTTCCAGCAGTTGTTTGAACCTGCCGTCGGCTATGCGCGCGACGGTTTCCCCGTATCGCCGATCATTGCCGAAAAATGGAAGCGGGCAGCAGAAATCCATCGGGGGAATGAGGATTTTTCCAGGGTTTTTCTGCCGGGAGGAGATGCTCCATCACCCGGTACGCTCTTTTTTTCCAGGGATGCGGCTGTAGCCCTTGAGGAAATTGCCCGGACCTCCGGGGAATCATTTTATCGCGGAGATCTCGCCACCTTGATCGCAGACACCTCACGGGACCAGGGTGGCTGCCTGACTTATGAAGATCTCGCCTCACATCAAGCGCAGTGGACCAGCCCGATCTCACAACAATACCGGGATATCGAGGTTTTTGAATTACCTCCGAACGGGCAGGGAATCGCTGCTCTGATAGCACTTGGAATCCTCAACCACTTTGACCTGAAAGAATATCCGGTAGACTCGGCAGCGTCTGTGCATCTGCAGGTGGAAGCGATGAAACTCGCCTTTTCTGATATCTTCTCCCACCTGGCGGATAGCGAAGCGATGACGATTGATCCTAAAATAATGCTCAATCCCCAATACCTGAGAAAAAGGGCCGAACAGATCGATATGACCCGTTGCGGTGCGCCGGTGACCGGCATTATGGAAGGGCCGGGAACCGTCTATCTGGCCGCGGCGGATGGAGACGGCATGATGGTCAGTTTCATCCAGTCGAACTATAAAGGTTTTGGGTCGGGGATTGTCATTCCCGGAGCCGGAATCAGTCTTAACAACCGGGGCAGCGGGTTCAGGGTTCAGGGCGGCCATCCCAATTGCGTTGACGGGGCCAAAAAACCCTTTCACACGATCATTCCGGGCTTCGTGATGAGAGCTGGCCAACCGCTGATGGCCTTTGGGGTTATGGGGGCGCACATGCAGGCGCAGGGGCATGTGCAGATGGTGACCCGAATTTTCGATTATGGTCAGAATCCGCAGGCGGCGTCCGATGCTCCCCGCTGGCAGGTCCTGCCAGATTTTCGGCTGGCGCTCGAAGATACCTTTCCGAAGTCTGCCAGGCATGAGCTCAGAAAACGGGGGCATCAGGTTTTGTCGGAAGGCGGCGATTTTTTCGGCGGAGCCCAGCTGATAATGAAATCAGGAAACTGCTATATTGCCGGGTCGGACCACAGAAAAGACGGACAAGCTGTTGGCTGTTGACGGTGCTGCCAGCTGATGATGACAGGGAATATCAATGTGGATGAGGCAACCGTTTTTCAACGCATACTAGCAGAAGAAATTCCCCTCCTCGACGTGAGGGCGCCGGCTGAGTTTCTTGCCGGTTCGCTGCCCGGGGCCGTCAACCTGCCGATAATGGATGATGAGCAGCGGCGCCAGGTCGGGACATGCTATAAAGAGAAGGGAAAAGCAGCGGCCCTGGCCCTCGGATCCCGTTTGGTATCGGGTGACATCCGCGAGGAACGGGTCGCCGGCTGGATCGAAATGATATCGGGAAGACCCCGCACCATGATATACTGTGCACGGGGCGGTCTTCGCTCTCACATTGCCCGAAAATGGATCGAGGAGCAAACCGGGAAAAGGGTCGAGCTGCTGGAGGGCGGGTATAAGGCGTTCCGGAGATATCTGCTGGCTCATCTCAATCCTGATTGGCTGAAGAGCGAGGCGATCGTTATCGGGGGCCGCACGGGTGTCGGTAAGACACAACTGATCGACGGATTGCAAAACAGTATTGATCTTGAAGCGATTGCAAATCACCGCGGGTCCTCGTTCGGCAGTTATATTTCAGCCCAGCCCTGTGGTGCTGATTTCGAGAACCGTCTTGCGGCAGCCCTGATAAGACACAGCTGCTGCAGCTTTCGTCATATTGTCGTCGAGGACGAAGGTCGGCATATCGGCAGACGATTTTTACCGCTCGGGCTTGTACGCTTTTTCGCCAGCGGCAGCCTGATTGTCGTTGAAGTTCCGCTTGAGCAGCGAGTCGCGAATACCCATAGCGAATATGTGGTGGCCGAACAGGGGCATTACCGGCAGAGGTTCGGTACCTCCGCCGGCATGCAGAAATGGATTTCGGCGATGGAATCAGGTATTGACCGCATCGTCAAAAAGCTCGGTCCCGCTCGCCACCGCCAGGTCAGAGAACTCTTCAGTGAGGCCTGCATAACCCAGGAGAAGCGGGGTGATGCGGAGATGCACAAACGCTGGATCGAGCAGCTGTTACGCTTCTACTATGACCCGATGTATGACTTTCAGTTGGAGAGAGACAGGCGGACGGTGATTTTCAAGGGAAGTCCGTTGGCGGTCAGAGACTATCTGCAGTCAATGGATTTGTAAGCGGCCAAGGTGACGTACGATGGGTCTGGAGAACATGATGAGAGCATTTCTCCTGATGGCACTCTTTTTCTTCTGTTCCTGTTCAAACGCCGATGAACCGTCGTTTCTTGATGACCGGGCCGGGCTTCTGAGCAGACAGCAGAAAGCGTATCTCAATGACTACAATAATGCTCTGCTCAAGGACCTGGACATACATTTCAAGCTGATTATCCTGGCAGAGCGGGTTGAAGATATTAATGCGACGGCGGCAGCGCTTTTTGGAGACCTCGGTATAAAGACAGGCGGGGCCAGGGGGCTGCTCTTTCTTGTTGACCCCCGGGGAAAACAGGCCCGGATCGAAGTTGGTTATGATCTGGAGACTGTTTTTCCGGATGCTTTTGTCGGTTATATCGAGAATAACCAGATGGTTCCCTTCTTTGCGGCTGGCAGGACCGGAACCGGTGTTGCCGCTGCCACCGAACTGTTTGTCTCACGAGTGCAGCGTTATCTCTCTGAACAGGGGTTCGACCCGTTTCAGGAGATCGGTGCCCGGCGCTATTTCTCAGGGGGCGGTGGTGCGCGGGTGAGCGTTGATATCGGTTCAGGAAAAACGAACAGCCGGGGTGTTTCAGCAGAGCCGTTTCTTGCCCGGACCAGCCCCGAGGAAACCTTGCATGAATATATGCGTGTGCTGCGTCAGCGTGAGAAAAATCCGCAACTTGAGCTGTTTACCCCCGAGACCCGGGTGTTTTTCAAAAAGTGGCTGGTAACCGATGCCCAGCAGGACAGCGAGCTGAGATCGCTGGAGCGGGCTGTGCCGGAAAAAATCGTTTTCTCAGGGGAGTATGCGGTTATCCGCTATCCTGTCGGGCAGCGGACACAGGCGCCCTATTTTTTGAAAAAAGGAGCCGGCGGCTGGATGCTTGATTTCTGGACCATGAGTCAGGTACTCCAGATGAATCATAAAAATCACTATCATTTTAAACATTTCAACCATCCATACCGGTTTGCATTTTCAGACTGGCACTTTGACCCCAACGGGTTTCCGGTCGTTTCCCGGTGAGGTCTTGAGCAGGTCGGATGTCGGGAAAAAATGGCCTGTTTCATATCCGTGAAACAGGCCTGGTGTGAACAGTTGCTGTTTCTTCCTGGATTATTACCAGCCCAGGGTGAGGTAGTCGTGCATTGAATCAGCTGCCAGTCTGCCGGCCCCCATGGCCAGGATTACCGTCGCGGCACCGGTGACAATGTCGCCGCCTGCCCAGACCCCTTTTTTCGTCGTCTTCCCTGTCTTTGTATCGGTTAACACATAGCCCCAGCGGTTCAGCTTCATGTCCGGCGTTTCGCTGGTGAGCAGGGGATTGGCTCCTGAACCGACCGCTACAATGCAGAGATCGCAGTCGATGTGAAACTCTGAACCGTCAATGGCGACGGGGCGTCTTCTGCCTGAATCATCAGGTTCGCCAAGCTCCATCCGCAGACATTCCATACCGGTCAGCCGGCCCTTGTCGTTGCCGATGTACTGTGTCGGATTGGTGAGCAGAACCATTTCGATCCCTTCTTCCTCGGCATGATGGATCTCTGCTTTTCGGGCAGGCATCTCCTCCCGGGACCTTCGGTAGACAATCTTGACAGCGTCAGCACCGAGCCGCATTGCGGTCCTGGCCGAATCCATGGCGACATTTCCTGCCCCGAGAACGACAACATTTTTACCGATTGGAATCGGGGTATCGACTTCCGGGAATTTGTAGGCTTTCATCAAATTGGCGCGCGTCAGGTATTCGTTTGCCGAGAGTATGCCGACAAGATTTTCGCCCGGCAGGTTCATGAATCTCGGCAGGCCAGCCCCAACGCCGACATAGACCGCATCATAGCCCTGTTCGAAAAGCTCGTCCAGTGATACGGTGCGGCCGACAACGGCATTGCACTCGACTTTTACGCCGAGTCTTTCCAGAAAATGGACTTCCTGGGCAACGATCTCCTTGGGCAGGCGAAATTCGGGGATCCCATAGACCAGGACGCCGCCCGGCTTGTGAAAGGCTTCCAGTATGGTCACCTCGTGCCCCTTGACAATGAGATCTCCGGCAACGGTCAAACCGGAAGGCCCCGAGCCGACGATGGCGACTTTCTTGCCGGTCGGCGGCTGCTTTGGCGGCAGCTCGCCGGTGCCGTATTGCCGCTCGTAGTCGGCACAGAAGCGCTCGAGGTTGCCGATCGCCACGGGTTCACCCTTTCTGCCGACAATACACTTGCCTTCGCACTGGATTTCCTGGGGACAGACACGTCCGCAGACGGCGGGAAGTGAATTCCTGCTCCATAAATTCCGGATTGCGCCAGTGGTGTCGCCCTGGGCGAGCAGATCGATAAAGCCGGGGATATCAACGCCGACCGGACAGCCCGCTACGCAGCCGGGCTTTTTGCACTGCAGGCAGCGCGCAGCCTCTTCCTGGGCCATTTTCGGGGTATATCCGGTGGGTACTTCAAGAAAATTACGGGCCCGTACCTGCGGCTCCTGTTCAGGCATCGGTACCCGGGGATTTTTTGTCTTTTTTGTTACATGCTCCGCCATTATTTACTCCGTTGATTTATAACCTCTGAACAGTGTCGTATCAGTAAAATTAGCTGGCATCACGAATGATACAGGACTTGTCGTGGGCTTTTTGTTCATCTTCCCGGTATGCCTGAAGCCTGAGCATCAGTTCGTCGTAGTCGACCAGGTGACCGTCAAATTCCGGTCCGTCCACGCAGGCAAATTTTGTTTCGCCGCCGACACTGACCCTGCACCCTCCGCACATGCCGGTACCGTCGACCATGATCGGGTTGAGGCTGACAAGGGTAGGAACATCATACGTCTTGGTAATGGCGCTGACGGCTTTCATCATTGGCACTGGCCCGATGGCGACGACCTGCTTGATATCTTCTTTTTCAAGAATTTCTTTCATGACCTCGGTAACAAAACCATGGTGACCGTACGAGCCGTCATCGGTACAGATTCTCAGGTCATGGGAAGCCTCTTTCATCTGTTTTTCCAGGATCAGCAGATCTTTTGTCCTGGCTCCGATGATACAGGTCACCTCATTGCCGACTTCCTTCATCGCCCGGGTGATCGGGTGGAGAACCGCGACGCCGGTGCCGCCGCCGATGCAGATGACTTTGCCGACCTTTTCCAGGTGGGTGGCTTTGCCCAACGGGCCGATCACATCATGAAAACTGTCGCCTTCCCGCAACTGCTTGAAGAGGGCGGTTGATTTTCCGACAACCATATAAATGATGGTTATGGTTCCTTTATCCGTATCGGTGGAAGCCATGGTGAGAGGGATTCTTTCCCCGTCTTCACCGGCCTTGAGGATGACGAATTGACCGGGCCGGGCTTTCTTGGCAATCAGCGGTGCTTCAATTTCATTGAGAATTACCGTGCCTTCTGCCATTTCTTCACGTCTGACGATTGTAAACATCTGTACCTCCCGGCTTGTAAAACTTTTCTTGATCCATGAAAGGCTCCGCCTCTGCTCAGCTGGCAAGAGCATTTCCCATGCTCGGGCCGTCCCCTGACCGTCACTTTTTTCTGGAGCGCATTACAGGTGTGAGCCTACCTTGTTTGTCTGTTATTTTCAATCCTGTTGTCGATTCTGGTGGACGTAACAAGACCTCTGTACATTCTTGCTACCAGGACTCTGTGAGATAATCTACTGTGCTGGTTATATGGGAATTGTTTTTTGGGCAGAGGCCGGAGATGACTACTCCCGGCTGCTCAGCAGGGCATCGATTCCCGCCTGGGCGACAATTTCATCCTGGTCGGGGCTGCCGGAACTGCAGCCGATGCCGCCAACCGGATGCCCGTCGACAATAATGGGCAGACCGCCTGCAAAAATCATGAAGCGTCCCTGGATGCTTGAGTTGATTCCGAAAGCAGGTGCGCCCGGACCGCTGACATTGCCGTAGGCGCGGGTCGATTTCCGGGAGGCGCCGGCCGTAAACGCTTTATCGATGGCGATGGTTATACTGGTAATCCGGGCGTTGTCCATGCGTTGAAAAAGCAGGAGGTTCCCGCCATCATCAACAATAGCGATATCCATGTCGATATCAATATCGGTCGCTCTCTGTTCTGCTGCTGCCATCATTACCTTAGCATCTTCCAGGGTAAGTTTCGGGACGTGTTTCATGCCTTTTCCTCCAGTGATTGTAAAAATATCAAGGCCACCATTGCAGAAGCCGGTAGGTGGTTTGTCCGTAATTATGAGATGCAGCGCTTTTTGTCAACCGTGCGATTGAGGATGATTGGAAACAAGCGGATAAAACATTCCATGAATTCTGACGAGAAATTGATACGCCGGACAGTCCGCCGCCTGACAAAGAGGTGTTGGATCAGGGTTAGAGGTGGGAAATCCACTTTTTGCTTTCTCCCTCGGATGCCGTGAATCCGGTGAAAGGGGCGGTGGCGTCTTTATGGATCGAGTCAAGGAGCGCCTCGGGATTGTATTTAAAGTCGCTCTCTATGGAAGTGTCAAATTCCAGCAGCTTTTCAGCAGAGCTGGAGATAAGGTTCTGGTTGCTCCAGCGCGTCAGGTAGTAGTTTGTCATTTCAGGCAGCCGGGTAAAGATCGTCTCGTCAGGCATTGGGTCCAGAAAGCTCGATTCTTCAAGCCGTTTGCCTGACAAGGTCTGGGTCTGGTAAAACGATCTCAGAAATATCAGTTCAGGCGGCAGTGTCGCCCTTAAGCCGATTTTTGTCAGCAGTCTCAGGATGACCCTGACACTCTTTTTGCCGGTTCGGGCGACTGTATAGGGTACATAAATTTCTTTGGGGTTCTTAAGATTCAGGTGTGATTTTATTGTCAGAATCAGCCGGGACAACTCGACCGGCTCACTGTCTACAAAGTGATAGGTTTTGCCGCTGAATTCCTCCCGGTTGTCGAGCATGTGATGGACGAGGTAGGGCAACTTCCGTGAGTTGGAATAAGAGTGGATAATTCCTTTCCTGGTAAATAGAAAGGGCATGGACTGGTCGGCGATGGCAAAAAGCAGGCGCTGAAATCCCTGGATTTTGTGATCGTGATTCCCATAGGCAATTGACAGCCTGATGCAGCTGTAATCGAGGCCTTCATTTTCTGCCATGTAGCGCAGCGTTTGTTCCGCCATCAATTTTGATTTGGCGTAATTGCTCAACTGTGCAGACATCTCCACCTGGTCATGCTCACCAAGGTCCGTGCCTGCAGGAAGGGTGGCTGCCGAGCTGAAATGGATATAGGGGATGTTCAGCGCCGCCGCAGCGCGGGCGATATTGACGGTGCCGATGTAGTTGACCTCGAAGGTCAACTGGGGTCCGGCGTCAATATTGGTGATCGCCGTATTAATGATGAAATCAGGCTTGAGTGACAACAGATAATCACGGATATCCTGACAGTTTCGCAGGGAAACTTTCTTGCTGCTCGGCGCTCTCATGTCAACGATTCCCGGTTTCTTGGACTTGAAATAGTTGACCAGTGTTCCGCCGATGAGGCCGGACCCTCCAAACAGTACGCCAATCCGGAGTCTGTCGTTATTTCGATTTGTTTCGTTGAGCATTGTGACCTCTCGTTGGGGCAGACAGCTGTACGTGGAGTGATGATAACAGTTAGGTTGAACTGGTCAATGATTAATTTCGCCCGTTTTATCAAGCAGGGCACACTTGTGCCGGGAAATAGGGGCATGGGTCTGTTCAGTCAGGGAGAAAATTGCGTTCCACAATTTCTTCAATGACAATGTCGGGTTTGAAAACCGCTGAAAGTTCCTCTATGGTGCTCTGGTCGTAGGCTTTCCAGAGGTAGACGGCCTGGGCAAAGTTCTCCGAGAAAAACGGTTCGAGCCCGACAAAGAATGAATCCCTGAAAACAACTGCGGTGAGCTCAGCCTCAGAACATCGGGTTGTAAAAGATAACCGCTGCTCTTTTGCCGACAGGCTGGCCAGAGAATAATCAAGCGGGACTCTGCGGGAACAGCTTGCAAATGACGCCAGTTCTCGGAATGACTCGTCAAAGGGTTCAAAATCAAGAAGCATTCTGGTCAGGTCTCCGCAATCGTTTTCCCCGCTTGTGCATTTCCGGGTCTGTAGCTGGGTGAAAGGATACTCTTTTCGCATCGTGGCTGACGGGAACAGTTTTTCGAGTTTTTCAGCAATGACGAGATAGGCGGTAAACGCCCCATCCGGGGTCCAGTGGGTATCGCTTTTGTAGAACAGCGGCTCTTGCTTGTGTCTCTTCAGCTCCGAGGCAAGATCGAGCAGTTCCTGACTGCTGATCTCCGGAAAGGCAGCGATGAACTGCTGCAGCTTGCTTCTGCCCTGAACGTCCTGCCAGGAATCCATGACAAATTCAGGATAAACACTCTGCTTGTCAGGAGCAACGACCAGCAGATACCTGATGCCGCGCTGTTCAAGCCAGCGTTTCTTTGCTTGATATGCTTCCAGGCGCTGCTCCAGTTGAGTGTCTGATACCGGCAGCCTGCCGGCAAAATCAAGCAGCATCTCCGTTTTTCCGAAATAGAACCAGTTGTCGATACCCTGGTGGGCGGTGCTTTCATCGCCGACGATACCGAAACGCTTCCTGACCTCTCTCTGGTAGCGATAGATGAGAAAATCCCGGAAGCCGAAGTGATCGTTGAGATAGACTTCGATGTCGGCAAAATAGGCACCTAACTGAGAAAAAGAATCGGGCCGTGATGGAAAAACGTGCAGCAGCCGTTTTTCGATAAAGGAATACACCGTTTTTTCGGAGCCAAGCATCCTGGCTGCCGGGGCCGCGAGGAAACCGATGAACAGGAAGATGAGCAGTGCGTTGTAGATGGTTCGGATGTGCTTGGCGGTCATGTTTTTAAAACCTGAAGTAGATGAACGGGTTATAAACTCCTGCTGCCAGGCTGATCACGGCAAAGTAACTGATGGCTGCAAAAAAGAGCAGCTGTGCCAGGTGAACGGATGCGCTCACTGCGAGCTTGATTGTGCCGGACCATCTCCGCAGCAGTGACTGCTTCAGACAGCGCAGCCAGGGGTAGAGGGGAAGGGCCAGCAGCAATGCCATAAAGATTTCAAAACAGGCTTTGCTGTCCAGGTAAAAAGAGAGTATCGATGCGTCAAAACCTTTCTGACCCCCGCCAGCCATTACGCCCATGTAATGGAGCGCTCCGGGCAAGGTATCGCTTCTGAAAATAACCCAGCCAAACATCAGCAGCAGGAACGTCAGCAGGATACGGAGTGGTGACCACAGCCTGCCGGCAATCGCGCCCAGAGGGGTTCGCTCCAGAACAAGAAAGAAGCCATGATAGAGTCCCCAGACGATAAAGGTCCAGCTTGCCCCATGCCAGAAGCCGCAGAGAAGAAAAACGATGAGAAGATTGATGTAGGTGCGGATGGACCCGGACTTGCTGCCGCCGAGGGGAATATAGAGATAATCTTTAAACCAGCTTGACAGAGATATATGCCATCTCCGCCAGAATTCCCGAATGGATGCTGAGATATAGGGGTAGTTGAAATTTTCCGGGAAATGAAAGCCGAACATGCGGCCGAGACCGATTGCCATATCTGAATATCCGGAAAAATCAAAATAGATCTGCAGGGTGTAGCACAGTGCCCCGAGCCAGGCCAGGGGCATGGTGAGTTCTGTTTCCGGCAGCATGAAGATTTTGTCGGCAATTGCAGCAAGCGGATTAGCCAGAAGGATTTTCTTGCTCAGCCCGAACAGGAAGCGTTGAATACCCTCTGACAGATCGTTCATTGTCGCCGAACGGTTTTCGATTTCGTCGGCGATTTGATTATAGCGTACGATGGGACCGGCTATCAGTTGCGGGAACAGTGAAATATAGAGGGCGAGATTGATGATGTTTTTTTGTGGAATCTCCTTTCTGCGATAAACATCGATGATATAGGAAAGTGCCTGGAACGTGAAAAAAGAAATTCCGATTGGCAGCCGAACCGGTGCGAGTTCGAGAGCGGGCAGGCCGCAGGAGGAGAGCACCAGGTTCAGGTTATCGGTAATAAAATGTGCATATTTGAAAAAACCGAGGATAAGGAGATTCAGTGCAACAGAGAGGACCAGAAATAAACGGCGGCCGGCTGCCGGTCGGCGACCTGCGACAAGGAGGCCGCCGCCGTAGTTGATGATGATCGAGATCACCATGAGCATGGCGTATACGCCTTCTCCCCAGCTGTAGAAAAAAAGACTGGCGGCAAGCAGCAAAGCGTTACGTGTTTTTTTCCCTGACACGTGATAGAGCAGCAGAACGGCCGGCAGAAAAAAGAACAGAAAGGTGATCGAGGAAAATACCATGGAGCTGTTTCATGTTTGTTGACAGGATGAGCAGTTGCGTGTTGTCTGGCAAGGCAATATATTGATAACGGGATGCTACTTCAAGTCAAGAATTGATCCCGGGCGGAGGATCCGGCACGCTGAAACTGGCCGTGCTGGGTTTTAGCGCCAGATCAAGCGGGAGATCGTACCTGTAAACAAAATAAAGGAGTTATTCATGGTTACCTACCTCTACTGGCTGCTCATCTTTCTTCTCTGCGGCATCATTATCTATGGTGTAGGTATAAAAGCGAAAAACTGGAAGTATGGAATTTCCATTGCCCTGACTGTCCTGCTGGTGGGATGGACTGCCTACTATTTTCGTTTTCAGCAGGTTTTTGTCAAGCGATACGGCGGTGTCATGACTATTGAGGTGCCTGCCGGGCAACATCATCTTGCGGCGACCTGGAAGGATGACAACCTCTGGATAGAAAATTATGATCCAAAGACCAACACCTGTGTTTTCAGTGAATATTCGAAGGGAAATCTTTTGCAGGGGCGGGTTACCATAAAAAATTGCAACCCCCTTGTGCCGAGCCCTTGAGGCTGCTTTTTCTATCGCCGAAGTGTTTCATGCCGCACTTCCGCCGGGCACCATCCAGCTGCAGGCGTTTCTCGCTTTCAGTCAGTGCTATCTTACGTTAAAGGTCGATTTTTCCTTTTTCCAACCAGCGTCCCGCTGTGCCTTTCAGGTCGATGACGCTGCTGCGTGGAATTCAATAACATTCTGTATTTCTGTTTTAATTATTATTTTAATGGCTTATCTGAAGCGCTAATTGATTATCTTATAGTGTGTTAGGTAAGTAAAGCGATTTTTGATTGACTTAAACGTAAGGGTAAAGTATAAAATTGCTAAAGTGGTACTGTTTTTGGAGAACGTGAGGATGATTGGCCCCGATAATCTTCTTCCCACAGGAGATAACATGGATTTTCTGTCATATGAGTCAATTCCGGCGATACTCAAGGAAAATGCAGACAGGTTCAGCAAGCGGACCGCGATCAGCTACAAAAAACAGGGTACCTTCCTTTCCCTTACCTATGAAGAATTTTATGAACGGGTGCTGATGCTTGCCAGGGGGCTGCGCAAGGTAGGAATGCAGCCGGGTGACCGGGTCGCCATCTTTTCAGAAAATCGTCTTGGCTGGGCGATCTCAGATTTCGGCATCCTGAGCGCCCGTGGGCTCACCGTGCCGATTTATGCGACAAACACCGGCAAACAGGCGGCATATATCATCAATCACTGCGAGGCAAAGATCGTTTTTGTTTCAACGAAAACGCAGTACGAGAAACTTCTTTCCATCCGTGAACAGATACCTGGGGTGGAACTGGTCATATCCTACGAACGCTTTATGGGGGACCGTTCATTTCCCGTCTATACGCAATACCAGCTCTCTGAGGTCGCCACGCCGCTCAGCGAAGAGGAGCAGAGCCAGATAGAAGAGCAGATCGAGCAGATCACCCGGCAAGACATCGTTACCGTCATCTATACATCTGGTACCACCGGCGTGCCCAAAGGGGTGCTTCTGACTCATTACAATATCATGTGTAACGCCCAGTATGGCTTGAAAAAACTCGGAGCCCTTGCAAAAAACGAAACCTTTCTCAGCTTTCTGCCGCTCAGCCACGTGCTGGAGAGGACCGGCGGCTATTACGCGACATTGCTGAGCGGTCACCATATTGCTTTTGCTGAAGATGTAAGCAAGGTCATGGAAAACATGGCCGAGATACGACCGACCTTCATGGTCAGTGTTCCCCGGCTTTTTGAAAAAATATACTCACGGATTTACGAGAATGTTCACCAGATGAGTCCGGTGCGCAAAAGTCTGTTTCACCGGGCGATTAAAATCGGCAGGGAGTATGTCAACAAACGCTATATCAGCAAGGAGGCGGTGGGCCTGCTCGGTTTGAAATACCGCTTTTTTGACCGTCTGGTATTCAAGAAAATACGGGATCGTTTCGGGGGGAGAATCAAGGGATGCATCTGCGGTGGCGCACCCCTTGACAAGACGATCAACGAGTTCATGTGGACCATCGGTATTCCCGTTTATAACGGTTATGGCCTGACTGAAACAAGCCCGGCGCTCACCTTGAGCAGTATTGACGAGGTACGCTTTGACTCGGTCGGCAAGGCGCTTGAGCGAACGGAGCTCAAGCTGGCCGCCGACGGTGAACTCCTCGCCAGGGGGCCGCAGGTGATGAAGGGATACTATAAGAATGATCAGGCAACCGAGCAGAGTTTTGAGGATGGCTGGTTTAAAACCGGCGATATCGCCGAAATAGACGATGAGGGGTTCGTCTATATCATTGATCGGAAAAAAGAGTTGATCGTCACGGCGGGAGGGAAGAACATCGCCCCCCAACCGCTCGAAAATGAGCTCAAACTCGACAAATATATTTCCCAGGCCATCGTTTTCGGGGATCGTAAACCCTACCTGGTGGCACTGCTGACGCCTAACATTGAGAGGCTGATAGATTTGAGCAGGGAGGAAAATCTTGACTATCTCGATACCGATGAGTTGGTGAAAAGCAGCCGCATCAAGGAGCTGTATGAAGGCAGGATAGCGGAGATCAACAAGGGCCTGCCGCCCTACAGCACCATAAAATATTTCGCGCTGGTCGCCCGCGAATTTTCTATTGAGGGCGGAGAACTCACACCGACGCTGAAGCTGAAAAGAAAAGAGATCTATTCGAAATACAAGCAGATGATCGACGAGCTTTACCGATCTAACGGTAATGATGTTGTTTTTCAGCCGACAACTACAAGTGGAGAAAAAAAATGAGGCAGATAAATCGGGTAGCGGTACTCGGTGCCGGAGTCATGGGTGCGACGATAGCCGCCCATCTGGCAAATGGCGGATTGAGCGTCCTCATGCTCGATATTGTCCCCCGGCAGCTGAGCGAGCAGGAAAAAGCAGACGGTCTGACTCTTGCAGACCGGAAGGTGCGTGACCGTATTGCCCGTGAGGGGCTGCAGGGCGTGCTGAAGATGAAGCCGGCACCCTTTTACCTGAAAGAGTATGCTGATGCCATCGAGATCGGCAACCTCGAGGATGACCTGGCTAAACTCACCGACTGTGACTGGATTATCGAAGTTGTCGTCGAGCGGATGTCGATCAAGCGTGAACTGCTGACGAAGATCTCCCCGTACCTTTCGCCAGGGGCAATCCTGAGCACCAACACCAGCGGCCTCTCGGTGAACGAAATGGCCGAAGTCCTGCCTGTCGAGGTGCAGAAAAATTTTCTGGTTACCCATTTCTTTAATCCTCCCCGCTATATGCGCCTGATGGAGATTGTTCCCTGTGCGGCGACTGATCCGTCAACACTGGCAGGTATGGCCGATTTTTTGAGCAGAAGGCTGGGCAAGGGAATTGTCTATGCAAAGGACACCGCAAATTTTATCGGCAACCGCATTGGCGTCTATGCCATCTATAAAGGTATCGAGCACATGCAGGAGATGGGGATGAGCGTTGAAGAGGTCGATTCCATCTCCGGACCGGCAACGGCGCGGCCAAAGAGCGCCGCTTTCAGAACAGCTGATCTCGTGGGCATCGATACCCTGGCTCATGTGGGCACAAATTCGTTCGAACAGCTGCCTGATGATGACCAGCGGGAGGTCTTCAAACTGCCCGGTTTCATGGCGCAGATGATCGATAAAAAAATGCTGGGCAACAAGAGCGGCCGGGGTTTTTACAAAAAAGAGATGATCGACGGCAAACGCCAGATTTTCTATTACGACTACCAAAGCGGGGAGTATAAGCCGCTTGAGAAACCGAAATTTGTTTCAGTCCAGTCGGTTAAACAGATTGACGATCCCCGTCAGCGCCTCAAAACCCTGATCAACGGTACTGACAAGGCTGCCGAGTATGCCTGGAAAAGCCTGCGGGATACGCTGCTCTATGCCTTCAAGCGAATACCTGAAATCGCCGATGATATCGTCAACATCGACAATGCGATGAAATGGGGATTCAACTGGGAGATCGGCCCCTTCGAGATGTTCGATGCTATCGGCGTCAAAGCGTTTGCAAAACGGGCGCAAAGCGAGGGCCTGACAATTCCGGAGACGCTTGCAGTGATCGATTCCTTTTACCGCTTCAGCGCTGACGGCCAGAAAGAGTATTTTGATGTTCTCAGCGGTGCCTATCGGCCGGTCCCGGTCAAGCATGGAGAGATCCGGCTCGAACTGCTGAAAAAGAGCGGCAAGGTGGTCGAGAAAAACAGTAATTGTTCCGTTCTAGATCTTGGCGATGGTGTTTTCGGCTTCGAATTTCATGCGAAGATGAATGCCATCAGCGGTGACATACTGGCGATGACCCACAAGGCGATCAGGCGGGCAGAGGAGGAGGGTATTGGCCTCGTTGTCGGCAATCGCGGGGCCAATTTCTCGGTCGGTGCCAACCTGATGCTCCTTGCCGTGGCGCTCGCCGAGGGGGCGTTTGATGATATCAATATGGTCCTGAGAGCTTTTCAGAAGGCGACCATGGCTCTCAAGTATGCCAAAATCCCGGTTGTCGCGGCGCCTTTCAACATGACCCTGGGCGGCGGCTGCGAGTTCTGCCTGCACGCAGACGGTATCAATGCCCACGCCGAAACGTACATGGGGCTGGTGGAAATCGGTGTCGGCCTGTTGCCGGCCGGCGGCGGAACAAAGGAAATGTGTCTGCGTGCAGTTGAGCTGGCGCAACAGTATGAAACTGATGTGCAGCCATTTATCTTCAAGAATTTCAAACAGATCGCGATGGCCACGGTGTCGATGGGAGCGGCTGAACTGCCGGCAATGGGGTACATGCGTTCCGGGGACAGCATCAGTATGGACACGGATATGCTCATTTCAGATGCCAAGAAGAAAGTCCAGGCACTTGCCGCAAACTATCGTCCGCAGCGGCCGCGCTCAGCCATACCGGTACCGGGACGGAATGTGGCTGCAAGTATAAAAAGCCAGCTCTGGAATATGAGAATGGGCGAATATATCACCGAATATGAAGCAGAGATGGGCGGTATCATCGCCGATGTTATCTGCGGCGGAGACCTGAATCCGGGAACCCTGGTATCCGAAGACTACCTCCTTGCACTGGAACGCGACAATTTTCTGAGGCTGTGCGGCAACAGGAAAACGGCTCAGCGTATCCAGCATATGCTGAAAACAGGCAAGCCGCTGCGCAATTGATCACCCGGGAAAAGACGACTACAGACGACTACAAGAGGGGATAAAAAATGATGAAAACAGCCTATGTCCTGGCCAGCTATCGAACTCCGGGCTGCCGTGCCAACAAAGGAAAATTCAAGGATATGCGCCCTGACGATCTGGCCGCACTGGCGATCCGAGGTCTTGTGGAACGCACCGGGATCGAGATGGCTACGGTTGATGATGTGTATCTTGGCTGCTCGTTTCCCGAGGCTGAGCAGGGAATGAACATCGGTCGTGTGGCGGCAATGAAGGCGGGAATGCCGGTGGAGGTTCCCGGCCAGACAATAAACCGTTTCTGCTCGTCCGGGCTCCAGAGCATCGCCACGGCTGCCGAACGGGTGATGCTCGGCTTTGCCGACTGTATTGTCGCAGGCGGTGTGGAATCCATGTCATGCGTGCCCCTGGGGGGGCTGAAATACAGTGCCAACCCAGGACTGGCTGCAGATTGGCCGGAGGCATACTGCTCGATGGGAATTACCGCAGAACTTGTCGCTCAGAAATACACCATTGACCGGGAGTCCATGGATCGGTTTGCCGCCAGGAGCCATGCAAAGGCGGCAAAAGCCATTGAATCCGGCACCTTTGGTGATGAAATCATTCCCGTGGAGATCGAAAAGGATGCACTGGTCGATGGGAAAATCAGGAGAACAAGAGAACTCGTCACCGTTGACGATGGCGTCAGACCGGGGACAACGGTTGAGACCCTGGCCGCTCTCAAACCGGCTTTTAAGACCGGGGGCCTGGTAACTGCAGGAAATTCCTCCCAGATGACCGACGGGGCCGCCGTATCGCTGGTCGTTTCCGAGGAGTACCTGAAAAAAACCGGCACTGAGCCGACGGCACGTTTCCTGTCCTTTGCCGTCAAGGGTGTTGCTCCTGAATTCATGGGGATCGGACCAATTTCGGCAATTCCTGCCGCCTTGAGTATGGCGGGACTGAAACAGCAGGACCTGCAGCTGATCGAACTCAACGAGGCGTTTGCGGCCCAGGCGCTCTCTGTTATCAAGGAGTTGAACCTGGACCCGGATATTATCAATGTCAATGGCGGCGCCATTGCCCTGGGGCACCCGCTCGGCTGTACCGGCGCGAAACTGACGGCGACGCTGCTGCATGAAATGGGCCGCAGAAAATTGCGCTATGGCATGGTTTCGATGTGCATCGGCGGGGGCATGGGCGCTGCCGGAATATTTGAAAAACTATAAGTTGATCATAAGCTTGAGAGGGGAGAACAAATGGCTGATACAATGATGAAGGGCGGCGAGTACCTGATAGCAGACGCAGTCTGCGGGGATATATTTACACCTGAAGATTTCAGCGACGAGCAGCGGCAGTTTGCGGAAACAACCGAACAGTTTGTCGAAAACGAGATTTTCCCCTACCTCGAGGAAATTGAAAACCAGAATTTTGACCGGGTTGTCCAGGGCATGCGTAAATGCGGGGAACTCGGCCTGCTGATGATGGATGCCCCGGAGGCAGATGGCGGACTTGAGCTTGACAAGGCTTCCTCGATGCTGGTCGCTGAAAAGATTTCGGCGAGCGGCTCTTTCTCGGTTGCCTATGCCGCCCACACCGGGATTGGCACGTTGCCGCTCATCTATTACGGGACCGAAGAGCAGAAGGAAAAATATCTTGAAAAGATCATTTCAGGCCAGTGGTGTTCAGCCTATTGCCTGACGGAGCCGGGATCGGGCAGCGATGCGCTTGGCGCTCAGGCATCGGCCGTAATGTCCGAGGATGGCACACACTATGTTTTAAACGGTACGAAACAGTTTATTACCAACGGCGGGTTTGCAGAGCTGTTTACCGTGTTTGCCAAGATTGACAAGGAGCATTTTACCGCATTTCTCGTCGAAAAGGATTTTGAAGGGCTCGTTGTTGGGCCGGAAGAGAAAAAACTCGGCATAAAGGGCTCATCCACCACCCAGATCATTCTCGATAACTGCAAGGTGCCGGTGGAGAACCTGCTCGGCGAAGCCGGCAGAGGGCACAAGATCGCCTTTAATGTCCTCAATGTCGGCAGATTCAAGCTTGGCGCAGCGGTGACCGGAGCTGCCAAAATTGCGCTCGTCACCGGAATAAAGTATGCAAACGAACGCAAGCAGTTTAAACGCAGGATCAGCAGCTTTGGCGCCATTGCCGAGAAAATTGCTGATCTGACCGCCGACATTTTTGCCTCGGAGTCGCTTGTTTACCGGCTGGCAGGGCTGCTCGACACCAAGCTTGCCACCATTGAGCAGGGAATAGATGATTATTATGTCCAGTACCTGAAAGGGATCGAGGAATATGCCCCGGAATGCGGGATATCCAAGGTCTTCTGCAGCGAGGTGCTGGCCCGAACGGTCGATGAAGTCGTCCAGATCCACGGCGGCTATGGATACGTCAGCGAATATCCGGCGGAGCGCTATTATCGTGATGAGCGGATCAACCGTATATTCGAAGGCACAAACGAAATTAACCGTTTGCTGATCCCCGGCATGATCCTGAGAAAAGCGCTGAAAGGAGAATTGCCGCTTCAGGCCGAGGCCATGAAGGCCTTTGAGTCGCTGATGACGCCAAGCTTTGAAGAGCTCGATGAGTCAGTGCTTTTCGCGGCGGAAAAAGCACTGATCAAGAACTTGAAGACGCTTTTTCTGATTCTCGCCGGCGTCGGCGTCCAGAAATTTATGGACAAGATAGCCGATGAGCAGGAAATCCTGATGGCAGCCGCTGATATTGCCATCCAGATTTTTGCCCTTGAGAGCACCGTGCTGCGTGCTGAAAAGCATTTCAGCGGGGCGAGCGAAAAAAGGCAGGAACTGCTCAGGGCAGCGGTCAAGGTGTTTGCGTTCAGTGCGTCCGAAATTGCAGGTTCGGCTGCCCGGAAGGGGGCTTTTTATGTCGAAGAAGGTGATACGCTTACCATGATCCTCTCCGGTATCAGGCGATTTGCAAAATATGATGCAACCGGTCTTCTGGCGGCAAAGCGGCTGCTTGCCGGAGCTGCCTGCGAAGAGGAAAAGTATCTTTTCGCCTCTTAGAGATGCACCAGCGCGTGATCTGGCAGCATGTTGATACCGGGACGAACGAGTATGCTGAACGGCCTGGCTGCCCCATCTTCTGATATGATGCCAAAGCAACATACCGTAGATACCCCCTACATGGTCGGTCCGGTGCATTGCTACAGTGTTGAGCTGGACGGCGAACTGGTGCTGTTTGATACCGGTCCGCCGACCAGGGCAGCAGAACTGTTTCTCCAGCAGCACATTGATCTTGGACGTCTCAGGCATGTTATCATTACCCACTGCCACCTTGATCACTACGGACTGTCATCCTGGCTCGAGGAGAACAGTGACGCTTCGATTTATCTTCCCCAACCGGATATCATGAAGATCAGGCGCCATGATGAACGGCTGGAGAAGATGTATGATCTGCTCGCATCCTTGGGGTTCAGCGGCTCGTACCTCGATACCCTGCGTGAATCATTTCGTCGCGGTGTCCTCTTTCCGCCGTTTCCCAACAACTGCCTGACCGCGGAAACGGATATTCCGCAACGGCTCGGCCTTGAGGTACTCACCTGTGCAGGGCACTCCCAGAGTGATCTGGTGTATGCCGCTGATGGCTGGGCGATCACTGGAGACACCCTGCTCCGCGGTATTTACCAGTCCCCGCTGCTTGACATTGATCTTGAGAGTGGGGAGCGGTTCAACAATTACAAGGCCTATTGCCGCACGCTTTGCCGGCTTGCTCAACTGAGAGGAAAGAACATTCTGCCCGGGCACCGTCAAAAAATAGAGAGTGTTGATGAAACGATCATGTTCTATATCTTCAAAACGATATACCGTGTCGTGCAGCTTAAGCCCTATATCAGAGATAATACGGTCGCCCAGATTATCGAGCGCGTTTTTGGAGAAGCGTTGACGGACCCGTTCCATATCTACCTGAAGGCCTCTGAAATAGTGTTTATGAAGGACCTGCTTGAAGACCCGCACATCTTGAGAAGCGCACTGGAGCAGATCGGTTTGCTCCGTGAGGTTGAAGTTGAATTTGATCGCGCCGTCGCCTGAACCGAAACCGTTGGCCGGAGGGGCTGCTGCTTTTCTGTTGACTGGAGCAGATGTATGAAAGGTTTTGATATTCTGCCTGTACTTACCGTTCGCGCTAAAACCTCACCGTTCTGGCTCTGGGTTCTCAACCGGGCACTGGGGCGGGTTGTGCCATTTAATCGGCCGCACGGTTTTGAACTGCTCGAGATACGCGACGATATCATCCGCACCACTGCTCCATACAGGCGTGTTAACTGTAATCATGTCAGGGGGATACACGCCTGTGCAATTGCCACGACAGCAGAGTTTTCTTCCGGATTCCTGCTGCTGACAAAGCTTGATCCGCGCCGTTACCGGTTGATAATGTCCCGAATTGAAGTTGACTACCATTACCAGGCAAAACGGCAGATTGTTTCCATGAGCTCCATATCGCCGGCGATTCTGGAGAAAGAGCTCTACGAGCCGCTGCGCACCAATGATTCAGCCGTCATCAGGCTTGAGAGCAGCGTGACAGACCTGTCGGAAAACAGTATCGCGGTTGCCTTCACGACCTGGCAGGTCAAACGCTGGGATACGGTTCGAACAAAGCTCTGAAAAAAAAACGGCCGCCCGGGGCTCAGCCAACGATTTCCGTTCTGCAGGGCAGGTCAGTGTCTCTAGACAAAGAGTTGCCGCAGGGCGTAGTAGAGCAGGGGGAGAAAAATCCCCGGCAACAGATTCCCGATCCGGATCGAGGTGATTTTCAGCATGTTGAAGCCGATGGCAAGAATCAGCAGACCGCCGACCGAGGTCATCTGGCTGATTGTTTCGGGTACCAGATAAACCTTCAGAAATACAGCCGTCAGCGTGATCATTCCCTGATAGATGAATACCGCAAGGCTTGAAAAGAGGACGCCGAGTCCGAGTGTCGAGGCAAAAATGATCGATGTTACCCCGTCCAGCACTGATTTGGCCAGCAATGTCTGGTGATTGCCGGTAAGACCGCTCTCAAGTGAACCGACAATAGCCATGGAACCGACGCAGAAGACAAGACTTGCCGTGACAAAGCCGCGGGCAAATGAATTCTGCTGGCTCGACTTTCGCGCCACCTTGTGTTCCAGATAGTGTCCAAGCTTCTCCAGCCGGTCCTCTATTTTCAGAAATTCCCCCGTGGCAGCTCCCAGAATCACCGAAAAGATGACAATCATCATGCTGTTTGAGACAAGGGCACTCTTCAGCCCGATCAGGACGACACAAAGCCCTACCCCGCTCATCACGGTGGTCTTGTAATTTTCGGGAATTCCCCTGTTCAGAAAGAGTCCGAGAAGACTCCCTGCTATGATTGCCAGCGCGTTGACGATTGTTCCGAACATGGGGTTGTTGCCTGTGGTTTTCAGCCGAGTATGACGGTATCAGGGGCAGTGCCTGCTGCAGCACACCTTTTATACGATCAACACCCGTTTGCAAAGCTCTATTTAGACAGATTTCGTGCCAGGTCCGGGCGGATCAGGTTTTCGCGAGCCAGACGCAATGACCGGATTTTCCGAGAGCAGCAGCGAGATTAACGGGATGGCGTGTCGCTGCTGAGAAAGTCAGTGATCCGTTCACGGTAACTGACGATATCTCGTCGCAGGGACGACAGGCTGGCCATCTTGGCGTCGACCATGGATACATGGCGGTCGAGAATTTCAATGAGTTTCGGGGCTATCGTGTGAAAATCCTGTTCGTTTATATCAAAAATATCGGAAAGCTCATGAATCTCCTTGAGCGAAATGCCGAGTCCTTTCAGCTTCAGGATAAATTTAAGCCGCAGGATATCATCTTTGCTGTAGGAGCGGGTTTCTCCGCCGACACGCTCAGTCTTGCCCATCAGGCCAATTTCTTCGTAGTATCGTATGGTCCGGGTGGTTATGCCGAGTTGTTTTGCCAATGTTCCAATCTGCACGGAACTGCGCTGTTTTTGTGTCATTTCTTTCTATTATATCAGGAGAGCTGGCAGTTGCTCTGCACGCTGTCCGCAGCCTGCTGAGACAGTCGGCGGAGCGGCGGGCAAAGGCCTAATCAAGTTTACCTTTACGTAATATACGAACGTAACATAGCATGAGAGAAGAATTCCTGTCAATTACTATTTCTCCTATTTTCAATGGATAATTGGAGTTTTTTTGAGAAAATCTCTACTGGGATATTTTGTCTTGACCTTTACGTAAACAAATTTTATAAGGAGCAGGTAATGTTTGCTTATCCCTGTTGTTGAATCATGGTATGCTGGTTTATTGTTTTTCATTACAATAGACGAGGAGAACAGGATGGAATTCACCCGCGAGATCTACTGGAATGTCGGTCATGGTGCCCTGACCCTTGTACCGATGTATCTGCTGGTTATTGCAGCGCTCACCGTTTTGATACGGGCTTTTCTGAAGAGGGTTGCGGTCTACAGGCAAGGTCGGCCGCTGAACAGAACAGACAACTTGTCGGCACGGGTGGGCGATCTGCTCCGCAATGTTCTGCTGCAGAAAAACGTGATCAGGGTTCCCTGGCCCGGTCTGCTTCACGGACTCTTTTTCTGGGGGTTTTTTCTGCTCTTTATCGGTACGACGCTCATCGTCATCCAGGCCGATTTTACCGATCTTCTCTTTGACTACGTGTTTCTGAAAGGGACTTTTTACAAGCTCTTTTCGATCACCCTTGATTGTGCCGGCGCGGTGGCCATCATCATGCTTGGCGCTCTTTTCTTCAGGCGCTTTGTCCTCAAACCAGAGGGGCTTGAAACAAAGCGGGATGATGTCATCATGCACGGCCTGCTCTTTATAATCCTGGTGACGGGCTTTGTCATCGAAGGGGCCCGTATGGCGGTTACCGAACTTGGTTCTGGGCTGGCAGCCTGGTCTCCGGTCGGCCTGCTGGTTGCAAAACTAATGGCAGGGATCGGGGAAGAGGGGCTGCGCCTGGTGCACAGGATTACCTGGTGGTTTCACCTGCTGCTGGTGATGGGATTCATCGTCCTCATTCCGTCGACAAAGTTTCGTCACATTTTCACCACCAGCGCAAATTACCTGTTTGCCGACCGGGGCCCGAAGGGCAAGCTGGCAGGCCTGGATCTCGAAGATGAGGATGCCGAGAAATTCGGGGTGAGCGAGCTTGCGGATATGAGCTGGAAGGATATCTTTGACGCTGATGCCTGCACCCTCTGTAAACGCTGTCAGGATCGTTGTCCCGCCTGGAATACCGAAAAACCGCTCTCTCCGATGAAAGTGGTCAACCAGATCGGCGAGCTTGCCTTCGCTGCTTCGGGGGCAGACCTGATTACCACAGTCGGCAGGGATGTGCTCTGGTCATGCACGACCTGCCTGGCGTGCCAGGAGATCTGTCCGGCGGCGATCGAGCATGTCACCAAGATAATCGATATGAGGCGAAGCCTGGTCCTGATGGAAGGTGAATTTCCGGGCGAGGAGGTGATGGCGGCCATGGAGCAGACCGAAGTCAACGGCAACCCGCTGGGAATGGGGTATGCGTCGCGCGGCGACTGGGTCGACGGCCTCGATGTTGCGCTGGTGTCTGAAACCAGTGACGTCGATATCCTCTATTTTGTCGGCTGTTACGCTTCTTTCGACAAGAGAAACATCAGTGTTGCCAGAAGCTTCATCAAACTGTGCCAGGCGGCAGGCGTAACAGTCGGTATTCTCGGCAAAGCGGAGAAATGCTGCGGCGAGCCGATGCGAAAGATGGGAAATGAATACCTTTATCAGACGCTGGCGATGGAAAATATCGAACAGATCAAGGGGTCGGGGGCCAAAAAGGTCGTTACCACCTGCCCGCACTGTTTCAATACCCTGGAGAAAGACTATCGGGATTTTGGTCTCGATGTTGAAGTTGAATCGTATACCGTGTTCTTGAACCGACTGATTACCTCCGGGAAACTGCAGATTAACAGTGAACCGCTCTCCTGTACCTATCATGACTCCTGCTATCTCGGCCGCCATAACGACATCTATGATCCGCCCCGGGAGCTGATCAAGAGTGCCGGGGGTAGTTTGACGGAGATGCGCCAGAGCCGGGACGAATCGTTCTGCTGCAGTGCCGGTGGCGGCCGGATACTGGCTGACGAAACCATTGGTGAGCGGATCAATATCAAACGGGTGAAAATGGCAGCAGCGACCGGCGCAGATGTTCTCGTCTCCAACTGCCCGTTCTGCCTGACCATGTTTGAAGATGGCGCAAAAGGAGCAGATATTGAGGATACGCTGAAACCCCGGGACATTGCCGAAATCCTCGCCGAGCGTATTACCTGAAACCTCAGAGCCGCAGTCCAGGAGACCCGATCGTGATAGAGAACATATTTGACTCGCTCCCTGATCTGTTTGTTGCCCAGAGCACAGAAACAGCCGCCAGTTATTACTTTTCACTGGAGGATATCAAAAAGACCGTAACGCTGAGTCCAGAGCAGTGCCTGGTAGAGGATGGCAGAACCGTCGAGCGAGCCGATTGTGTCTGCAAGACGAGCAAAGAACTTTTCGCGGCCATCTGGAATGACGGATATCGTCCGGGGATGGCCGATTTTCTCTCCGGCAAGATCAAGTCAAACGACCCGGCGGCCCTGCAGCGCTTTCTGAGCTGTTTTGGCAAATCAGTCTGATCCCCTGTTGTTGAATGCTTGCCGTTGACAAGGAAACCGAGCTTATGACCTGTTTGACAGAGATAAAAATACGCGGTTACCACGCTGATTTCTATGGCCACGTGAATAACGCCCGGTTTCTGGAATTTTTTGAAGAGGATCGCTGGGCACATCTGGAGTCACAGCTTTGCCTGGGAGAATTCGCCCGGCAGGGGCTGACGTTTCTGGTGGTAAATATCAACATCAACTACCGGAAAGCGGTGATGGTAGGGTCGGTGCTTCAGGGCTACACCGCCATCGAGCGTATCGGAAATAAAAGTGCTGTACTCAGCCAGAAGCTCGTCTTGAAGGATTCCGGGGCGGTTGCAGCGGATGCGCTGGTAACCTTCGTACTGACCGACAAGAGCGGCAGGGCTGTGCGCTTGAGCGCTGAACTGCTCGGAGAATGGCTGAAATCTGACGATCAGCCGGCAGCGGAGAACGACAGCGCGGCGGCAACGATCAGGGCTGTCGGCAAACGACCTCCTAGAGACCGCGCATGTATTCAGGCTTCAGGCTGATGGTGCCGCGCAGTGCCTGGTCGATAAGATGGATGGTTTTATTTTTGTCTCTTGGCAGTCGTGCTTTGAGGGGAAGGTAGTTTGAGGCATGATTTGCATGGAACAGGCCGTTTGACAACTCGGTATTGACCAACATGATTTTGAGCTCTTCAAGCATTTCCTCCGCCGCGGGCAGTTGCCATCTCCCTTCCTGCCATTCCCGATGGAGCGGGGTGTTCGGAGTCAGCATCAGGCTGAGCGCCCCGACATATTCCGGATCAATCGCCGTCAGGACCCGGCCGGTTTCCCTGCCGTGGACCGGTGACCTCTCTTTCCCGGCGATGCCGAGCAGAACGGTAACCGAGAGCTTGATGCCGGCGGACCTGATTTTTTTCCCCATCTCGATCATGCGCGCGGAATCTGCTCCCTTGTCGATCTGTGCGAGGGTGACGTCATCACCTGATTCAAGTCCCATGTATGCTATCAGCAGGCCGAGGCCGTTGAGTTCCTCCAGTTCTTCTACACTTTTTTTTCTAATGCTTTTGGTATTGGCGTATAAACCGACACGTCTGACCCAGGGAAGTTTCGTCCTGATTTCAGTGAGGATGCGGACAAGACGCTGCTGGGGAATGATCAGTGCATCACCGTCGCAGAGAAAGAGCTTGTTCTGGTTCCTGCAGTGATAAGCGGCAAAATCAATATCGGCAAAGATGATGTCATCGCTCTTGATGGAAAACCTGCTGTCTTTGTACATCCCGCAGAAGCTGCATTTATTGTGTGAGCAGCCGGTTGTTACCTGCAGGAGTATACTGTTTGCCTCGCTGGGAGGGCGGAAAATATTTCCCTGATAGTGCATGGTTCCCCGTTGGTTGAAATAATTGCATTGCTATTTGTACCGACCTTTATAATAAAGATAAAACGATGGAACGCAAGTGCCTTGTTCGGCAGCGACAGTGATGAGGAGCGCATCTATCTGCCGACCGCAGATGGTTCAACCCCGTTTGGCTGAAACTCAACGGAGATAAAGGCTATGGAAAAAACGACACGCTTTCCCCACCTCTTTCGCCCGCTTGACCTCGGCTTTACCACGCTGAAAAATCGGGTCCTGATGGGATCGATGCACACCGGACTTGAGGAGGAAAAAGAGGGCTTTACGCGTATGGCCTGCTATTTCGCGAAGCGTGCGGAAGGAGGGGCCGGGCTTATTGTTACCGGAGGTGTCGCGCCGAACAGGGCCGGCTGGGTTGCACCGTTTTCTATCAGGCTGGTGAAAAGTTCCCAGATAAGTGGTCATCGCCTTGTTACCGGGGCAGTTCACGACAAGGGCGGCAAAATCTGCATGCAGATCCTTCACGCCGGGAGGTATGGGTATCATCCGCTCTGTGTAGCGCCGTCAAAAATCAAGGCGCCAATCAACCGCTTTAGCCCGCGGGAGCTTTCCGTCCGGGGTATCAAGGCAACCATTAAAGATTTCATCAGGTGTGCCGATCTGGCCCGTCAGGCGGGATATGACGGGGTTGAGATCATGGGGTCCGAGGGGTACCTGATCAACCAGTTCATCGCCAGGAAAACCAATCGCCGCAGCGACGAGTGGGGCGGCCCATTCGAAAACCGTATTCGTCTGCCGCTGGAGATTGTCAGTGGCATACGGGAGAAGGTGGGGAAGGACTTTATTATCATCTATCGTCTTTCAATGCTTGATCTGGTTCCCGACGGCAGTTCCTGGGACGAGGTCGTTGAGCTTGCCTGCCGTGTTGAACAGCATGGCGCGACGCTTATCAATACCGGGATCGGCTGGCATGAGGCGCGAATTCCGACAATCGCCACAATGGTGCCGCGGGCAGGATTCGCCTGGGTCACCAAACGATTGATGGGAGCGGTATCGATCCCGCTGGTCGCCACCAACCGCATTAACATGCCGGAAGTGGCCGAGCGGCTGCTGGCAGAGGGCTGTGCAGATATGGTGAGCATGGCCAGGCCGTTTCTTGCCGACCCCTTCTGGGTTGCGAAGGCCCGGGACGGACGAGTTGATGAGATCAATACCTGCATCGGCTGCAACCAGGCCTGTCTGGACAATATATTCACCCAGAAAACCGCCTCCTGCCTGGTAAATCCTCGAGCCTGCAAGGAATCGCTTCTGCCTCTGAAAAAAGCAGCAGCAGCCAAGCGGGTCGCCGTCGTGGGGGCAGGCCCGGCCGGTCTTGCCTGTGCAACAACGGCTGCGGAAAGAGGTCATCGGGTGACCCTGTTTGAAGCACTAGCCGAGATCGGCGGTCAATTTCGCCTCGCCCGCCTGATTCCTGGAAAGGAAGAGTTCCAGGAGACCATGCGCTATTATTCGCGACGTCTTGAACTGCTTGGGGTGGAACTCAGGATGAACTGCAGAGCCTCACATGACGACCTGGAAGGGTTTGACGAAGTGGTGCTGGCTACCGGTGTTCGTCCGCGCATCATCGGTATTCCCGGCGCACGTAATCAGAAGGTGGTCTACTATGATGAGGTTATATTGGGCAAAAGAGAAATCGGCAGACGGGTTGCTATTATCGGTGCCGGGGGGATCGGCTTTGATGTCGCCGCCTTTTTGCTGCACAGGAACTCAGCGGTTGACGAGGTGGACCATTTTCTCTCGGAGTGGGGCGTTGACAGAACCCATGCCCGAGCGGGGGGCCTGATGTCGGCCAGCCCGGCCAGCCCGGCGCGCGAGGTGTACCTGCTGCAGCGGAAGAAAACAAAGCCGGGGGCGGGGCTCGGAAAAACAACGGGCTGGATTCACCGGTCGGTGCTTAAACGAAACGGCGTAAAAATTTACAATGGCATCGAATATCTGGGGATAACTGATGAGGGTCTCGGCGTCAAGCATGACGGCGCGACCCGGCTTCTTGATGTTGATCATATTGTCGTCTGCGCCGGCCAGGAGTCGGAGCGGCAGCTGCTTGAGCCGCCTGCCGGAGAGGGCAGGGAGTATCACGTCATCGGTGGCGCTTTAAAAGCGGGCGAACTTGATGCCGTGCGCGCTATCGCGCAGGGGGTCGCCGTCGCCGATGCACTCTAAAGGGATTATCGAATATATTTATCATAAGCACAAAAATTAATGACGTTCTCCTGGTCAAATTATTACACCAAAAGAAGCACGCAGAATTTCCATGTTGACAAACCTGGAGAGCTGGTCAGTCCAGTTGGTTTCTTCTGCCTCAGAGATTTCTTTTTTAAAAAAACTAGTTATTGGGTAGAGTAGTCGGGATTGTGAAAAGAGGGCGCGCAGTGTTTAATTTTTGTCTTTGGAGCCCGGGTGAGTAAATGCAAGGTGACATTTCTTCCTCACAACAGAACCGTTGAGGTTTCTGAAGGGGACAGCCTTATCCGCACAGCCCTGCATGCCGGGGTTCACATCAATGCCTCCTGCGGCGGAGAAGGTGTTTGCGGAAAGTGCCGGGTCCTCGTCGAGAGCGGTTCCATTGCGGGGGGCCTGTCGGAGAGGTTGAGCGAGGAGGACAGGGAAAAGAACTACCGGCTCGCCTGTTTATCCCGGGTCACTGAAGATGTGACTATCCGTATTCCGGTTGAGTCCTCAGTCGACCGAACGGTCTTTGACAAACAGTTCGTCCCCCGTCGCACTGCTTCAATCAAACAGATGGATTTCAGCAGTCTCAAAGAGCAGGGACTCTTTATTCCGCCTGTCGAGAAAATCTATCTTGAGCTGATTCCGCCGGATGCCCAGAACCACATGCCTGACGTTACCAGGCTGATTGAGCATCTTAAATTAAAAGCTGATGAACATAAGCTTGAGTTGACGCTCCAGGTGATCAGAAGCCTGCCTGCGGTGCTGAGAGAAAATGATTTCAAGGTAACCGTAACGCTGGTCCGACCGGTTCGCAGCGACGGCAAAACGCAGATCACCAAAATTCAGCCCGGTGATACAACCGGGGAAAATTACGCCATCGCTCTTGATATCGGGACCACCACAATTTACGGGCAGTTGATCGATCTCGGGAGCGGCGAGTGCCTCGGGGAGGCTGGTGACTTTAACGGACAGATCAGTTATGGCGAGGATGTCATCAGCAGAATCATCTATGCAGAGAAACCGGGTGGCCTGGAAACCCTGCAGAAAGTCGTTACCGGCACCATCAACAAGGTCCTCGGCAGGATAATAAAAAGCGCTGGCGTCGCCCGGGAGAATATCTCGACCATTACCATCGCCGGCAACACCACCATGACCCAGCTGCTTCTTGCCATAGACCCCCGCTATCTGCGCAGGGCTCCCTATGTGCCGGCGTCCACACTCTACCCACCATTGCGGGCTGCGACCATTGGCCTGGACCTTGACGATCATGTTATCGCCCTGCTCTATCCTGCCATTTCCAGTTATGTCGGCGGGGATATTGTCGCCGGCATCATGGGTACCGGCATGTATCGTGAGGAAGAGCTGACCCTCTTTCTCGATATCGGCACCAATGCCGAAATCGTTGTCGGCAACAAGGACTGGCTTGCCTGCACTGCCTGTTCGGCCGGACCTGCTTTTGAAGGCGGCGGTATCGAGTTCGGCATGCGGGCGGCAAAGGGCGCCATCGAGGATTTTTCGATTGACCCCCTCACCTATGAACCGATGCTGCTGACCATAGGCGATGTCAGGCCGCGAGGCATCTGCGGCTCAGGTCTTATTATCATGACGGCGGTAATGTTTGAGCTGGGCGTCATCAACAACCGGGGAAAGTTCAACCGCGATCTCGGAACGAAACGGATCAGAGAAAAAAACGGTGTCTGGGAGTACGTTCTTGCCTGGCAGAAAGACAGCCAGATTGACCGCGACCTGGTCCTCACCGAAACGGATATAGACAATCTCATACGGGCCAAAGGTGCGGTATACAGCGGTTGCATGACGCTGCTTGAGGAGGTGGGGTTGAGCATGGATATGATCGAGAGAATCATCCTGGCCGGAGGGTTCGGCAGTTATATCGATCTGGAGAGGGCGATGACCATCGGCTTGCTGCCCGAAATAGACCCTGAACGAGTAATATTTATCGGCAACGGCTCACTGATGGGTGCACGCATGAGTTCGCTCACCAACAGGATCAGAAAGGATGTCTTCGAGGTGACGAGAAAAATGACAAACTTCGAACTGTCGGAGACACCCTCATATATGGATTACTATATTGCGGCGATGTTTTTTCCCCATACCGAAATTGAGAAATTCCCGAGAGTAAGAGAGCGGATAGAGAGCTGGAAATCGGTTGCCGCGTCAAGGAAATGAAGGATTTGGTTTGAAATCTGAACCACGATACGTTAATAAAGATGGGTGCACCTGAATAGCAACAAAAAACACCCAATATTCTTTTATTTTTATAGCTGTTTTTTGGTTGGTCTGGAAGATGGGAGGGCGGTTTTCTGCGTTTGGGACGGGAGATTCTTTTCTCGCGTTCCCAAATACAGCGTTGAGTTCTCCGGAGATTAAATTTTCAATTGCAAGGAGGCTAAAGTGGGATTTGAAATAAGCAAGGAATCCTATACCGGCAGCATCAAGGAAATTTCCATAGGTAAGGGAGATTCTTCCATTACCATTGGCGGCGAGACATGTTATCCGTTTATACCTTTGAAGGTGACATGCCCAACAAGCCCATCATTGCAATGGAAATATGGGACATCGTGCCGGAAGACTGGCCCGAGGCTGCCTTGGCGCCATTCAAGGATGTCGTTTCCGATCCTGCCGCGTGGGCGAAAAAATGTGTCGAGGAATACGGTGCTGACGCGATAGTGCTGCAACTCAAGAGCATCGATCCAAATGATAAGGATGCGAGCCCCCAGTCAGCGGCGGAAACGGTTAAGAAAGTTGCCGCTGCCATCAAGGTACCGTTTATTGTTTGGGGATGCGCGACTCCTGACAAGGATGAGGACGTTTTCAAGGCCGTCGCCGAGGCCTGCCAGAACGAAAATATCCTGATGGGGCCGGTTGAAGAAAAGAATTTCAAGGGCATTGCCGCTGCGGCAATGGGCTACGGTCACTCGCTGATCGCCTCTTCCCCGATTGATGTCAACCTGGCAAAGCAGATAAACATCCTGCTCGAAAACTTTGGCATGCCCATGGACCGGGTTGTTGTCGATCCGACCACAGGCGGGCTGGGCTACGGGATGGAATATTCCTATTCGGTCATGGAGCGTCTTTCCATGGCGGCATTGAGCCAGGGTGACGATAAACTCCAGTATCCGATCATCAACAACCTCGGCAACGAAGTGTGGAAATGCAAGGAAGCCAAACAGCCGGTGGAAGAATTACCGGCGCTTGGCGACCCTGAAAAACGGGCAATCATGATGGAGGCCGTTGGCGCGGTCACCTATCTGCTCAGCGGCTCAAATGTCCTGATCATGAGGCATCCAGAGGCTATTCGCCTGGCGAAAGACTTTATAAAGGCGCTTGGCGAGGGCGGCTCGGTCAAGGACACGGCTCCGATCTCCAAAAGACTTGCCGACGTGTCAATTGATTTTGCGGCAATTGCGCCAGCGCCCGACCTGACGATCGAGGAAGATAAAAAAGCTGCCGCTCCAGCCAAAAAAGCGGCTCCTGAAGCCAAGCAAGAGGCACCGGCCAAACCAGCTGCTGCGGCAAAACCAAAGGCTGACGCCAAGCCTGCCGTAAAGAAGGAAGAAAAGGCTGCTCCTGCACCAGACCCGCAAGCAGAGGCAAAGGCCAAGGCGGACGCCGAGGCTCAAGCAAAAGCGGATGCGGAAGCCAAAGCCAAGGCTGATGCCGAGGCCAAAGCCGAGGCAGAGGAGAAGGCCAAAGCGGACGCCGAGGCCAAAGCCAAGGCTGATGCCGAGGCCAAAGCCGAGGCAGAGAAGAAGGCTGCTGCTGAGGCACTGGCTGCCCGCGAGGCCGAAGAGAAGGAACTGAGGGCAAAGCGGGCCAAAGAGCGTGCCCTGCTGGCGGCGAGCAGGCCGGTTGATAAAGACGGCGAAGTCAAGATCAGCGCATCATCCGTCCAGAAGACGGACCAGGAAAAAATTCTCGAGATGCTGGATAGATTCCACAAGCGCAAATAATTTTATCTGGAACTTGTTTACTATATCAGGAGATATTCACGAAACTATAGATGGAGGAAGATCAGATGGCAGAACAAAAAGCACGACCCGCAAAAGACCCGAAACTGGCGGACCCGAGAGAGGCTTCAATCGAGCCCTCAACCCAGGAAATGATTGCCAGGGCCCAGAGACTGCAGATTGACACCGTTTTTGACCGGGCGGTGACGATGAAGCCATGCGCCATCGGCCTGCAGGGCATCTGCTGCAAGAACTGCGCGATGGGACCCTGCCGGCTGCCGCTGCCCAAGGGCGGCATCGACGGCGAGGATACCCGTAAAGGACTGTGTGGCGCGACGGCAAATACGATCTGTGCCCGAAACTTTGTCCGCATGATTGCCGCAGGGGCAGCAGCGCACTCGGATCATGGCCGCGGTGTTGCAGAGACGTTCCTCTCTGTTGCCCGCAAGGAGACCGAGGACTACACCATCAAGGATCCGGCAAAACTGATCCAGATTGCACCCTATTTCGGTGTTGCCACAACCGTCGAGGTCGACGGTGAAACCCTGGATCGTGATCTCGACGAGATTGCCCTGGGTGTTGCCGAAGCCGCCTACGCGGAATGGGGCAAACCTGAAGGAAATATCAGCTACCTGAAAAGAGCTCCCCAGGCCCTGCAGGATAAATGGCTGAAAGAAGGCGTTATGCCACGTAATGTTGATCGAGAGATTGTCGAGATCATGCACCGAACCCACATGGGTGTTGATCAGGATTACAAGAACCTGATGAAACAGGGGGTCCGTGCTTCTCTGGCTGACGGCTGGGGCGGATCAATGATCGGCACCGATCTTCAGGATGTCATGTTCGGCAGCCCGACCCCGCTGCAGGCCGAAGCGAATCTCGGTGTTCTGAAAGAGGATCATGTCAACATTATCGTCCATGGTCATGAGCCGCTGCTCTCGGAGATGATAGTAGCCGCCACCCAGTCCCAGGAGCTGATTGCCTATGCCAAGGAAAAAGGTGCGAAGGGCATTCAGCTCAGCGGTATCTGCTGCACTGCCAACGAGATCCTGCAGCGCCACGGAATCCCGCCGGCGGGAACATTCCTCCAGCAGGAACTGGCTATCATCACCGGTGCCTGTGATGCAATGGTTGTCGATGTCCAGTGTATTTTCCAGAACCTGGCCAATGTCGCCAAATGCTTCCATACAAAGCTGATAACTACCCATCCGATTGCCAAGATGGAGCAGGATAACGTCATTCACATCGAATTTGATGAGCATCATGCCATGGAAGACGCCATCCGTATTGTAAAAATGGCGATTGAGAATTACGAGAACCGGGGAGCGGATGTAATGATTCCCCGCCACAAGACGACCCAGATCGCCGGTTTTGGCGTCGAGTCGATCAAGTATCATCTCGGCGGTTCCTTCCGCGGCGATTATTACACGCTCAATGACAACATCATCAATGGCCGGATCCGGGGAATTGCCGGCGTTGTCGGCTGTAATAACGCCAGGACCAAACACAATGAGGAGCATATCGTCCTCATTAAAGAGCTGATCAAGAATGACGTAATCGTCCTGACGACAGGTTGCAGCGCGATCGCAGCCGGTATTCACGGTCTGCTGACGCCTGGCGCAGCCGCCGTTCACTGCGGACCTGGTCTTGCCGAGGTCTGCGAGACCGTTGGTATCCCGCCGGTGCTGCACCTCGGCTCCTGTGTCGATAACAGTCGAATTCTCCTGGCCGCAACAGAAGTTGTCAAAGCCGGTGGACTGGGCAAAGACATATGTGACCTTCCCGCAGCCGGAAGCGCTCCGGAGTGGATGAGTGAAAAGGCGATTTCAATCGGACAGTATTTTGTCGCTTCAGGGGTTTACACGGTATTCGGTTATCATATGCCGCTGGAAGGTGCGCCGGTATTCAAGGATTATCTCTACACCCAGATGGAGAAGATTTACGGCGGCATGTGGGATTGCGAACCGGATCCGATCAAGCATGCTCACAAGATGATTGCCCATATAGACAAAAAACGCAAAGAGCTGGGAATTGACAAAGCCCGTGAACGCGTGCTGATGGATATGGCTGACAGGCAGGCCCTTGGAATGGAGTAAACATCCGACCAGAATTCAACGATTGTATATAAACTAATCCTCAAAGAAGGAGGAAAGCATGTCAAGATTAGTAGCATTTGCAGCGATACAGGGCGGATACAAGGTCGTTTCCCAGGTTGAAGGTGAACTCGAGAAGGCGCTCAAGACCTATGATGCTTCCACCAAGGTCGGTTTTGGAAATACCGCGTACTATCTGCCGGTTATTTATTCGCTGACCGGAATGAAAGTGGAGACCCTCGAGGATCTCAAGAAACCGATGGAATTTGCCCGGGGGCTGTTGCCTCCGCATGTCAAGGGCAGCAACCACCTGCCCTATCTCGGCCCCTTGCTTGACGCGGGCATGGCCGGTATTTTCGCCTACGAGGTCAAAGAGGCAATCCGTATACTCAATAATCCCGATTTTTACACCTTCACCGAAGACCCCGACATTGATGCCGGCAAGATCTGGGTAGGTCCCGCCGACGACACGATCCTGAGGAAACGCGGCGTCGAGTTCGTTGACGGCTCAGCCCCCGGTTTTGCCGCCGTTGTCGGTGCGGCACCGGACGCTGCAACCGCCAAGATGATTATTGAAGATTACCAGAAGAAGAGTCTTTATATTTTCTGTGCGGCAAATCACAACGGTAAAACGGCGATAGAGCAGTGCCTTGAGGCCGGTATGCAGATCGGCTGGAATACCCGTATTGTTCCGTTTGGCCCGGATATCTCCTCTGCGGTGTTTGCCCTTGGTTTTGCCAACAGGGCGGCCATGGCCTTCGGTGGTGTTCACCCCGGCGACTATCGCCGGATGCTGATGTACAACAAGAATCGTATTTTTGCCTTCGTCAATGCCCTTGGCGATGTCGGCACCGAGTGGGCCGTTGCCGCGGCCGGCTGCGTCAACTGGGGATTCCCGACGCTTGCTGACACCGACATCCCTGAGATCCTGCCGACCGGTATCTGTACCTACGAGCACGTGGTTGCCAATGTACCTCACGATGAAATCTGCCAGAAGTCGGTCGAGGTCAGGGGACTGAAGATCAACGTCACCGAGATTGATATTCCCTGTGCGTTCGGACCTGCATTCGAGGGTGAGCGTGTCAGAGGAGCTGACCTTCATTGCCAGATGGGTGGTGGTAAAACCCAGTGTACTGAGCTCGTGAAGATGGCCGAAATGAGCGAAATTGAAGATGGAAAGGTCATTGTTATTGGTCCTGATCTTGGAGATGTCAAAGAAGGCGAAACACTGCCGCTCGGTATTTACGTGCAGATCGCCGGACGTGAGTTCCAGACCGACTTCGAGCCGATCATGGAGCGTCAGATACACCACCTGATCAACTATATCCAGGGTGTCATGCATATTGGACAGCGTGATATATCCTGGGTGCGTGTCGGCAAGGCGGCAATAGAGAAAGGGTTCACCCTGAAAGACATCGGTGTCGTACTGCATGCCAAGTTCCACCAGGATTTTCAGAAAATTGTCGACAAGGTTCAGGTGACGCTCTATTCCAAAAAGGAAGATGTCGACAAGCTGACGAAACGGGCCCGTGCAGAATACAAGACGCGTGACGAGCGCGTCGACACGATGACCGACGAGGATGTTGATACCTTCTACTCCTGCACCCTCTGCCAGTCATTTGCTCCAAGTCACGTCTGCAGCGTCAGTCCCGAGCGAACCGGGCTCTGCGGGGCCTATAACTGGATGGACTGCAAGGCATCTTTTGAAATCAACCCGACCGGGCCGAACCAGCCCATCAAGAAAGGCAAGGTGCTTGACCCGGTACTCGGGCGTTTCGCAGGTGTCGACGAATTTGTCAAGAACGCTTCCAAAGGCGCCATTGAGACCTACAATTTTTATTCCATGGTAAATGCGCCGATGACCACCTGCGGCTGCTGCGAATGTATCGCCGCCATGCTGCCGGCCTGTAATGGGGTGATGACGGTTGGCCGTGACTATGCAGGAGAAACACCCTGCGGCATGAAATTCACGACGCTGGCCGGAGTCATGGGCGGTGGCGCATCATCGCCTGGTTTTGTCGGTCACTCCAAGTTCAATATCACCCAGAAGAAATTCATCCTTGGTGATGGTGGGTTGCTGAGAGTGGTCTGGATGCCGAAGATACTGAAAGATGAAATCTATGACCGTCTCAATGCCAGAGGCAAGGAAATGGGGGTTGACAATTTTGCCGATATGATTGCCGATGAAACTATCGGTATCACTGAAGATGAGATACTCCCATTCCTCCAGGAAAAAGGACACCCGGCGCTTGAAATGGAACCATTGATTGCCTAAAAAAACATCGGGCCCAAGCCGGTCACGAGAGCAGCAGTGACCGGCCCCGCTTTCCTGACCCACACAAACGATAAGGAGATAAAACCCATGGCATTAACAGGAATGCAAATTTTCAAACTCCTGCCGAAGACGAACTGCAAGGAGTGCGGAGTTCCGACATGTCTTGCCTTCGCGATGAACCTTGCATCCGGCAAAGCAGAACTGGATTCATGCCCGTATGTTTCTGATGAAGCTCGAGCTCAGCTGGAAGAGGCTGCAGCCCCTCCAATTCGCCAGATAACAATCGGCAAAGGGGTTCGCGGTGCTAAAATCGGTGGCGAGACGGTACTCTATCGACATGAGAAAACATTTTACAATCCGACACTGTTTGCCGGGTTGATCAGCTCAGATATCGCAACAGCGGACGCCGAGGTTAAGCTGAAAGGCTGGAACGCCATTCAGTATGAGCGTGTCGGTTTGAATTTAAGACCCGAACTTGTCGCTGTAAAAGACGCAAATGGCGATAAAGACAGCTTTGCCGCACTTGCCAAGCTCGTTGCCGAGACATCAGAATTCAATGTCATCCTGATGAGCGAGGATGCTGGTGTGATGGCGGCTGGCATTGCTGCCTGCTCTTTCAAAAACCCGGTTATCTACGCGGCGACAGCGGCTAATGTTGAAGAATTCGGCAAGCTGGCGCTCGATAACAAGTTGCCCCTGGCAGTAAAAGCCGACTCCATAGACGGACTGGTCGCGCTCACCGACAAGCTTACCGGCATGGGAT
Source organism: Desulfocapsaceae bacterium (assembly GCA_963674815.2). Taxonomy (GTDB): domain Bacteria; phylum Desulfobacterota; class Desulfobulbia; order Desulfobulbales; family Desulfocapsaceae; genus MADRE3. Next base: position 151,952 of record CAXXTV010000008.1, read on the forward strand.
TGAAAGATCTCATCCTCGATCCCGGTTCGCGTGAGTTGAAGCAGGCGCTTGAGGATCAGGTTGCGCTCCGCCGGGCAGCGCTCAAGGCCGGCAACAGGTCGCTGGGATACCCGACGATCAGCTTTCCCTGCGAGATGGCCTCGAATGTCGATATGGAAGCGCTGGTTGCCGGCATGTATGTCTCCAAATACGGTGGTATCGTTGTGCTCTCCGACCTGACGGCGGAGGCGCTCTTTCCGCTGCTGCTCGAGAGGCTCAATATCTTTACCGACCCGCAGCGACCGATGACGGTAACCGAGGGAATCTTTGAAATCGGCACTCCGAATGAGAACTCGCCGGTAATGGTGACCACCAACTTTGCGCTGACCTACTTCATTGTCTCCGGTGAAATTGAAGCGAGCAAGGTCCCTTCCTGGCTGCTGATTAAAGACTCTGAAGGACTTTCCGTCCTTACCGCCTGGGCCGCGGGCAAGTTCAGCGGTGACGATGTCGGTATTTTTGTGAAGAAATGCGGTATCATGGACAAGGTCAAACATACAGAATTGATCATCCCTGGATACGCGGCTTCTATCGCCGGCGATATCGAGGAAGAGCTTCCGGGGTGGACCATTACGGTCGGACCGAGGGAGTCAGCTCATCTTGCCGGATTCCTGAAAGCCAGGAAATAACATCGTCCCCCGGACCGTGTTCCGGCCTGGCCGGCGGTCCGGGGACTGTCACCTATTGAAAACAGATAAAGGAGAATAATATGATTCTTTTCGGTGAAAGCCTGAATGTCATCTCAAGAGTGATCGGGGGTGCGTTCAAGGCGCGCGATGCCAAGCCGATTCAGGAAGAGGCCCTCGAGCAGAAAAAGCTGGGTATGGACTATATCGACATCAATCTCGGACCCGCAAAAAAAGACGGCCACGAACTGATGCCATGGGTCTGCCAGGTGGTCCAGGAAGTGGTGCCGGACATACCACTGCTGCTGGACACCTCTAATATCGCCGCCATTGAAGAAGGTTTGAAAGTTCTCAAACCATGCAGCAAGCCCCATATCGTCAATTCCATCATGGCCCGTGCAGAACGCTACGAAGTGATGCTGCCGATGGCTGCAAAGTATGAAGCTGATATCGTCGCACTGCTCTGGGGGCCAGACGGTCTGCCGCGTGATGAGAATGAACGGGCGGCACTGGCCGTGGAATTGCTTTATGCGGCAAATGAGGCGGGTATCCCCAACGAGAAGATCTGGGTTGACGGTATCGTCACCCCGGTCAACATCCAGCAGGCCCAGCTGGTCAGTCTGCTCAACTTCCAGATGATGCTTGAAGATATCGCTCCCGGCGTCATGAGTACCTGCGGACTGTCAAACATATCCAACGGACCGCCGGTGGAACTGAGGCCGATTCTGAACACCACCTACATGGTGATGCTCGAACGCTACGGTATGAAGGCAGTCATCTCCGATCCGCTTGACACGAACCTGACCGCGGTTGCCAAAGGCAAGCGTCCGGAAATTGTGGAGGTTGTTCATCAGGCGATGGACGGTACCGCTGACCTGGCTTCGCTGGACAAGGAACGTGCCGATTATGTAAAAACCGTACAGGTTATCATGGGTGAGACCCTGTTCTCCGATTCGTATCTTGAACTCTGATTTTCGATTTTTCAGATAAAAAAGCCCCGTTCTGAAAAGAATGGGGCTTTTTTCGTGATGGTGATTACCATTTGCTGGGAATTGATGACACGACCATTAAACAGGAGTGATGATTGACATGGCAGACAGAGCAAATGCGGAAGGCTGGGTTTATGCGGTTGTGTGCACCCAGGAAAACAACAACCATTTCTTAGGCCTTCACAATGATGAAAAAGATATAGACTTTATCCCCGTTTTCGAGAGCAGAGAGGCAGCGAACGACTGTTTTCTGCAGCTGCCAAGAGAGAAAGGAAAAACCTACGAAGTCCAGGCCGTTCACATCGAAGAACTCTACGAGGACGCTGAAAAGAACGGTTTTTCTGTCGCGCTGTTTGACGAGGACGGAGCTGTTGTAAAAAAATGAACGGGACACCAGGAACACATGGAGGCAGTACGAAATGAGTTTGAAACTTGCAGTCGGCGGCAAAGGTGGTGTTGGTAAAACGACGATAACTGCCCTGCTGGCACGCTGCCTTGCCGCAGATAAAGCGAACAAGGTGATCGCCATTGATGCGGATCCGGTTGCCAACCTGGCTGCCGGGCTCGGGATCGACGAGCATGAGCCGATCACACCGATTGCGGAACTGCGGGAACTGATCGCCGAGCGGACAGGAGCTGAACCGGGCACCATGGGCGGATTTTTTACGCTCAACCCGAAGGTTGATGATATCCCCGAGCGTTTTTCAAGGGAGCGTGACGGTGTCAAGCTGCTCGTCATGGGAACTGTCCAGAGTGGCGGATCCGGCTGCATCTGTCCGGAAAGCACCATTCTCAAGGCGCTGATGAATCATCTGGTACTGTTTCGGGAAGATATTGTTGTTATGGACATGGAGGCCGGTGTTGAGCACCTCGGCAGGGCAACCTCTGCCTCCGTTGATGCACTTGTTATTGTGGTCAATCCCGGCGCCAGGTCACGGCTTGCTGCCGAAAAAATCAGAAAACTCGGCACCGACATCGGCATCAAACGAATCGTGGTCCTCGGCAACCGGGTGAAAGACGAGCAGGATGAGGAGCTGATCAGAGCATCCATGCCGGATTTTGAAATCATCGGCTTTATTCCCGAAGACGACGAGATTGTCTCAGCGGATCGTTCGGGAACAAGGCCTTACGACAGTATTGAGAAGATTCCGGCGCAGATAAGGATGGCGGCAGAGCGCTTGAAAGCCTACCACAACTGATAGCATTGCCCTGTGCGCAGATAACAGTGCGCGTTTTACTTGAGGGAATGGAGTCCAAACATGTTTCCTTCAGAGTCATAGGCGAGGGCCATAAAGCCATACTCTCCGATCCCCACCTTCTCCCGTTCGATTTTTCCACCGGCCGGAACCACGCGGGCCGCTTCAACGGCACAGTCATCACAGCTGAAGTAAACCAATACGCTGTTTTTGCCGGGTGAAAAATCAGCCATTTTCACCAACGCCCCGGAGGCGCCACTTGATTCCATAGCCATAGGGAACGATAGCATTTCAATACCAGGAACCGGGCTTTCCAGCTTCTCCAGGGTGATTTCAAACACGGACTCATAAAACAGCCGGGCACGGTCCAAATCTTGTACATACATTTCGAACCAGACAACAGGATTTTTTTTCATCTCGGCTCTCCACTGCAATCGGGTAATAGAGGGATGACGATCAAACGCTGATCACCTCCACCATAAGTATGGACCTACGTGATTGCAAAAAATGACCCACCTGTCAGGCTGGCAAGATCATGCGGTTTCAGTTCAATTTCCAGCCCTCTTCTTCCGGCACTGACATACATCGTCGGAACCATTGTCGCGGACGCATCGATGAGTGTTCTCAGCTGTTTCTTCTGGCCGAGCGGACTTACACCGCCGAGCACATAGCCGGTCGATTTTTCCACGATGGCTTTGTCAGCCATGGCGCTCCTCTTTGCATTGCATGCCCTGGCCAGCTCTTTGAGGTTGAGCATCGAGGTCACCGGAACAATGGCCACGACAAGTTCTCCTGTGTCAAGGCAGACGATCAGTGTCTTGAACACACGACCGGGGGGAAGATCAAGCTTTTCCGCAGCTTCAAGGCCGTATGATTCGATGTTCGGGTCATGCTGGTACTTGTGGAGGGTGTAGGGAATCTTCTGTTTTTTGAGGATAGTGACGGCAGGAGTCATAACAGGTTCAATGGTTTAAATGAGATTCCATGGGTTTGCCGGCAATCACGAACACAACGGTTAAAAAGAAGCTGCTGATCGAGCCCCTTGCCGGTGATGGCCATGTTTGAGCCGATCCCTGCTCGGCCAGGCTGTCCTGCCGCCATCACCAGGCCGATGTGTCCGGGCGGCGCTGCCGGGCACCGTTTTGAGGTCACATCGACTGAAGCCGGAGAGTAGCAATAGTCGAAAACGATTGCAAGAATTTTGGGAATGGTGGTGATTCATACCGGTATTCGACCGTTGCACATCCGGCCGCCGGGACGGTCGGTTCTCGGGAAGTTGTCAGCCCGGAAGCCCTTTTCTTTTTTTTCAGGGAAAATGTTGAATAATATAGTGACATCTGGTCTTTAAGGATTATTTTTCTCTGGTAGTTTGTCCATGCGCACGCTATCGTCGGCAACATTTTTCTCAAGGGTTTTTACCATGTCATCTATCAATGCTAAATCGCTGCCGGTTCTGATTGGCAGTTTTCCTCTGGACAACCATTTACGAGCGGTTGAACAGATATTTGAATACACACCACAGATCCCTATGTGGCCCCAGCTGCCGGTTAACAGGAGTGAGGGGATGCTGCTCCAGTTTCTTCCGGGGATGCCGGGGGTTGTAAGCAGGGAAGACAAGGTGTTCGTGGATACTGAAAGTCCGGATTTTGAGACCGAGATGCTCGCTTTTTATGAAGAATACCTGATGGTAACGGAAGGAGCTGCGGACCTCGATGAGTCAAGATTCAAAATGGGTGCGGAGGATGGCGCCGGTTTTTTCGCCTTTCTCCGGTTTGCCGAGGAATTCAGAGATCACCTCACGGCCGTCAAGGGCCAGGTAACCGGACCGGTGACCTTCTGCACCAGTCTTGTCGACCAGGCGGGGAGGGCGGTTTTTTATAATGATCAGCTGCGCGATGCTGCGGTGAAGCTCCTGGCGCTCAAAGCCAAATGGCAGGCTCGGCAGCTGGCCAGGATCAAGCAGAAACCGTTGATCTTCTTTGATGAGCCAGGCCTGGCGGGCCTCGGTTCTTCAGCCTTTATAACGATTACCCCGGAAGATATAACGGCATGCTTATCCGAAGTCTTTGAAGCGGTCCATGATGAAGGAGGGTTTGTCGGGGTTCATGTCTGCGCGAATACCGAATGGTCGGTTATTTTTGATTCCGGCACGGATATTGTCAGTTTTGATGCCTATTCCTATTTTGATAAATTCATCCTCTATCCTGAGCACATCAGAACCTTTTTTCAGCGCGGTGGAATCTGTGCTTCAGGCATTGTGCCGACCGCCTCCGAATATATCGAGATGGAGGACGTCGAGTCCCTGGCTCAGAAATGGTTTGAGCAGTCGGCTCAGCTTGAAAAAATCGGCATTCCGGCGAGAACAATCTACGAACAGACCCTGATATCTCCAAGTTGCGGAATCGGTACGCTCTCTGAAGCCGAAGCGCTCAGGGTCGTGGAGTTGACGCGTGACGTCTCTGCTCGAATCCGGTCCCAGTATCTGTAAAAGACAGACGCAGGCGTTGATGATGATCATTACCTGCAGCGACAGCGTCATGGCCGAATGCAGTTCTGCGCTGCTGGTTCCTGAAATTGCCGAGCAGGAACCCGGATACATAAAGGCGCTGACCAGTAGTTCAGCGGCCGCTTCCAAGCATGAATTTCACGCCCTGGCCCAGATGGCCTATTACCAGCATCAGGATGATGAAATCGAGGTGAGGCCGTTGACCGGGCTGTGCCGGATTCGGAGGGGAAACGATGCTGAAGTGCTCGAGTCGGGGCTGATCATATATCGCAGCGTCGACGGTACAATCCACATCGCTTCACATCAGGGTGTGAACAGCAAAAAGCTGCTTGAGGCGGCCAATCGCTATTGCACCCGCTGGGTGCGGCTCGACATATAGCAATTAACAGGCTGTATTTACTATTTCAACCATATCGGTGGCAAAGCGTGCAGCAAAATCGTCGTCAGAACGTTACCGTTTTCCAGCAGCAGGGCAGCGGAGAGAGAAAGATAGCCGGTGTCCGCCTCTATGGCGGTGATATCATTGAACTGGACGTCATTTCAATTGACGCCGAACTCCCACCGGTGATCGATGACAGTTCGGAATTTCTTCCCCAGGACCTTGCTGCCGATCTCGTTCTTGATTTTTTGAAACACAGTGATCTCTCTCATGATCTTGCCGCTCTCTGCGAGCGAAAATCGATACCCATCATTGCCTCAGGGAAAAAAGTCGATAACAGGTGGGTCGTGAAGCCGCCGACCTGATGCGGCCTTCCGAGGCAGGCTGCTCTCGGTCGATATGGTGAACGTTTTGGCTCCCCGAAATTTGAGGTCGTGATAAAGGATGGAAAAATAGCTTCTATCCGGGTTATTCGCGGTGCCCCCTGCGGTGCAACATGGGAGGCGGCGGAGCGGATGGTCGGCCTGCCTGTCATGGACGGACCGAGACGCATCGGACTGGATACCCAGTTTTTCTGCATTGCCGATCCGGCAGGGTGGGATCCTATTCATGGCCGCAGTCCGGTGCATTTCGCCGGCAAGGTTCACGACAAGGCGCTGGCTCGTGCCATTGAGCGTGCCCTGGGACACCATTGACGATCTATTGCTCGTACGCTCCGGGATAGTCAGGATGGATCAGCAGAAAGATCTCCACTTCAAACGCAATGTCCTCGGTGTGTCGCTGGTTGAGTTTTTCTGGGGCCTCGGGTTTCCGATTGTGCTGGAGTCCACGTTTCTGCAGCTCTTCCTGAAACATCTCGGCGCCTCGAGCTTCGCTGTCGGCATCGTGCCGTCCCTGCTGATGGCAGGAATTGCCTGCTTTCCCCTTTTCTCGAGTTACTTTGCCCGCCGCGTGCGCATGAAGATGCCGCTCGTCCTGTTTCTGCATTTGATTTCAGCCCTGTCAATACTGCTTTTCGGACTGCTGCTGCTGTGGGTCAAGCAGTCGACCAGCGTATTGCCGCTGTTTTTCGTGTCATACTCTGTTTTTTCAGTCTGTATGGGACTGACGATCCCGATCTGGCTCAACTATGTGGTGCGCATCTTCTCAGAGTCGAAATCCGTTCCCGGGCTTGGCTACATGATGCTGGCCCAGAATGTCGGCAAGGTGATCGCCAGTTTCTTTATCATGAATATTGTGGAAAAATATTCATTCTCATCCGGATCAACAGCGTGGGTGTTTATTGCCACCGGTCTGGTATTCGTGATCGGTTCACTCTGTTTTATCATAACCAGAGAAGTTGCAGACGAGGTTGACGGGATACGGGACAGCCTGTCCTTTTTCGCCCATACCGGCAGTTCATTTGCAGAAATTCTCTCAAACCGCAGGTTCCTGGTATTTCTTGCAGCAGCTGACCTTGAATTTATTGTGATTATCACCTCTCTTTCTTTTTATGCAAACTATGCTACCCATTATTTCGATGTTCCGGTCGCTGTTGCCGCGGGTCTCTTCGTCGCCTGTATCTATGCCGGTTCAATTACGGTAAATATTTTCCTCGGAGCGCTGAATTATCTCGATTTAAAAGAGAAATTCGTCCTGTCGAAAATCGTTACCCTCCTGCTGCTCTGTCTGCTGATGTTTTTCCCCGGTGACGCTGTTTTTTTTCTTGTCAGCTACATGCTCGGTTTCGGCAGAGCGACGAGGAATATGGTATATCCGCCATCAGTCAAACAATTTGCCGCCAGAAGCGATGCCACCAGTTATTTTGCCCTGGCTCCGATTCTCACCCTGCCGGTGACGGCCGGATACCCGTTGTTATTTGGTACCATGCTTGACCGGCTCGCAGGCCTGGGGCAGCAGTCATACCAGATTCTCTTCGGCTTGTCGGCACTGCTTGCCCTGGCGGCGCTCGCCTTGGCGCTGGCAACGGATTACCGGCGGGCTGAGCTATCGTGATTTTCTTCCAGGAAAGAAGATATGGCCAGGGTTGGTTACATGGTAAGCAGGTTGCCGCTCTCTTCACGCAGTGGTTCAGCTCCGGCAATTTTGGCGATGATCCTGCCCGGCCGGGCAAAACGGTCGACGTTTCTGCTGAACAGGCGTCCCTCGGTGCGGCTTTTGACAGCATGAGTCCTGTCGTTTTCACTTTTGGCCAGTGGATTGGTGATGATGGCGACGGTTTCGCCTTTTGACACGAAGGTTCCCACCTCTTTGAGGTAGCTGATAATACCCGGTTTTTCAGCCTTGATATAGTCAACTCCGGTAAGCGGGGTCGCGTTTCCGGCAAGCGGCGGCGGTTCTGGTGCCGGGCCTTCGATGCAGGATCGGTTCTGGAGAAATGAATAGAGATGAGCGGCGTCCTGCTGCACCAGCTCAAGTCCCGTATCAGAAATCCCCCGCAGCTCGACAGTTACGGCAAATGATGCCGGCGGGATCGGCTGGTCCGGAAATTTTTTAGCAAGTTCCCACCAGATTCTGCTGTTGGCTTCATCAAACGGATTTCCACCGGAGTCGGAGGCAAGCAGGATGGTTTCAGCACCGAGGTAGGCTGCAAGGTCAGAGCCGTCAGGCCAGAGGGCGGTTCCCATGTAGAGATGCATCGAGGCCTGCAGGTCGCAGTGGAGGTCAAGAACGATATCAGCGTCATGGGACAGGCTCAGCAGGTGATTTTTGAGATGTCCTGCTTCATCTGCGGGACTGAGCCCGGAGATAATCTCTGCCATAGAGGTCCTGATGATCTCGATGTTTTTCTGGGCAAGCGGGGTGAGTCTGCCGGTGATCTTGTCAGCAACCTGGGCGCAGAGGTCGTGGTGATTCCTGTTGAAATTGACGGAGTTTGCAAAATCGAAACGGCCGTTGAGCCATTCATCCCGCCATTGGGACAGGCCAATGGGGTTTGCTGCCGGGATAACGACAATTTCGCCGTTGATAATTCCCTGGCTGCTGGCCTGGTCGAGCAGATGGGTCAAGTGGTGCAGCACGAGGTAAGCGGGTGCCTCGTCTGCATGAAGACCGGCCTGGATGTAGGTTTTTGGCCTGGCCCCTCTGCTGCCGTAGCGGATGATATCAAGAGACCGGCTGGTTCCAGGGCTGGCTGGGGGAAGTGGCCAGGTTTCAACAATTTTCATCGTGGGGCCTCGATGGCGGCACGGGAGGTTGATTGCGGTTGCAGGTGAGCGAACCATTTAACTTCCAGCTTCTTAATGAAAAAGATAATCAGAAAGGTAAGCGACATATAGAGCACAGCTGCAGTCAGGAACGCTTCATAGGGGCTGTAATAGCGTGAATTTATAATCCTCGCCGCACCGGTAATATCGATGATGGTGATAACTGAGGCCAGCGAACTGCCATGGAGCATAAAGATAACTTCGTTACTGTAGGCCGGCAGGGCGCGGCGAAAGGAACTGGGCAGGATAATCCTGCGGAACATCAACAGCTTCGACATGCCTGCAGCCATTGCTGCCTCGATTTCACCATGAGGGGTCGCCTTGATCGCTCCGCGAATGATTTCCGTCGTATAGGCGCAGGTATTGAGCGTGAACGTGAACAGCGCACAGAAATAAGCTTGCTGGAAAACCGGCCAGAGGAAGCTCTCACGAAGCAGTTCGAATTGTCCAATGCCGTAATAGACCAGAAACATCTGAACAAGAAGCGGCGTGCCCCGGAAGAAATAGACGAAGGCCCTGATAGGCGCCTGTACCAGCATATTTCCAGAGTTGCGGAGCACCGCAAGCGGCACGGCGAGCAGTAAACCGAGGACAAGCGAAATGGAAACGAGGATGACGGTATTTTTCAATCCTCCAAGGTAGATCGGGATATTTTCCAGGATGATTGACAGATCCATTGCCTTACACCTCCCTCACCCCGACGCTGTATCTCCGCTCCAGGTATTTGAGCAGATAGATCGAAACAGACGTGATGATCAGGTAGTTTATTGCCACTACCAGGTAGAAGGTAAACGGCTTTCTCGTTGCTCCGGCAGCGAGCCCGGCTTTGCGGACCATGTCGTCGAGCCCGATAATCGAGACGAGCGCCGTCGTTTTGATAAGGACAAGCCAGTTGTTGCCGAATCCGGGCAGCGCATGGCGCACCATCTGCGGCAGCGTGATGCGCCGCAGAACAAGCAGCCGGCTCATGCCGTAGGCGCTCCCGGCCTCAATCTGGCCCTTGTGGACAGCGAGAATGGCACCGCGGAACGTTTCCGTCATGTAGGCCCCGAAAATAAAGCCGATTGTCGAGACACCGGCAATGAACGGATTGATGTCGATATACTGATCGTAGCCAAACAGGGGACCGATCTGGTTGATGAAAACCTGACCGCCGAAAAAAACAAGCAGCATCAGGACAAGATCCGGAATTCCCCGGATAACCGTGGTGTAGACCTGGGCAAGAAGCTGCAGCGGCCTGGAGCTGGAGAGCTTGGACAGGGCGCCGATGATGCCGAGGAACATGGCAATCAGCAGTGAGGCCAGTGATACCTCCAGCGAGAGAATTGTTCCCTGGAAAATACTGGGTCCGTAACCGTGCAGGTTAAGCATAGAGTCCAGACTGGAAGATTTGACCCCTGCCCTGGAATGTCCGTCTCAAAGGCAGGGGTGATGGGCGGCTTTCAGGAACAGCTACTCGCCATAAACGTTGAAATCGAAGTATTTGTCCTGGATTGCTTTATAGGTTCCGTCACTTCTGATCTTGTCGATGGCCATGTTGAATTTTTCCACCAGATCGGTGTCCTCCTTGCGGATGGCGATACCGGCTCCATCTCCGAACCATCTGGGGTCAGTCAGGTCCGGTCCGATGAACTCATAGTCGGCGCCCTCCGGCTTTTTCAGGAAGCCGTCGGACAGGGCAACGCTGTCTGCAAGCAGCATGTCAACCCTTCCCGCCGTGAGATCGAGATAGGCCTCATCCTGGGTACCGTAACGCTTTATATCAACATCGCTGCCGTAGTTGTCGGTGAGATAGCGGTCGTGGATCGTGGCCCGCTGAACACCAACCTTCTTGCCCTTGACAGCCTCCTTGGAGAATGTCGGCACAGAGCCTTTCTTGCCGATGAATTTCGCTGGTGTCTGATAATACTTGTTTGAAAAAGCGACCTTCTTCATGCGCTCCTCAGTAATGGACATGGAGGCAATGATCGCATCATATTTCTTGGCAAGCAGTGCCGGAATAATCCCGTCCCAATCCTGGGCGACGAGCGTGACCTCCGCACCCATTGCCTCTCCGAGCGCCTTGGCGATATCAATATCGAAGCCGGCAAGCTCGCCGTTCGGCTCGACATAGCTGAATGGGGGATAGGCTCCCTCAACACCAATTCGTACCTTCTGCCAGTCGCCGGCCCACGCCGAACCTGTTGCCATTACCAGTGTTATCAAGGTGATGTACCGCAAGAACTTTTTCATCTGTTTTCCTCCTCGTCTTTTAATGGTAGCCTATGGGATACCTTCATGGAACGTCTCAGACCATTGCCTGAATAAAGTTCTGGAAGCGGACTGTCTCCGGGGCGTTAAAGACCCGCGAGGGTGAGCCGTCTTCCATTATCTGTCCCTGGTCCAGGAAAACAACCCGGGTTGACACTTCCCTTGCAAAACCCATTTCGTGGGTCACGACAATCATTGTACGCCCCTCCTCGGCAAGGTTCCGCATGACCTGGAGCACTTCTCCGACAAGTTCAGGATCGAGCGCTGAGGTGGGTTCGTCAAACAGCAAAACCTCAGGCTCAACCGCCAGCGCCCGGGCGATGGCTGCCCGCTGCTGCTGCCCGCCCGACAGGTGAGACGGATAGACGTCGAGCTTGTCGCTGATACCGACTTTTTCTAGGTATTTCCTGGCCTTTGCTATGGCCTGGGTTTTCGGTATTTTGAGGACGTGAACCGGGGCTTCGATGACATTCTCCAGGATGGTCATATGCGACCACAGGTTGAAGGACTGGAAGACCATGGCAAGCTTTGTCCTGATCCGCTCTACCTGGCGGTTGTCGGCCGGTTGATTCTTACCGTGTCGATTTTTTTTCATCAACACTTCTTCTCCGGAGACCTTCAGTGTTCCGCTGTCGGGTATTTCAAGCAGATTGATACAGCGCAGCAGCGTTGATTTTCCTGACCCGCTCGGTCCGAGAACGGATATCACGTCACCCTGGTAGGCCGTGAACGAAATACCCCGCAATACTTCGTTAGCTCCGAAATATTTATGTATATTTTCAATTGATACCGAGGCTATCCGAGCGCTCATGAGAATCCTCTCCTTGCACAGATGGGCAGGCGAAGCGTCAGAACATAATTGCTGCTTGCCTTCCAGATACTTATCAATAACCTTTAAAAAGTCAAATCAAAAGGCTACCGACTGGTGTGTCGCCTCGATTTGTTCTATCTCCGCACCGTAATCAGAAAGGGATGAACCCGCAGCCTTCATTGTGGATCATCCCGATCAAGCGTATTCGGCATATTTCCAGGCCCCGGCAGCAATTGAGCTCGGGGAACAGCCGTCCCATTGTTCCTGTTGAAAAACAGTAAGCGATACATTACATCTGTTTGAAGGTAATGCGAACGGTCGAAATGGTCGAACAGGGACCAGTATCAGAATATCAAGGAGCTGTGGGAAAGAATGTAATGGACAGTTTTAAGAATGTAATGCAGGTGTTCACCCTGCTGGACAAGTCAAATTGCCGTAAATGCGGAGAAAAGACATGCCTGGCTTTTGCCGCTGCTGTTTTCAGGGGTGAAAAAGATATAGCGGCCTGCCCGCTGTTGAGCGAGGAGATCGTTGCTCGCTATTCAGCGGTTAAAGGCAACAAAAGGACGAGCGAAGAGGTGGAGGCTCAACTTGACGTGCTGCTGAAGAATCTGCAGACGCTTGACTTTGCAGAGGCAGCTGCCCGGACCGGCGGGACGCTTCAGGGTGGCAGACTGAGCATCAAAATTCTGGGAAAGGATTTCAGTGTCAGCCGCCGGGGGGAGTTTTTTTCCACTATTCACGTTAATCCATGGGTAACAATACCCTTTCTGAGTTACATCATCAACTGCCGGGGAAGCAGGCTGAGCGGGGAGTGGCTTTCGCTTCGCGAGCTCGACGGCGGCATGGAGCGTTATCCGTTATTCAGGAAACGGTGTGAAGAGGGCATGAAACGGATTGCCGATGTCTACACCGATCTGTTTGACGATATGGTTCACCTGTTTCAGGGGCGCCAGGTCGAGAGCAGGTTCGATGCCGATATCTCGGTGGTGCTGCCGGTATTTCCCCGAGTCCCGTTACTGATATGCTACTGGGGTGCAGCAGAGGGCATGGAATCCAGTCTGAATATTTTCTTCGATCGTTCCGTCGATCAGAACCTCGGTGCGGAGTCGGCTTTTTCGCTCGGTTCCGGGCTGACCCAGATGTTTGAGAAATTAGCCATGCAGCACGGCTTCTCAGTTCAATAAAACGCTGCAGGTGGAGCTGTCTCCGGAAGTCCCCCCGATCGTGGGGACCTCCGGGATTGGTGTTACCAGTTTTTTTTCAGCAGCTCAAAGTTTCCCCGGGGCCTGACACAGGCCGGGCATTTATCCGGTGCTTCCCGGCCGCGGTGCAGGAAACCACAGCTCAGGCATTTCCAGGTCATCTCCTGATCTCTCTTGAAGACCCGGTCCCTGTCGATGTTTTCCGCCAGCTCCCGGAACAGCTGTTCGTGATGTCTCTCCGATACGCTGATCGCATCGAGCGTATCGGCTGCCCGCTTGAACCCCTCTTCACGGGCTATCAGGGCAAATCCCTTGTACATCACGTCATGGACATAGAGCTCGAGTTCTGCCGAGGAGAGCAGGTTGGAGCGGGTGTCTTCGATGACACCTGCCGGGAAATGCCAGCTGATCTCGAGGTCTCCGCCGTTAAAGAATTTAAAGAACCTGAGCGCGTGCTCGTACTCCTGCTCGGCTGTTTCATCAAAGAGCTTGGCAATCTGCATAAAGCCGTCGTCTTCGGCCCTTCGTGCAAAAAAATTGTAGCGGGTTCGTGCCTGGGCTTCTGCAGAGTAGGAGATGAGCAGATTTCTGGCAGTTTTGCTCTGTCTGAACGATACCATTGCCGACCCTATTCGTCGATGATGATGGCATCGGCCCCGCATTCCCGCGCGGCCTGCCTGACGACATCCTTGAGGTGCTCCGGAATCTCGTCTACCTTGACGATCGAGAGGAGCTGATCCTCGTCATACTCAAAGATTTCAGGACAGAGTTTGTTGCAGTTCCTGTCTCCCATGCACTGGTCCGTGATTGTCACTTTCATGAAAACATCTCCTTGTTTGGTTAGGTGAGAACAGCCGCTATCGACACAATGTTATCGTGCGTCTATAGTCTTAAATGGCAATGATCCATCAGTCAAATATTTTTTGGCACAAATATCAGTAAAATAGCCGTGCCATGCCGGGCCCGAGCGGTTTGTCCAATCATTAATCGCCTTTTTGGGAGAATATGGTATATAGTCGCGTTGCGGATATTCGTGCAAGAGTGATTGCCTGAGGGCCTTTTTGCTGAAGCTGCAGAGAAACAGTAACCATTTTACCCATGAGATACGCAGAGAGGAATAGATGAAAGTTGGCATAATCGGCTTACCGCAGACCGGCAAAAAGACGCTTTTCCAGATTCTCACCGGCAGCCGCCTGCGTGAGCAGTCTGGCAGCCCAAAACCGATTCCCGGAACGGCGGATATTGTTGATTCACGGTTCGATCGGCTCGTGGCTATGTACAGCCCCAGGAAGGAGACCCGGGCCCGCATTGATCTGGTGCTGCTGCCTAAAATCGAGCAGGAGGCTATTGCCAGGGGCGATATCTTTCGCGATATCATCGATGTTGATGCCATCTGTCATGTCGTGAGGGCTTTTGAGGACGAATCCGTCTATCACGCCTCAGGTACGGTTGATCCGATTCGGGATGTGAAAATGGTCAATGCTGAGCTGTTGATGCATGATCAGATCTTTGTTGAAAAACGAATTGAACGGTTGGAGACCAGTCTCAAGAAAATCAGGGATGACAAACAGGCAAAAGAACTTGAACTGATGCGTAAAATCCTCGATCATCTTGAGCAGGAGAAACCGCTGCGGCTCATGGCGTTTGATGAAGATGAGGAGTTGTTGACCAGGAGCTATCCGTTCATAACCAAGAAAGAAATGCTTGTGGTATTCAATGTCTCGGAAGGTTCAGTCGGTGATACCGTTCTTCTCGAGCGGATAGCGGCAGACTGCAGCGCAGATAAAATTGAGGCGATGGCTGTCTCGGCGCAGGTCGAATCGGAAATTGCCCTGCTCGACAGTGATGAAGAAAAAGGCGAGTTCCTGGCTGATCTCGGCATACAGGAGCCGGCCCTTGGTGTCCTTACGCGCTTGTGTCTGCGGGCGTTGGGGAGGGTTTCTTTTTTCACCGTCGGCAAGGACGAGGTCCATCAGTGGCTCGTTCGCATCGGTTCGCCGGCGCCGGTCGCAGCCGGGGTGATTCACTCCGATCTGCAGAAGGGCTTTATCCGGGCCGAGGTAATGAAATATGACGAACTGATCGCTTATGGCAGTGAGGCGGAATTAAAAAAGGCCGGCAAAATGTATGTGCAGGGCAAGGAGTATATCGTTGTTGACGGTGATATACTCAACATCCGCTTCAGCGTGTAACGCTTTCGGCAATGAAAAGCTATCCTCTGCCTGGTTGATGGATACGGGTACCGAACTGGTGCCCGTACCACCCGCCGCTCCACCTCCGGGTTTCTTGTTCCCCATTCTATCTCGTTATTGTGCAGTGATTATTCTGTCTGCTGCAGTCCTTTTCCCATTGACAATACCACGATGTGGCGATAAAGTGTGAAAGATAATGAGAATCATTCTCGGACGCATTTTCTTCCCTTGATCCACGGGAATGTGCGCTGACGTGTTGGTTGCTTTCTGAGCAGGGTCAGGAAAGCTTTTCATCAATACCTTTTAGACGGGGGAGTTATGGCAAAGCCAAACGAGTTAATTCGGCCTGAAGATATCACCATCTGTGAGTCAACCCAGCAGATGATCCAGAAAGCGCGCAGGGATGGGGTGGAACTTTTTTTCGACCGGGCGGAGGAAATGAAACCGTGTCCGATAGGGGCCGATTCTGCCTGCTGTAAACATTGTTCGATGGGACCATGTCGAATGAACCCGAAGGACCCGTACAAGAAGGTGGGCGTCTGCGGGGCTACCATTGATACGATCAGCGCCAGAAATTTCGGCCGGATGGTGGCGGCGGGCACGGCTGCCCACACGGATCATGGCATGGCCATGCTTGAACTGTTTCGGGGGGTTATAGAAGGCACCGTGCATGACTTCGAGATCAAGGACACGATGAAACTGACCGAAGTTGCGGAATCCCTCGAGATCAAGACAGAGGGACGGTCCATAAAGGAAATTGCCCGGGATGTCCACAAGGAACTGGAGCGGACCTATACCCAGGTGGAGGGTGAAATCCCGCTGGTGAAGCGGGTACCGAAGAAGACGCTGGAAACCTGGAGAAAGGAAGGCATCGTTCCCCGGGGCGCGATGCGGGAAATCATGGAGATGATGCACCGCACCGCCATCGGTGTTGACCAGGACTATGAAAATATCACCAAACAGATCTCCAGAACCGCGTTGGCAGACGGCTGGGGCGGCTCGATGGTTTCGACCGATATCTCTGACATCCTTTTCGGTACGCCTTCACCTGTTGAGGTCCAGGTTGACCTGGGAGTCCTGAAAGAAGACCATGTAAACATCATCGTTCATGGGCACGAGCCGATTCTGCTCGAGGCAATGATGATTTCCGCAGATGCTCCGTCCATTAAAAAGATGGCAACCGATGCGGGAGCCAGGGGCATTAACCTGGTCGGCATGTGCTGCTCCGGACTCGATGTCCTGTCCCGACACGGCGTTCCGCATGCCGGTAACTTCTCGTCAACAGAGGCGGCGCTGGTCACCGGTGCCGTCGATGCCATGACCGTCGATATCCAGTGCATCAAGCAGGATCTGCAAGCGGTCGCCAAGTGCTATGATACTGAATTCATCACCACCAATTACCGGGCGAAAATTGAAGGTGCACAGCATATCGAGCTTGACGAGCATGACCCGATGAAGTGTACGGACGAGATTATAATAAAGGCCGTCGGACGGTATAAGAACCGCAGCATGGCCATCGAGATTCCACGCAACACAGCACGAGGTGTGCATGGTTTTTCCCATGAATATATCAAGTATATGCTGGGCGGCTCGTTCCGGGGCGGCTACACACCGCTCAACGATAACATCATCAACGGGCGTATCCGCGGTGTTGCCGGTGTGGTCGGCTGTACCAACCCGCGCTCAAAACAGGATTTTTCCCACGTTGAACTGGTCAAGGAACTGATTAAAAATGATGTGCTGGTGGTTCAGACCGGCTGTTCCCAGATGGCGCTTGCCAAGGCTGGACTTACGACCCCGGGAGCTGCAGCGCTTGCCGGAAACGGACTTGCAGAGGTCTGCGAGACGGTTGGCATCCCGCCTGTGCTCGGGCTTGGTTCCTGCGTTGACAACAGCAGGATATTGATGGCTGTCGCCGAGATGGTTCATACCGGGGGGCTCGGCGATTCAATAGCTGAGCTGCCTGTTGCCGGGTGCGCGCCGGAATGGATGAGTGAAAAGGCAATAGCAATCGGACAGTATTTTGTCGCTTCGGGGGTGTTTACTGTCTTCGGCCACACATTCCCGATAACCAAAGAGACGAGTTTCGAGAGACATCTGTTTTCAGAACTTGAAAATAAAGGCTTCGGTAAATGGGGCTTTGCCGACAGTCCGCATGAGATGGCCCGCTTGATGATTGAGCACATTGACAAGAAGCGCCAGGCGCTCGGTATCGACAAGACTCGGGAACGGGTCCTGCTCGATATGGCTGACCGGAGGGCACTGGAGGCCTCTGCCTAGACCGTTTCAGCTTGATCTCTGTTTTATAATGGCCTTTTCAGTTGCTGAAAAGGCCATTATAGTATCAACTGGATGGAAAATCAGCAGAACCGTTTGCGGAAGCAGGCACATGGAACTATTCAATGGAATTTACAGCTGGGATGGCAAGAAGCATGATGGAAGGGATCCTGTCGCCTGGTTTCCCGGCGCCTATAACCTGAGAATTTTTAATCTGGCGATTGACAGTGGCGGGATCACTCACCTTAAACCCTACCTGTGTATTTTTTCTGAAACGGGCCGGGGGCATTCTGTTTCAGCAAAACCGGCTAATTTTGCCAAGCACGTGAGCAGTGATTTCTCCCTTGAGCTCGAACGGGTTCTCTGGGTAGAGGAGATCCAGGGAAGAGATGATCGTTTCGAGGTCATTGTTTTCAGCAGGAGCGGAAAACTTGGGGATGCACCGCTCTACCATGCAGCAAGACGCCTGCCAACCGAGGGTGAACGAAAACTCATCGAGCAACAGCTCTCCGGGCTCTGCTCCTGAAGCGGCTGAACCAGCATGGAAAAAACGCTTGAAGATCTTGATGCCAGGCTCAGCGAGCTGGACAAAGCGATTGCCGAAACCAGAAAAAGATTGCCGGCACACTCGGTCAAACCGCCGGTGATGATGGAATTGCTGCAGCTGGAAGATGAACGCGACGAGCTGCTGAGAAGGCGTGCACAGCTTCGTGGTAAACCGTGATTACAATCGGGAAACGAAACACAGCGTTTGAGTGGGCAGTTCGGGGAGCAGGAAATGAAGATGAGGATTGGGCTGGCGCAGATGAATTCACAGGACAGCAGGGATAAAAATCTGCTGTCAGCCGAAACACTGATCAGAAAACTGGCGGGAGGCGGTGCCGAACTGATCATGCTTCCGGAGCACTTCAGTTTTATCGGCCCGGATCATCAGAAGCGCAGGATGGCCGAACCGCTAGACAGCTCGCCGAGTCTTGAGATGATCAAAAGCTGCGCCGCTGAGCTCAGGATCCACATCCATCTTGGAAGTTTCCTGGAAAAAGAAGGAGGCAAGGTCTTTAATACGGCAGTGGTCGTTGATCCCTCCGGCAAAGTGATTGCAAGGTATCGAAAGATTCACCTGTTCGATGTCGAGGTCCCCGGCGGCAGAACATATCTCGAATCAGAGACCATATCTCCGGGACAGGAAACGGTACTTTTTACCATCGGGGATTTTGTTTTCGGGCTGGCCACCTGCTATGATCTCAGGTTTCCTGAATTGTTCAGGAGCCTTGTTGCCCGGGGCGCAAACATTCTGCTGCTGCCGGCGGCTTTTACCCAGGAGACCGGCAGGGACCACTGGGAGGTGCTGCTGCGGGCCCGTGCGGTTGAAAATCAGTGCTGGGTTGCCGCAGCCGGGCAGTGGGGAACGGCTCCTCCGCATCATGCAAGCCATGGTCGGAGCATGGTTGTCGATCCCTGGGGAATTGTCGTCGCCCAGGCGGTTGATGGCGTTTCAACCGTTACAGCCGATCTGAATCTCGATATTCTACAGTCGATCCGAACAACCTTTCCGGCCCTGACACATGTTCGAAGGGACCTGTTCTAAAGCCCCTGGAGCTTTCCTCCGGCCTGTTTCAGCAGCATCTCCCGGGTGTTCAGGAACTGAGGAAGGGTGATTTGAAGTCATGGAGCCTGAGACCTGAAACATAAAACTCGATCATTGTTACCAGATCGAAAACGGGGACATTGAGGAGCTTCTGGATATCGATGCGGTAGGAGATAAGATTGGTGCACTCCAGTACGACGGCTCCGATATTTTTCCCTATGAGTCCTGCTGCTGCGTCGATGACGTCCTGTCTCATGCGGTCGACATCGAGCTCACGGCCCCCTTCAATTACAACCCTGTTGAATTCTTTGCTGTGCTCCATGCCGACAAGGGTCACTGATTCTGAGTCGACGGCGGATGCCGCCAGATGGCGGGGGGTTAAAATCCGGGTGTCACCAGTGATAACGCCGATCAATCTGTCTGCCGGGAGTATGCGTTTGAGCAGGGGAATCAGGTCAAGCGCCGTCCCTATGAAGGGAATCCTGAGATGTTTTCTGAAATCCTCATGAAAGGGTCCAAAAAGCCCGCAGTCCGCAGCTATCAGGCTTACCCCTCTGGCCTGGAGGGAGAGTGCCGGAGCAATGAGTTTGTCGATATTGTCTTTTCTTATTGAAATCAGATCTTCAAAAGCAAATCCTTTCAGCACTTCATGGATCACAGGAAAACTGAATGTCTGGGCATGTCCCGGATCTCCTGCAATTCGAGGGCTTGTCGAGTCGCTCATCAGAATTCCGACAATATGGCCGTAAGACGATCGGCCTCCTGCTACCGTGTCGTTCATTGCTTTTTCGGCACCCCGTTTTCGTCCCAGCCCTTTATCCGGTAGTAATCCCTGACCATGTCATGCACCGGGACGACCTGATTCTTCGAGGCACCTTCGGTCAGCGGCTCGTGGGTAAAACGGTGGGGTAAGGTGTCGTCTGCAGCGGTCACCCCGAAATCGATATTCATCAACCGGTCGTTGGTAATGGTCGCCCGCAGTGATTTATTGACCGCGTCCTCAGTAAATTTCAGGCCGGTTCCCGCCTGGAGAAGCTCTGCGGCCAGTTCGAAATCGAGCACGTCCATGCTCAGGCCGACATTTTTGCACATGGTCAGACAGTCTGTCAGCAGGGCCTGGCGCTCGGTGAACTCTACCAGTTGGGCCTTGCCGTTATCCGAGAGGCGATCTGCCGCGTCTCTTGTGCCAAAACGTTTCTCAGCCTCATCGAAGCGGTTGGTCAGTTCGAAAAACGGCTCTGCGCGCAGGTGATCGGCCCCCCGGGAGGCGATTGCATAGGTGAGGCCGAATGCCTTAATACCGCGTGGGTCCCCACAGATAAGGTCAAGCCCCTTGACGTGGAGCGCATATTTTCCCGAACCTCTTCCCATCGTTTCGGCCAGATATCGTGTGCCTTTGGCAAACTCAGCCCCGATGCCGCGCTGGTTGACAATGAGATCGAGGATACGCTCAACGGTTTCAATGTTGCCCCAGGTAAAGTTAAGGCCGTCAAAATCATCGTCTGTGAAAATGCCTTTTTCCACACATTCCATTGCCCAGCCGATGGTTTCCCCGGTGCTCAGGGAATCAAGGCCCATGCGGTTCAGGTAGTGATTCATTTTCAGGGCAAACTCGAGATTGTCACTGCCGATGCGCGAAGAAAAGCTGCACAGCGTTTCATACTCGGGCCCTTCGCTTTCAACTTCTGGCGTAATGTAATAGCGAGAGCAGTTGATATTGCAGTTGTAGCAGCCCTTATTCTTCACCTTGTAGCTGCCGGCAAGCGTCTGGCCGCTGATCTTGTCGACATACGGTGCCATGCCTTTCTGGAAATGATTGACCGGCAGGATTCCCAGGCCGTTCAGCGCCTTCATCAGCAGCGTTGATCCCATGTCGTGGCGGTCCTTGAATTCGGGGTGGTCAATGATCCGTTTGTCGATGATCTGGCAGAGCTGCATGAATTTCAGTGGGTCAGCAGTCGATACCATTCCCGTTCCCTTGACCACGACGGCCTTGAGATTTTTGGTTCCGAAAAGGCAGCCCATGCCGGTCCTGCCGCATACCCGGGAGTTGTTGCAGGCGACGATGGAGTACCTGACAAGATTTTCACCGGCCGGCCCGATGGCGGCAATCTGCAGATTATTGTCGTTGAGTTCTTTTCTGATCGCCGCGGTGGTCTGAAAGATATCCCTGCCCGCCAGGTGGCCGGCATCCCTGATTTCGACCCGATCATCGCAGATATAGACATAGCAGAGCTTTTCTGCCTTGCCGGTGAAGATCAGTTGATCGTATCCGGCATACTTGATTTCAGCTCCGAAAAACCCACCGGCAGCAGAGTCGCCGAGAATTCCGGTCAGCGGGGACTTCCCTGATATGGTCATGTAGGCAGATGTCGAGAACAACGATCCGGTAACGGGGCCAACCCCGATGAGCAGCATGTTTTCTTCCGAGAGCGGGTCGATGTCCCGATCAAGCTCGTCGAAAAGCCGTCTTGAATTCAGCCCTCTGCCCCCGATAACCTCGAGCAGGTAGTCCGGGTCTGACTTTTCACGCCTGATCCGACCGGATGAGAGGTCGACCCTGAGAATGTTTCCGCCGTATCCATATAACATTTACAGGCTCCTGTTTTTGAACCAGCTCCGGCGCAGAACGTCTCCTTCCTGCAGTGCCCGTTCATGTCTTTTTTCCGGGGGGGTCAAGCCAGCAGTATTTTTTTTCATTGAGCGAAGCGATACCTGCTGCCTGATTGCCGGGTCGTAGCGGATGGCATCCATTTCGCAGGCCTTCACGCAGCGTGGATCTCCTCCGCAGAGATCACATACCTGGGGAATATCGTTATAAATCTCTATCGCCCCGACGGGACAGAGCTTTTCGCAAGCACCGCAGAGATCACACAGGGTCGGTGATACTTCGATGGAGCCCCGGGCGGTAATCGAGATCGCTTTCTGGGGGCAGCGGGTACAGTAGTGCTCCGCGCACTGCTGGCAGACTACCGGAATGTCGAGACCGCTCAGCTCTATCTTCTCGACCTTGATCCTCGCCCCGTGATAGCCTGTTTTACCGGAATGATAGAAGGAACAGTGGGTCTCGCATCTCCTGCAGCCTGAACATTTTTCTGGGTCGATTATCAGCATCAGTCTTTTATCCTTTCTATCCTGTAGTGCACTCTGCCTTTTGGATCGGGGCAGACAAAAACCTGACCCGATTCCTTTGCCGTCCAGTCTCCTTTGACCCCACATTCCCGCTGCATCAGAGGGAAAACAGGCATCATGGACTGCAGGGCCCACATGCACACATGTTTGCCGGCGGGAATGGATATTTTACCTCCTTCGACAAAGAAATGATCACCGACAAGCATCGGCTGATTACAGTAGCCGTCAATTCGTTCAACACTCACCTTTAATTTATACATGGCTGCTCCTTACAATTCCCCTCCGAGATAGGCTTTTTGCATACCGTGATGGTTTAACAGATTTTCGGCACTATTATCCAGCACAATCTCACCGGTCTGCAGCACATATCCCCGATCTGCGATGGAGAGTGCCATGGCGGCATTCTGCTCGACCATCAGAATCGTTGTACCCTGTCTGTTTATCGATTCAATAACCTCGAACTGCTGATCAACAAGTGCAGGAGAGAGTCCCATGGAGGGTTCATCCATCAGCAAAACTGTGGGGCGGGAGACCAGTGCGCGGGCCATGGCGAGCATCTGCTGTTCTCCTCCTGACAATACCATGCCGGGTTGGGCTATTCTCTGTTTGAGACGGGGAAAGAGCTCAAACATCGATTCAATATCATTTTTCGCAGCCGTCCGGTCAACCCGGTGCATTGCCCCGATTTCAAGGTTTTCCAGAACGGTCATTTTCGGAAAGATCCTGCGGTTTTCAGGAACAATTGAGACACCCTGCCTGATGATATGGTTTGTCGATTTTCTGCTAATATCCTCTCCATTGAGCAATACGCTGCCACGCTGCGGCCGGACGATGCCGAGAATGGTTTTCAGCGTTGTTGATTTCCCCGAAGCATTTCCTCCCAGCAGGCAGACCAGCTCACCCCGGTTGATAACCATGTTGATGTCGTAGAGCACCTGAATTTTCCCGTAGGAAACACTGACGTCTCTGAGCTCAAGAATTGGATGTTTTGTCACGTTTTCCCTTTTTTCCAAGATATGCTTCAATAACATCAGGATCTCCAGCAATTTCGTCGTATGAGCCTTCACAGATTTTCATCCCGTGATCCATGACGATGACCCGGTCTGATACCGCTTTCACCAGGCTCAGTTTGTGCTCAATGACGATGATTGTGAACCCGTACTGATCTCTCAGCCGTTTGATAAATTCCGTTATCTCAGCTGTTTCATGAGGATTCATTCCTGCAGAAGGCTCGTCGAGAAGCAAAATCTCCGGCTCGGAGCCCATTGCCCGCGCAATTTCCACCCGTCTACGGTTGGCATAGGAGAGTTGGGAGACGTTCTGGCGGAAACGATAGCCGGTCAGTCTTTTTCCGAACATGGCAAGAATCTCTCTGGCCTTGGCATCTGTCTGTTCTTCTTCCTGCCGGTGTCTTCGCAGGTTAAAGATGATCGACAAGAAAGAGGCGCCGGTCCTGCAGAATCTGCTGGCTCTGACATTTTCGATTACAGACATTTCATTGAACAGCCGTATGTTCTGGAATGTCCGGGCTATTCCTGCCTTCACCACCTTGTGCGGCTTGAGATGGGAAATATCCCGGCCACGATAGCAAATGGTCCCGCTGTTGGGCTGATAAATACCCGAGATGACATTGAACAGGGTGCTTTTTCCGGCGCCGTTGGGGCCGATTACGCTGAGAATTTCATGCTTGTGCAGGGTAAGGTCCAGATTCTCGATTGCGGTTATACCGCCAAAATACATGCTCAGTTTGTCCAGAACCAGGATTTCTCTATCCTGGCGGGAGTAATCTGCCCTTACAGCCGGCGTCTCGTTGCTGGAATAGTAGAGATCGGTTGATGCTTTAAGCACACCGGTTTCTTCTTTGTCGGGTCTTCTCACGACCCGGGTCAGAGCGGGGATTGCCGAGAACAGACCCTGCGGCCTGATGGCCATGATGGCGACCAGGGAGGCACCATAGATCATCATTCGCAGGCCGCCGTATTCTCTTAATACTTCAGGCAATACGCTCAAGACAACCGCACCGGCGATGACCCCGTACATATTTCCAAGCCCGCCGATAATGACCATGCAGTAGACGACGACCAGCTGCTGGAAGTCGAAATTGTTCGGGAAAACAGAGTCCTGGAAGGAGGCAAAAACAGCTCCGGCA
This sequence comes from Desulfocapsaceae bacterium, assembly GCA_963674815.2. Lineage (GTDB taxonomy): Bacteria > Desulfobacterota > Desulfobulbia > Desulfobulbales > Desulfocapsaceae > MADRE3. Next base: position 176,497 of record CAXXTV010000008.1, read on the forward strand.
AATCCGGCAATCATCGCCCCGGTTGCAAAAGAACAGAGCTTCATCCTGACACTGTTGATACCGGTGCAGTTTGCTGCCAGTTCGTCTTCCCTGATCGCATTCCAGCCCCTGCCGATTCGCGAATCTTTGAGCTTGAAGGAGACGACAAAAACAAGCAGTGCACAGCTCCAGATCAGGGTTGAATAGTGCTCGGGTGTGAGAATCCTGAACCCTAAAACCTTGATGGCATCAAAGACGTAAATGCCGTTGACGCCACCGGTTATGTTGAGAGGTGCGTCCAGGTTCAGCAGCAGCAGTTTGAAAATCTGGGCAAAAGCCAGGGTGACGATTGCCAGGTAGTCTCCCCTCAGGCGTATACTGGTAAGTCCTAGGAGAAACCCTGCGCTCATAGCAACCAGGGCACAGATTGGCACTGCCAGTAGGAAGGGGAAGTGCAGGCCGAAATGATCCGAGCAGAGGAAGGCAAAGAAATACCCGCCAATCCCGAAAAAAGCAATATAGGAGAGATCAAGCAATCCGGTGAAACCGGCTACAATGTTCAGCCCGAGCGCCAGCATGACATAGATGCCGGTTATTGCATATACCGACTGCCAGTAGTCGTTCGGCAACATGCTCGGAATGACGGTCAGTGAGAGCGCAAAAATCAGGATGAAAACAGTATTGGGACGGGACACGAGTGAGGGGCTAAACTTTTTCACGCAGCTTTTCTCCCCATAACCCCTGGGGTCTGAAAATCAATATTGCGATCAGGATAACGAAGGCCACAACATCCTTGTAAGCTGACGGGAAAAAGGTCACTGCCAGCGCCTCGCTGAGGCCGAGCAGAATTCCTCCGGCCATGGCGCCGGGAATAGAGCCGATTCCACCAAGAACTGCAGCAGTGAAGCCTTTCAGCCCCGCCTGAAGACCGACATAATAATCGACCTGGGTAAAGAGCAGGCTGACGAGGAGCCCTGCTGCCCCGCCAAGCGCTGATCCTATCACAAAAACGCTGACAATAACCCTGTTGGTATCGATACCCATGAAAGCGGCGGCCTCAATATCCTGGGCTGTGGCACGGATTGACCTGCCGATGGCGGTTTTTTTGATGGTTAAGGTCAACAGCAGCATGAGCAGAAAACAGACGAATATAACAACTATCCTCATGAATGAGACAACAACTCCACCGATCTCAAAGCTCCTCAAGCCGTCGGGAATCAGCTGTGAAACGTGGAAAACCTTGACCTTGGCACCCTGGAAGTAGAGGACAAAATTCTGGATAAAGATGGAAACACCAAGTGAGCTGAGCAGCAGATTCATCCGCGGCGCCGTGCGCAGTGGACGATAGGCGATCCGTTCAATGACCACGCCAAGGATCGCAGCCCCACCCATGGCGATGACGAGCATCAGTGAAATCAGCAGCGCCCCGTTCATCACCGGTACATGCTTTACCGTGAACAGCTGCAACACCCACCAGCCGATAAATCCGCCGACCATGTAGAGTTCACCGTGGGCGAAGTTGAGCATGGAGAGAACACCGTAGACCATGGTGTAGCCGATCGCAATCAAGGCGTAGACGCCGCCAATGGTGAGCCCGTTGATTGCCTGCTGGGAAAGCTGAGCGAAGAGGTCTTCCATTCTCATAAATGACCGGAACAGGTGCTCTGACACACCACCTGTTCCGGTCGGTTCCTTATCGTCTTAGGGCGAGATGCTATTTGCCGGTCAGGACGGTAACCTGCTCAAAATCAGTGCCGTTAACCTTGAAGAAATAGGTGGCTCCGCCAAGCAGGTCACCTTTCTCGTCAAAACTGATCGGGAAACCGAGAATTCCTTTATAACCCTTTATTGCAGCCAGGCTAGAGATGACTTCCGCTCTTGAAATATCGCCATCCTCGGCAGCCATATCAATGGCGCTGAGAAGAATGTTCATTGCTTCATAGGCAGGCGGTCCGAAACCACTCAGGGAACCATATTTTGCTTCGAAATTTTTGACATACGCTTCGGCCTCCTTGATGGCAAAGATATCCGGGCTGAAATGATATACATAGGCACCCTGGGCGGCACCCTCGGAAGCTTCGATGAAATCCTTCTTGTCCCGGCCTCCTTCACTGCCCATGAAAATGGCCTCAATGCCAAGTTCCTTTGCCTGCTTGACGCCGATTGCCTGGTCCGGGGCGGCAGTTGCGATAAAAAAGAGGACATCGGGGTTAAATGCCTTTACCTTTGTGAGAACCGCCGAGAAATCCTTGGAACCGGCGACAATGGTTTCGTTCATGATGTCGGTGACGCCGAGCTTTTCAAGCCCTTTGATCGTCTGCTGGGCCATATTTTCGCAGTAGGCGACTTTCTCGTTCAGGATGGCGACTTTTTCCGCCTTGAGATTATTCTTGATAAAGAGGGCGCTGTTCCAGCCATGGGCGTCGTTTCTGGCGTTCACCCTGAAAAAATGTTTGTAACCGGCTTCGGTCAGGTCCGGCTTCGAAGCTGCCGTGGTTATGCAGGCAAGGTCGCTCTGGCCATATATTTTAATCGACGCCTGGGCGATGTGACTGACAGGGGGGCCGATAACGCCGTACATGAGCTCATCGGAGGTAAATTTACGGGCAACCTTGATGCCCTGTGCAGGATCGAGTGCATCGTCTCCCATGATATGCTCAATGGTAATGCCCTGAATACCGCCTCTTGCATTCCATTCATCCACAGCAAGTTGCGCGGAGTTGAAGATTTCCATGCATGGTGCCGCTGCATCTCCGGTAAATGAGCCGGCATTGCCGACATGAATACCCTTCGATACGTCGTTGGCCTGAACCGTCAGAGCAAATGACAGCAGAATGCCTGTTGACAACAAGAGAGCAATTTTTTTCATGACACCTCCCTGAATATGTGATGAGATAACATATGCTTATCGCCTAAGAAGACGCTTTCCTGTAAACACTCTTTTCAACGGAAGATTATCATAGCCTTTTATCCGTAATATTTTCAACTACTATCTGTGTTGATCGCGGGCCTTTCAGCGATCGGGGAGATGAGGCCGGGATCTGCTCTGTGATGGATATGAGATGGGCATATCCGGCGAATGTATTGAGGTAAGCCCCTCACAAAGTGGCACAATTCACCGAATATGTATATTCTTTCCTCTAGATGGTTTGACGCTGGTTCGAACGGCGTGAAAAAAAACAACTCATTCGAAATTTCTGCCGGCTATGAGAACTTCTTCTGAAAAACTGCAGTTTGTTAAAGATGTCCAATTTAACTGTGATATCTCTGATGCCCGGGATCACGGCATCTACTCGATGTGCTCGATGATTCTGAAACTGAGGAACCTCTACAAGTGGGAGCAGCGGATCGAGCCCTGGTCTGAACCGGAACCGGCAGATCTTCTTGATTGGGTTGACAAGAAGGAGCAGTATTGGCAAGGACTCTCGGAAAGAGCTTTTCGCCCGCTGACGATTCTCGGTAAACAGGTACTGCCGCATGACCTTAGGATGGTGAACCAGGCCCTGGATCAGGGCAGGCTTCTCTATGGTGCCGGCCACGGGAGATCGATGAAAGCCGTGTTTTTCCTCGCCGATATCCTTGAATCGCGCCTTGTGGAGGGTTGCACCGTCCATATCCTGGGTACCGAGCGGGCAAAAGAAATGGCCAGCCCGGTCGCCCTGGTCCAGGACGGAGTCGTGGTGATAAAAAAAGAGTCACTTCGCTACTTCTTATGGGATCAGCTTCAGGAGATGCGCTCATCGCAGAAATCGTCAATCCGCCATTTTCTGAACCAGTACGGGTTGCTCAAGGATGGCAGTCTCGACCAGGACCGTTTCCGTTCAGTACTTGATTTCATCGTTGACCAGGAACTGGACCTTTTTATCTATCACGAGATAGGAGAAACCCTGGAAACGGCCTTTGGCACAGACGTTTTCCAGAAAATTATCAGCCGGTTTCCGAGCTCAGTCGTTGAATTCGTCAGCAGGGCCGTTAAAGACAGCCTGGCCGATACCCATCCGCGCGGTCTGCTTGCCTCTCTGATCGCTGGCCAGAAAAGCTCAAGCCTGGGTCTCTACCTCGGGTTTTTGGATGGGATGCGGGAAACAATATTTCCCGAGGTCAAGACTGGCTGGGAGTTTTTCGAGCAGAGCGGTGACTGGGATTTTGTTGAACAGGCGCGCTCAGCGGGGCGGGAAAAGTTCCTCTGTATCGCCGGTGCTATCGAGGAAATTGCCGAGAAAATCGGAGAGGATCCGGATGAGCTGATCATGAAACGATTCAGCAGCCGGATCATCGAGCCGCTGGGACTTCATGCTGGTTGAGAAGAGAATTACGCCACACGCTTTCATCTCGCCGAGGATTCTGGCTCCCGGCAGGAAAAAAGGTCCCTGTCCACGGGGGCAATCAGTTCTTTTTCCGGTCAATAACCTTGAAAAGTGCGGCATGGTCAAGGTTTGCTCCGCCGGCTGCGATCAGCCGGTCGTAGAGTTCTCTGCTCAGCGTTGTGGCTGGCATCTCAAGACCCAGCTGAGCCGCAAGTTCAATCGCCTGGTGCATATCCTTACGCTGGATAGTGCTTTTTGCCCCGGGTTCAAATGAATCATTGACCATCCGCTGCCCATGGACTTCAAGGATGCGTGAGTCGGCAAAACCGCCTTTCAGCGCCTCGCACACTTTGCCTGGATCAACCCCGGCGGCCTTGGCCAGTGCCAGCGCCTCGGCAACAGCACCGATAGACAGGCCGACGATTACCTGGTTGGCAGCCTTGGCGACCTGCCCGGCGCCAACCGAACCCACATGGGTAATGCGCGCGCCCATCACCTCGAGAAGCGGGAGGGCCATGCTAAACGCCTGCTCGGATCCACCGGCCATTATCGTCAGATTTCCGGCTTCGGCGCCGATCGTTCCCCCTGATACCGGGGCATCGACATAGAAACAGCCCTCTGCTTCGGCCTGCCGGGCAAAGGACCTGGTTGCCGGCAGCAGGGTTGTACCCATGTCAATGACCAGCGATCCGGGCCGTATCGCCGCGTATACGCCTTTCGGGCCGGTCAGCACGGATACAACCGCCTGTGTGTCGGCGACAATGATGATGATAATGTCTGTCAGCCGGGCTACTTCGGCTGGAGAATCAACACTGACGGCTCCCTTCTGTTGCATCTCGATCCGGGGCGGTTCGGAGCGGTTGGTCACCACCATTCGAGCCCCGGCTTTCATCAGGTTTGTGCACATCGGTTTGCCCATGAAACCGAGGCCGATGAAACCGATTGTCCTTCCGGAAAGATCACTCATCTGTCTATCCTCTCAGATTATCTGCTGTTCGTGAATCTGTTTGTCGTATTGCTGCCCTGTTGCTATCCGTTAGCATATGCGGAGCGGATTGGCAATTGATTTTGCCCGGGCGACTGGGGCTGCACCGGTATTTCGGCACGTCCGCCGACAGCGTTGAAGGATTTGGTCACCGTTCAGCAAAACCTACCGAATCTGTTCAAAAACCTTTTTGGCATACGCTCTGCCAGCGCTGGTCAGGTAGTCGTTTGCAAGACAGTCCTCGGCACTCTGGCGATCAAGTGGGCTGTGCTTGTGCGTTTCCTCAAGAATCGCCGTTCGTTCGGCATCGCTGAGAATCATGCTTTCGCGGACGCCGCGCGCTTCATCACTGTCATGAATCTGTATCAGTCTGCATACCTCGGCGAGAACCTGGGGCTTTGCGCCAAGCCCGGCAAGAATGTCGGTGGCGATCTCTATGCTTTGCTGTTTGACCACGTCGGGTTCCCGGCTGTGGTATTTCTGCTCCGCCCGGTCTAACCCAATGTCATTGAGATAGGCGGCGCAGAGGATAATTCCCAGATGAGCGCCTTCCTCTTTGCCGATTTTTTCCGCATGATGGGCAATGCGTGATACGCGGCTGATCTTTTTGAAGTCAGTTTTGTAAAAACGTTTTATCGCGACGGCAACCTTGTCCTTCAGCAGGTTGTCCTGGGAACCGATGAACTCCTCCGGAAGTGTTCCAAGGCACTGTTCGGCATATTTGCAATAGGCAGCACAGCCGAAATCCATCTTGGGATTGACAAAGCGATGACCGCAATGACCGCATTTCCGGGTTGTGTCGTCTTTATAAAACTCAACAGGCTGTTTACATTCAGGGCAGCTGACCTCGAAGATCGCATCGCTTTCCCAGTACTGCATGTCCTGGCCGGGGCATTTCATTGTTTTCCTCCAGTGGCTGTGTCCATAAAATGAGCGGCGAAACGAAGAGTGTATCCTCTTTACACTCTCTTGAGCCAAACTATACATCAGGATGCAGGCGTTTTCCTTGACCTAGGTCAAAAAGAATGAACAGGCAGACCACTCTGAACGGGTGCTCATAGACGGGAAGGCCAGCCATACAGCAGCCGCTGCCGGCTGTCCGCATTGATTAAGAAGGTTTTGAGAAATTCCTTTTTTTGAGATTTAGACGATTGACAAGAGGCACCCTGTGGCAGTAATATAACTGAAACTTAAGGGTAGGTTCAGATTATTTGAATAGAGTAAGGATCTCGGCAGGTTTCGGAACCCTTCCCAGGTGGCTGATTCTCCGCTGGCAGCAGCCGGCAGCTGAGGCCTGGTTCGCTCCTGCGCCATTGATTCGAACCTGCTGTCTCGTCTTCATAGATGATGGCGGCTGCAGCATCGTTGGGGCTGCAGCTTGAAATAGTGCACGAACAGTACGCGGCTTTTTACCATGAAAAGAATCCTGATTGTGAGGTTTCGGCACTACTGCGCAGTGGAATGTCTTCTCCCAATCGTCCGGAAATAGAAATTTTGCGGATTGAGAAGGCAGCTGTGTTGCACCCATTGTTTGAATTTTCATATGACACCATGCCGGGGCGGTAACCGGAACCTGTCTTTTTCTCCGGGCACAGCCCATTGGTTTCAGTGATTGTAGACTCTGATCAACCTCTGTATTTTTATATCAAGCGCTTGTAAATCTAACGATAGGAGGTTCAATGGAAGCAACCAAGAACAGTCATTCTTCCCGTAAAACCACCCTGATCGCCGAGATCGATCCCCCCAAAGGCACAAACATTGAACCGTTTCTAAAGTCAGCCTTGAATCTCAGAGGCCGGGTGGAATCGGTCCGGGTTACCGACGGTGAACACGCCATCATGCGTATGTCGCCGCTGGCTCCCTGTCTGGCATTAAAGGAAAAAGGCATTGAACCGAGCATGATCATCAATGGCCGCGATCGAAACCGAATCTCTTTTCAGGCAGATCTTCTTTGTGCTTCAGCCCTCGGTATCAGGCAGATCGTCATCAAGGAGGGGCACGACCCACGTGAAGGGGACCAGCCGGTTGCCCGCTCAAGCGGTGATCTGAACCTGGAGACCATGCTCAAGTGTGTTGCCGCGTTAAATGCAGGAAAGGACCTGGCTGGAGAATCACTTGATGGAGCCACGAATTTTACCATCGGCGTCTATATTGAACTCTCGGATGATATTAATCTCAACAGGGAACGGGCGGAGTATTTCAAACAGCTTGAAACATTCGGTGTCGACTCTGTGACCCTGGGACCAACGTATGATCTCAATATTCTCGAACAATTTGTTCCTTTTGCGGAGCAGACCGGTATCAAGCTCTTTTCATCGCTGATGTTCCTGAAATCAGTGACCATGGTTCGATACCTGAACAATCTTCCCGGTGTACCGTCTATACCCCAGGAATTCTTGAAAAAAATGATGCAGTCACCGGACAAGAAAAATGCCGGTGTCCAGGTTGCCGCTGATTTTCTCCAGGAACTGACTCAGCTTGGTGACGGGGTTGTCCTGCTGGCTCTTGGCTGGAGTGAAAAGTTACCGGAAATTCTGGATCTTATTGAACGGTAATTGACTGTGCAGAAAAGTGATGACGAAAAGTCTCCCCTGAGAAAAAGTCTGCCGGAGGTAACCAGAGAGCTTGGTTCGCATCTCTACCTTTACCAGATTCTGGACGAGACACCAAACGGAGTCATGGTTGTCAGTCTCAAGCATCAGGTCCTGTATGCCAATCCGGCGGCAAACGGCCTGCTTGGTGTTGCCTATCGCAACCTGGTTGACACCGATCTTGAAGCTCTCCTGGGCCCTGAGAACCAATGGTTCTTTTATCTGATCGGTCAGTTCTTCGACAATCTGGCGGAAATTCGTAAGTCGAGAATCAGGCAGGTGATCCAGATTAAGACGGCTGAAAATGAGACAAAGATTCTTGACGCGGTGCTCACCTATCCACCTTCGCACCCTGATTATTATCTTCTTTATCTTATTGACATTACCGATAGAAAAAAGCTTGAAACCCAGTTGAGAAGACGAAATGCTTTTTTCAACGACCTGATTAACTCTTCCGTTGACGGCATTATCGCAGCCGATATGACCGGCAAGGTAATCCTTTTCAATGATGCTGCCGTGAACCTGCTCGGCTATACCGAACAGCAAAGTCTTGAAAATCTCCATGTTACCGGACTTTACAAGGATGGTCTTGCCTATGAAATCATCAGCAGGATGCGCAGTGATGATTTTGGCGGAAAAGGCAAACTGCTGCATCACGAGATCAACGTCCGGCACAAAGACGGCCATGATATCCCGGTGCAGTTTTCCGGCGGTATTATCTATGACAAGGACAAGGAGATAGCAACCTTCGGCATTTTTACCGATCTCCGGGCAATGCTGAAAATTGAAAAAGACCTCGAACAGACCCACAACATGCTGATGCAGTCTGAAAAGATGGCGGGTCTTGGCAGGCTTGCCGCCGGCGTGGCGCATGAAATCAACAATCCGATGTCGGGAATCATGCTTTACGCCAATCTCGTCATGGAGGAAATCGGCGACAATCATCAGGCAAAAGAGGATCTTCAGACGATCGTTCATGAGGCCGAACGCTGCAAGGTGATCGTCGCGGACCTGCTCGAGTTTTCCCACCAGACCAGTTATGAGATGGAGCCCGTTGATTGCAACGAGGTTCTGCAAAAAACCATAAGCATCCTGAAAAATCAGCCGCTCTACCACAACATCGTTATCGAACTTGAGCTGGAAGCTGCTCTGCCCCCCATTCTCGGCAATACGATCAGGCTGAATCAGGTCGTCATGAATCTCCTGGTCAATGCCGCCCAGGCGATGGAGGGCAACGGAACGATACAAATTATCAGCAGGTCCAGGGCCAACAGCGGCGTGAACGAAATTCTGATAAAAGATTCAGGCCCAGGAATTGACGAAGATCTGCTGGAAAAAATATTTGAGCCGTTCTTCACCACAAAGACGACAGGAGAAGGGACAGGATTGGGGCTCTCCGTATCCTATGCGATCGTCAAAGAACACAAAGGCACCATAAGGGCAGCCTCATCAGCGGCAGAGGGGACCACGTTTACGCTGAGATTTCCAGCTGTTGTGGACACTTTAAAGGGAGAAAGCCATGACCGTTAAGACCATCTCACCCGAACAGGGAAATAAAAAGCTTCTGGCCAAGCTGAAGAGCATGAACATCGACGCCCAGGCCTGTTTTCAATGCGGGCGCTGTTCTTCGGGGTGTCCCATTACTGAATTCTTTGACCTGACCACCATGGAGGTGGTCAGGCTTGCAGCCTACGGCATGGAGGATCAACTGCTCGCCAGCAAGTCGATCTGGCTGTGTGCCGCCTGTGAGACCTGCGCGACCCGCTGTCCCAATGACATCGATATTGCGGTGCTCATGGATGTGCTCAGGGAACTGGCAAAAAGAAAGGGAATCAAGCCTGCCGAACCGCGGGTTCCCGTATTTCACCAGTCATTCCTGGATTCGATCCGCCACTGGGGGCGTGCCTACGAGGTGGGACTGATCGCCGGCTACAAGCTCCGTTCAGGTGATCTGACCGGTGATATGAAACTGGGGATAAAGATGTTCGGCAAGGGGAAACTTGGTCTCCTGCCGCATCCCATCAGAGGTAAAGCCGAGATCAAGAAGATTTTCTCGGGAACGGGAAAGGAGTATGAACGATGAGATTATCCTATTATCCAGGCTGCTCGCTGCACGGCACAGCCCTTGACTATGACCTTTCGGTAAAAGCGGTCTGCAGTCGTCTCGGAATTGAGCTCGTTGAAATCCCGGACTGGAACTGTTGCGGCGCATCATCGGCTCATATGACCAATCACGAAGTCGGTGTCCGCCTGCCCATGCGCAACCTGCTGCTTGCCGCCGAACTCGGTAATGACATCCTGGTTCCCTGTGCCGCCTGTTTTCAGCGCCTCAAGGCCGCAGACAAAATCATCAGGCAAGACCCGCATTATTGGGACCTTGACGGTTATGACCCTGATTTTGAGATCATTCATATCAGCCCGTTTATGGCGCAACAATCAATCCTTGAAGAAATAGCCGATAAAACCAGGCAGCCCCTGAAGGATATGAACATAGCCTGCTATTACGGCTGTCTTTCCCTCAGGAATCCAAAAATCACCGATGTAAGAAATTACGAGCAGCCCCGCTCGCTTGAAAAAATAGTCGCTGCGGTCGGGGCTTCTGCTGTCTCCTGGTCGCATCGAACCGAATGCTGCTCGGGGAGCCTGACCATGGCTCGACCCGATATCGCCTGCACGCTTGTCGGAGATATTGTCGCGGCGGCAGAACGGGCCGGTGCGGAAGCGCTCGTTACCGATTGCCCGATGTGTCAGGCAAATGTCGAGAGCCGGCAGCTCGATCTTAACGGCACAGCTCACCTGCCGGTATTCTTCGCAACAGAGCTGGTAGAGGCGGCCTTGAGCGGCCAATACCCTGCAAAACAGCAGCGGGTGCATCTGGTCTCACCCGATGTGCTGACCCGGGCAGTGTCATTTTTCGAACAGAGGGAGGAGACGCCATGACAGGGAACCCCCGGACAGAAATAGTGACAAAGCCGACCGGCGCGGTGATGATCATCGGCGGCGGTATCAGCGGCATGCAGTCGGCTCTGGACCTGGCCAATTCGGGTTTCAAAGTCTACCTGGTGGAGCGTTCACCAGCAATTGGCGGCAAGATGGCGCAGCTGGACAAGACCTTTCCCACGAATGACTGTTCCATGTGTATCGTTTCACCGAAGCTGGTTGAAGTGGGCAGGCACAGGAATATCGAGCTGCTAACTCATAGTGAGCTGACCGGTGTCGAAGGCGATGAAGGAAATTTTGTGGCGAAGATCATCCAGCATTCCCGCTATGTGGATGTGGACAAATGCACCGGCTGCGGGCTCTGCGAGATTGCCTGCCCGGTGACTTGCCTGTCATGGTTTGCCGAGCAGCCGACAGCTGGGGAAAAAAAGAAAAAGCTGAAGGCAAAAGACAAGATTACCATCAAGGGGAGTGGTCTTCCAGAGCCGTCTTCTCTTGTCCCCTGGACATTTACTGTTGATAGAGAAAAATGCTCAAAATGCGGCCTCTGCCAGCGGGCCTGCCTGCACGGTGCGGTGATCTGGGAGAAAAAAGAGATTGCCGCCATCGATCAGGATAGATGTACCGGCTGTGGCGCCTGCTATGTCGCCTGCCCGGATCAGTTTGCCGCAATCACGGTGAGCAATGCCCCCGAACTTGACAAAAGCCTCGGGGCTGCGATTTCTGCCCGCTCTGCAGCGATTATCAAAGAACGCGGGGGGCGACAGAAGGATAACTGCATTCGCTGCGGCCTCTGCGCGATGATGTGCACCAAGGTCATGGGGGTCGGTGCGCTGAAAATGACCGCCAGCGGTATTGAGGCCGGCCGCGATATCTGCCAGGTGTGCGGTGCTTGTGCTTCAGTCTGCCCGGTGAATTTCCTGCGGATCTCCGAGCTCACCGACAAGCAGGTGCGCCCGCTCCATAACGAATTCAACGAGGGGCTCGACACCAGAAAGCCGGTCAACATCCTTTACCCGCAGGCTGTCCCGCGGGTGCCGGTAATCAGTGAAGACAGCTGTGTGCACCTGAATACCGGGGCCTGCGGTATCTGTAAAACGGTCTGCGGAGTCGGGGCAATCGATTACGGGCATGTTGAAAAGGAAAAAGAGGTGGAAGTCGGGTCCATTATCTTTTCACCGGGAATTGAGGTTTTTGATGCCGGACTGCGCGGTGAGTTCGGTTACGGTTATCATAAAAACGTTGTTACCAGTATCGAATTTGAGCGGCTCCTTTCCGCCTCGGGGCCAACGTCGGGAAAGGTTCTGCGTCCCGGCGACAGCAAACACCCGAAAAAAATTGCCTGGATACAGTGTGTCGGGTCCCGGGATGCTTCCTGTGACCGCGATTACTGCTCCTCGGTCTGCTGCATGTATGCGACCAAGGAGGCCTTTATCGCCAGGGAGCATGACGCATCCATAGAACCGACAATCTTCTATATCGACATGCGCTCTTTTGGCAAGAACTTTGATTCGTATATCACCAGGGCAAAAGAGAACAATGTCCGTTACGTGCGGGCGATGATCAGTCGGATCTTCGAAGATCCCCAGACAGGGGATCTTGAACTGCGCTATGTGGATGATTCGGGCAAGAGAATATCGGAAGTCTTTGAGATGGTCGTTCTGTCGGTCGGAATCCAGGTCCCGGAAAGCACCAAGCGGTTGGCCGAGACCCTGCAGATCGAGATGGACGACTTCGGCTTTGCCCTGACCGACGGCTTTGCACCGCTGCAGACGTCACGACCGGGAATCTTTGTCAGCGGCGCCTTCAACGGGCCCAAAGATATACCCGAGACGGTCAGTGAGGCCTCAGGGGCGGCGCAGGCCGCTTCCGTCAGCCTGGCAGCTGCCCGCGGCTCGCTTCTCACCGAAGAAATTCTGCCCCAGGAACAGGTGGAGGAGCCGGGCGAAGAGCTGAGGATCGGGGTATTCGTCTGCCACTGCGGCTCGAATATCGCCTCCGTCGTCAATGTCGCCGATGTTGAGGAATATGCCAAAACACTTCCCAATGTCGTTTACACCGAGCGCCCGCTCTATACCTGCTCCCAGGATTCCCAGGAAAACATGAAGGAAATCATCAGGGAGCAGCGGCTGAACCGCGTTGTGGTGGCGGCCTGCTCGCCAAGTACCCACGAGCCGCTGTTCATGTCAACGCTGCGCCAGGCAGGGCTCAACAAGTACTTTTTTGATATGGCCAATATCCGCGACCATTGCAGCTGGGTGCATCCGTCCGAACCGGAGAAAGCGACCGAAAAATCGCGGCGCCTGATGCGCATGGCGGTTGCCAATGCCGCCCAGGCGGAAGCGCTTACCGAACTTGAGTTTGATGTCAATTCGACCCTGCTGGTGATCGGCGGCGGGGTGGCCGGCATGACGGCCGCACTGGAAGCTGCCGGTCAGGGATTCGGCGTCTACCTGGTGGAACAGCAGGAGGAGCTTGGCGGCCAGGTTCGAAATCTCAAACGCAGCTGGGACGGCCAGGAATTCGCGCCCTACCTTGCCTCCCTGAAGGAGCGGGTGAACAATAATGACCTGATACGGGTGCTGACCAGTTCCATGGTGGTTGACCAGGGTGGTTTTGTCGGCTCTTTCGAGACCGAGGTCATGACCCCTACGGGCGGAACCCGCGAGATCAAGCACGGTGCTACACTCGTGGCAACAGGAACACGAGAGTTCCGACCTGATCTCTACGGCCTCAATGAGCATGATGAGGTGCTGAGCCAGACTGACCTGGAGACGAAAATCTCCAACGACCCCGGCCTTGCCTCCTCGTGGAGCAGTGTTGTCATGCTCCAGTGTGCCGGCTCCCGATGCGGAGAATACCTTGATTATTGTTCCCGGATCTGCTGCAACCAGGCGATCAAAAACGCCCTTCGCCTCAAGGAGCTGAACCCGGAAATTCGCATTGATGTTCTTTATCGGGACATGCGCTGCTATGGAGTTGCCGAACGAGACTACCGCGAGGCGAGACTGCTTGGGGTCAATTTTATCCGTTTTGATCCCGAGACCTCGCCACCGGAAATACGCGTCGAGCAATCCCTGCTTGATGTTCGGGTATTTGACCCCTCAATCCGTCAACAAGTGAGCCTGCAGCCGGACATCCTTGTCCTGTCTACCGGGATTGTACCGCATGACACCGAAGAACTTGCCTCCATGCTGCGTGTACCCCGCAACGATAACGGTTTTTTCATCGAGGCTCACGCCAAACTGAGACCGGTCGACCTGCCCAGCGAGGGGCTGTTCATGGCAGGAACCGCGCATGGACCGAAAAATGTCAGCGAGACGATTGCCCAGGCCCAGGCTGCCGTGGCCCGTGCAGCGACCATCCTGTCGAAGAACAAGCTGAAATTGTCCGGCGTTTATTCCATCGTCGACCCTGATAACTGTGCGGTCTGCCTGACCTGTGTCAGGGCTTGTCCCTACCATGTCCCGATCATAAACGAGCAGCACACCGCCTATATCAATCCTGCTCTCTGCCAGGGTTGCGGTATCTGCGTAGCGGAATGTCCCGCCAAGACAATAACGCTCGGCAGGTTCGAGGACAAGAATATCAATGCCAAGCTGAAGGCCTATTCCGTGCCGGAGTATGCCGACGCAAAAGGAGGAAAATGATGGAGGACTTTGCACCCCGTGTCATTGTTTTTGCATGTCGTCACTGAGCGTATACCGCCGCGGACCTGGCAGGTTCGGAACGACGTTCATATCCTCCCGAGACCAGTATCGTCATGCTGCCGTGCACCGGAAGAATTGACGAGTCATTATTGCTGAAGGCCTTCGAGAATGGTGCCGACGGGGTAATGGTCATCGGCTGCCTCGAGGGGGATTGCCACTACGTCAACGGCAATATTCGTGCCCGAGCCCGCGTTCAGCGGGTCTACAACATTCTGGACCAGATCAACATCGGTCCAGACCGGGTTCGCATGTATAACCTCAGTGCCGGCGAGGGAGCCAAGTTTGCTGCTTTTGCCAATGAGTTTGTTGAAAAGATACAAGAACTAGGCCCGAGCCCTGTAAATGTGAGTCGGAGGGCGGAGCACCAGACGTTTTCACAGGAGGTTAAAAGATGATTACCGGAACGCCCAAACCCATTGAAGAGATTCTGGCAATGGTTGAACCCTATGACAACATCATCGTGGCCGGCTGTTTCGGTTGTGTGACGGTTTGCCGGGTTGGAGGAGACAAGGAGGTGCAGGTCCTGTCTTCCACCTTGCGTCTGGCACGCGAGGCACTCGGTAAAAAAATAGAGATCAGGGAGGTCTGCCTCGAGCGGCAATGTGACCCTGAATACCTTGAAGTGATGCGTCCCTATGTTGAAGACCACCAGGCGGTGCTGTCAATCGCCTGCGGGGCAGGAATCCAGTTTCTGGCTGAAAAATTCACCATTACGCCGGTCCTTCCCGGCATTAATACCGGTTTTCTCGGCGTTACCGAACGGCAGGGTGAGTGGGCCGAGCGCTGTCAGGGCTGCGGTGACTGCGTCCTGCACCTGACCGGCGGGATCTGTCCGGTAACGAGGTGTGCAAAATCGATTTTTCACGGTCCATGCGGGGGCTCTGTCGCTGGAAAATGTGAAATATCCAAAGATGTCGCCTGCGGCTGGCAGCTGATAATAGACCGTCTGAAAGCGCTCGACCAGATGGAGAACTATGGCAAGCTTAAACCGTATAAAGGGTGGAATAGCTCGCGTGACGGCGGACCGCGCCGCATTATCAGGGAGGATATGATATAATGAAATCAGGAAGCAATCTCGAAAGGGTTCTCGCTGCCGGTCATTTCTCCGTAACCGCTGAATGCGGTCCTCCTCGGGGCGCAGACCCTGACGTCGTTCTGAAAAAGGCTGCACTGGTCAAGGGCAATGTCGATGCCTGCAATGTCACCGATAATCAGACCTCGGTCGTACGGATGAGTTCTCTTGCCGGCTGCATGCTGGTCAAGGAATCGGGAGTAGAGCCGCTGATCCAGATGGTGGTCCGCGACAGAAACCGCATTGCCCTGCAGTCGGACCTGCTTGGGGCATCCGCGCTCGGTGTGCGAAACCTTCTCTGCCTCTCGGGTGATCACCAGAAATTCGGGGATGACCCGCAGGCAAAAAATGTTTTTGACATCGATTCCATGCAGCTTATTCACCTGGCCAAGACCATGCGGGACGATGGCGTTTTTCCGTCAGGCGACAAGCTTGAAGGAGCGCCGAAATTCTATATCGGCTGTGCGGTCAATCCGTTCGCTGATCCCTATGAGATACGGGTGGCTCGGTTAAAGATGAAGATGGAGGCGGGTGCTGATTTTGTCCAGACCCAGTGCATCTATAACATGAAAACATTTGTCCGCTACATGGAGGATGCCAGGAAGCTGGGGCTGCATGAAAAAATCAAGATACTGGCCGGGGTCACCCCGCTTAAATCTGCCGGAATGGCAAAATTCATGAACCGGATGGTCGCCGGGATCGACATCCCGGAAGAGGTCATCAAGAGAATAGCTGATGAACCGAAAGAGAAACAGGCCGCCAAGGGGATTGAAATCTGTATCGAGCAGATCGGGCAGTTAAAAGAGATGGAAGGCATTGCCGGTGTGCATGTGATGGCCATTGAATGGGAAGAAAAACTCGCTGAGATAATCGGTGGCGCAGGGCTTCTGCCCCGCCCGGCTGTAGAACAGTGATGAATGGAAAGGCTGCACCACTTTTACATGGAGGAGAATGATGACGGATAAAAAAAGGATTCTGTTGGTTGACGATGATCCGGATTTTGTTGAAGCAGTCAAAGTAATCGTTGAGAGCGGCGGCTATGCTGTGCGGGTCGCCTATGATGGGCAGGAAGGGCTTGAGGCCGTTGCCGAAGAGCAACCCGACCTGATTGTTCTTGACGTCATGATGCCGGTGATGAACGGGCATGAAGCCTGTGCAAAGCTGAAGGGAGATGAGGCGACCAGAGAGATACCGATCATCCTGCTCACCGCCGTCGCCGACCGGGTAACGACCAGCACCTATACCCACCGGGACATGCTGGAGAGCGAGGCGGAGGATTATATGCCGAAACCGGTGGAACCGAAGGAACTCCTCGAGCGCATAAAAAGCTGGCTGCAATAGGTTTCCTGTATCTGGTGTAGGTTTTTAATGCCAGAGATGGATGCTCCGGCAGATTGTGGTGGTTGTCTCTCTGATAAGGAAAAGACGGAATGGATACAGTGCGCTTGCTCATCGTCGATGACGAAAAAGTGATTCGCGAAGGTGTTTCCCGGGCCCTTTCCGGGAGGGGAATTACGGTTGAAAAGGCCGAGAGCGGGGAACGCGGTATTGAGCTGATCAAGCAGAGCGGTTTTGACATCGTTCTGCTTGACCTGATGATGCCCGGCATCGATGGATTTGGCGTTCTCGAATATATAAAGGAACACGAGCCGCATATCGAGGTCATTGTGATAACCGGGTTTGCTACGGTATCAAAGGCGGTTACCGCAATGAAGCAGGGAGCCTTCGATTTTGTCGGCAAACCATTTACCCCTGATTACATCCGGATCGTCGTTGAGCGAGCCATCGATAAAATTCGTCTGAAGGCCGAAGCGGAAAAACTGCGGGAAGAACGGATTTTAAGCCTGGACACCATACAGCAGGAGCAGAGCCGGCTCAAAACGGTATTCGGCTGCATGGTCGAGGCTGTATTGGTTACCGATCCTGAGGGCGTGGTCGTTCTGCATAATCCGGCTGCCATCAAGCTCCTGGAAATTCAAACGGACCCGGTGATCGGCAAGCATCTCTCTGCATCGATCAGTGACCGCGTCGCCCTGAAGATGATCGAGGAAGCGATGGAAAAGGGGGTGGCGGTTGCCCGAGAATTTGTGCCGGGGGCCATATCCCGCCGCTTCCTGAGGGCGCACTGCTCTCCGGTCGTCTCCTCAACAGGTGTCGTTCTCGGCTCGGTGACCACCTTTGAGGATGTTTCCACCAGCAAGGAAATTGACCGGATGAAATCAGATTTCGTGGCGATGGTGGCCCATGAATTGAAGTCGCCGCTGGCCTCCATTGAACAGATGATTTATGCACTCCAGGTTGACTGTAAATACGAAGCGCTGCATTCCTGCAATAAACTCCATAGCCGTATGACCGTCAGGACCAAGGACCTGCTGCGCCTCATTGACAACCTGCTCAATCTCTCCAAACTTGAAAGCGGCACCGTCGTCTTTAACCTGGAGGTAACCCGCGGCAATGACATCGTCAAGGATATCGTGGAGGTTGCCGCACCTCAGGCAGAAGCTAGAAATATTACGGTGAGCTATGAGCCCTGCCGGGAAGAATGGTGGTTTAATGTCGACTATGATCATATCCGTACCGCCCTGATGAATATCGTCTCCAATGCGATAAAGTACACGCCTGACGGCGGCTCGGTAACGGTTTCTTCGTCTTTGTCCGGTGGCTTTGCCAATCTTGTCTTCAAGGATTCGGGGATCGGCATCAGCAAGGAGGACCTTCCCCATATCTTTGATCGATTTTACCGGGTAAAGGGAAAGGCAACCCGCCATATCACCGGCTCAGGACTTGGCCTCTCCCTCGTCAAGGAGGTCGTCGAGGCTCACCAGGGATATATAGATGTCCAGTCTGTCCCCGACCAGGGGACAACATTTACGATGAGTTTTCCGGTTGTCGAACCTGCACTGGCAAAATAGTGCACCCGGGAAACGGAGCCGGTTTACCTCTTGAATTTCTTCTCTTCGGATTTTCCCCGTTTAAAAACGTCGCAAAGCGCAGTGATGGTGTCAGGCGGCCGCTACCGGCAGCGAAAAAGCGCTTGTTTCATCAGGTGTTTTCGGATAGGTTCCTGGGTCAGCAATGGTTGAGTCATGCCGGTTTTTGGCTTCCCGTAACGGGTGTTTGTATCGTTTTCGTAACTAATTGGTATCGTGAGATATATGGTAAAACGTATGGAGCGTTTAAATCTGAGAGTTGAAAAAATTGGCGGCACCTCGATGTCCCGCTTTCCTGAGATCATCGACAACATCATCCTGCGCCGGAAAAACGACATTTTTGGCCGGGTATATGTCGTTTCGGCCTACGCGGGAGTCACCGACGAACTGCTTGAACATAAGAAAACAGGGCAACCGGGCATTTACAAACTCTTTGAAGAGCAGGAAAACTATCCCAAGAAAATGCTGATGCTCAGAGACCGGCTCTTCGAGTTGAATGAAAGTTTTGTCGAGACCGGCCTGCAGCTCCAGGTGGCGAACGATTTTATCGAGGACCGCATCGATCTTGCCATCAATATCCTGCGCAGCATGGATAATGTCCTGGCTTCAGGGTATGTGACCCGCAGGGAACTGCTGCTTGCCGCCCGGGAACTCCTGGCATCGCTTGGCGAAATGCACAGTGCCTTTAATTCTGCCAATATCTTGCAGAACCGCGGCTACGATGCGACCTTATCGACCTGAGCGGCTGGGAAGACGGCCGTCAGCTTACCATCGACAGGCGGATCAAAGACAGCTTTGACGAGATCGATCCATTCACGACCATCTGTTTTGCACCGGATACACAAAGGGAACGGAAGGCATCATGCGGGAGTTCGACCGTGGATATTCAGAGGTTACGTTCTCGAAGATTGCCGTACTGCTGCGTGCCAGTGAGGCAATCATCCACATGAATATCATCTCTGCTCCGGGGACCCGCTGGTTGTCGGCAAGGAAAATGCCCACCCGGTCTGTAATACAAACTATGATGTGGCAGATCAGCTTGCCGATGTGGGCATGGAGGCGATTCATCCCAAGGCTTCAAAACCGCTTGAAATCAGCATGATCCCAATTCGGGTGAAAAATGCTTTTGAACCGGATCACCCCGGAAACCCTGATTACCAATGATTTCATCGCACCGACCTCGAAGGTGGAGATTGTTACCGGTTCAAACCGTGTAACCTGCCTTGAAGTTCATGATACCAGGATGGTTGGGGAAGTGGGTTTGACAGGCGTATCATGGAAGTGTTCAGCAAGCATAAGGTTTCCTATATCAGTAAGGTGACGAATGCCAACACCATAGACCTGATTGTCACCGAGCGTGACTGCACGCCCCGCCTGGTTGCTGAACTGACCGATATTTTCGAACTGATCTCAAACCGCCCGGTCGCCATTGTCTGCGCAATCGGCTCCAATATCGGCCAGCCCGGTATACTGGCCAAGGCTGCCCAATCGCTCGCAGCAGAAAAGATTAACATACTTGCCGTCTCCAGACGACCAGGCAGACCAATATGCAGTTTATTGTCGAGCGGAACGAATTCGCCCGGGCTCAGCGGGCCCTGCATGCGGCATTGTGCATGTAGCCGGGCAGCAGCGTTCGCTGACCATGGTGCAGACCGCGAACTGCGATGCGGTCAGTCGATCTCCTGCGGGTAGCTCACCCGCAGAACGGTTCCTCCCAGTACGGCGATGATATCATCTCTTTACCTCCTTCATCTGCCGGCAGCCGAATGGACGGGCAATGTTGATTTTCATCGACACCGGGCACGGTTGTCTCGCTTTATTGCCACTTCGGCCCGCCTGTCAATGACGAGAAGAGCAAAAATGATCGTGAACGGATGAACAGACACATTCTTATTACCCTCCTGTTGTCGATTTTTATCGCCCTGCTCGGTATCGGCATCATTATTCCGGTGATGCCTGTCTTTGCCTCAGAACTTGGTGCCGGCGGTTTCTCGCTGGGGATGATTATTGCCGCCTTTTCCATCAGCCGGGGAATCCTGCAGCCGGTTGTCGGCAGCCTCTCCGACCGCCTGGGCAGAAAGCGGTTTCTTGTTGCCGGTCTCTTTATCTACGGGCTGTCGGCCTGCTTATCCCGCAGGCTGCAGTGTCTTTAATCTGATAGCCATTCGCGGATTTCATGGGGTCGGTTCAGCGATGATTGTGCCAATCGCCATGGCATACATGAGTTCCCTGGCCCCTGCCGGTCAGGAAGGGCGGTATATGAGCTATCTGAATATTGCCATGTTCTGCGGAATCGGCTGCGGGCCGATTATCGGTGGCCTCTTTGCCGATCTGTTCGGCTTGGCTTCTGTTTTCTATGTGATGGCTGTTTTGAGTTTTATGGCATTCATCCTGGTTGTCATGACGATGCCCTCGCAGGTACCGACAGGGTCCTCAAATGGTTTTTCCCTGTTCAGGAATGTCTCCCTGATGCTTCAGAACAGGCGGACACTGGGATCTTGATAGCCAGATTCAGTACCATGATCGTCATGGTGCCAAGTATGGCCTTTCTGCCGCTGCTGATGAGTGAGAGAATGTCTGCCAGCGCCTTGCAGATTGGCTTTGTTATTGCCTGCAGGACCCTTGTCAATGCAGTTCTACAGGTACCGGCGGAAAAGCTGTCGACGCCCACAACAAGCTTTTGCTGCTGGCTGGCGGTTGTGTCTGCCTGAGCGGCTCGATACTCTTCATTCCATTTGTTCAGCGTTTCACGGTGATGCTTATCCTCTACATTATGATAGGTCTCGGAGAGTCGATCATCTGGCCGGTTCTTGGTGCGTATGCGTCTCTTGAGGGCAAACAGTATGGGCACGGCACCATGATGGGTGTTTTCAGCCTGGCAATGAGCGCGGGTGTTTTTACCGGGGCAACCCTGGCAGGATTCAGTATGGATGGCTGGGGAATTGACTGGGCGTATTTTACTACAGCGGCGGCAGTATTTATTTTCAGCATGGCCGGGATCTTCCTGATTTCTTCAGGCCAGTGTTTGAACCATCGCCTTCACGAGGCTAAAAGCACATGAATTGATAAACTACCTGATGCAGATAAAAAGCGTCCCGCTTACCGGCGAGTGGATTTCGGAAAAAGATCTTCCCGGATGGATCTCGGAAAAAGATATCCCCGGGGGAGTTACTTTCTTTCGTGGGCCCCATGAAATTCCCACTTCACTAATCTCTTCCCGGTTTGGTAATGACCTGGAGGAGTTTTCGGCAGAGTCTGCAGGCTGCTCAGGGGAGAGACCGGCAGGACATGGCTGATGCTGCTTATATCTTTTATCCGGTTCCCCATATATCCCTTGCCCTGCTCTACTGGGTCGGAGACGAGGAGTTTCCGGCTGAAGCAAAACTGCTCTTTGACCAAATCGGCCAGTGGAAACCTGGCGCTTGATACGCTCTACGCCCTTGCCGTGGATGCCTGTTAGCCGGACTGTCGCGGTCTTGTGAGACTCGGAGTGTATGACAGTATCTGTGTCGGATCCTGCGGCTACCGCAGGACTCAGACGCTCTTACTGACGGGGCCAGATGCTGTTTGTTTCCTCTTCAACGGCATAACAGAACGTGGTCCATTCAAATTCTTTTCCGGAAATGGGGCAACGAAGCGTTACCTTGTTTTCGGAGATTGCGGCAACTTCCCAGTCACCTGCTCTTCGTGAGTTCTTCTATGCGTATTTTCTGGCCGGGGCTGAAGGGGTACGGCTTGAAAACCGTTACATCATGTCTCATCGTTACAACTCGGCTGGTTAATCAGCGAATCAGGTCGGGCACGTTGTTGCCAAGAGCTGCGTCAACTGCCATGACAGACGGAGATGAGTCCGGAAGCTCTAGCAGGGAGCGTTTTTCCATGTCAAAATCAAGCAGTGCCGGATCGTTTGGGAATAATTCCGACAATTGGGAAGACCGGTCTCCTTCTACCTCGTCCATGAATGCATCACTGAGTTTCTGCCGGTGCCCTGGTGACGACAATACCCGATTCACCTACCTTTGAGCTTAAGCCCGCCCATCATTTCGTGAATCCTCTTCAAAGCCCTGAGGCCGCGCAGTGAATAATCAGTGATGAGGTAGAGCATGTCAACCCGGCCGCTCGTCCGGCGGCTGAGATGTTCCATCCCTGCCTCGTTGTCGACCACCATGTATTTGTAGTTGCCCATCAGTCGTTCAGTGAAATTATTAAGGATATTATTAACCATGCAGTAACATCCCTGGCCTTCCTGGCGACCCATAACCAGCAGGTCGAATTCAGGCTTTTCAATGAGCGCCTGTTCCACCAGCGTTTCCAGGTAGATTGCCTTGTCCATGCCGGACGGAACGCCTTGCGGGATCTCTCATGAAATTTTCCCGGATATCACCGACAGTTGTGGTTACTTCAAGTCCCAGCGTCTCTCCAAGGTTGCTGTTGGGGTCAGCATCCACCGCCAGGATCGGTGTTTGCCGGGTGACTGAAAGATGACGGATGACAAGAGAGGCGACTGTCGTTTTTCCGACCCCTCCTTTTCCTGCAAATGCAATTATTTTACTCATATATTTCTTCTCTAATTGGAGTGATGATGATCGTTCAAGGCTGCCGCGCACCGCTGGCTACCATAAGCATTCATGTGCGTCGAAACAAAGAAGCAGCCCGCCATTTTATGATTGTTGGACGGTCTGCTTCTTGTACCATGCCGTGGCACGTGATCTTCTCTAAGGTTTTTGCCGCAGCTGGATTTTCTACGTCTTTTCTTTTTTTCTTCCACAGGTGATCCGAGGAGTGATTTGAGACTGCTGACATGTTCAGTGGCTGATTGTTGAATTCTGCTCAATGCCAAGCTGCTTCTCGGTTTATCCCCAGGACCAGACCGAGCACTTGAGGGAAGAGCAGAACCGGCAGCAGCAGGTGACTCAGGTCCGCGCATGTTCGCTCTGAGCGGTATCAAACTGCAGGTGGCAGTATGCGCAGATCGGTGTGATATATTCGGCGCCGGCACGCAATGCTCCGTCCACTTTCTCATTGAGCAGGGAACCTGCGAGCTCGTTCGTTTATGCCGGCCAGCGCAGCTCCGCAGCATTCCAGCTTTCCCTGCCAGTCAAGACTTACAGCACCGGTAGCGGCAACGAGAGCGTCTGTTATCTGCGGGAATAAAAGAATCATCAAAGCTCGTTATCTCCCGAGGTCTCAAGACATGACAGCCCTGAATAACCGAGAGATTGAGCTCGGTGAAGCGATGGACCAGCTGCTTTTTAATCGTTTCGACCCCGATATCCTCGTGCAGGACAGTGAGGAAATGCTTTACATGTCACCGTTCCGCTGTAGTGCAGATTTTCCCCGGCAAGCAGCGCATTAATTTCAGTCTGCAGTTCGGGGTTTTTGGCGAGCGCACTCCTGGCCTTCTGCAGGCTGGCAAAACAGCAGTTGCAGATGACCATGATATCGAGCCCTTTTTTTTCGGCAATTGCCATATTTCTGACAGAGGGGAGAATATACGCCTTCTCGTCAACGTTCCGAACCGGGTACCCGCAGCAGGTAAACTCGGGGATTTCAACCAGTTCAACGCCGAATTTCTGCAGGACCGCCTGCGTTGAGACCGCGTATTGTTCTATACGAATGGGAATGTTGCATCCCTGAAAGAAGGCCAGTTTCATGCCTCACCTCCTGTCTCCATTTTTCTTATTGCCGAATTTTTTAGGCTGTAGAAGATATCCGTCAGCTCCACACCGTTGGGACAATGTTCCTGGCAGAGGTAGCAGGTGGAGCAGCTCCAGATCATCCTAGAGCCCGCGGCGATTTCCTTGTTGCCGATGCCCAGGCTGAAGATGATCTGGTGGGGAACCATGTCGAGCGCTTCCTCGGGCCTGTCGTAGAGCCGGACGACGGGACAGATGTTGGTGCAGCGCTGGCAGGAGTAACAGCTCTGGTAACTGCTGTTCCCGACTTCTGCCGGCCGTGCCAGCGTCAATGTGGTCATGTCTGAGAGTTTTTTGAACGACTCTTTAAAGAGTTGCTCAACCTTCTTCAAGGCTTTTTTGTGGTCATCAACAAAGCTCTGTGCCAGTGCCAGCGGAAAGGAAAAATGACTCAGTATTGAAGTCTCGGGAAAACCTCTGGCAAGCAGGTGGTAGCGGGAGGTAATGAAAAGCTCCCTGAGGTTTATGCCGGAAGGGCAAACGGTCGAGCACCGATCGCAGCTGGTGCAGATATAGAGCCCCTTCTGGAGATGCTGCAGGGTTTTTTCATCGACACGGGAACCTGTTGCAATTTTCTTGAGAAGCTGGACCTTTTCAGAAGGGAGGATAAAATCATTCTGAAAGGATTCGTAAAACATCAGGGAGGAGCAGAGCTCGCTGCAGGAACCGCAATGGGTGCAGGCCGAGAGACCGATCATCTGCCTGTTCAGGTTGTTGGCGCTGTTTTCCGCCGGTTCTTTGAAACCTATTACGCCGTTTATCAGCAGGGAAACCGGAACGGATACAACGTGAAACATTTTGCTGAAAGGAAGCCAGGCAAGAAAGGCAAAACAGGTGAGCAGGTGCAGGTAAAAAAAGAATGACGATCCGCCGGAAATGACCGGTCCGATTAACCCGGCAAGCGAGTAGCTCACAAAGGCACCACTCGTCGGGGCGTGGCATTCGCCGCAACTGTTCGAGCTGATTTCACGTCCCTGTTCGACAAGATCAGCGTCAAACGGTTTGGCCACCCGGGCAGAAACGAGTCCATGTTCTGCAGCCCAGTAGGTTTCAAGAGCCAGTGCCTCTTCTTCATCTGAGACATCGCCATACTCCTCGACCATGCGCTGAAATTCCAGCGGGGAAGAAATTTTTGAACTTTCCAGAAGAATGCCGGTGATGATGATTGCCCCGACAAAACAGAGCGCCGCCCAGTCGCTGCTGAGGCTTCTGACCCGTCTGGGCTTGTCGGTTATCCTCCGGTAGACGGCAATAGCGATACCGGCTAGCACCAGCAAGGCGAGCAGGTTACGCAGGGACAGGTAGGGCTGTAGGGTTGAATAGTAACCGCTGAAAAAGAATTCACTGACCGTGTTTCCCAGTCCATGCATGAAGAGCAGAACAAGAAATCCGACAAAGATGAGCGTGTGGGCGACCCAGCGCATGAGGCTTTTTGACAGCAGTCTCTTCTGGGCCAGGACGTCGGTGAAAAATGTTGTGACTACCCCAACGATTTTGCCGCTCAGCAGGGTCGCGAAGAGACCCTTGATAGCGGCCCCGATGCGGTTGGACAAGGGCGGCGGATTTTCAGGATGTCGAATCCCTTTGCTGAACCATTCATGTAACCGCAGAAAAAGGCCAATCAGAAAGATAATAAAAGCTATTCCCAAAAGTATTTTCATAACCAGTTATTTATACCTGTGCGCGTGTTCTTGCCGGAGGCCGGCTTTGCGGGCTGCGACCGTCCATATTGATTGTTTCCGCTTCGTTGCAAGCGTGAGGATCATCGCCTCATGTCTTGTCCACCATTGTCTTTTACCTGTTACGTTGCTGTTGTGAATGGACTGCGGGAGGCAGTCCCTCGATAATAGGGCGCGTCGGCAGCGTGGTTTCTGCCGGTTAAACCATGATGAGGATCCTCTGGTGAGAGCAGACAAACAGGTGCCATCCCTGAACGGGAGTGGTAATGGCTATAAAGGTCTTTGCCAGAGCTTGCTTTCAATGGAATCCTGCAATATCTAGGTTGAATCAGATCCTCGACCCCAATCAGACCGACAGGCGCCACAAAGATCCTGGCAGACACTGACGGAATAGTGACGACTGTACAGGTGGAGCCTGGAAAAGTCAATTATCTTGGCAGCGGTTCGTCGCCCCGGGTCGTGAATCTCTTCGCGCTACGAGCAATTGGAAAACAACCAGTTTCTTTGGTCTCTTCAGGTTATTTATTGTTTTTTTTAAAGAAAAGGCAGCCGTCACCGGGTGCGAAGCGGGTTGCTGAGTGTCTGTTTTTCAGTAATCACTTTGTCCAAAATTTCATCATGGTCCTGCAGGGGAAGCCTGTCAA
The DNA here is from genome assembly GCA_963674815.2 of Desulfocapsaceae bacterium. Lineage (GTDB taxonomy): Bacteria > Desulfobacterota > Desulfobulbia > Desulfobulbales > Desulfocapsaceae > MADRE3. Next base: position 203,030 of record CAXXTV010000008.1, read on the forward strand.
CAACCTGCAGCTCAAATGCCAGGGCGATTCTGCCTGCTGCCGGAATCTGCGCAAGCAGTCGGTCATAATAGCCGCCGCCGTACCCGAATCTGCCGCAGCGTTTATCAAATACCGATCCCGGCAGAAGAATGAGATCAACGTCAGCGGGGGTGATGGCCTGCTGCCCGGCGGTGTCTTCTCTGGGCTCCAGAATTCCGTAATAGCCGGGAACGAGATCGTTTTCAGGATCGGAAATGGTGACGATTTCCAGCCGTTTTTCCTTCACCCTGGTAATTGGCACAGCCACCTGCCTGCCCCGCTGGAGAAGTTCGTCGATAATCTCCCGGGTGCTCACCTCACTCCTGAAGTTGACATACGTGAAGACGGTGTGTGCACGCTTGAACTCGATCTGTTCGAGTAGCCTGTTCTTTATCTGCCTGCTCTTCCCCTCTATCTGCCGGGGAGTGAGACGGTCACGTTTGGCAAGAATTTCTTGGCGCAGCTGCTTGGGGGAGTCCATATCATGTTCCTTTACAATTTTTGGATGGTGTAGAGAAAAAGCGGCAGCCTGCTCTGTACTTTGAGGCGATAAAAGGTGAACAGCTGCGAACGGGTAGGCGAGCCGAACTGCAATGGCGAAAGATAGATACACCCTTTGCTCTTGCGCCGTGGAATGTGTTCCCGGATAAGCGAGAGCAGTGCCCGGTAGTGATTTTCGCTGAGGGTGTCACCGGTAACAAAGTTGGCGGTGATTTCGATATTTCGATATCGGTCATTGAGATGCTGGATCAGCTCAAAGGCGTCAATGACCGTTTGCCTGGTGAGTGGCTTGCCAAGCTGATCGAGTGTCTCTTGATCTGCTGACTCAAGTCCGATGTTGATATAGATGTCCGGACCGGTAAGCGACAGTTCAGCAAATACTGAGAGCGGCGCATTGAGCAGGGAAAAAGCGGAGCCAAAGAGAAAAATATTCGAGCCGCGACACCATGATCTATTGAGGTTCAGCCCTTCAACCGCTTCACGGATGGCAAAACACAACGGCTGACAGCCGGCGTACAGGCTGTCATGTTCGCCAAGAAAGACGCTGTTGTAATTATGGAGATCATCTCCGTAGAGTTCACGGAGCCCGGTGATCTGTCTGCTGATCTGTGATCTGCTTTTCACCGAGAAGGGCTTGCTGTTTTTTACTTTGCAGAAGCGGCACTTGTGGAGACAGCCCTCTGAGAGTGACAGTGGTATGACATTGTAGTCCACATGCCTGGTGTCGGGGGGCAGAACCGTTGTCTGTCCACCGCAGCAGCTCGTGATATCCTCAGCTTTTTCTGCCAGGTGCCCCGGTGTTTTTGCCAGGGCCGCGTCTAAAAACAGGGAGATCTGGCTGTCGGCAGGGCCAAGCATCTCGCGAACAGCGCTCAGTTTTTCATGCCACAGCCTGGTTGCCGACTGGATACACTCGTTACGAAACGGTTTTCCACCAAGGGCATTATTGGTCACATAGGGAAAATTGGGAAGGTAATACTCACCTGTCGTTTCAAAGACACCCGTGTACCCTCCGGTAGAGTAATAAATCCAATCATTACCTGTTGTTCTTTTGAGCCATTCCTGGGGGTGGGGCCAGTCGGCAGTCCTGCCGATGATTCTGATTATTTCGCTGTTTAAATTGAAATGATAGGTATAGTCACTGGTCTCTATCTCGCTGTAAATGCCGGTCCGAACAGGATAGCTGGCTTTTGTGTAGCGCTGTTCTCCGCGCTTGAAAAGGGTTGCGCTGACGTTGTCAAGCAGGAAGTGCTGTTCCGGGTAGTTACAGGCCATCGCGACTCATTCAGGGTCCAGGGGTGGTGATCTTCAGGGCGGCTCGTGTCGCTGATTTTTACCGTAAAAAACGGTTTATTGCACATAATAAAGTGTTTGTATCATCGTGCTGCACCATCGGTTCCGCTGGTGTTTACCGGCTGCTGCAGCGGCAGAGCAGGAATTTGGAGGTTTTTACCTGATAAATTCTTGTCTTTCTAGAAGGTCTCCTGTATGGTGGCATCAAGGCCTAACGCAAAATAGATCAAGCATGGTGTTTTTCGACACTTTTTTTGCAGTCCTTCTGCATCTACGTTGCCGATAAAGATTGTTGCGGATCATTTTCAGCGGTAGATGCATAGTCATTTCTGCCATTTACCAAGAGACGTCTGGGGAGGGAGGTGTTCGAGAACTCAACAGGCGGTCCCCGTTCAGGCCTTTGACATGATAAAGCACTTTGTTCAACGGATTCGTCGTTGAATCGGGCTTGCGGCTGGTCCGCATACCGTGTTTATTGCCTGAAAACGTTTCAGGCTATTGAAAAAAGGGGCTCAACCGGGCCTCATCTTACAGACAGGAGTATCCGAAATGGCAGAGGGAACAGTAAAGTGGTTTAATGATGCAAAAGGGTTTGGCTTTATCGAGCAGGATGAGGGTAAAGATGTCTTTGTGCATCATTCCGCTATTCAGGCAGACGGGTTTAAATCTCTTGCAGAGGGCGAACGCGTCAGGTTTGATGTAGTAGACGGTCAGAAAGGACCAGCGGCTCAGAATGTTGTAAAGCTTTAGCATAGCTGACAGGCAGCAGCAGTATCCCTTTGCTGCTGCCTGTTTTCTGCCCGTGCCTTATCTGTTTTCTTCCCGCCGCCAGTCAGCCGCCGAATCGCAACCGCCCCTTTTTTTCCTCTCACCTGCTGCGAGCCCCTGTTCGTTACGTGCCTGTTTCTGCGCACTTCGGCGCCACCGGCGGTCTCGTGTTTTTCTCTGAAGTTTCCCCTCTGCTATAAATTGTTTATGTTTAACTAATTGATAACAATTAATTTTTCGTTGATAGTGAAGGGTTTCCCCGGACTTCGGGGAAAAAAGAGATTGTCATCGTGCTCAATTTCCATGATAATGGTACCCGTTGTAGTATACAGACCGTGACTTTGACTACTCGAATGAACCTGATCGGGACCCAGGCTCGTCGCCGGTAACCTATGAGTAGCCGGCAGTGCAGGCGGAATGGGACTGATCCAAGGAGGTTGTTTTGACAAGAAGTGCTCCCGGACAGGAAAGGACAGGCTCGGTACTGGTCGTTGGCTCAGGTATCGGGGGGATGCAGGCGGCTCTTGATCTCGCCAACAGTGGTCTGCTTGTCCACATGATCAGTGATGAACCGTCCATTGGCGGAACAATGGCCCGGCTGGACAAAACATTTCCAACAGGTGACTGCGCCATGTGCATGATTTCGCCGCGCATGGTGGAAAGCAGTCGGCATCCCAATATCAGAATGCACACCATGGCGCGCGTCCTCTCTGTCGAGGGTGAGGAGGGCAGGTTTTCAGTGACGGTGGAGCAGAAAGCCCGCTATGTGGATCCGGACCGCTGTACCGGCTGTGGCGCCTGCGAGGAAACCTGTCCAAGCCGTGTTCCCGACCTTTTCAACCAGGGACTGGACAACAGGAGAGCGATCTACGCACTTTTCCCTCAGGCGGTCCCCAACACCCGGGCCATTGACGCCCAGCATTGCCTCTACCTGACCAAAAATGTCTGTCGTAAATGCGAAAAAGTCTGCGATGCCGTCGCCATCAATTTTCAGGACACAGACAAGCAGTACGAACTCAGTGTCGGCTCGGTAATCCTTACTCCGGGGCTGAAAACCTATGACCCGGCAATCCGTCAGGAATTTGGTTACGGCAAATATCAAAATGTGGTCACCGCACTGCAGTTCGAGCGCTTGCTTTCGGCTTCCGGCCCCTGTGGCGGCACCGTGGAGCGGCCAACGGATAAGAGTCACCCGAAACGTCTTGCCTGGATACAGTGTGTCGGTTCCCGCAACGCCCATAACGGCAATGCCTGGTGTTCATCGGTGTGCTGCATGTACGCGGCAAAGCAGTCAATTATCGCCAAGGAGCATGATGCAGACGTTGAAGCGACCATTTTCTATATGGAGCTCAGAGCTTTTGGAAAAGACTTTGACAAGTATATTGAAAAGGCCAAAAATGACAGCGGGGTGACCTATCGAAGGGCGATGGTGTCGGAGATTGTTGAGGATCCTGAGACCAAGAACCTGATTATCCACTATATCGATGAAGCCGGCAGCCGAATTAACGAAGAATTCGATATGGCGATTCTTTCCATGGGCTTCGAACCGCGCGAGGATGCAAAAGAGTTTGCCGGTATATTCGGTATAGAGACCGATGAGTACGGTTTCGCCAAAACCTCGAAGCTTGCGCCGGTTGAAACCAGTCGACCAGGTGTCTACGTGGCCGGCATTTATGGCGGACCAAAAGACATACCTGAAACGGTGATTCAGGGCAGCGGCGCTTCTGCCCGGGCCATGGCGCTTCTGGGGAAAAGCCGCGGCAAGGAGATCGAGGAGGTAATTCTTCCGCCTGAGCGTGATATTGCCGGTGAAGACCCGAAAGTGGGCGTCATCGTCTGTCACTGCGGCATTAACATTGCCGGGACCGTTGATGTCAAGAAAGTTGCGGAGGCAGCGGCCGGGCAGCCGGGTGTGACACATGCAGAGACGATTATCTATGCCTGTGCTCCCGATGGCCAGCAGAAAATTCGGGACCTGGTCACGGAAAAGGGGCTCAATCGGGTGGTCGTCGCTTCCTGTACACCCCGGACTCATTCCCCGCTTTTCCAGGATACCATACGGGAGGTGGGCCTGAACAAATTCCTTTTCGAGCTCGCCGACATACGGGAGCAGTGCTCCTGGTGTCACAAGGAAGACAAGGATGCGGCGACGGCAAAAGCCATCGAGATTACCAATATGACCGTGGCGAAAACCAGGCTGCTGGACCCGGTCAGCCAGAATTCCGTGGGCGTGGATCACAATGCCCTTGTTGTTGGCGGCGGCATCGCCGGGATGACAGCGGCCCTGTCTCTCTCGGAGCAGGGCTATGGCGTTCACCTGGTTGAGCGTGAAGCGGTCCTGGGAGGGCTGCTGAGGCGGGTACGGCGCAATCTCGAAGGGGATGATCTCCAGGCGTACCTGAAAGAGGTGATCGAGCAGATCGAAAATGATCCGCTGATAACTGTTCATAAAGAGACAACCGTTGACAAGACGGATGGCTTTATCGGGAATTTCACCACGAATCTTTTCAACGGTGACCGGGTCGAGCATGGCGCTATCGTTATTGCCACCGGCGGCAGCGAATATGAACCGGCGGAGTATGGCTACGGCGGTGCCGAGTCGATCATCACCCAGCGCCAGCTTGAGGACCTGCTGGCCGAACGCGAGCCGTTACCAGGTGAAACCTATGTGATGATCCAGTGTGTCGGTCAGCGCGAGGAGCCGAACAACTACTGCTCGCGGGTCTGTTGTCAGGATGCGCTGAAAAACAGTATTGCGATAAAAGAGCGCTCCCCTGACACACAGGTTGCTGTCCTCTACCGGGATATTCGCGCCTACGGCCTCAAGGAGGATTATTACCGCAAAGCCCGCGAACTCGGGGTTCTTTTCTTTCTTTTTACTCCTGACGAGAAACCTCTGGTATCAGCGGCCCAAACGGGGTGCCGCGTAAGCCTGCCGGGAAAAATACTGGGCAAGGAAATTGTCATAGACGCGGACTATGTCATCCTCTCAACCGGTTTCAGGCCGCAGCCGGATTCCAACGAGTTTGCCAAAAAATATAAACTGACCTGCAACATTGATGATTATTTCATGGAGGCCCATGTCAAGCTCAGGCCGGTGGATTTTCCCAGTGAAGGATTTTTCCTTGCCGGACTGGCGCATGCCCCGAAAAATCTGGAGGAAACCATCAGCCAGTCACTTGCCGCCGCGGGCCGTGCCGGAGCGCTGCTGTCCCACAGCAGCCTGATCGTATCAGGGGTTGTCTCCAAGCACAATCGAGACCTCTGCATGTCCTGTCTGGCCTGCTTCAGGGCCTGCCCGTTTGACTCGCCTTTTATTGATGAAGATGGCAGGGTGAGTCACAACGAGGTCAAGTGCACCGGCTGCGGTATCTGTGCGGGAGTCTGCCCGGCCAAGGCATTTCAGGTCAACTATTTCAGAGATGACCAGATCAAGGCAATGATCGACTCTGTAACTGAGCTCCATTAAATGATTACAGCCCGGGAGGGAACTGAATGGCACCTGGTGAAGAACCAAAGAAAGAGCGGTTGAGCCCCGAGGTGGGCAAGAAGGAAATCCCTGCTGACTGGAAAGCAAATATCATTGCCTTTGCCTGTCATTATTGCGCCTTTGCTGCTGCAGATCTGGCAGGTGTGATGAGGCTGAGCTATCCCCCCAATGTCAAGGTAATCAGGCTTCCCTGCACGGGTAAGCTTGATCAGGTCTATATCATGCGCGCTTTTGAGCGGGGGATAGACGGTGTTTTTGTGGCAGGCTGACTGCAGGGCCAATGCCATTTCCTGGAAGGAAATACCAATGCTGCAAAACGGGTTCAGCGGGTAAAAAAATTACTGACAACGGTTGGGGTGGACCCGGAACGTGTCGAGTTCTACAACCTCTCTGCTGCACAGGGGCCGCGGTGGGCCGAGATATGCACGGAGTTTACCGAGAGAATCTCAAAACTTGGGCCTTCGCCCGTCCTGCTGGCACTGCAGAAAAAACGTGCCGGTCAGTCCAATGCGCAGCCTGCCTAGCAGGGCGTGTTCCACTCTAGATGAGCGTTATTGAAGAAGGAGTCAATGAATTATGATAGTTGGTGAACAGAAACCGTTTGACGAGATCTGGGAGATGGTCAAGAACCACAAGCAGCTGACGGTATTTGGTTGCAACACCTGTGTCGCGGTGTGCCACCAGGGCGGGAACAAGGAAGCCGGTATCCTGGCATCGCAGTTGAAAATACGCGCCAGTCAGGATGAGGTCGACATTGAAATTGTTGACAGCGGGATAGAGCGCCAGTGCGAGCACGAGTTTTTTGAAAAGACCGAGGAGCTCATCACGGGATCGGAGGCGGTCCTGAGCCTGGCCTGTGGCATCGGCGTTCAGTTTATGGCCTCCAAGTATGAAAAGACGCCGATTTACCCGGCTCTCAACACCACGTTCCTGGGCGATGTCATCGCCAGTGGACATTTCACCGAAAAATGTCAGGCCTGTGGTGATTGCGTGCTCGGCATTACCGGCGGCGTCTGCCCGGTCAGCCGCTGCTGCAAGCGCCTTTTTAACGGGCCTTGCGGGGGATCGTCGAACGGTAAGTGTGAAATTTCAAAAGATCTCGACTGCGCCTGGCAGCTGGTTGTTGATCGCCTGGAAGCCATTGGCAGAATAGCTGACTATGAGAAGGTGCTGCCGTTGAAAGACTGGTCAAAAGACAGGGCCGGCGGACCACGGTCATTTAAACTGGAGGACTTCTAATGGCTGTTGAGACAATCACCAGGAGCAACCTCGAGAAGGTTCTCAAAAGTGGGCACCAGGCGGTAACAAGTGAATGCGGCCCCCCGCGGTCAAGCGATCCCGCTCACATCATCGAGAAGGGAAACCTGATCAAAAATCACGTCGATTCCGTCAATATTACCGATAATCAAACCTCGGTTACCAGGCTCTGCAGCCTGGCGGCGTGTATCCACCTGAAGCAGCAGGGGATCGACCCGGTGCTCCAGATGGTGGTGAGGGATCGCAACAGGATAGCCCTGCAGAGCGATATTCTCGGGGCTGCCTCCTTCGGAATCCACAACATCCTCTGTCTGTCCGGGGATCACCAGAGCTTCGGTGATAACCCCCAGGCCCAGAATGTCTTTGATCTCGACTCGATGCAGCTTGTCCAGACCGTAAGGCATATGAGGGATGAAGGAAAGTTTATCAGCGGCGATGAAATAAAGGTTCCCCCCAGCATGTTTGTCGGTGCGGCAGCAAATCCGTTTGGCGATCCCTTCAAGATCAGGGTTCCACGCCTGGCCAAGAAAGTGGCCTGTGGTGCTGAGTTTATCCAGACACAGTGCATTTACAATGTCGATAAGTTTGAAAAATGGATGGCAGGGGTGCGCGAGCGCGGTCTGCATGAGAAGGTGTATATCATGGCCGGGATCACCCCGATGCGCTCGGTCGGTATGGCCCGTTATCTCGCAAAAAACGTTCCCGGCATGGATGTGCCCGAGGAGCTGATTGAACGTCTGAAAGGGGTTGAAAAGAACAAGCAGTCGGCGGAAGGGATAACCATAGCGGTGGAGACCATCCAGCGTCTCAAGGAAGTTGAAGGCGTTGCCGGATTTCACATAATGGCAATCGAGTGGGAGGAGAAAGTGCCGGAGATGGTTGAACGATCAGGACTTTTTCCGCGACCCCGGATCGACTGACCACCATAACCGCCTGCAGATCATGAAGGTCAGGCTGCGCTGCGTCGCCTGGCCTTTTTTTGTTCCCCCGGACAGCGGGATGGTCGCATCCCGGAACCGCCTTGACAACAACGATTCTGTGATAACCTTTGAATGATGCCGTCAGGAATTGATGCCTGTACCATTCGCTTGACGATTCGTGTCATTATTTTCTGAAACAACACCATTAATTCTGCATATGAGAAGGAGACTGAAATGGCCACGTATGAATGTGACAAATGTGGAATGGCAGTGAATGCAACCTGTGCAAAGTGCGATGCCCCGCTCGAAAATGATATGCTGAAACTCGATGATGGCAGAGAAGTACAGATCTCCAAGTGCCCAAACGGGCACGGCAAGATCAAATCCCCTCTCTGCTGCGGTCAGGATATGACCTGTAAGATCTGATAGGAACTGAATCGACTCCGTTCCTCTGGAAACCTGCGAAGCATCCCCGGAAAATGTACCCACCTTGCGGGGATGCTGCGCATGACCCTCTCAAGCTGCTGTCTTTTCAATGTTCACCGCGCAGACTTTAAGCTCCGGAATCTTGCAGATCGGATCATGGGCCGGGTTGGTGAGGATGTTTGCACAGCTCTCTATGAAGTGAAACGGCATGAAGACGGATCCCTGATCGATGCGTTTGGTCACCAGTGCTTTTGTTTCGATCGCTCCACGGCGGGAAGATACTTTGACGGTCTCACCGTGTTTGACATTCAGTTTCTCTGCATCTTCCCAGCTGATTTCAATAAAACCCTCCTCCATTTCAGCATCGAGAGTCGGTGAATTTCTTGTCATCGTTCCGGTGTGATAATGAGCAAATACCCGGCCTGTCGAGAACCAGAAAGGAAATGTTTCGTCAACTGCTTCAGCAGGAGGGGTAAAACCGATACCGTGAAAGAGTCCTTTGCCCCGGGCAATTTTCCCTTTGTGCAGGAATGGTGTGCCGGGATGATCCTCGCTCGGGCAGGGCCACTGGATGCCTTCCCCTTCGAGCCGGGCATAGGTAATTCCGCTGTAGGAAGGGGTGAGGGCGGCCATCTCCCGGAAAATCTCCTCAGGGCTGCTGTACTGCATCGGGTAGCCGAACCGGGTTGAAATATCCTGGATGATCTGCCAGTCCTGACGCGCTTCGCCGAGCGGTTCGACTGCCTTGCGGACCCTGCTGACGCGGCGTTCCGTGTTGGAAAAGGTACCATCTTTTTCGGCAAAGGATACGCCTGGCAGCACGACATCCGCCATTTCTGCAGTAGCAGTCAGAAAAATATCCTGAACAACCAGCAATTCCGCTTTTTCAAAGGCTTTTTTCACGTGATTGACATCGGGGTCGCTGACGACGGGGTTTTCACCCATGATGTAGAGTGCTTTCAGCTCACCGTTGTCCAGCCCTTCGAGCATACCCGGGATGGTGAGGCCGACTGCCTGGGATATCGTTTCCACGCCCCAGGCTTTGGCGAATTTTTCGGAGGCCGCGGGGCTGGTGACCGGCTGGTAGGCGGTAAACACATTGGGCAAGCCACCCATATCGCAGGCACCCTGGACATTGTTCTGGCCGCGCAGCGGGTTCACTCCGGTTGAGAGCCTGCCGAGGTTTCCGGTCATCATTACCAGGTTGGCAAGCGATTTGACATTGTCGACACCGGTGGTGTGCTGGGTAATGCCCATGCAGTAGATAATCGAACTTTTCTCGGCTGTTGCATACATCTCGGCGATGCGGCGGATGGTATCTGCCGGCACGCCGCAAATCTTTTCGGCCTGTTCCGGGGTAAAATGCTCGACGACCTTTTGGCAGGCAGCGAAGTTTTCGGTCTGCTGGTCAATAAACTGCTGGTCCTGCCAGCCGTTTTCCAGGATCACGTTCATCATCGCATTCAACAGTGCCACGTCGGTGCCCATTTTCTGGTTGACGTGAATGTCTGCTATCTCGGAGATGTGTATTTTACGAGGGTCGGCAACGATGATTTTGGCCCCGTTTTTTTTGGCACGAAAGATTCTCGTGGCTATCAGTGGGTGCGCCACCGTCGTGTTGGAGCCGATAATGAAGATACAGTCTGCCTGCTCGAACTCTTCAATGGAATTGGTTGCTGCGCCGCTTCCCAGGGCCATGGCAAGACCTGCCACAGTAGAGGAATGTCAGAGCCGGGCGCAGTGATCAATGTTATTCGTGTTTATCGCCGCCCTGGCGAATTTCTGCAGCAGGTAATTTTCCTCGTTGGTCACCTTGGCAGAGGTGAGAAAGCCGATGGAATCCGGGCCGTTTTTGGCCTTGATATCCTTGAGCCGCTGGGCGGTATAATCGAGTGCTTCGTCCCAGGAAACTTCGACCAGCTGCTTGTTCTTCCTGATCATCGGCGATTTCAGCCGTTTTTTGCTGCGGATGAATTCATGCACGTTCCAGCCTTTGATACACAGTTTGCCTTCGTTGACAGGGCTGGTTTTACAGGGAATAGTGCCGATTGGATTGCCATCGAGCACCTCCAGGAAAAAATTGCAGCCGCAGCCGCAATATGTGCATGTTGTCAGTACCGTCCTGTAATCCATAGTCGCTCCCATCCTATTTACTGCCTTGTGCAGGTTCTAAATTGTTCAATGGTGACCGCTGGCCGCGGCGTATGCCGGTTTTGAAGTCAAATTTGTCGTCAAGAATACTGTTGACCTTCTTGTACAGGGTTCGCAGCGGAATTCCTGACGGACAGGCTTCCTCGCAGAGACCGCAGTCGATGCATCTGCCGACCATGTGCATAGCCCGGGTATGGTGAAATACGGGAATTTCAGGCGGCAGCTCGCCTTTTTTTATCAAATCGTCACACTTCAGGCTGCACTCGTTACAGAAACACATGGGACAGATGTTGCTGCAGCCGTAACACTTTATGCATTTGACGAACTCGGACATCCAGTAGTCAAAACGGTCAGTCAGCATCAGGCTATCGACATCGGCAACCTTTTGTGAAACTCTCGGCTCCACCTTCTCCCCTGCCGTTATCTCGTCCGGATACGGCAGGCTGCAACCGCAGGCATCGGCAAGTTCCTGGGGACAGGCAATACCGACGGGGATAACTTTGTTCGGCGTCAGCTGATTCCAGGTATACAGGGTTTTCAAGGCCCGATCATCGCAGCCGCGGACCAGGATCCCGAATATTTCGTCGGGATATGCCCTGTAGAGGTTCATCAGGTATTTGCTGAGCGGGTATCGCGAGTCGCCCGGGTGTTTACGGTCACCGAGGAGCATGATGTCGAGATCGTCGCCCTTCTGGAAAAGGTGTGGGGCCACATGACCGTGTTTTTCAGCCAGCCCGAGGAATCCTTTTATCTCGCCTGAATCCAGGAGTTTTTTCACTTTGTTCTTTATGGAATCTATCATAGAAATGTCCTGCGCCTAAACGGCTCACTATTATGCCAATTCTTTCCTGTAATCCTCTTTCAGAGGAGACGGCCCCAACTCACGCAGCTCCTTGATGAAGGTTCCAAATTCATGAACCAGTTCGGGAGCCTCGGCGGATGAGACCCAGCTCGCCTTCAGCCGCGCGTCGTCGATACCGCTGAATTTGAGCATCTCCTTTAAAACGGTTACGCGCTTCTCAGTTGAGTAATTACCATACAGGTAATTGCATTCACCGAGGTGTCAGCCACCGACAAAAACACCGTCGGCCCCCCTCTGAAAGGCAAGAAGGATGTGGTGCGGCGACACACTTCCACTGCACATTACCCGGACGGTCCTGATATTTGCCGGGTACTGCAAACGACTGACCCCAGCCAGGTCAGCAGCGGCGTATGCTCACCAGGTGCACAAAAAACAGACGATTTTGGGCTCAAACGTGTCGTTAGTCATGTGGTTTCCTTGTTGAATGGTTTTGCATGAGGTCGTATTGACCTGTTCATAGCGGTTAGGTTTTTTGAATAGTCTTAAATTGCCCGAATTTGCGCGAGCAGCTGTTCCGGCTTGTAGCCTTTCAGAATTGCACTGTGCGACGGGCAGGTTGAGGCGCAGTTGCCACACCCTTTACAGAGAATCTCCTTGACTTCGCAGACCCGTTTTTCATTGTTGAAGACGATGGCCTCGTAGGGACACACGGTAAGGCACCCCATGCAGCCGACGCAGGATTCTTCGTCGATTTCGGCGACGATCGCACTCTTTACCAGCTTATCCTTGAAAAGGATTGCGGCAACGCGGGAGGCAACCCCGATCCCTTGAGTCCGGGCCTCAACGGAGGTTACCGGATAGCGGGCACTGCCACAGACAAAGATTCCGTCGGCGGAAAAATCAAGGGGACGCAGTTTTGCATGGGCCTCCAGGAAAAACCCGTTCTTATCGGTCGGAATCCTCATCAGTCCGGCAATCTTGGCAACGTCCTTTCTCGCGACGAGCGGAGTGGAGAGCACGGTCAGATCAGAAGGCAGCTCTTTTGGCTTGCCGAGTACCGTCTGGTGAAAAATAACCGTGCCGTCGCCGACGTCGAGAATCTTTTCAGGGTCATAGACATCAAAGTTGATCCCCATTCCCCTGGCGTCCCACAACATTTTTTCTTTCTCGTCGCCGTACATCTGCATGTCGCGATAGAGGATGTGGATATCGGCTAGCGGGTAATTCCGCTTGATCAGCATCGCGTTTTTCACTGCCGTCAGGCAGCAGATCCGGGAACAATACTCCCGTTTGCTGTCCCTGGCACCGGCGCACTGGATCATCACGACCCGGGTCGCCTTGAAGGTTTTATCTCTGAGCTGCTGCTCGAGTTCCATCTGGGTAATCACCGAAGTGCCGTTGTGACCCATCAGCCCTTTTTCGATCAGGGGGACAGCGCCTGAGGCGACGACGATACAGCCCACGGTATCTTCAATACGCTGCTCCCCTGATTCAACGGTGATATTGAAATTCCCGATATAGCCATTGATATTGACCACCCGGGAACCGGTATAGACGGTTATGCCGTCGGTGGCCATTACCTTTTCGCTCAGCCTGGCGATGCGTTCGGCAGCTGGTTCACCGTTGTCAAGGACATTGAGGTTGTTCAGCAGGCCGCCAAGTTGTGCCTCCTTCTCGACGAGAATAACCTCAAGGCCCATGGCCTTCAGCGCTTCAGCTGCCGAGAGTCCGGCGATTCCTCCGCCGATGACCAGTATCTTCCGGACAAGCGATGACTCTATCGCATCCTGCGGCTCCAGGGTGGCGCTCTTGGCAACACCCATTCGGACAAGGTCCTTGGCCTTTGCCGTGGCAATATCGTGCTGCCCCATGTGCACCCAGGAGCACTGGTCCCGGATATTGACCATCTCAAACAGGTACGGATTCATCCCTGCCTGCTCGCAGGAACTAGAGAAAAGCGGTTGATGAGTCCTCGGCGAACAGGAGGCCACAACAACCCGGTTGAGTTTGTGCTTTTTTATGGCGTCCTGGATCTCGACGATTCCTGACTCCGAGCAGGTATAGAGGTTTTCCTTGGAATAGACAACGCCCGGCAGGGTTGAGGCATAGTCGGTCACGGACTTGCAGTCGAGGTGTCCGGCAATATTTGAACCGCAATCGCAAATGAATACACCAACCCGCAGGTCTTCAGGTTTATCCTTGCTCTTTTTCTTCATATCCTCAAAACCTCTTACGCTACCGTGAGTAAATTCTCGTGAGTCACTGTCTGTACCGCCCGGGAGGCGGCACTGCTTGCCTGGGCAACGGATTCCGGAATATCCATCGGGCTGTGAGCGCAACCGCAGACAAAAATTCCGTCCCTGGTCGTGTCGACCGGATTATCCGGGCTGGTCTTGAAAAAACCAAATTCGTTGATCTCAATACCAAGAATAGCCGCCAGTTCGGTAATGCCGTCAGACGGGGCGCAGGCTGTCGCCAGAATTACCAGATCAAAAGTTTCCCTCCGCACCACCTGCTTCTGGGTGTCTTCATAGACGAGTACGGGGCAGTCATCGGGACCGTGGATGATCTCCGCTACCCTGCTGCGCCGGTAGGAAATGTTTGATTTATTGTTTCCCCGGACCTTGTATTCATCAAAACCTTTGCCTACTGCCCGGATATCCATGCCAAAGATGACAGATGTCGTGTCGTTGTCATGTTCATGAGCGATGACCGCCTCCTTGATTGAATGCATGCAGCAGAAGCCTGAACAGAAGGGGTAAAACCTCAGATCCCGTGAGCCGACGCACTGGATAAAGGCAAGCTTTTTGGCCGTGGCAAAACGGCTTTGCTTATCCCTCAGTGCTTCAAGCTGCTTATTCACCAACAGGTACTCTTCGTATTTTGCCGCCCATTGCTGCAGGCTTGCCTCATTATCAGTTTCTCCGGCCATGTAGCGCTTGAAAAAGGCTTCGGAAGGCTCCCCATGCTTATCTTCAAACCGCTTAAGGGCTCGTGATTCACGCGCTTCCTGTTTCTCGAGCAGGCTGATCTCTTTGTTGACGGCGATATCCGAAGGCCGGTCAAGGTGACCATGGGTGGGCCCGCTGGCACTCAGAAAACGCTCAAATTCCATCGCTGTTATGACGTTGGGCAGATCGTTGTAGCGATATTCCGGGATTTTGCCGGGATCGAATACCGTGTAGCCGTTGGCTGCAATGATCGAGCCGATATCGAGCTCGATGACCTGGTCTTTCTGGTCGAAGTCAATTGCTCCCGCCTCACACTGTTTCTGGCAGATTCCGCATTTCTTGCCCTGCAGGACCCGACAGTGGTCGGCATCGATGGCATGGGTGGAGGGGATGCCCTGGGCAAACCAGCTGTAAACCGCTTTTCTGGTGCTGTGGTTCTCGTTGTAGAGGTCGAGGACATCGGTCGGGCACTTTTCAGTGCAGGCCCCGCAGCCGGTGCATTTTGCCGCATCGACATAGCGGGCCTTTTTCCTTACCTGGACCTTGAAACAGCCGGCACTGCCTTCGACCTTCTCAACTTCGCTGTAGGCCAGCAACTCGATATTGGGATGTCGACCGACATCCAGCATTTTCGGCGAGAGGATTCAGATGGCGCAGTCGTTGGTGGGAAATGTCTTGTCCAGCTGAGCCATTTTCCCGCCGATACTCGGCAGCCGCTCGACAAGATACACCTTGAAACCCATCTCCGCCAGATCCAGTGATGACTGTATCCCTGCAATTCCGCCACCGATAACAAGCATGTCCTTATTCACGATCAATCTCCTGTTGAAGCAGTTAAGACAATCACTCTCAAACTGCCTCCTTTATTTTCAGAGGGCCCAGTGATTTGATTTCCTGTGTAAATTCAGTAGCAACTTCAGCAAATCGTGTGCCTTCGGCTGAAGAGATCCACTCAAGGCGGACCCTTCCCGGTTCAATTCCCAGGAGTTCTGCAAGGTCCCTGGCAGTGGCGAACACCTTTTCAGCTCTTACATTACCATCCAGGTAATGGCAGTCGCCGATGTGTCAACCGGCGACAAGGACACCATCGGCACCGTTTTCAAACCCCTTGAGAATGAAATTGGGGTTAATCCGGCCGGAGCACATCACCCGGATAATGCGCAGATTCGGAGGATACTGGTACCTGCTGACACCCGCCAGATCTGCTGCTGAATAGGCACACCAATTACAGGCAAAGGCAATTATCTTTGGTTTGAATTCCCCGGGCATGTTCTCTTCCTTGACTATGATTTATTGACAATTGCTCCCTGATGGCACGGTCCATCAGTGTTCAAAAGCTGTTTCAACCATGGTGAGGACCTCTTCATCATCATAGTGACGAACCGAGGCCGCTCCCGTGGGGCAGGCCACAGCACACATGCCGCAGCCTTTGCAAAGCGCTTCCTGAACCGCGGCAAGCCGCACGCCCTCGCCGGTCACCTCCACGGCTATTGCATTAAAGGGGCAGACGCTCTCGCATTCCCCGCAGCCCCGGCACATGAATTGTTCAACCGTGGAGACAACTCCTTCAACGGTGATATGTTCTTTGGACAGCGTGACACTGGCCCGGGAAGCAGCAGCTGCTGCCTGGGCGATGCTCTCTTCGATTGGTTTGGGGTAGTGAGCCATTCCGGCCAGGAAGACGCCGGCCGTTGCAAATTCAACCGGCCTCAGTTTGGCATGGGCTTCGTTGAAAAAATTATCGTTGCTGCAGGAAAGTTTGAACATCTGGGCCAGCGGTTCATTGTTCCGGGGCACAATTGCCGCGGCCAGGACCAGCAGCTCAAGCCTGATGTCCAGGTCCAGGTCCAGAACGTGATCCCGCACGGTGACCCACAGGCTGGACTCTTCTTCTCTCACCACCGGTTTTCTTGTCTGGCTGTAGCGGATGAAGATGACACCTCTCTCACGTGCCTCCTTGTAAAGGGCTTCACGCTGGCCGTACGTGCGGATATCCCGATAGAAGATGAACACATCTGTTTCCGGGTTGCGCTTTTTAAAGGTGATTGCCGCCTTGACCGAATGAGTGCAGCAGACTTTCGAACAATATGGTCTCTCCTTTTCCCGTGAGCCGACACACTGAATAAAGCCGACAGCGGAGACCGACGACAGCCGTTCATCATCTGCAGTGAAGGCCCGGTCGAGATCGAGATGGGTCAGGACCCTGTCACTGAGACCGTAAAGATATTCCGTCGGTACATATTCCCTGGCACCGGTGGCAATGATTACGGCACCATGCGCAACTTCTTTGTCTGGACCATCGCCGGAGATGGTTGTTTTAAAGTTGCCGATGAAACCGCTTGAGTTCTTTATTTCCGAGCGGCAACAGATATCCACCAGCTCGTGCGCTTCCAGTCTCCTGGTCAAAGCGGCAAGGTTGTCAGGAACAGAGCTTCCCTGCCAGGTTGCCAGAAGATGGCGGGCATTGCCGCCCAGAGACGCTTCTCTTTCCACCAGGTGAACCCGGTATCCCTGGTCGGCCAGCCCGAGAGCAGCGGTCATTCCGGCGATACCGCCGCCGATGACAAGAGCACTCCTGGTGACACCAATGGTTGGCTGGCTAAGGGAGGTTATCAACCGTGTTCTGGCCACCGCCATGCGCACGAGGTCTTTGGCTTTGGCCGTCGCCTCGTTTTTTTCGTTGGAATGGACCCAGGAACACTGGTTGCGTATGTTGGCCATCTCAAACAAATATTTGTTAAGGCCCGCATCCTTGAGTGTTTCCTGGAAGAGCTCCTCATGGGTCCTCGGCGTACAGGCCGCCACCACAACCCTGTTCAGACCTTCCCGTTTAATCACCTCGGTTATCTTGTCCTGGCTGTCCTGGCTGCAGGTAAAGAGGTTCTCTTCAACGTAACAGACACCCGGGAGTCCCCTGGCCATGTCGGCGACCGCCGGCACATCGACAAAAGAGCCGATGTTGGTGCCGCAGTTGCAGACAAAGACGCCGATCTTTGCATCCTCTCCCGATATTTCTCTCTCCTGCGGGTAACTCTTCGTCTGGGTCAGAGCTCCGCGGGATTGCGCCAGGCCGGTCTCGGCCCAGCAGGCGGCGGCGCTTGCCTCCATCACAGAGTAGGGGATGTCTTTGGGTTCCTGGAAGGCACCGCAGACATAAATTCCTTCCCTGGACGTTGTAACCGGTGAAAAAGGATCTGTGCTGACAAATTTGTCTGAATTCAATTCTATGCCGAGTGTTCCGGCAAGCTCCACCAGTTCCCCCGGTGTTTCCATGCCGACGGAGAGAACGACCATGTCAAAGGTCTCCTCAAGGGGCTTGCCGGATTCATCGACATAGCGCAGAGACAGGGACTTTGTCTCCCGGTCTTCGACAATTGAATGGATACGGGTACGAACGAAGCGCACACCCTGGTCTTTCCGGGCGCGTTCGTAATAGCTTTCAAACTCCTTGCCGTAGGTACGCATATCCATGAAGAAAATGGCTGTATCAAGTTCGGATTTAGCATGTTCTTTGGCGATGACCGCCTCTTTGACCGCGTACATGCAGCAGACGGATGAACAATATTGATTTCCACACTTGTTGATATCCCTGGAGCCGATGCACTGGAGCCAGGCAATTTTTTTCGGTTCCCTGCCGTCTGAAGGCCTGACGAGATGACCCTGAAACGGTCCCGTAGCGCTGAGAATACGCTCCATCTCCAGGGAGGTGATGACGTTTTGATAGGTGCCGTACTGATAGGTATCCAGCCCTGCAGGGTCAAAAGTGGAAAATCCCGGGGCGACGATTACCGAGCCTACCTGGAGTTTGAGCGTCTCTTCCTGCTGGTTGAAATCAATGGCGTCTGCCGGGCAGACCTTCTGACAGAACCCGCACTTGCCATTCTTGACAAGGTAAATGCAGTTTTCTGCGTCGATCGCGTATTTTAACGGCACGGCCTGTGGATAGTCGACATAGATGGCCTTGCGTTTGGCGAGCCCGGCTTCGAAACGGTTCGTCACCTTTTTCGGGCATTTTTCCGCGCATTCGCCGCAGGCAATACATTTGTCCATGTCGACGTACCTGGGGCTCTGGAGCAGTTCCACTTCAAAGTTTCCGGCCGTGCCGTCAACAGATTTTACTTCACACAGCGTTTTGAGTTCGATGTTCAGGTGCCGGCCGACCTCGACCAGTTTGGGTGAGATAACTCACATCGCACAGTCATTGGTGGGAAACGTCTTGTCCAGCTGGGCCATCACCCCGCCGATGGACGCTGATTTTTCCACCAGGTAGACGTAAAAACCGGAATCCGCCAGATCGAGCGCTGCCTGCATGCCGGCGATGCCGCTGCCGACGACCAGGACAGAGCCCTGCACCTTTTGAGGATGTTTTGCTTTCATCACGTTTTCTCCACTGCTCAAAAAGAGTTCGTTGTACGTTATAGGATCGTGCAGCGTCTATGCGTACACGCTTTTATCCCCTCTACAGTTTTTCTGCCAGGTAGCTGTAGAGGTCCTTTATCTCGATATCAATGTCCGTGTTCGATTTGGCACAGGTCAGGTGAATCTGGCACTTCGGGCAGGCGGTCAGCAGGGTTCGGGCACCGACCTGTTGTGCTTCAAGCAGGCGCCTGGTCTGCATGGTCTTGGAGCAGGACGAGCATTCCATCCAGGCCGTTGTCCCGCAGCACACCGCGTTTTCCCGGTTATTTTCCATTTCCTGGAAAGTACCGTCAGCGATGAGATTAATTAATTTTCTCGGTTCTTCATACATACCCGTTCTGCGGCCAAGCCGACAGGGATCGTGAAAGGTCACGACAGTATCCCCGTCTTTTTTGAAACTGATAGCGGAATTCTCGAGCCTCTGCAGCAAAAATTCGGTGATATGAACAATCTCAAACGGCAGTTCGCCGACAACACCGGGGTAATTCTCCCTGAAATTTGAGTATCCTTCAGGGCAGCCGAAGATCACGGTCTTTGCGCCTGTTTTGGCAATTGTCTCAACATTTTTTCTGGCCAGTGTTTCAAAGAGCTCCCGGTTGCCGCTCCAGAAGGCGTCGTGACCGCAGCAGCGTTCGTCATTGCTGACGACCGGTTCGATCCCGAGCTTGTTGAGGATCGTAAGGATTGCTTTGGCACCGTCAATGACATTGAGATCGAGATATTGAAAAACAACATGGTGAAACGGAGCGCAGCCGACAAAATAGAAAAATTCTCCCGTCTCGCTTATTTTTCCGGCTTCTGCGGCCCAACTGTTGCGTTTCTGCTGTAATGTGCCGGACTGTATTGCGGTAATCGTCTGGAAAACGCCGTGATGGCTGGTGCTGGGTCGATTGGCGCCTCTCAGCGCTTTTTCCGGTAGGAACGGATAAATTCCGGAAAGTCAATACCCACAGGACACCGGTCACTGCACCTCGAACAGCTGAGGCAGGCCCAGAGATCATTTGACTGCAGGATATAGCCATCGGGTTCAACCAGGGTCCGTTTGATCATCTGCCGTGGAGAGAATCCTGGCCGCTCATGGCTTATTGGACAACTGCCGGTGCAGACACCGCATTCCATGCAATAGTCTATCTGCTGTTTTGTTAGCTGCATAGTCAAACCCAGTATTATTTATATGTCACGGACCCTGCTAATAGAGAGCACTCTCGGGGTGAAACACATTAACATCTTTTAGGTCGTCGCCGAGATATGTCCGCTCGTTCGGCCCGAGGATACCAAGGGAGAGGGCAAGAATCGTCCAGAAGTGCACGACCTGGTAATTTCCGCCATAGTGGTGCGACAGCTCATGAATCTGGGCGTGGCAGTTGTGACAGCCGGCGATGCAGTACTGGGCACCGCTCTGCTTGATCTGCTCATCTTTCAGCCTGCCGTATTCAAGACGCTGGTCCTTGAATCCTGACTGGAGAAAACCTCCGCCGCCGCCGCAGCAGTAATTGTTGGATTTGTTCGGGTACATCTCGGCAATATTTTCTTCACCAACCGCCTGCGCTATGGCAAAGCGGAAATCGTCGGCAATCTTGTCGCCGAAGCTCTTGCGAACAATCTGGCAGGGGTCCTGCACGGTGAATTTGATCTTCAAATCTTTGTTCCACTCGGAACTTGGCTTCAGTTTTCCTTCCCTGATCCACTTTGGCATAAAATTCGTAGATGTTCTTTGTTTCAAACTGATGCTTGATGTTGAATTTCTGCAGTCCGGCCCGGACCGCAAAGGTAATGTGTCCTCATTCGGTGTTGAGGTATGTCTTGCACCCCAGTTCCGTCGCCATCTCGGCTTTCTTGCGGACCAGGTGCTCCCAGTTCTTGGCATCGGCGAGAAAAAGGCAGTAGTTTTCCGCTGCCCACGCTCTGCTGCCATAGGTCCAGTCAACTTCGGCAAGGTGCAGGATTTTCCAGAGCGGCACCATCTCGTCGGGTTCCATCATCGGTTCCCGTGAGTTCTGGTTGATAAAAAATTCAGCCCCCACTTTATCAATGGGGGCCTGCATATCGGCAAATTCAGGTTGGGCCTCCCGGTATTCAGCAAGCACATCGTTGACGACAAATTTAAAATCTTCAACCGGTGTTCCCATCGCGCTGCAGGATTCGCTTGCAACCGCCACATCACAGGAATTCCGTATGCCTTTCGGCCGCTCGTCTCTTGGGCGGGCGCCCCGCACGTTGAAGATGAGCTGGGGAATGTCGATTTTCATCGGGCAGACATAGACGCAGCGCTGGCACATGGTGCACATCCACGGCCAGTCGGACTTCAATATCTCCTCGTCCAAGCCAAGGACGAGCATGCGCAGAAATTTTCTCGGATCCATGCCTTCAAGCCCGGTTGCCGGGCAACCGGAAGAACAGAGCCCGCAGGTAAGGCACAGGCTGAGATTACCTTCGGGGAGCAGTGCTTTGACATCATCAAGGAGCGATCTCCTGGATTTTCCTTCAAGCTTTATTGCGACATCAGCCATGATCATTATTCCCTAGAAAAATTATAACGGAGTAAACCAGCGCAACGAAAAGAAAACAGGAAAATACATCTTTCGGTTAGGCCTGTCTTCCTTTTCCTACCGCCTGCAATGATTGAAAGACCGTCTGCTGTTCTCTGTTTTTCTGCC
The DNA here is from genome assembly GCA_963674815.2 of Desulfocapsaceae bacterium. GTDB lineage: Bacteria > Desulfobacterota > Desulfobulbia > Desulfobulbales > Desulfocapsaceae > MADRE3. The sequence goes on from CAXXTV010000008.1 coordinate 224,683, forward strand.
TCAGCCAATCTAGCCCATATCTCTGCCTTTGGCAAGATGTATAACCTCTTACAAAACCATCATGAACGAGTTATGCTCTTGTTATATATTAATAAAAATGATGACGGAGCACGCTTTGAAGGATCGTTTGCACACCTGGTCCGGCGAGGAGGAAAGGTGTTTTCAAACCATCCCTCATCCCCCCCAGGGCATTTCAGTATATTCCTGAAAGACTTTATCATGGAGCTCCTTGAAAAACGCTTCATGGCCGCGCTCCCAGTGTGCCAGCTTTGTAAATGCCTGGTGCGCCCTGCCGCCGGACTTTGCGGCCGCCATTTCATAAAATTCCGAGAGGTCGCGCTCGATCAGGTATGCGGTCCGCAGAACGGCCACATCTGGTATCATGGACTCAATCAGGCTCTGGTCCAGCAACTCCTCCTTGGCCCGGTGTTCAAACCAGTCATCTTCTTCAAGAGCAGCAGCACTTTCTGGTGCTTCCTCATCAGGATGTTCCATCAGCTTTTTGATGAATTGAATGTGTTTGAGCTCTTCATCGGCCAGTTTCTGAAATACTTCGGAAGCTGCAGCATGGGAGGCCTTGTCCGCATTGCTCTTGAAAAATGTATAGCCTTCTTTCTCCCTCTGCAGGGCATATTCAAAAATTTTATGCTCGTTCATGCCTTATCTCCTGTTGCCTTCGATCTTGAACTCGCGAAACAGCCATGTTGCGAAGCGGAAATGTACTTTTCCCGGTTCAGGCTGTCTTTTTCAGACGGCTCCGTCAATCTAGCTTATTTTCAGGTTTGAATCCACGAAAAATTGCTCGTCCCGGTTCGCCGTTGCTCCATCGCGGATATACGGGAAGAGGCTCGATGTTCGGCGCCGGCAAGGCAGTTGCCTCAGCCGCCCTGATTGATCCAGGCGGTGAGCGGACGAGGTGGCAGAAATGTCCAGGCCAGGCTTTTGAAAGAGAAAACTGTTGTCTGGAATACGCTCATGAATTAGATTTACAGTGAGGTGAGCGTAACGTGTGAGCAGCGTGTTCATGACTGTGCGTGCTCCGCAAACCGTGGATTCTCAGCAGCGGTGGGCGGGCAGATTCTGGAAAAACCATGGAGGCAAGAGGTTTTATCATGTGTCAGATGAGTGTCGTCGTAGAAAAAGACGGGGTTGAAGAGACGCTTCTGGAGGATGTGACAAACCTTCAGGTTGATAACGGAACGGTGAGCGTTTCTACACTGTTTGAGGGTTCAAGAAAGCTTCAGGACGTGGCCATCCGGTCAATTGATTTCATGGCCGGGAAAGTATTTCTGCAGAAAAAAAATACATGATTACAGTTGCTGGGAAACGGGCGGCTCTGAATTCACTCTGTAAAAGGAACGGCAATGGATAATCTTGAAAAACTGCGAATTCTGCTCCAGCACTGGATAGATCACAATGGCGGTCATGTCGACGAATTTACCAAATGGCAGAACATCATGAGTTCGGAAGGACAGGACAAGATTGCCGCCTGCATGGGCGAGGCCATCAGGCAGATGGACACGGTCAGCAAAGTGCTTGCCGAGGCATTGAAAGACTGTGGTGGTCCCCCCGAATCAGGCGGGAAGCATGACCACCACCATCATCATCATCACCATGATTAGAAGGGGTTGACAGCCTCTTTTTTGGTAGAGAACACTGGCCGTTGATCCGGTGTGGCTCGATGTATTCTTCTTCCAACAAGAAAAGGAGTAACCAGATGAAAATCTCAGTAGACAGGAACGTGCTGGAAGTAACGCCTGAAAACGAACAGGAAACCGCTTCTCTTGATCTGTTGTGGAAAGTCGTTATCGATTGTCACGGCAATAACAAGAAGATAGTGCCGATGGGGCAGTTCGTTCCTGGTCACGACAGTCTGGCTCGCTTCCACATAGAAGGCGTCGAGGGTGGGGTGACGACTTACTCGGCCGAGAAAAAAGCCGCCAGCGACTGTACCTATTTCTGTGGTATCTGTAACAAGTATATGAATGTTAAAACCGGTGACCCCGTGCCTTTCTGCTGTGCCCGGGAAATGGAGACAATCGACTGATATCGGCGGGCGAGAATGAACGCTGTTCTCTCCGCTCATTCTCGCCTGCTCTGCTGTTTCAATCAACGCCGCATTTTTGGGGATCAAGCATCGCACCGCAGTCGGGGCACTTGAGCTTCTTGTGTGTTTCGTCTGAAAAAATTTCAAACTCTTTTCCACATTCCGGGCATTTGATTCGTAATTCGGCCAAAGACTTGTTGCTCTCAAATCCGGGACAGTGTTGGTCGCTCATCATTTTTCTCCTGTTAACGATTGTTGAGTCTGGGAGGCGCCCTTGCGATCAATTGCACCCCCACCTTTTGCGGTAAGAAAAAAAATAACACATGATGATCGGAACTTGCAGTAGATGTACGGGTCCCTGCATTGCAAACAGTCGCTGCACAGATAATAATTGTGTTTCAGGCACATATAGCTCGTTTCTTTGTTCGGATGGTTTTTGCAGGTTCCCATTATCTTCCAGATGGTGTTAAATCATTGCTGAATCAGGATAAGTTCTTATAATTATAGGCATCATCCTGAGAATTGACAGAAAAAAATGCGCTGCGAATTCTCTTCGGTTCGCAGCCGTATTTTTTGTCAGATCCGGGCCGCAGGCACAGTATCAGGCTCCGGCAGGGTGGACGAAAAAAGAGTCAACGGGATTAAACGCTAACACTACTGGAAAATGCAATCATGGCCGCATGGTTTTTCTGTTCCGCGGCAAAAAGGAGTGGTCAAAATGTCAATCATTTGTATTTCACGGGGCAGCTATTTCAGGGGCCGGGAGGTTGCTGAACAGGTTGCGGCAAATCTTGGCTATACCTGTATCTCAAGAGATTCGCTGCTTGCTGCAAGTGATGAGTTTGATATTCCGGAATTGAAGTTGATGAGAAATATTCAGCACGCCACCCAGATACTTGAGCGTTACTCGTTTGGCAGACAGCGATACATCAACTTTATCTCGGCATCTATCCTGCGCCACCTGAAGAAGGACAATTATGTCTACCACGGCATCGCCGGTCAGTTTTTCTTTTATGACATAAAACATCTGCTTAAGGTCAGAATTGTCGCTGATTTTGATGAACGTGTGCGTGCCGAAGCGCAACGCGAAAATATTTCTGAGGACCAGGCACGGGCGCAGCTGAAGCACGATGATGCGGAACGGCAGAAATGGGCAATGGTCTTGTATGGGATCGATATTGTCGACCCGTCTCTTTACGACATGGTCATAAACCTCAGTTCAATGGGGGTGGAAGAGGCGGCGCACCTGATCGTTCAGGCATCCGGTGAGGAGTGTTTCCGCCCGACGGCTGAGACACAGAAGAAAATCGAGAACCTGTCGCTGGCTGCAGAGATCAGGTCGGCCCTTTTTGATTTTCCAACGGCAGGTGTCAGCACCAGCGACGGTAAAGCACTCGTCAGTGTTAAAGCGCCGGAGGAGCAGGCAGCGGCTATTGCCACTCGAATAGAAGCGGCAGTAAAAGATATTGAAGCACTGCTGGAGCTGGAAATCAGGGTGGATCCCTATTTCTAGAGGCGCACAAGCCGCCCCTTCATCCAGGAGAGGAAAAAGGGGCGGTTGGCATGGCCAGCTTCGGTCTGTCCGGTTTATATGCTCTGCTGTGCTGAGCGCAGCGTGTTTTTCATCAGCATGCAGATCGTCATCGGCCCAACGCCCCCTGGCACCGGGGTGATTTTGCCGGCGATTTCTTTTGCTTTTTCAAAATCGACGTCACCTTTAAGGATAGCCTTCCCTGTTTTTTCGTTTTTACCGACACGGTTGACACCGACGTCGATGACCGTTGAGCCGGGCTTGATCCACTCCGGTTTTACCAGATCCGGCACCCCTGCCGCAACGATCAGTATGTCGGCGCGTTTGCAGTGAGCGGCCAGATCTTTCGTGCGTGTGTGAACAATCGTCACGGTACTGTTGGCGCCGACTCCTTTCTGGGCCATCATCATTGCTATCGGCTTGCCGACAATATTTGACCTTCCCACGACAACAACCTCGGCTCCTGACGTTTCAGTACCGGAGCGAACGATCAGCTCCTGGATGCCGGCTGGGGTGCAGGGCAGGAAGCGTACGGCTTCGCCGCCGATCATGAGCCGGCCTACATTCACCGGATGAAAGGCATCGACATCCTTGTCAGGATCGATTGCATTGAGAACCTTTTTGTCATCGATATGCTTTGGTAACGGCAACTGAACAAGAATACCGTGAATTTCCGGATCCTTGTTGTATTTTTCGATCAGGGCGAGCAGAGCTTCTTCAGAAATATCAGCGGGCTGGTTGTCCTGAACTTCCTTGAAGCCCAGCTTCAGGGCTGTCTTTACTTTCAGGGTGACATAGCTGATGGAGGCCGGGCTTTCACCGACCAGAATAGTTACCAGGCCTGGCACTTTCCCTTTCTTTTCTTTCATCTCAGCGACTTCTTGAGCAATTTCTTCCAGGATTGTCCTGCTGATTTCGGTTCCACTGATAAGTTCTGCAGTCATGTAACACTCCCTCCTTCAATAGTGAATTTTGCGCTTATGTCCCGGCACCGTCCGTGCGGAGATGCCGTGCTGGATTAATCTCGACGCAAGCAGCTGTCGCATTCCCCTTGTTATTCTCACAACATCGTTCATCTGTCAACAATGGAGTAGAAAACACGGTAAATTAGCCTGGCGCAGGCCCCCTCATTCTCCGCTGTGAGCAGGGGGAACGAGACAGGCGGACGCCCAGGTGCTGACGCGGGCGTATCCTTTTCTTCGCTCAAAATTTAGGCGGCGCTCCTTGCCGACACGTCTCTCACTGCCGCCACTGTCAAAATAATAGAGTGAGTAGCGCTGTCTCCTGTCCTCGCCTTCGCGGCGGTCAAGATAAGGGTCTCGCCTCCTGAGGCGGGTTACCTCTCTGTTTTTCACGTCCATGTCTGTCGTCGAAGCCCCTCTGGAAAGAATGTGTCCATGACGCCTTACAGCCGTGTCTGACGAGTTCGGCCCCGAAAGATTCAGCGGTCAACCCGGACCTTTCAGAGCTCATTTCCTGACATAATAACATATCAAACGCTCGAATGCTCGTGTCTGACCATTGCTCTTTGTCATCACCGACGGTGGAGTCGCCGGGGGATATCGGGGAGCGGACGGAGGATATGCATTGCCGCAGCGCTGAGTCGTTGAGACGCATTGTTTTTAAGGATTTCTTTTACAGAGCAATTATCGATAGTGTATAATCAATAGTTGAGGGGTGAGTTTGTTCTGAGCGGTGCAAAGGGGCAGCGTTTTCGCCCGCTCAGGGCAAGCAGGCGAAACGAAGGCGGTTTATAGGAATAATAAAACATTATGGATTCTCTTACGACGATACCGGGCGCACAGACCGTCAGTAAATATCTTGGCTCCGACAATGACAGGTTGAAGAAAATTATCGGCATGGTCGCCTATAACGTCACGGCAGCGGCAAAGCAGGCGGCTCAGGCGCTGATTCGGGACCGGGAGCGGGTTTCTGATGTCGCAGACCATCTGGATGGAGAGTTTATTCGTGAGCTCGAAATGGAGCAGGTGGCAGAGATTGAGGAGATTGCCAAAATCAACAGCGAGCTTGAGTACTATTTCAACAATGCCATCATGAAACTGGCCTTCAGGAATTTCAACGTTTCCCTGTTCAAGCAGCAGCGGGAATTGGAAAAGAAAGAGGCTGAACTGAGGTTGCGTGAGCAGGGTATTGAGAAAATTGTCAACAAACGCATATCGGAGCTCAGAGAACAGATAACAAGAGACAGCACCACCGCCAGGGGCTTTTTTGAGAGTGCCGTGAGCAAAGCGGAGAAAGTCTTTGACCAGAACAAGATTACCCGCTTTGCTTACTCAACGATCGCCATATTCCAGGAGGAATTTTTTGATCTGCAGGGCACCCATGATGTCGAGCACGTTACCAAACTCTACCAGAGAGCCATCGAGCCTTACCAGATTACCAAGATGATCATGGACAAGGACGGCAAGCTGAAAAAAATGGTTACGAATCAGTTCTCCGAGGAATGCAGCCAGGATCTTTTTCTCTTTTTTTATAAATATTTCAATGAGCTTTTGGAAATTTACCACAATAGCGGTGAGTTGCCGCCGGTTGCCGATGAGCTCGCCCGTATTTTTCAGCGAAAGAGAAAAGACATCTCCGAAATCATTTCTGAAATGCAGCGCAAGGACTGAGTTTCCTGGTCTGCTTCCTGTTGTCAGACCTGCCGGCCATAGCGGTTGTAGGATACCCGGTCGAACAAGAGTGTTGACCGCTCGTGTCCCTGTTTCTCCTCCTCCGGGTGGCCGATCGCGATTACGGCTTCTACGACCATCGTCTCTTCAATGTCAAGCACCTGCTTGATAAATTCTTCTGCTGTCTCGCCTGCAGCATGATCCCTGAGGCGTATCTGTATCCAGCAGCTGCCGAGATTGAGGTCGGTGGCGGTCAGGTGCAGGATCAAAGCGGCGATCGAGGTATCTTCCACCCAGACATCAGAGACTCCAGGGTCGGCACAGACGACGATGGCAAGCGGTGCATTTTTCATAAACCCGGAACCATGGGCTTTTGCCTGGGATAGCTTTGCGATCGTCTCCCGGTCGTCCACGACGACGAAATGCCACGGGTTCAATCCTCTTGAGGACGGTGAGCGAAGCATCGCCTCGACCAGGGTGTCAATCTCTGCCTTTTCCACCGGCTTTTGTTTGAATCTGCGAATTGACCTTCGGCGGCGTAATAGATCTATCATCTGCAAAACTCCTTGAAAGAGGATCCGGAAACAGCAGGAGCAGCGAACTCGTTACCATGCCCGAGGTGTCCGACGCGTAACGCCTGCTCACTCATCTTGGTCTTTATCTTCACCTGCAGGCCCGCACCATTTGTTGTAGACAAAAAAAGACACACCGATCACGGCTGCACCAATGAGCAGCGATGGTACCGGGCCGATAAAATCAGGAAGGAAAAAGACGGTCATTAACAGAATTGCGAGAATGACCAGCATTGATCTGGAGTAAAAAAAATTTCTCATGCCTCCACCTTTAATGACCAAAGACGTTTAGCACTAGTATTAAGCTCATTGCTCGCATTTGTCGAGGGCAATCCTGGCAGCCCTGCCTGCAGTTGCCTGCAGATGTTTGTCCAATGTCACTTTAATCTTGACTTTATGCCTGAAAAATCGTTGATTATTGCATTTCTACAAATGAATGAGTATTCACTTTTACGTTGTGAGGGGATCATGCTGAGTACCCTGGAGCCCCTGGAAAACCCACTGTTTTGTTATCAGAGGAGACTGAAGTATGGAAGAAACGATCAAGCAGCGCCCCTCGGCCGATGAAGCGTTGCAAATCCTTCTTGAGGGTAACAGGAGATTTGTCTCGGGGAGCCTGCTGCATCCCAACCATTGCCAGGAAAGCCGGCAGGGGGTTGCCGGGGGACAGGACCCTATCGCCGTAGTCCTGACCTGCGCCGATTCCCGCGTACCGCCAGTCGATATTTTTGATCAGGGAATCGGCGATATTTTTGTTGTCAGGGTGGCGGGAAACATAATCGGAGACCATACCCTCGGGAGTATCGAGTATGCCGTTTCGTATCTTCAAACGCCACTTGTTGTTGTCCTCGGTCACTCGTCCTGCGGGGCTGTTGGAGCGGTTGCCAGTAATGTGAAACTGGATGGTCACATGTCAACATTTGTGCCCCCGATCCAGGCAGCCATAAAGATTGTCAAAGAAGACGAGGGCGACCTGGTGAATAATACCGCCAAGGAACTCGCCAGGCAAATTGCCGGCAAGATAGCGGACTCGGAGCCGATAATTGCTGACTTTGTCCAGAGCGGCCGAACCATGGTTGTGGCGGCTTATTACGATCTGCACACTGGTGAAGTAGAACTCCTGCCGTGGGCAACAGATAAACAGATCTAAAAAAGGTATTGGCAATGATTTACAAGGTACTACCATTTCTCGAGTGGTTTAAGGATTACGGTTTAGGAAAGTTCAGAATCGACCTGCTGGCTGGAATTACCGTTGCGCTCGTCTTGATTCCCCAGTCGATGGCCTACGCCCAACTTGCCGGACTCCCGGCCTATTATGGGCTTTACGCGGCCTTCCTGCCCCCCATGGTAGCGGCACTTTTTGGTTCCAGCCGTCAGCTGGCAACAGGGCCGGTAGCCGTTGTCTCCCTGATGTCCGCGGCCTCTTTGCAGCCGCTGGCAACGGCTGGATCGCCTGAGTTCATTGCCTATTCTATTGTGCTCGCCCTGGTCGTCGGTATCTTTCAGTTTTCCCTTGGTGTTTTGCGGCTCGGGCTGGTGGTGAATTTTCTCTCTCATCCCGTTGTCAATGGATTTACCAATGCAGCTGCCATTATCATCGCCTCCTCACAGTTCTCAAAGTTTTTTGGTGTCTATGTCGACCAGGCCGGACATCACTACGAAACCTTGATCAGGGTGGCGCAGGCTGCTTTTGACTATACCCATTTCCCCACCCTCCTCTATGGAGCAGGGGCGGTGGCAGTTATGGTCGTCTTGAGAAAAATTAATCCACGCATTCCCAATGTACTGATCGCTGTTGCCATTACCACAATCATTTCCTATGTTTCCGGATTCAATAATGACGCATATGTCGATGCGTCAGCCGTGAAGATTCCCGGTTTTGAAGAAAAGATAGCCGCATTCAATCATTCAGTAGAAGAAATAGAGAAGATCGGCACCGAGCGTGCAGATCTTGGGCCGCTGATCGATGAAGAAAAGGCTCGCCAGAAGCAGGGCCATGGCGGTGGGTCAATCGAACTGGTAAAACTGCAGAGCCAGGTAGACATGCTGACGATTCAGCTTGAAGAGGCAAAGCAGCACTCAAGCGATATCAGGGCAGCCTTTCGCAGCATGAAATTTGATGCGGTCAAGGATGCGGAAACGCTCGTCTTCTATGAAAAAGGTGGGGCCCCTGCAGGAGCGGATATCGAGGGAGGAACCTGGCGGCTGTCGATAGGAAATAACCCTCTTGACAAAACAAGGCTGAAAATTACCGGCGGCGGGGCGATCGTCGGCAAAATCCCGGAAGGGCTTCCGACGCTGCAGCTTCCGGATTTGACCCTGAAGACCTTTTTGAAGCTGCTGCCGACCGCAATCATTATCTCGCTGCTTGGCTTTATGGAAGCGATCGCCATCGCCAAGGCGATGGCGGCCAAGACCGGACAGAAGCTCGATCCGAACCAGGAACTGATTGGCCAGGGACTGGCGAATATCTTTGGGTCAATAGGTTCCAGTTACGCAGTTTCCGGTTCTTTTTCCCGTTCAGCAGTCAACCTGCAGGCCGGGGCAGTCTCCGGGGTCTCATCCGTTGTCACATCGTTAATGGTCGTCATAACGCTGCTCTTTTTTACCCCGCTGCTTTATCATCTGCCCCAGGCGGTTCTGGCTGCCGTTATCATGATGGCTGTCATTGGACTGGTAAATATCCATGGCTTCGTTCATGCTTGGAAGGCGCAGTGGTATGATGGCGCCATATCGATATTGAGTTTTATGGTAACGCTCTATTTTGCTCCCCACCTCGACAAGGGAATCATGGTCGGCGTGGCTCTTTCTATGACCATTTTTCTCTACAAGTCAATGAGACCAGTCGTTGCCAGCCTGTCGATGAATGAAGAAAAAGTTCTTAAAAGTTCCGAATATTATCGTTTGAAGGGGTGTCGGCACATCTCGATTGTGCGGTTTGACGGCGCTTTGTTCTTCGCCAACGCCAGTTATCTTGATGAGCAGGTCCTTAAATTTCGCACTGACAGGCCCGACTTACGCTATATCATCCTTGATGCAAGAGGGATTAATGATATGGATGCTTCCGGAGAGGAAGCCCTTGCCATGCTCGTCAAACGGGTTCGAAGTGCTGGGCTGGGATTTGCCATGTGCGGGGTGAAGGGGCAGGTAATCAGTGTCATGGAGCGAACCGGACTCTGGGACGAGATTGGCTCCGAGCATATTTTTGCAGACAGTCGTGCTGCAACAGCGGCAATCATCGACTATATTCACAACAACTCGGATCTGCCGGAAGGGGGGTGCGGGAACTGCCCGCTTACCGAGTACCTGCCAATTGATCCGGTCCAGGCCTAAACAGCCGCTCTTTCCAAACTGCTCCCGTCATTTTCTTCAGCGACGGGAGCAGACGCTGACTCCCGGGGCAGCTGAGGGGGAAGGCGGGCGACTCTGGTTGCGGTGTTCAGGTTGCCGCCAGGGAGCGTGTCTCGGAATAATTTCAGAAAATTATTTACAAGACGGAAAATAATTGTTAGAATCTGTCTGTTTTTCTGATTTGCTTGTCGTGATGTGATGTACGGTTGATTAAATACTGTAATTTCTAGTTGTTACCTGTCACGTTCTGGTCTCGATGGGAGAACAGGCAGGCGTCATCTATAGCAGTAAAGAGAGGAGCTGCAGGACTCTGCAGCTCCTTACTTTTTTTATTTTCCCCTGATGCATCTACGTAATCGGGAACCGGTTCAGACCCGGTTTGCAGCTAATGGTAGAGGATAGAAGCCATGAATAAAGATTTGAAAAAAGTACGTAACATCGGTATCAGTGCCCATATTGATTCCGGAAAAACGACCCTGACAGAGCGTATTCTGTTTTACACCAACAGAATTCATGCGATTCATGAAGTGCGCGGCAAGGATGGTGTCGGGGCGAAAATGGACTCGATGGAACTGGAGAAAGAACGCGGTATCACCATCCAGTCGGCAGCGACCTACTGCTCGTGGAAGGACATGAACATCAACATCATCGACACCCCCGGTCACGTGGATTTCACCATTGAGGTCGAGCGTGCGTTGCGGGTGCTTGATGGGGCGGTGCTTATCCTCTGCTCAGTCGGTGGTGTGCAGTCGCAGTCGATTACCGTTAATCGGCAGATGACCCGCTATCGTGTCCCGCGTATTGCCTTTATCAACAAGTGCGACCGAACCGGTGCAAATCCCGCCAGGGTGACTGCGCAGTTGCGCGACAAGCTGGAGCTGAATGCTCACCTGATGCAGCTGCCTATCGGTCTGGAAAGTGATCTCAAGGGTATCATCGACCTGGTGACCATGAAAGCCATTTATTTTGACGGTGACAACGGAGAGATTATCCGTCACGAGGAAATTCCGGAACCGCTGCGCGCAGATGCCGAGAAGCACCGAGATCAGCTGCTGGAAGAGGTCTCCATGTTCTCAGAAGAGCTGATGGAAGCAGTGCTGGAAGGCAGTGACATCGACAATGATCTGGTCTATAAGGCGGTTCGCAAGGGAACCCTGGCGTTGGAGTTCACCCCGGTATTTATCGGCTCAGCCTACAAGAACAAGGGAATACAGACGCTGCTGGACGCCGTATCGGCGTACCTTCCCTGCCCGACCGATGTCATCAACAAGGCGCTCGATCTGGAAAAAAACGAAGCAGAGTTTCCCGTGTCAAACAGCCCTGACGACCCGCTCATCATGCTCGCCTTTAAACTGGAGGACGGGCGCTACGGGCAGCTGACCTATGTGCGGACCTACCAAGGGCTCCTGAAGAAGGGAGATACCGTTTTCAACAGTCGAACCGGCAAGAAGGTCAAAATCGGCCGGCTGGTGCGCATGCACTCTGACGAGATGGAGGAAATCGAGTCATGCGGTCCTGGCGATATCGTCGCCCTGTTTGGTGTTGACTGTGCCTCCGGGGATACCTTTACGGCGGGCAACATGTCCGTGTCGATGAGTTCCATGCACATCCCCGAGCCGGTAATATCGCTTGCCATACTGCCGGTTGACAACAAGGCGCAGAACAACATGTCCAAGGCGCTGAATCGCTTTACCAAGGAGGATCCGACGTTCAGGACATATGTGGATCACGAGACCGGTGAAACAATTATTTCCGGTATGGGCGAGCTTCACCTGGATGTCTATATTGAACGCATGAAGCGTGAATATGGCGCTACTGTCGAGGTTGGTGCTCCGCAGGTGGCCTATCGTGAAACGATCACCAATCGAGCTGATTTCAACTATACCCATAAAAAGCAGACCGGTGGATCTGGCCAGTTTGGCCGGGTCGCGGGATATCTTGAACCGCTTGAAGAGGGAGAGTACGAATTTGTCGACAGTATTGTCGGCGGAGTCATCCCGCGCGAATTCATTACTTCCTGTGACAAAGGTTTTCAGAAAAGTCTTACCAAGGGGTCTCTCTGTGGGGCGGCGATCACCGGCATCCGCTGCGTCATCAATGACGGTGCGGCTCACTCGGTGGATTCATCGGATGTCGCTTTCCAGCTTGCCGCAATCGGGGCCTTCAGGGAAGGATACATGAAGGCGAAACCGGTAATCATGGAGCCGATCATGAAGGTGGCGGTTGAGGGCCCTTCTGAATTCCAGGGAGCGGTCATGGGCAGTTTGAACCAGAGACGCGGCATGATTATCGGTACCGTGGAAGAAGGCAACTATACCGTTGTCGAAGCAGAGGTCCCGCTCTCTGAAATGTTCGGTTACTCCACCACGCTGCGCTCACTGACTCAGGGGAAAGCTGAATTTACCATGGAATTCGCTACGTTCAGGCAGGTACCGAAGAGTGTCAGTGAGGACCTCATCAAGAAATATCAGGATGAAAGGAAAAACGACTGATGTCAGCTCAGGCGACAATACAGAGAGGAGATAATCGTTTCACAAAGATTATTTCCAGCTGCAAAGACAGCGCAACAATGTGAGAAAAAGAGGTTAACTGCCATGGAAAAAGATGAACTGATAGCACGTAACCCCCTGCGTGTGCTGGGGCTTGATAGAAAGGCAGAGGAAGGAAAACAGAGCCTGGGGCTGGTAATGGCCAGAGCAGGACTTGGCAAGACAGCGATTCTCGTGCAGATTGCACTTGATTCAATGATGCGCGGCAACAAGGTCCTCCATGTCGCAATCGGTGAAACCATAGAGAAAACCCGTGATCGCTACGATGATATACTGGCGCTTATCGTAGAGGATCTCTCGGACGAAGACCTGGCCGGGGTAGGCAAAAACCGAATGATAATGACCTTCAAGGAGAACGTGTTCAGCCGCGGTGTGCTTGAAGAGCGCTTGAAGGATCTGATCCACCAGGATATTTTCAAGCCGAATTGTCTCGTGATTGATGGCTATGATTTTGATGGAAATGGCCGCCAGGCAATGGAAGAGCTTAAACAGCTGATGGCCGATCTGGGTATTTCCGTGATCTGGTTCACAGCCGTTAGACATCGTGACGATGACAGGATAAGTCCCGATGGCGTGCCGGCCCCCTGTCATGCCATTGACGATCTGTTTGATGTCGTTCTGCTGATTAAGCCGGAAGATGAGCTGATGAAACTGGATATCCTCAAGTGTGCCTACTGTGAGGTCGAGCCGGGAACGACCCTGATGCTCGATCCTTCTTCGAGGTTGATCAAAAAGTCCTGAGGGTACGGTTCTCGTCGATCCGCTGCGAGCGAGGAGCACGAATATGGAGCGGGCTGACCCAGAAAATGGGTGCCCGCTTTTTTTATAGGGAGTTCCGATGAAATTTCGTCCCTGCATTGATCTTCATGACGGTAAGGTGAAACAGATAGTCGGCTCGACCCTGATCGACGGACAGCCCAAGCGTCTGAAAACCAATTTCACCGCCAGCCGATCTCCTGCCTGGTTTGCCGAGTTATACCGTCAGGACAACCTGGCTGGGGGACATATTATCATGCTGGGCCCGGGCAACGAGGAAGCTGCCCTGGCTGCCCTTGGAGCCTGGCCAAAAGGCATGCAGGTCGGTGGAGGAATCACCTCGGAAAACGCTGTTTTCTGGCTCGAGCGTGGGGCATCTCATGTCATCGTCACTTCCTGGGTCTTCCGGGACGGCAGAATAGATGAACAGCGTCTGGCGAAATTAAACGCAGAAACGGGCAAAAAACGACTGGTGCTGGATCTCAGCTGCAGGCGCCGGGGAAATGACTACTATATCGTCACCGACCGCTGGCAGAAATTTACAGAAGAAAAAATCTGTGAAGCGACCCTCACCTGGCTGGCTGGCTATTGTGACGAGTTTCTTGTCCACGGTGCCGATGTTGAAGGCAGGTGTGCAGGCGTCGAAACACCACTTGTCGAAATGCTGGGCAGATGGGCGACCATACCGACAACGTATGCCGGCGGGGTCAGGAATGTCGGAGATCTTGACTGTATCAGAACGGCAGGGAAGGGGCGGCTGGATGTGACCATCGGCAGCGCCCTCGACATTTTCGGTGGCACACAAATCACCTACAGGGAGGCGGTGGCCTATCATCACCGCCACGCAATCTCTCACGGATAGAAAGGATCAATCCCGGGCATCGCCTGAAAACGAAAGCAGAGAGACCGGCCCGACAAAGCTGAGGCGTTGGCAAAACTCGCTTATCAATTTCAGTTATTCTTGACATCACAATATCCGGGATGGTAGAGAGTATCACTTGTGCGAGGCAGAAAAATTCAGACGCGTGTTTCTGACTGATAACTGCCTGAAACTATACTGTTTTTTACATACGGGACCAGGATGCTGCACGTTCTTGCACTATCGACACTGCTTTCTGTTTTCTGGCTGATAAATTCCGGCCACTACACTCCGCTGCTGCTTTGCTTCATGCTGGTGTCGGTCCTTTTTGTTTCCATACTCTGCCAGCGCATGGATCTTATCGATGGCGAATCTCAGCCACTGGGGCTCACCTTCAGGTTCCCGATCTATCTGGTGTGGCTTGCCAGGGAGGTTATCGTTGCCAATATCGCTGTGGCCGCCTGCGTCTGGAAAGGCAGCCGATCGATAGATCCGCAGGTGATAACAGTTACGGCCGGGCAGAAAACAGATCTTGGCAAGGTCATCTATGCCAATTCAATTACGCTTACACCGGGAACAGTCAGCATTGATCTTGTCGGCAGCGAGATTACGGTGCATGCCCTGACCGCTGAATCGGCAGCGGATCTCATGAAGGGAGAGATGAACCGTCGGGTCTGCAGGGTGGAAGGCTGATGTACGCGCTGACGGCAGTCACGCTCCTGATGGTCATGTCTTTGGCGCTTACCAGGGCGTTCATGGGACCAACCTTGTATGACAGGATTCTGGCGGTAAACAATTTTGGGACCAAGACGGTGCTGTTGCTTGCCATCATCGATTTTATGGCCGGCCGACCCGATTTTCTCGATATTGCCATTGTCTATGCGCTGATAAACTTTATCAGTATTATCGGTGTCTTGAGGTTTTTTGAGTATGCCGGAAACAGTGCTGCGGGAGAAGAGAACTGATGGAATTGGCGCTGGATATCCTCAGCTGGTTTTGTCTGGTAATGGGCAGCTTTTTCTGCCTCACCGGAGGCGTTGGCCTGCTTCGTTTTCCAGACTTTTTTACCCGGATTCATTCGGCGAGCCTGACCGACACCCTTGGAGCGAGCCTGATCCTGATCGGGCTGGTGCTCCAGGCCGGGTGGGGGATTGTCTCGGCCAAGCTGGTCCTGATCCTGATCTTTTCACTTCTTGCAGGAACCACGGCCAGTCATGCAATGGCCAAGGCTGCCCTGAAGAGTGGGCTTGAACCGCATAAAAATGATAAGAAAGAAGAATCTTCAGGAGGGCCGGCATCGAAACCCTCATTGACATAGTTCTCCTCGGTTTTCTCGCCATGACGGCCATTGC
The DNA here is from genome assembly GCA_963674815.2 of Desulfocapsaceae bacterium. Taxonomy (GTDB): domain Bacteria; phylum Desulfobacterota; class Desulfobulbia; order Desulfobulbales; family Desulfocapsaceae; genus MADRE3. The sequence goes on from CAXXTV010000008.1 coordinate 240,333, forward strand.
CGTGTTGAGGATGCGGGATCTTTTTGCCGTGGTCATGCTGTCCGGTATCTACAGCCTGCTTTCTGCCAGCCTGTTTCTTGACCTCGATGCGGTTGACGTCGCCTTTACCGAGGCAGCGGTTGGTGCGGGTATATCGACGCTGCTGATGCTGGCCTCCTTGAAACTTGTCGGCAGGTTCGAGAACAAATCCCGATACCGGCCGGGCCTGGCTCTGGGGATCGTCCTGGTAACCGGGGCCCTCTTGGTTTACGGCACCCTCGATATGCCGCACTTCGGGCTGGCAGAGGCGCCGGTGCATCTGCATGTTGCCCCCCGGTATATCAACGACTCGATGGCAGAGATCGGCGTCCCCAATATCGTCACCTCAATTCTGGCCAGCTACCGTGGCTACGACACGCTGGGAGAGACGCTGGTCATCTTTACCGCAGGGATTGGTGTCATGTCCCTGTTGCTGGTGTCAAGACAGACAAAAGAAGAGTATTACAAGAAAGTCCCGGCAGACATGCAGCAGCAGATCATCCTTCGCGTTGTCGTCAAGATACTGCTGCCGCTCATTTTACTCTTTGCCCTTTATGTGCAGTTTCATGGCGATTATGGACCCGGGGGAGGGTTTCAGGCTGGCGTCATTTTTGCCGCGGGAATCATCTTGTACACGATGCTTTTCGGCCTCGGCAATTCGCAGAGGCTGTTCAAACGCCGGACGATGGAACTGCTTACTGCCACGGGTGTTCTGATCTATGCAGGAGTCGGTGTCGCCTGCATGTTCATGGGCGGTAACTTCCTTGATTACAGCGTCCTGCGGCATGATCCGGTGCATGGTCAGCACCTCGGCATACTGCTGGTTGAACTCGGTGTCGGCATCACCGTCGCTGCCGTAATGATCGTGATCTTTTTCAAATTCACCTGGCGTACCGTAAAACATAGATATAAATAATGAATATTATCGGACTCTACAACTACTGGATTGTTGTCCTGCTGATGATGATCGGATTCTATATCGTTATCGCTCATGAGAACCTGATTAAAAAACTGATAGGTCTCGGTATCTTTCAGACTTCCGTGTTTTTCTTTTACATCAGTATGGGAAAGATCACCGGTGGCACGGCACCGATTCTTGATGAGAAGTGGCAGCTCTATTCGAACCCGCTGCCTCATGTCCTGATTTTGACCGCTATTGTGGTCGGCATTGCCACGACCGCGATGGGGCTGTCGCTTGTGGTGAGGATTCAGGAGGCCTATGGCTCGATAGAAGAGAGTGATATCCAGGCCCAGGATGCACTTGATCAGCTTGAGTGTTCACTTGAGGCGTACGGTATCCGTTACGCACAGAGTCTAAACGACCAGGACCTGAACGAGTGATTTCTCATTTTCCGATACTGCAGGTAATCATACCCCTGCTGGCCGCACCGCTCTGTCTTTTTCTAAGAATCCCGAGACTGGTTGGACTGTTTGCAATCCTGGCAAGTTTAACCGCATTTCTGATCAGCTTTGCGCTCCTTAACCAGGTGATAGAAACCGGTACAATCGAATACTGGCTTGGCGGCTGGGAGCCTCCCTGGGGGATTGAGTACCGGATTGACCTGCTCAACGGCTATCTTCTCCTGCTCGTTACGCTGATGAGCACGATCGTCTTGATTGCCGCCCAGACCAGCATCGAGAAGGAGCTGCCGGAAAACCGCCACGCTTTTTTCTATGTTGCTTACCTGCTGTGCCTTACCGGTCTCCTGGGTATCCTGGCAACGGCCGATACCTTCAATCTTTTTGTGTTCCTCGAAATTTCCGCGCTCTCTTCTTATACGTTGATCGGGCTGGGAACGGACCGCAGGGCTCTGACTGCCGCCTATCAATACCTGGTCATGGGAACGATCGGTGCAACCTTCATTATCATCGGGGTGGGTCTGATGTATATGATGACCGGTACCCTCAATATGTTTGATCTTGCCGAACGGCTGCCCGCTGTCAGTAATTCAAGAACGATACTCTGCGCGTTCGGTTTTTTTATCGTCGGCGTTTGTCTGAAACTTGCCCTGTTTCCGCTTCATCTCTGGCTGCCCAATGCCTATGCCTGGGCCCCGTCGGTGGCCACGGCATTTCTGGCGGCGACTTCAACGAAGGTCGCGGTGTATGTACTGATCCGCTATGTGTTCACCGTTTTCGGGGTGAGCTTTGTCGGTGTGTCTCTTCCGCTTGGCCATATCTTCCTGGTCCTCGGCCTTGCCGGTATTTTCGCGGCGTCCGTTGCCGCTATCTATCAGCTCAATATTAAGCGGCTGTTCGCCTACTCGAGTGTAGCCCAGATTGGTTATATGATCCTGGGACTGGCAATGGGAACAAAGCTTGGACTTACCGCAACACTGCTCCACCTGTTCAACCACGCCCTGATGAAGGCCGCAATTTTCCTGGCGATCGGTGCCGTGGTTTACCGGATCGGCAGCTCCCAGCTCTATCATTTTGCCGGTCTGGGACGTAAAATGCCGCTCACCATGGCGGCGATCGTTGTCGGTGGGCTGAGCCTGGTCGGCGTTCCACTGACGGTCGGCTTCGTCAGTAAATGGTATCTGGTCGTAGCCCTGCTCGAGAGAGGCTGGTGGCCGGTGGCCATCCTGGTCCTGATCAGTTCTCTGCTGGCGGTGATCTACGTCTGGCGTATTGTCGAGTGGATCTATTTCACCCCTGCCCGGATTATCATGGATGACGTCCAGGAGGCTCCACTGACCCAGTTAATACCGATCTGGATTCTTGTCCTGGCAAATATCTATTTCGGCATTGACACCGAACTTACTCTCGGGGTAAGCAACCTGGCGGCGCAGAGCCTGTTTGGACAATAGGTAGGGTGATAGCGTGAATGAGTGGTCTCCGGAATTGATGTTGTTGCTGACCATGCTGGTACCGGCCGGTTCGGTCCCTGCAATTATTGCTGCCAGGCGACACCCCAACGTCAGAGAGGGTGTAACGATTGTTGCCAGTCTGATAGTCATCTATCTTGTCTCCTCGCTTTATACGGTAATCAGCGGCGGTACCGGCGTCGAGCTGAGGGGGCCTGAGATCTTTGGCGGCCTGATGATCGCCTTCAGAATCGAACCGCTGGGGATGCTTTTTTCTCTGGTTGCCGGTTATCTCTGGCTTGTCACCAGCGTGTATTCCATCGGTTATATGCGGGGCCACGGTGAACAGAACCAGACCAGATTTTATGTCTGTTTTGCGGTGGCCATATCCTCGGTCATGGGTATCGCCTATGCGGCAGATCTCTTTACCCTGTTTATCTTTTACGAGATTCTTACCCTTTCCACTTACCCGCTCGTTACTCACGCAGGGACGATAAAGGCCAAAAAAGGAGGCCGGGTCTACCTTGGGGTACTGTTGACCACCTCGATCATGTTTTTACTGATGGCCATGATCGGCACCTGGCATCTCACCGGAACGCTCGACTTTCGTCCCGGGGGAATTTTTGATCAATCCACGGCTGCTGCCGCCGCCGTGCTGCTGCCGTTGTTTGTTTTCGGGGTCGGCAAAGCGGCGATAATGCCGTTTCACCGCTGGCTTCCATCTGCGATGGTTGCACCAACTCCGGTGAGTGCGCTCCTGCATGCTGTAGCGGTCGTCAAGGCAGGTGTTTTTTCCGTCCTGAAGATTTGTGTCTACATCTTCGGCCTTGACCTTCTGACAACCCTGCCGAGCACCGACATACTTCTCTACCTGGCTGGTGCAACCGTTGTTCTAGCCTCGCTGGTTGCCATGCGCCAGGATAACCTGAAAGCCCGGCTTGCTTACTCCACCGTGAGTCAGCTGGGATATGTTACCATCGGAGCGCTGCTGGCCACCGGGGCGGGAGCGCTGGGCGGAGCAATGCATATTGCCATGCACGCATTTGGCAAGATTACCCTGTTTTTCTGCGCCGGAGCAATTATGGTCGCCTCGCATAAGACTGAAGTCAGTCAAATGCGCGGGCTTGGATACCGGATGCCGGTCACCATGACCGCATTTCTTATCGGCTCTCTGAGCATCATCGGCCTGCCTCCGACGGGAGGGACATGGAGTAAATGGTACCTGATGATCGGTGCCATCGAAACTGACAAGTGGGTCCTGATGATGATACTGATGCTCAGTTCGCTGCTGAACATCGCCTATCTCTTACCGATTCCGATCAGGGCGTTCTGGGTTGATCATGAAAGCGATGACCGCTCCGGTGCTGTAATGCAGGAGGCGCCGTTGCCGGTACTGCTCGCCCTTTCCGTAACCGCAATCGGCTGTATTGTTCTGTTTTTTTATACACAGCCGCTTTATGAACTTGCTCTGGCGTTTCTGGAGGCAGCGGGGATACCTTATGGCGGATAAAAAACACTATCTTTTCGATAGACCGAGAAATGTCACTCTCTTGCTGTACACGCTCTATATCAGCTGTGCAATCCTTATACTACTTGATTTTATCGTCCACCGGCATGTCTCTCACCCCTGGGAGCAATTGCTCGGCTTTTATTCAATTTATGGCTTTATCGGCTGTGTATCAATTGTCTTTGGGGCGAAATGGCTGAGAGTCCTGGTCAAGCGGGATGAAGATTATTATGATCCAGAGACGCCTGATGCAGAGGAAGGGGGCAGCCATGTGGATGAGTGAGCTTCCCGCCTTTGTGCCCTTTTTTGTCGGGGCGGTCGCAGCTTTTTTCACCAGGGGACACGTTCGCTCTTTCCTGATGCTGCTGATCATTGTTTTGAGCGCGGTCCATCTCTGGCTGCTGCCGCCGGGCGGGGTCGTTCTTCACCTGCATTTTCTCGATTACGACCTGCTGCCCTACCGGGTAGACGATCTCAGTCGCGTTTTCGGGTATGTCTTTCATATTGCGGCGTTCATCTCGGTACTTTTTGCGCTGCATATCCGTGACACGACTCAGCATGTTGCAGGTCTTCTCTATGCCGGCAGTGCCGTCGGTGCTGTTTTTGCCGGGGATCTCCTCACCATTTTCGTCTTCTGGGAGCTGCTTGCCGTCACCTCCGTTTTCCTGATCTGGGCACGACGCACGGAACAGGCGTATCGGGCCGGCATGCGTTATCTGATCATCCAGGTACTCTCCGGGGTGATCCTGCTTGCCGGGGTGCTGGTGCATGTTTCCCGAACCGGATCTCTTGCTTTTGATTTTATTGGAACCGACTCGCTTGACGGTTGGCTGATCCTCATTGCCTTTGGAATAAAGGCTGCTTTCCCGCTGCTCCACACCTGGCTGACCGATGCCTATCCAGAGGCTACGGCAACCGGTACCGTCTTTCTCAGCGCTTTCACGACAAAGACCGCAATTTATATGCTGGCCCGCGCTTACCCGGGCACCGAAATGCTTATCTATGTCGGTGCCACCATGGCCTGCTTTCCCATTTTTTATGCGGTTATCCAGAACGACCTGCGGAGGGTACTGTCCTACAGCTTGATCAACCAGCTCGGGTTTATGGTCTGCGGCATCGGCATCGGCACGGCCCTGGCGGTCAACGGTGCCGTCTCGCACGCCTTTGTTCACATCATCTACAAGAGCCTGTTGTTCATGGCAATGGGCGCGGTCCTGCATATGACCGGCAAGATACGTGCTACCGAAATCGGTGGGCTGTACAAAACGATGCCGAAAACAGCGGTGCTCTGTATTATCGGGGCCGCCTCGATTTCGGCATTTCCCCTTTTCAGCGGTTTCGTCGCCAAATCGATGATCATGGCGGCAGCGCTGAAAGAGGGGTACAGCGGTATCTGGCTTATTTTGCTGCTGGCATCGGCCGGAGTCCTCAAGCATGCCGGTATTCAGATTCCCTATTTTGCTTTTTTCGCACATGATTCCGGGATCAGGACTACGGAGCCTCCGAGAAATATGCTGTTGGCAATGTTCATTGCCGCCTTTTTATGTCTGGCAATCGGCATCTATCCAAAAATGCTATACGACCTGCTGCCCTTCAAAACAGATTTCAACCCGTATGACATGTCCCATGTGCTGGCCCAGACACAATTGCTTTTTTTCGCAATGCTGGCCTTTGTCTGGTTGAACCTGAGGGGGCTGTATCCCCCCGAGATCCGTGCCGTCAATGTTGATGCCGAGTGGTTTTATCGCAGGTTTCTCCACCGCCTCTGTCGCGCAGGGTTTCGCTGGTTATGGCAGACGGACAGGAATATCAGGGAGAATGTCATGGGCCGCCTGAATGTACTGCTGGCGCTACTCGATAAAAATTACCGGCCTGGCGGCCGGATTGCACGGACCAGGCCGACGGGCAATATGGTAATGTGGGTTGCCGCATTGCTTGCCGCATATCTCTGGCTGTTGTTGAGTTTTCCTCATACCCCTTAGGCTAGGCCACTATCGCTAGCAAGAATCATCTTCGCTCCTTGTTCTACCTGTGTGTCAATGTCAGGCCAGCGATAAAAACGGTTCGGCACTGCTTGACCTGCCCTGAATAGTTCGATACAATAAGTTGAGTGAATATGATAAGTATTTGATCTGCAAAGATAGTTCACACATCTTCGGGAATTGGTCCATGTATATTGATCAGGATGCTCAACGGCAACAGATTGAAAAATTCATTCGCAGGATTCCTAGCCTGTCGACGACGGTGGGAAAGGTCCTTGAGGTTTGCAGCAGGGCTGATGCCTCCCCCAATGAGCTGAACAAGGTCATTGCGCTCGATCCTGTTCTCACCGGCCAGGTGCTTAAACTGATTAATTCTGCCTATTATTCGCTGGTCAACAAGGTTACCTCTCTCACCCGGGCAATCACCATGCTTGGCCTGAATACGGTCAAGAACATGGCGCTGTCAACGGCAATTATCGGGACGGTAGCGAGTGCGAAGAAATCCAAGGTTCTGCCGACGAGAAGATTCTGGGCTCACTCCATCAGCGTTGGGGTGAGCGCCAAACTTCTCGCCAGGGTAAAGGACATCCCGGTGATGGAACGAGAGGAGTTTTTCATCTCAGGGCTGCTCCATGATCTTGGCAAGGTTCCGTTCGGTGATGAATACATCCATGTCCTGAGCAAGGTGAAGCGTGAGCAGGTTCCGTTGATCGAGGCAGAGCGTGAGCTGCTGGGGATCCGATCATCAGGAGGTCGGGCTGATGATTGCCGAAAAGTGGAAGCTGAACGCAGCGATATCACGATGCATCGGCAACCACCATGATCTTGATCTGCTCGACAGGGAGTATCAGCAGCAGACAGCTTTCGTTGCGCTTGGCAACATCTACTCCAATATCTATGATATAGGCTTTGCTGGCAACAGCTATCCTGCAGAAAGAGAAATCGAGAGGCTTCTGGAGATAACCGAACTCAGCTGGGTCGAATTATCCACTATTAGAGACGAGATTGATAATGAAATTCAAAAAGCCCAGATTTTTCTCCAGATTTAGTCCAGCCACTCTTTTCCTAAGGGGGCAGGTGTAATGAAAGTTAAGTTTTGGGGCGTTAGGGGAACCGTTCCCTGCCCCGGGCCCGCGACGGCAAAATATGGAGGAAACAGCGCTTGTATCGAGCTGCGCGCCGGGGATACGCTAACAGGATCATTATCATTGATGCCGGATCGGGTATACGTGATCTGGGCAACCATCTGGTGAAGGCCGGTCAGGAAAACGGCCCGCTCGATATCATGCTGTTTCTCACCCATACGCACTGGGACCATATCATGGGATTTCCGTTCTTTACGCCGATCTATGTTCCCGGCACCAGGATGAAAGTGTATGGTCCGGTAACCTTTGAGGATGATCCGCTGGAAAATGTGGTCGGCGGACAGATGAAATACCGTTATTTTCCAGTCAATATCGGTGAGCTGACCTCTGATATCGACTATATACGCCTCACGGAGAATCCAGCTATTGATCTTGGTGACGGTTTGCTCCTGAAGACCAAGATACTCAATCACTCTATCACGGTTCTCGGCTATCGTTTCGAGTACAAAGGAAACGTCTTTTGTACCTGCTATGATTGTGAACCGTACAGAAATCTGTTTGTGACCGACCCTGAGCACCCGGAATATGACGAGGCTATGGCAGAGGAAGGACGTTTGGTCGCCGACGAACAGAATGTACTGCTCGAGCAGTTCTTCAGCGGAGCCGATTTGCTCATCCATGACAGCCAGTACACCGAGAGCGAATATAGAGGCAAGCTCGGCTGGGGACATTCCTCAATCGACCATGCTGTCGCCACAGCAGCGAGGGCCGGTGTCAAAAAACTTGCGCTCTTTCATCATGACCCTGACCGCAGCGATGAACAGCTGGACGCCCTGGCGGAGATCTTATTGCCAGCCCGGGAAATTCGGAGACACCGAAGTGTTTTTTGCCCGTGAGAACATGGTAATAGACCTTGACGGGTAGAAGACCGGTCAATAGACGTCTTGTTTTATCGCCGTCACGATTTTTTGATCGGGCTGAAAGAGAAGCTGGGGAGGCTCAGGATAGGGCAGTATGAACGCTTCTCGAAACGGTGTTGCGGAGATATTGCGGTTGTAGGCCTCAACCATGAGCCTCTCCAGATTGACGGTGTCCTCGACATTATACGCCAGCAGGGTCTCAAGCGCTGCCTGGTTGTTGCAGCGCTCATATTCCCGCCAGAGACGGACAGCGAACGAGCCATCAACCCCATCAAGCGCTCCTCGGTTGATCCCCAGCTGTTTTTCACATCCCTTCAGCCCCCCTCTAAAACCGAGCCGTGCAAGGATATAGCGCAGGTCAATAGCTGTTTGTTCGAGTTTTATCCTGAAGAACCGTTCGATAAACGGTATGTCAAAGGTAATGCCGTTGTAGGTTATGATGACCTTGAAACGCTCGATATCTGAGACAAAATCGTCGAGGTTGCGGCCATTGACATAGGTCGCGACAGTGTCGCCGTCATAGAGGGCGATCGTCGTAATTTCGGCGTCATCGCCAAGACCGGTGGTCTCGATATCGAGATATGCGCTCGACTCGCGAAAATGCGGGAAAAGGCGCCAGCCGTCTTTATTTTTAAGCAGACGGCTGAAAAAGAGCGGATCGTCTTCCAGCGCCCGGACAGATGCCAGCAAACAGCGCGAAACCTCGCGGGGGCTGACTCTGGTGATGACAGCCGGATTCCGCAGAAGGCTTTGCCAGGAGGTAATTCCCTGTTTCCAGAGATTTCTCTCGGTAGCGTGGCCCACGCCGGGAATGTGGCAGAATGTGGCGGTCAGCATCGTTTCTGCCACTCCGTCAGCGCCGGTTCTTCCTTATTCATATCCGGATATTTTCCTGCGGAGTTTTTTTTGATTTCCCCGGCTACTTTTTTTATCAAGCCGTTTCTGCCGGGATGAGCGGGTTGGCCTCGTCGGCTTGCGGGGCTTCGAGCGCCTGGTGGTCTGCCTGATCAGGGCAGCCAGGCGGAGCAGCGCGTCCTCTCTGTTTTTCTCAAGGCTCCGGTACTGCTGGGCCTTGATGACGATCCAGCCGTCATTGGTTATTCGATGATCGGCCGTCGCCAACAGCTTCTGTTTCCAGGAATCGGGCAGTGAAGATGCCTTGATATCAAAGCGCAGATGCACCGCTGTCGATACCTTGTTGACATTCTGGCCGCCGGGGCCTGATGCCCGAATCTGGGTAATTTCGATCTCGCTGAGCGGCAGAGAGAGCGTATCTGATAGGCGAATCATATCCGTATCAAACAGAGGCCGAGGGTGGGCAGTCAATGAACATCTTTGGTGTAACCTGATTATTCGTGAATTCCGTAATAAATCTGACCAAGTACAGGGTTCAGGGTCACCGCCTGGCCGTTGCGCAGATGTTGTTTTGCACCTGAAACATCGCAGACAACCGGAATGGAAAGTTCTCTTCCAATCATTGCCGCATCGGAGGTGAGGCCTGGAGCCTCAGCTATGATCCCTGCTGCGCTGCTTATAAACGGAAGCATCGACGGGTCACATTTGCTGACAACGATGATCGGGTGATCAGGGAGGTCCTGCCAGTCTTTTTCGCTGTTAATAATGCGGATGGTGCCGGAGGCCATCTTTCTGCCGACTCCCTGTCCGGTAAAACAGACATCGGCCACCGTATGGACCTTGAGCATATTGGTCGTACCGCTGGTCTGCATCGGCAATCCGGCGGTAATGACAACGAGATCCCCGTTTTTCAGCAGTTTTGCCTGAATGGCCGAACGGACCACATTATTCAGCTGTTCGTCCATGTTCGCGGCCGGCGCGCATTCAAGCGGAATTACCCCGCGGACAAGCTGCAGTTTCCTGAGACTGGCCCGGGAGGAACTGATGGCAATAATCGGTGTTTTGGGCCTGTATCTGGCAACGCGCAGGGCGGTAGAACCGGAGGTTGTGGCGGTAATGATGGCGTCGGCAGAAAGATCGGCTGCAGTGGCACATGACGCATAGGAGATTGCATCGGTGATAACCGGCCTGCGGTGACGCAGCCCCTCCGCAAGAATGGCCTCGTAATCAAGTGCCGCCTCGCTGATTCTGGCGCTGCGGGCAAGAAAGCGGACCGCTTCAAGCGGATATCTGCCGACCGCCGTTTCACCGGAGAGCATCACGGCATCGGTCCCATCGAAGATGGCATTGGTGACATCAGAGGCTTCTGCCCGAGTCGGTGTCGGGGTCAGAATCATCGATTCGAGCATCTGGGTGGCGGTAATGACCGGCTTGCCGATCCTGTTGGCCTCTTTAATGAGTCTTTTCTGGATGACTGGAACTTCCTCTGCGGGCATTTCCACGCCAAGATCACCCCGGGCAACCATCAGGCCGTCCGCCGCGTCAAGTATTTCGGAGATATTTGCGACTCCCTGCCTGTTTTCTATCTTGGCAATGATCGCCTGATTACCGCCGGCTTTTTCTATTACCTTGCGCACTTCCCAGACATCGTCTGCGCACCTGACAAAAGATGCGGCGATGAAATCGACACCCTGTTGTACACCGAAAATGATATCATGTTCATCCTTATCCGTGATTGACGGCAGGTTAACGTCAACATCCGGCAGGCTGACACGTTTTCGGGACTGCAGCAGACCGCCGACGACAACCTGAGCCGAGACTGTTTGATCTCTGGTGCCAAGAACAGAGAGCTCCATCTTGCCGTCGTCAAGCAGGATGAGGTCGCCGGGTTTGAGGTCCTGGGACAGCCTGTCATAATTTGTCGGGATTGAATCGCCATCTTTTCCCGAATTATCGAAGGTCACGGTCTCACCTTTTTTGAGCGTGATTCCTGCGCCAAGCTCACCGACCCTGATCTCAGGCCCGCGGGTGTCCAGGAGGATTGCGGTTCCCTTTCCTGAGATCTCCCGTGAGCGCTTTACCCGGTCAATAAAAATGGAATGACTCTCGTGATCACCGTGCGAGAGGTTGATGCGGGCGACATCCATGCCTGCTTCAACGAGTGCCAGGATGGTTTCTTCTGCAAAACTGCTGGGGCCAAGAGTGGCAATTATTTTTGTTTTATTCGTTTTAAACATGTTTGTGAAATCGTCTGGGGATAAAGGAGCTGGTAGCCGAAACAGCGACCGATTATGGTGCGCAGATTAACAGACAACCTAAAAAAGAAAAGACTAAACAGCGTTCAGCCGGAGAATGGCAGGAAAATTTCAGGAATCCATGTGCTTTGCATCCACTAATCACCCTGTTACAGGCCTATAAATGACTGCATAATAAACTGGAATCATGATGTTTATTGTCTCGCCAATTTGCATTTTTTAAAACCGTCACGTATCATAGCTATAATCTGCTCTATTGCATATGAGCAGTCATTGATGAGTAAAAAAACACGACTCAAACGTCTGGTGTCACTTATCGTGTAACGATCGGTTTTTACTTATATATGACACAAAACATGTTAATAATACAGACATTTACCCATGTCATGGGAATGCATAACAGAACGGTTTGCTATGTCTTGGCTTGTCTCCTGCTATAGAAAATATATTACCGATATCGACCAGCTGCTGCTTTCCAGCAGTGTTGAAACAGAAGACAAAATAAGAAAAATCAGGCTCATGTATCTCTGTGCGCTTGTTGGTATATCTTTTCTCTGTCTCCTTGGTACGGTTTCTCTTCTGCAGGGAGAAATGGTCATTGCTGTTCTTGATTTTCTCGCTGCCATGTTCCTCACTGTGCTTTTTGTACTACTGCGCATCAAAAAGTATGTTTCGTTTTGCCTCTATTCAGGCATTGCCGTCACCTATGTGCTGTTCCTCTATTTCTTTGTCAGTGGAGGGGTCGCCGGCAACGCTTTTTTGTGGAGCTATCTGTTGCCGCTCTTTACCTTTTTCCTGCTCGGTGCCCGAAAGGGATTGATTGTTTCCGGCAGTTATTTCATCCTCTGTGTAAACTTCATCGCTTTTGATCTGTCTTCTCCATCGATCAATCTGTACTCGAAGGAACTCGCACTTCGTTTTATTCCTTCTTTCGCGACCGTGATTCTTTTTACCCTCATTTATGAAAAATTCAGGGAAGTGTCACAGCTTGCCTTCCTGGAGTCGAGAGATACACTGGAACGAACGGTTGATGAGCGTACAAAAGAGTTACAGAATGAGATTCAACGGCGAAAGGATAAAGAACAAGAACTGCGGGCCTCTCAAGATGAAATTCGGAATCATCAGTCAATGCTTGAAAAAGAAGTGGAAGCCAGAACGATCGAGCTTCTGCAGGCAAGGGATTGTGCAGAAGCAGCCAATCAGGCAAAGAGTGAGTTTCTGGCAAACATGAGTCATGAAATTCGCACGCCGATGAATGGTGTCCTGGGGATGACTGAGCTGCTGCAGAGTACAACCCTGACCGTCGAACAAAACCGTTTCGCTCAAGTGATCCAAGGGTCAGCTGAATCTTTACTGGCAATCATCAATGATATTCTTGATTTTTCAAAAATTGAAGCAGGCCGCTTGGAGCTTGAGACAATCTCTTTTGATATTCACCTGTTAATTGAAGATGTCGCCCATATGCTGGCTTCAAAAGCACACGAAAGAGGACTTGAGATCGTTGTAATTGTCCCGGACGAAGCCCACCACATCTTAGTTGGCGACCCAACTCGACTGCGGCAGGTGCTTACCAATCTTATCGGCAATGCGATCAAGTTTACCGAAACGGGCGAGATCGTCATTAAAGCCTCGACGACAAGAGCGGAAGGTCGGTATATTACTATGCTGATTTCTGTCCAGGACACCGGCATCGGCATCAGCTCCGACATTCAACCAAACCTGTTTAAACCCTTCATACAGGCTGACGGCTCTACAACCAGAAAGTATGGTGGAACAGGCTTAGGGCTTGCAATTTCACATAAAATTGTAGCCCAGATGGGAGGCACACTTGGGTGCGAGAGTGAACCTGGAAAAGGAGCTCGTTTCTTTTTTAAACTGAAATTTGAACAGGCGCCGGAAGGAAAGAAGCAGAGATTACGTCAGGATTCGGCGGCATTAAGAGGAAGACGAATTCTCATTATCGATGATAATGCGACAAACAGGGAGATTCTCGAACGGCAGACGGCATCCTGGAGGATGATCAGTGAGAGTGCCGGAAGCGGGCCGGAAGGTCTTGAAAAAATTCTGAATGCGCACAAGTCTCGACAGCCTTTTGACCTGCTCATCCTTGACAAGCAGATGCCGGATATGGATGGCTTGGAGGTGGCGCAAATAATAAAGGGTGATCCGGCCATCTCGGGGACCAAGATTATCATCCTGACCTCAATGGGGATACGCGGAGATGCCCAACTGGTCAGAAAACATGGTGTCTCAGCATATCTCACCAAGCCCATTCGACAATCTGACCTCTACTCATCGCTGCTGTCGGTCGTTTTCCAGGATAGCAGACGAGAGAATCCTCACCTGGTCACCCGACACTCTATTGCAGAAGAGAGGCGACTGGGAGTGAATGGCCATCTCCTTGTGGTTGAGGATAATGAAACCAACCAGGAGGTTGTGCGTGGCATGCTTGAAAAAATAGGCTGCAGGGTCACAACTGCTTCAGATGGCAGGGGGGCCGTTGCCTTGCTGTCTCAGCACCCCTATGATCTTGTTTTCATGGACTGCCAGATGCCGGTGATGGATGGGTATGAGGCAACTGCCAGAATCCGTCAATTGGAAGGGAAAAGAAAGCAAAAACATCGCATACCGATTATAGCACTTACTGCCAACGCGCTTGAGGGGGACCGGGAAAAATGTTTGTCTGCCGGAATGGATGATTATATCAGCAAACCGTTTAACCAGGATGAAATTAGAAACATCCTTGAGCGCTGGTCGTCCCGGATTGTAACGCAGGATCGCAGCGGGGACGGAGGTAACAATGACAAGAAAAAAGAAGAGAGTGTTGGACAGATTGAAAGATCAATAGCTGGGGAGGCAGTCGAGGAATCTGCCTGGCCAATAGACAGAAACGTTTTGAACACGCTGAGAGATTTACAGGTTGAGGGTGAACCCGACTTTATAGAAAAAATCATAACGGTCTATTCAGCCAGTTCAGCACCCCTTGTGGCAGAACTGCAGCAAGCGTTTGCCCAAAAGGATTTTAAGGCGGTACAAAAATCAGCCCACAGCCTTAAATCGAGCAGCGCGACTGTAGGCGCCACAACCCTCTCAAAATTGTGTAAAGAACTCGAGATGAAATGTAAAAATAATACCTGTGATGATGCCAGGGAGCTCGTCTTGTCCATAGCGTCTGAATTTCTACGCAGCCAAGAAGCCTTGAATAAGGAGCCACAATCAACATGACAAGTCGAGTGACGTATCGGGAAAAGCCGCTGGCACTTGTTGTCGATGATGACGCCTTGCTGCGTCTTTCCATGTGTGCGGCTATGACCAAGGCTGGATTCGAATCAATTGAAGCAGAGAGCGGTCCTCAGGCAATCGAATTGTTTCAGAGGATTAAACCGGATCTTATTTTGCTCGATGTCATTATGCCGGAAATGGATGGCTTTGAAGCCTGCGCTGCGATCCGCAGATTGAGGGGTGGAAAATATGTTCAAATCTTAATGGTCACCGGGCTGGACGACACGCTGTCAATAGAACGGGCATTTGAGGCCGGAGCAAACGATTTTGTTTCAAAACCGATCAACTGGACGAAGCTGGGCCACAGGGGAAAATATATGACGCGGGCCGGGCGCGCCTTTCAGGAACTGAACAGGAGCAGGCTCCGTCTGGCAAAAACCCAGGAACTGGCGAAACTGGGAAACTGGGAACTTGATCCGGATGGGAACATATTTCGATGCTCGGCCGAGGCGCTCCGTCTACTCGGGATAAATGAAGGAGATCGGGAAATCCCGTTCAGGGATTTTTTTCAATCAGTTGTGGCCCAGGAGCGGGATACTGTTATTGAGCACATAGAATCTGCAATCAAATCCAGCAAGCCCTTCAGTGTTAATTACCGGGTCATCCTTGCCGATAAGACACGGCGTCACATATTGAACCGCGGTGAGCTGTTCTACAACGAAAATGGCGACGTCGAGGAGGTGTTAGGGGCCGTTCAGGACGTGACACAGCTGAAAAATGCAGAAGAGGAGATCCGCCTGCGTGCTTTTTTTGACGGATTGACGGGGCTGGCCAATCGAATGCTCTTCATGGAACGGCTTGACCGTGAAATTCTCACCTCGAAGCGCCATAAAAGAAGTTTTGCCCTGTTGTTCCTGGACCTTGACCAGTTCAAACGGGTCAATGACACCTTCGGACACCATGTTGGTGATCTGTTGCTGAAAAATGTCTCCGGCACACTCAAGAAATGCACGAGGAGCAGCGACAGTGCAACGGGGCCAGTCACCGACGATTCAGAAATGCTCATCGCCCGGCTCGGCGGTGATGAATTCATTCTCCTGCTCTCCGATATCAGAGAGCCTGAAAATGCTGCCATCGTTGCCAGAAGGATCATTCATGAAATTCCGATCTTACATGATCTGGAAGGGCACCGTGTTTCCATAACCACCAGTATCGGCATCAGCATATATCCAGCAGACGGTGAAGATGCAGAGATGCTGATGAAACACGCTGACTCGGCGATGTATCATGCAAAAGAATCCGGGAGAAATAACTATCAGTTCTTCAAGGAATCATTGAATATCGCAACGCTGGAACGTTTTTCTCTCGAGCAGGACATCAAACATGCTGTGCAAAATAAGGAATTTGTTCTCTACTATCAGCCGCAGGTTGATCTTTCTTCACGGGAAATCGTCGGCGCAGAAGCCCTCATTCGCTGGATGCATCCGCAGAAGGGAATGATACTGCCAGATGATTTTCTTCATTTGGCTGAGGAGTCCGGGCTGATTATTGAAATAAACAAATGGGTTGTGCAGACAGCCTGTCAGCAAAACGAAAAATGGAGAAAAGCCTTTCCTGCTCCTGTCAAGATTGCTGTCAATCTGTCCGGTTACCGGTTTGCCAACCAGAATATTGTCGAGATTATCAGCGATGCACTCAGCGACGCAGATATGGACGTGGCAAATCTTGAGGTTGAGATAACCGAAAACACCCTCATGCAGAATGATAAAAAGACAATTGGCGTATTAAAACAGATGAAGGAGTTAAAGCTCCGAATAGCCCTGGATGATTTTGGCACCGGTTATTCATCCTTGAGTTACCTGACCTCGTTTCCTGTCGATATTATCAAGATTGACCGCTCTTTTGTCATGGGATCGATGATGAGCGAGAACAACCGCATCATCATCAAGGCGATTGTCGCCATGGGACACAGCCTCGGCATGACAGTTGTTGCGGAAGGCATTGAATCCGAAGAACAGTTTGAATTACTCAAAGGGTACGGCGTTGACGAAGCGCAGGGGTTTTATTTTTCACCTCCCGTTGCCGAAGATACCTTTTTAAAATTCCTGCAGAGTGGAAAACTTTGACAGCATAACACCAGCGGGGAATAATCGCCTTCTCACTGCTTAACCTGCCTGGGCGTGGAAGTGTCCGAAAGGATCGAATTGTCACACGCTTGATATCAGGCAGTGCGTGTAGTATTTAGTATGGCCGTAGTATCGCCGTACATCCCAGATTCCATTCTCTATCCGGCGGTGCCTGCACTGATGACGTTGCTCTTTTCGCCCATGGTCTTTCCAGGGACCTGTTGCCGATTTTTTTGAAGTGATTACCGTGGAATGAAAAGCAGCATGTGGATAACCTAAAAACAGTGGAGGTATGCAAATATGGCAGTTATGAACGGGGATACGGTCAAGGTTCATTATACCGGAACCCTGACGGACGGCGAGGTGTTCGATTCTTCAAGAGGGCACGACCCGCTTTCGTTTACCGTCGGCAGCGGCCAGGTAATTCCTGGTTTCAGCGATGCGGTCCTCGGCATGGAAGTGGGAGAGAAAAAAGATGTCCTGATTCCTGTTGAGCGTGCCTATGGGCAGAGAAAAGAAGAGATGGTTCTCGTCGCCCCGGTCCAGCAGATACCTCCCGGACTTGATCCCGAAATTGGCCAGATGCTTGAGGTCGGCGGCCCGGGGGGTGAGATTCTCCGGGTGCGGGTTGTTGAGCTTGACGACCAGAATATCACCCTTGACGCCAATCCCCCGCTTGCCGGGCTGGATCTGAACTTCTCAATCGAGTTGGTCAGCGTTGCCTGAATAGCAGGCGGGGCAGCCTGTTCAATCAGGCACTCCAGATAGTTATCTCAGCCGATCTCCTGCTCTCCCATAGAGAAAAACGGGGCGTGATTTGAAGTGAAGAACGGCGGGTCACGCTGAATAATGGTGTTGATCTGCTGATTCTTCCGAAAGTGGCGCTGGAGAAAAAGCCTGACTGATTTTCGATCCCAGCCGGCAGGGTGGTCAAAGTCGCAGTACAGTGATAAATCACCATCGGAAAAGCGACTCGAGACGGTTTGTGCCTCTGGACTGCATACTGGCATATTGAAAATTGCCAGGTTCAGATAGGTAATCGACTGGTGGTGCCGAGCCACGAATTCCATGGTTAAACGAGCTTCTTTTTCTGTCTCGCAGGGAGTGCCGAAGAGCAGGTAGATGTAGGTGGCGATGCCCGCTGCTCCTAGGTTGGCAAGGATTCTTTCAACGCGCTCGAGACGAATGCCTTTGTTCAGTCGATCCAGGACATGCTGGGAGCCTGATTCGAGACCAAGCTTGAGCATGACGCACCCTGATTTTTTCAGGGCACGGCAGGACTCAGGGCTTTCAAGATGATGTTCAAACCTGGTGAAGCCATACCAGGGGATTCCCGGCGGTTCTTCCTTCAGGCGGTTCAGCAGTGCCGGACTCATGGCGTTGTCGAGAAAATGAAGCAGGCTCGGTTTGTGGTGTGACACCAGGGCCGAGACGTCACTGCCAACCCGGTCCAGACCAATCTCCGAGTAACAGCTGTTTTCGGCATGGTCAGGGCAGAAGGTGCATTTTTTCCAGTAGCATCCATCTGAGGCCGCATAGGGCAGGACAGTGCCGGGAGCAAGGTAGCGGGCACAGTCGAAGTCTCTGTAGTCCGGCCTGCCCGGCACCGTTTCCGGGCTGCGCTCCAGCAATGCAAGCAGCGGTTTTTCACCCGGTCCTTTAACCAGGTGATCGATATATGGTGAAAAACGGTTTTTCCATGCCGGACTGCTCATCCACGAGGTGATAACACCCCCTCCGGCAACTGTTTTGACGGCAGGATAGTGTTGCCTGAGATACCCAAGAATTGCAAATCCGCTGACTACCTGACTCAGGTAGGAAAAAGAAACACCGATGAACGCGAACGAATGTTCCTTTAGCAGCTCGTCGAGGCGGCGGCTGAAACTCGGAAAGAATGCGCTTTTACGATATCCTTCTGCCGCTTTCAGCAGATCTGAACTCTTCAGCGGCGAGTGGTGTGGATCGTTGAAATTAGCCAGTGAGATTTCAAGACCGGCAGCCCGGCCGACAGTTGAAACGACCCGGTTCAAATCCCTGACCGCCCGCAGATATCGATCTGGCTGCCGGTAAATCTGCCCCGATCGAAGGTCCTCAAGATGGCGAAAGCGGCTGTTAAAGGCCCGTTTGCTCCAGGTGTCAGCAGCGGGGGCAGCGAAGCTGAAGAGGTCGAGCATGCACTCCAGATTCAGGTCGCAGCAGACACAGAAAACATCATTCTGCCGCAGGCTCCCAGCAAGGCGGGCAATGCCGGCAGGCGGTTCGGACAGCTTTGCGGTGGGCGGGTAGATCAGCAGTATAGACATGGAATGACAGGCCCTCGGCCGGTTGGCGATTGATCAAAGTTGACCAGGAACACCATATGGAACATATTATAACGAATCAGGCAACATGCAGATACGACGATTGGGCCTTGCCGGGGAAAATATATCTGGCGGACCCTGATTGACTTGTCCGAGTCCGTACGCATACTGTAGCGGCCGGGGTCTTTCTCTGACGCGGGCTGCCTGCCGATGGTAATCGTCAGACGACCGGGTTTCAGGAATTGTGGTTCCCTGCAGGATAAAAGGCTGCAGGTGGCTGGTCATGTATAATTTTGGAGCACCAGGAAGATGGATATTAGTCATTTTCGCAGAGACTATTTGCAGGGCGGGCTCAGTCGAGCGGATCTGAAAGATGATCCGGTTGAGCAGTTTGCCATCTGGTTTGAGCAGGCGCGTGAAACGAACAGTCTGGATCCCACGGCCATGGTCCTGGCGACGGTAGGAGAAAACGGGCAGCCCAGTCAACGCTCCGTCCTGTTGAAATATTTCGATCATTCAGGGTTTGTTTTCTTTACCAATTACGGCAGCCGAAAGGCTCGCGAACTGGAAACAAATGATCGGGTGAGCCTGTTGTTTGTCTGGCTTGAACTGGAACGGCAGATCATCATTAACGGACGGGCCTCCAAAATATCAGCCGCTGATTCGGCAAAATATTTTCTCAGTCGGCCAAAAGACAGCCAGGTGGCTGCCTGGGTTTCGAGCCAGAGCAGCCCGCTTTCATCGCGCCAGGCATTGCTGCAGGCGTACAGTGAAATGAAGAAAAAATTCAGGGAGGGGCAGATTCCGGTACCCTCATTCTGGGGCGGATACCGCGTCGTTCCTTCTGAGATAGAATTCTGGCAGGGTGGGGCAAGCAGGCTTCATGACCGGTTCGTCTATCGCAGGAATGAAGCCGGGAAGTGGTATATAGAGCGGTTGATGCCCTAAGTTTCAGCTCGTTTGATTATCCTTTGATGACGGCGAGCGGCTGCAGTATTTCCAGGATATCAACCAGGTCTTCCTGGAGTCTGAGTACCTCCTCAACATCCTTGTAGGCTCCGGCAGCCTCCTCGAGGTCCTGACGCCGTCTGAGTGCATGAAGTATCCCCCGTTCCTCGAGCACTTTTTGTTCTTTTTCCAGGTCGAGCTGTTTTCGTGCCTGCCTTCTCCCGAGTTTTCTGCCCGCACCATGTGAACAGGAGCGGAAGCTTTCCGGGTTGCCTTTCCCTGCAACAATGTAGCTGACAGCCCCCTGCGAGCCTGGAATAATACCGATTTCACCTCGGCAGGCGCGGATTGCGCCCTTGCGGTGAACCATCACCTTTTTGCCGAAATGGGATTCGGCGGCAGCGTAATTGTGAGCGACATTGATCGGTGCTTCGAAAGCAGTTGCACTGCCGGCGGATTCCGCCAGTGCCTCTTTGATCCGCTCAACCATCAGCAGCCTGTTTTGCTCGGCAAAACGCACGCAATAGGTCATCTCGGCCAGGTAGCGCCTGCCCTCGATGCTGTCGAGCGGCAGACAGTCAAGCTGCCAGGAGGGCGGTATCGGCCGCTGACGTTTCCTGTTCAGGGCCGCGGCGATTTCATTATAGTGGTGTGCCACCTTGAAACCAAGATTTCTGCTGCCCGAATGGACCATGACCCAGATTTTCCCATCGCCGCCCTGCTGGAATTCGATGAAATGATTTCCCCCTCCGAGCGTCCCGACCTGGGTTCTGGCATGTTCGTATTCCTTTTCGACAATGGGGAGCTGGCCGCTTGCGTCTGTCTTGAGCGGGGGCATCACGTCGGCAGGTACCGGTCTTTCATGGTGTTTGAAGCCCAGCGGAATGGTCTTTCGAAGCGTCTTCATCACTTCCTTGAGCTCTGCCCTGTCAATGGCTGAAAGCGATGTTTTTAAGGCGCAGACACCGCAGCCGATATCTACACCGACGCCGTTTGGGACGACCACCTCTTCAGTCGCCAGGATGCCGCCGATGGGCATGCCATAGCCGAAATGGGCGTCGGGCATAATGGCAATATGATGAAAGGCGAACGGCAGGTTCGCCAGGTTACGGGCCTGCTGGAGGGCTCCCTCATCTATGCTGTCCAGCCAGAGTTTGACGGGTATTGATTCTGTGGTCAGTGTCTGTCTCATGTTAAAAAGTCGCCGGCGTCGTGAAGGTACACGTTTTATTGTTTCCGGGATGGGTGAACGAGAGAAGACAGCTGTGCAGCAGCAGCCTGTCTCCATCTTTTCCCGAGCCGTACAGGTAGTCTCCAACAATTGGCGCACCAAGTCCAAGGGGGTGAGCGGCATGCAGCCTGAGCTGGTGGGTCCTGCCGGTCAGGGGGGTGAATTCGACACGGGTTCCCGGTGGTTCAGCGCCGATCACCTTCCACATGGTAATTCCCTGTTTGCCATTCTCAGGGTCGTATACCTGGTGTGGCCGGTTGTCCGGGTCGAGGCGGAAGGCGAGTTCAATCGTCCCGGACGTTTCCTGGAGGTCTCCTTCGACAATACCAATATAGCGCTTGATAACCTGCCGGTCCTGAAACTGTCTGACCAGGCTGCGGTGGGCCTGCGCAGATCTAGCGAGCAGCATCAGGCCCGATGTCATCATGTCGAGGCGATGCACCGCCGGCTGGTCCGGAAGATCCGAATAGCGTCTTTTCGCCCGTGAAACAACGCAGTCCTGTTTTTCCACCCCTCTTCCGGGCACCGACAGCAGGCCGCTCGGTTTGTTGATGACCAGCAGTGAGCGGTCTGCATGGATGATGTCCAGCTCAGTTGGCAAAGGTTCTCCTCCTCTGTTCGATGCCGCATAATAAAAAACCGAGCAGCGGCTGGCACTTGTCGCTGCACGGCGAGTAGAAGCAGCCATGCTCTCTGCTGCCTGAGCGGTTGCTCCTGCCAAAATAGAATTCGGCCAGCGACAGCGGCAGCAGGTCGGATGCGGCAGCCAGTTGGAGCAGCTTGGGGGCGCAGCAGTCTCCGGTTCCGGTAGGTTTCCTGCCTGGCAGGATAAAGGCCTGATGCAGAGTGGCGAAGGCTCCGGAAAAATTCTGCAGGCGATAGAGATCGTGGATATCAGCCATCAATTGTCGGGAGATCAGCCTCCGCCTCTCAACTATTGAGCGATGACGCTCAGAGGCGGCAGGAGAGCCCCGTAGTTCTTCCCCCAGTGCTTTTATCTGTCTTTCAACCGGATCATGCACCGCGCTGAATGCCTCCAGATCGAAAAGCGGCGGGGCCCAGCCAGCAACGGACCAGTGTCCATTATACTGTCCGGAAAAGGCATAGAGCCATGACTTCTTTCCACGCTGATCGAGACATTCAAGGACGCCGAACATTTTACCACGTTGTTCCCCGAAAAGGGGAGCGGTGGAGAAGCGCTGATCGCGGCGGGTTCCTGGCTGGAGCTCGATTGACTGCTTTACTTCAAGCATCCTGATCAGCTCCCTGGCTCTTCCCCTGGCGCTTTGGGATGAAAGATAATGGATGGCGTCACAGCGGGCACAATATCCGGAGCAGCCGGGTTCCTGCTTTTTTTCTGTCAGACTGTGTTTTTCATCGTTATGCAGGATCATTCAGAGTATTCTCGCAATGATGATGTGCTGGCTTTCAGCGTGAAGTATCATAAAAAATTAAATACGATTCTCGTTTATGCAAACAACCCCGTTTTCTCCATTACATCCCGAGGCAGTTCTAACCTGCGTCGAACAGGCCACCGGCCGCCGCCTGCGAAATATCTGCCGGCCGCACAGCAGCTATATCAACCGGGTTTACGAAGTTCAGGACGAGGATGGGGAGTTTCTCATCGCAAAATTTTTCCGGCCCGGCAGGTGGAGCGAGCAGGCCCTGCTGGACGAGCTGCAGTTTGTCAATGAATGTGCAGGGCTCGAAATCCCGGTAATTCCGCCGCTGGTCCTTGCCGACGGCAGCTTCCTGGGGACCTTTGAGTCCATCCGGTTTGCCCTGTATCCCCGCTGCGGGGGCAGATCGGTTGATGAATACAATGATGAACAGTGGCTAGAGCTGGGCAGGCTGCTTGGCAGGGTACACAATGTTGGTGCTGCCCGAAACGCTGGCGGAAGGAACAGGCTGCATCCTGAAGAGACAACGCGCCCCCAGGTTTCATTCATACTGGAACATGAGCTGGTACCCCGGACACTGATCTCTTCCTTGCAAAGGGTTGCGGATGAAATCATCGATGAGATATCGCCGGCCTTTGAGGGGCTGGAGGAAATCAGGATTCATGGAGACTGCCATGGGGGTAATCTGATCTACCGTCCGGATGAGTCATTCTTCATCATCGATTTTGACGATATGCTTGTCGGGCCTCCCGTTCAGGACCTCTGGATGCTGCTTCCGGGATTACCCCCCGACTGCCGGGGTGAACTTGCGCTGCTGCTTGAAGGGTACGAAATCTTTCGACCATTTGACCGGCAGACACTAAAACTGATTGAACCGCTTCGGGCCATGAGGTTTATCCACTATATCAGCTGGTGCGGCTGGCAGTTTGTCGAGGATGGGGAAACGAGGATCGACGAGTCATTTGGGTCCTATAATTACTGGCAGAAGGAAATAGCAGACCTGGAAGACCAGCTGCAGGCAATAAGGAAAATCAATCAGTAGCAGTGGCCTGGCTTATTCATGAGCTTCCCGGGCCCAGGAAAAAACGGGCAAAACGTTCTTTCAAACCAAAATTCTTTTTGCTGAAGACCCTGAATATCTCGTTGAAATTGATATTAAATTCCGCACTCATTCTTGCCAGTTCAGTATAGTCCCGCTCCATTGTCGTCTGTAAATCCGACTCTTTTCCTGCCAGACATATAACATTGCCGCGGTCCGGCACCGGCAGGGTAAAGCATGAACTGAAATGGCGCTCCAGTTCAGAGCGTACCTGACCCATTCTATCGCCGTCACCACTCCACACATTGAGGCTGACGATGCCGTTTTCCTGCAGGTGATCCCGGCAGTAACCAAAAAAATCGGCACAGTAAACCGACCGGGCCATTCCCTGCTGGTCAAAAGCGTCAATGAGTATCAGGTCGTAGGTTCGACTGTTCCCGCCGGCGAGAAAATCCTGGCCATCGCTGCAGTGGAGTTTGATGGCAGCGGAGTTCGGGAGGTTGAAATAGCCTCTGGCCAGCTTCAGAATATGCGGCGAATAGTCCACTCCGTCAACGGTGCAGGCGGGGAAATGGTGATGGATAAAGCGGATAAGCGAGCCGGCCCCGACACCGATCAGCAGTACTCGGTCGGGGGGATTTTTAAAGAGAAGGGTGGCCATCATATAGCGGGTGTAGGAGAGGGCGAGTCGATGGGGTTTTGAAATCGACATGGTCGACTGCAGGACGCTGCCGCCAAAATAAAGAGAACGGCTGTCACCATTTTCAATAATTTCTATCAGGCGGCCGTTCCAGTGGTCGCGGTGTATGATTTTTCCAGAAGGTCGGCTCATCATCAATCAGAATCGCATTTGATACTGATAATAGCCGATTCCGATCATTTCCGCCAAAAGGATGCTCCTGGATTGATTTTTTTAGTGCAATTGCTGGAAATACTTGACTCAGCTGGGATTGTTTTGGCATACTATTTTGTAACATCTATCTGTTTTACCTGGTTAACTTCAAGAGAGGGGGAATCTTCAGGTGGCTGCTGACTCGTATTCTGATTGTATCCTGATTATGGAAGATGAGGAACTGGTAAGTTCAATAGCTATGCAGATGCTTGAATTCATTGGGTATGATTCTGTCCTTGCCGTTGACGGGGGGCAGGCTATTGAACTCTACAAGAATCGCTATCTCTCAGGGAGTCCCTTTGCCGGGGTCATAATGGATCTCTCCATTCCAAACGGAATGGGAGGCGAGCAGACCGTCCAGGAACTGCTGAAAATCGATGCTTCTGCAAAGGTAATCGTTTCCAGCGGCTACTCAGATGATCCTGCGATGGTGAAGTATGACGATTTCGGGTTCTGTGCAGCCATTGCCAAGCCATTCAATCTCCAATCATTATCGGAAGTGCTGCAGGTTTTAAAACCGGAATAGTCGGCGCTGCCGTTTTTTAATCGTTATTTTCAGCGTATTTTTTCCTCGGCCCATCCGCTGCAGCGTCTCTGCTGTTTCCACACGGTCACCCGAACGTCATACCGGCGACGTCTGTATGATTCGAAAATCAGGGTTATTCCATCTTATTCTTGCATAAAAACATGTTCTTCCATTAAGGTTGCTCCGAGAAAGCCGCTGACAGGATCGAGATTTTTATCCATAGCCGTGTGCTGGACGATGGCCATAAAGAAAATAATTTCAGGTGGGCAGACAGGGGCAGATCAGGGTGCGCTTGATGGTGCCCGGTCATGTGGATTTTCCCTATGGGGGTGCGGTTCCGGCGGGGAGGCGGACCGAGTCGGGAGCCCTGCCGGAAGAATACGCGATGACGGAGCTTGGTTCAGACTCTTATCCGGAGCGAACCGCAAAGAATGTTTGTGATGCGGACGGGACGTTGATTGTCTCAAATGGACCGCTTTCCGGGGGGTCTCTGTTGACCGGTAGAATAGCGCATGAACGAGGAAAACCCTGTCTGCATCTCGATTTCGAAAAAGACGATTTTTTCTCAGCCGCTCAGGCGGCATCTGCCTGGGCAGCTGCAAACCGCATTGAAGTTCTCAACGTTGCCGGCCCTCGGGCAAGCTCCGACCCGCTGATTTATGATTTGAGCCGCCGCCTGATTGTTAAGCTGCTCTCTTCAAGTGGAATCAGCCATGGTTGACGCACTGCCGGTCATCGATCAGGAGCGCTGCACTTCCTGCGGCCTCTGTATCGATATCTGCCCTGATAGAATCCTGGCTGCCGACGCAGGTGGAATCCCCGCTGTGACTGCAGATTCCTGCATGGGCTGCGGGCACTGCGCTGCGGTCTGCCCTGCAGAAGCGGTATCCATGTCGGGTCTGATAACGGATTTTGAGCTGATAAACGTTTCCGCGCCCCTGGCAAGTGCATCCCGCGAGAACCTGGAAACAGGGCCGTTACTGCACCTGATGCGCTCCCGCCGGTCCTGCCGGGCCTTCAAGCCTGATCATGTGAAGCTGTCGCTGCTCACCGATCTGGCACGCATCGGAACGACAGCGCCGTCCGGTACAAATTGCCAGGGCTGGCAGTTTATCCTGCTGCCTGAGCGCAGGGACGTGCTTGCGCTCGGTGAGCTGACTGCCCAATTTTACCGCCGTCTGAACCGCAGGGCCGCAAACCCGATGTATCGTCTTGCTGCCAGGCTGTTCTACGGCGGCAGGCTCGAGAACTATTACCACCGGTATTACAGGACTGTCAAAAAAGGACTTGCCGACTGGTATGAAAAGGGTAGAGACAGGCTTTTTCATGGTGCCCCGGCAGCAATCGTCGTGGCTGCAGACAGTTCCTCGAGCTGCCCTGGCGAAGATGCGCTGCTGGCTACGCAGAATATGTTACTGGCCGCCGAATCCATGGGGATCGCCACCTGTCTGATCGGGTTTGTGGTGGAAGCTGCAAAACATGATCAAAAGATTGCTGAACTGCTTCGCCTCGGTTCATCGGAAACCATCTACAGCGTTATTGGCTGTGGTTATGCGGTCCATTCTTTCAAACGATATGCCGGAAGAAAAGCTGTTTCCCCCCGGATTGTCACAATTGAGCAGAGCGAAAGATACGTCACTTCAGACAAAAAAGCGGTGAAATGAAAGAGCAGAAGAGGAGAACAGGTCTGGTCTTATACTCTTTTGGGTTTAAGCATGGGGTCCCTGTTGATGCGAATATGGTCTGGGATGTGCGGTTTCTTCCCAATCCATACTGGCAGGAAAAGCTTCGGTCGATGAGCGGCTGCGAAAAGCTGGTTTCCGACTATGTGATCAAAAGCGAAGCGGGGGAAAAATTTCTAGCACTGTTCAAGCCGATCCTCTCTTTTCTCCTGGAGGAAGAGGACAACCTGAAAAAGAAAAATCTGCGTATTGCCATCGGCTGTACCGGCGGCAGGCACCGTTCTGTGGCTGTTGTCGAGGAGCTGAAGCAGTATCTCCTGGTTCAGGACATCGACCTGGAGGTATTTCACAGGGATATTGACCGCGAAGAAGATGGTCTTCCTCTTTCCTGAGCGGCCGGGCGAGTCTCTGGGGAAAAATTACCCGAATCATCGCTCAGCTGCGTAAAAATTACCCTGAATTGCTGCACACAGTTCCTTTCATTTTTATTCATTAGTTATTATTTTAAATGAATTCAATAAAATACCCTGTCCTTTTACGCCTGGCACAGCTCCTGCAGATATTCTTGCAAAGGGTGTTAGCCAAAACGGCTTGGCCGTAAATCCAAAAAAGGAGAATGAAAATGAAAAAGAAAATAGCAATCGTAGCAGTTATTGCAGGTCTTGGGGTAGCCGGTTTGAGTCAGGCGTATGGCGGCTGGGGTATGCGGGGCGCCAACTTTTCTGACTGCCCGATGATCGGGAACGGGCAGGTAAGCCAGCTCGATCCTGCGCTTCAGGAAAAACGTGATAAATTTCTTGCCGATACCCAGGAAATCCGCAAGGAGATGGCCATGAAACAGGCCGAGAAACGGGCGCTGCTGAGAAATGACAACCCTGACCCGCAGGTTGTCAGCAGGATTACCGGAGAACTTTTCGACCTCCGAACGACAGTCCAGCAGAAGGCTGAGGAGGCCGGACTGCCTGTAGCAATCGGACCGAGAGCCGGCAGAGGCGGATTTGCACCGGGAATGTCCGGTCGCGGATTTGACCCAGATACCTACGGGCGCGGCAATGGCCCCGGTATGGGAAGAGCTGGAAAAGGCGGCAGGAGTATGGGCTACATGGGGAATCCCGATTACAGACAGGGCCGCAACTGGTAAATAACAGGTTTTTTCTCCCTTCCTCCCCCTTCAGCCTGCCCGGTCGCCCATAACCGGGCAGGCTTTCTTTTTGTGCCCCGCGTTTCCAGCACGTTTTTGATTGTTTTTCCCTGCGATTGAGGTAAGCAAAGAGAGGTACGTGAAAAACCTGCTTTTTGCCGGAGAACCTGCTTACTGTCTGGGCGTATGAAAAAACAGGAAAACAAGAACGCAATCGTCTCAAATCATCTATTTGCCGAGGTGCCCAAAATGAAGGTTATTGTTGTCCCCTGTCTTCAAGATAACTACTCCTATATCATATTCGATGAGCAGAGCGGTGAGGCTGCCGTTGTCGATCCTTCGGAGGCCTGGCCGGTTCTGCGGGAACTCGAGAAACGCCAGCTGCGATTGCAGGCCGTGTTGTGCACGCATCACCATGCCGACCATGTCGGCGGCCTTGAAGCTATTATCGAGGAGTGCGGGCGTATCAGGGTTATTGGCTTTACGGGGGATCATTCACGCATTCCGCTGCTCAACGAATTACTGGCTGACGGGCAAGCATTCACTGTCTGCGGGGTGTCCGGAAGCATACTGCACACCCCGGGGCATACAACCGGCGGGGTTGTGTATCACCTCGAAAACCATCTGTTTACCGGAGATACGCTTTTCTGCGGTGGCTGCGGCAGGCTCTTTGAAGGGACCGCCGCCCAGATGCTTGCCTCGCTTGACAAAATAATGGGCTTTGACCTCGATACCCTGATTTACTGCGGGCATGAATATACAGCGGTTAATCTCAAATTTGCCAGTCAGGTTGAACCGGAAAATAAGGAGACGGTCAAGCGGGTTGCCCGGGTACAGATGGAGCGCGCGCGCGGGCTGCCGTCGGTGCCCTCAACGCTGGCCGATGAACGGAAAACCAACCCGTTTCTCCGCTGCCGCGAACCTGCTTTCATTCAACAGGTTCAGGCAAACCATGCGCTGAAAGATACCGGGCCGGAAGCTCTGTTCGCCTTTGTTCGCGGCTTGCGGAATAATTTTTCCTGAGCACCGCCAGAAAACAGCAACGGCAGAGCTCCGAGGGCTTGCCTGCATCTTGACGAGAAGAGAATGAGGTTGACCTGGAGATTATTATAAGCTAGAAATCGAGCCACACGCCTACGGCAGATTTCACCCGCCGTAATTGATTATGTGCAGAGCAGCCCCGTAAGGCAGGAGGAGAGTATATGAAAAAATCGATACTTGTTTGCGCAGCAGCCATGTTGTTTGCGGCCCAGATTGCCATGGCGGCCCCCTATGTGATCTCAGTCAACCAGTTTGTCGAGCATCCTGCTCTTGACGCAGTGCTCAAGGGGCTCCAGGATTATCTGAAAGATAATGGTGTGGAGACGGAGTTCAAGGTCCATAATGCCCAGGCGAATATGGGAACGGCAACCCAGATAGGGCAGCAGATGATCGGGGAGAAAGCCGATCTTCTCGTGGCCATTGCCACTCCTTCGGCACAGGCGACGGCACAGGCGCTCGGCAAGGCCCCTGCAGAGATGAAGCGTCCATTTCTGTTTACTGCGGTGACCGACCCGGTCGCCGCCGGACTGGTTAAAGCTCTCGACGAGCCCTCAGAGTATATCACCGGCGTTTCGGATTTGCTGCCGCTCGACAAGCATTTGGAAATGGTCATGACCTATAAGCCTGACATCAAACGACTCGGTGTCCTCTACAATGCCGGAGAAGCAAATTCAAAGGCGACCGTTGCCGGGATACAGGAGTTGAGCACGAAAATGGGATTTAAAGTGGTTGAAGCAACAGCCGCCAAGACCGCAGATGTCTACAGTGCTGCCAAAAGCCTTGTCGGCCGGTGTGACGCGGTATTTATCCCGACTGACAATACCATCGTTTCGGCTCTCGAGTCGGTCCTCAAGGTCGGCACACAAAACAAGCTGCCGATCTTTGCGGCCGATGTCGATTCCGTCGAGCGGGGGGCGGTTGCCGCAATGGGTTTTGATTACTACAAGCATGGGTACCAGACGGGGGCCATGGCAAAAAAAATCCTTGAAGGAGCGAGTCCTGCCGACCTGCCCGTTGAATCCCAGGATGAGCTGCAGCTGCAGATCAACCTCAAAGCCGCTGCAGCCATGGATGCTGAGCCGCCCAAAGTTCTGGTCGAAAGAGCAACCAAGGTCTATGAATAAGTGTGTCTGGGGCTAGGCGAAGATCATGACCTGGTACGCAGCGCTGGGGGCGCTGGAGCAGGGGCTTGTATACGGGATAATGGTGATTGGCGTTTACCTGACCTTTCGTATCCTCGATTTTCCTGACCTGACGGTTGACGGCAGCCTGCCCCTGGGTGCGGCACTCTCGGCCGTGGCGATTACCAGCGGCATCAACCCGTACCTCGCACTGCTGTTTGCCCTCCTGGGAGGTTTTTGTGCCGGTGTCGTTACGGCAATACTCAACACGAAATTCAAGATCCTCCATCTGCTTGCTTCCATATTGACCATGATTGCCCTCTATTCGATCAATATCAGGATCATGGGTGGGCCTAATACCGCCCTGCTGGGTTCTCGGACCATCTTTGATCCGCTCATTGTTCTTGGTGTTCCGGCGCATTATGCCGGGCTTCTTATTTTCGCTTTTTTTGCCCTTGCTGTCATGGGTTTTGTCATCTGGTTTCTGAAAACCGAGCTCGGGCAGGCGGTCCTGGCAACGGGTGACAACCCCCAGATGATAACCAGCCTCGGGGTGAATACTCATTTTATCATTATTATCGGCGTGGGTCTCTCCAACGGTCTTGTCGCCCTGAGCGGGGCTCTTATCGCCCAGAATCAGGGGGCCGCCGATGTCGGAATGGGGATCGGTACGATCATTGCCGGGCTGGCCTCGGTTATTGTCGGTGAGACCATATTCGGCAAAGCGACAATCGCCCGGGCAATTACCGCTGCGCTGCTCGGCTCCATCGTCTATCGGCTGGCAATCGCCCTCGCCCTCGGTCTTGAGTTTGGAGATTTTACCTTTAACCCGAGCGATCTGAATCTCATTACCGCGATCCTGGTTATCGCGGCGCTGATTGCCCCTCAGGTGAAACAGAGAATTGTGGCACGATGATTTCCCTTGTCCACTGCACGAAATACTTTCATAAAGGAAGTGTCAACGAGGTCAGGGCCCTCTGTGATATCGACGTTACCCTCAACGACGGCGATTTTACCACGGTTATCGGTTCCAACGGAGCCGGGAAGTCAACCCTGCTGAACGCGGTTGCCGGCAGTTTTTTTGTCGATTCAGGCAGTATCCTGATCGGCGGGCAGGATGTCAGCCGCTGGCCTGAATACAAGCGGGCAAAGCTGATTGCCCGGGTCTTCCAGGACCCGCTGCTGGGCACCTGTCCATCAGCTACCATCGAGCAGAATCTCGCCCTGGCGCTCAAGCGCGGCAAGCAGAGGGGATTCGGACCCGGCGTCAGGGCGCGTGACCGGCACCACTTCCGGCAGGAACTTGGCAAGATCGGGCTTGGACTCGAGGACCGCCTGCAGGATCGCGTCGGCCTGCTTTCCGGGGGGCAGCGGCAGGCACTCACCATGTTGATGGCGACCCTGGTGCGCCCTGAAGTCCTGCTGCTCGATGAGCACATCGCCGCCCTGGACCCGAAGACGGCGGCCCAGATTCTCTCCCTGACCAGAGATATTATCGCCTCTCAGGACCTCACCGCCCTGATGATCACCCATAACATGCGCCATGCCCTGGCCTTCGGCAACCGGCTGATCATGCTTCACCAGGGCAGGATTATTCTGGACGTGCAGGCAGAGGAGAAAAAAAACCTCTCTGTGGAGGACCTTCTGGAGCAGTTCTACCGGGTACAGGGCGAAGAGCTGGCCAACGATTCCATGCTACTCGCCTGACCCTGACAACCAATCAGGTCAGCAGGGCTGGCCAGTCCATCTCGTAAAAATAGTGATGAAGCAGATGGTCATCATCCACAAGGCGTACCTGCAGTTGCGAAAATGTTGCCTCCGCGGCCGGGATGACGATTGCCGGTGGGGTCACCGTATCCTCTCTGCCGATGACCAGGAGTGATTCCGTCTCAATTTTCAGCGTCGGGATCTTGTATCCCGGGAAATTCAGGGCAGGGGCCAACATGATCAGCCGCTTTACCCTTTCGGGCTGACCCTGGCAGAGACAGGCGCCCATCAGGCCCCCGAAACTGGAACCGACCACGATCAGTTCGTTCATGCCGACAATTATTTCCGCGAGCTGCGACATCCTCTGGGACAGGCTGCCAAAAAAGTCCGGCCGCAGCATCGCCGGGAAATGCTCAGAAAAATAGCCTCCCTTGGTTCCCCGTCCGGAAGAATCAAGGCCGTGAAGAAAAATTGTGTTCAACGATTCCCTCTTTTGCGTTACAGTGTCTGGTTGTTTTACTTGCGATCTGGCAGGACTCGATACTGACGTTATACATGATTTTCAGTGGAAATCATACTGATCCACAGCGATTCCAAAGGATATCGGCAGGAAATCGATGAGTAATCCGGATCATCTGCGAAAACTCAATCAACCAAGCGACATGGTTACCCCTTATTCCAAAACAGATGGTGTCATCACCTATTTCCTGGAGATGCTCGAGCCTTCTGCGCTGCAGAGCAGCAATACGCCGCGGGGGCTGATTGTGTCTGAATGTGTTATCAGACAATTTCAGTTTAATAAATTTCTTTATCAGTTTATCGGTGAAAAATGGCAGTGGGTTGATAAACGCTGCTGGTCCGATCAGCAGTGGAAGGAATATGTTGAAAGTGGGTGTGTCAGAACCTGGGTTGCCTACTGCAGCGGAGCTGTTGCCGGCTACTACGAGTTAGGTAGAGACAGCACGGGTAATGTTGAAATCATTTATTTTGGCCTGGCAGAACAGTTTATCGGAAAGGGGTTCGGCGGCTACCTGCTGTCTGAGGCGATCAAATCGGCCTGGGGATGGAGGGGTGTAAAACGGGTATGGGTTCATACCTGCACGCTTGATCATCCGCAGGCCCTGCAGAACTACCTTGCCCGGGGAATGAAAATATACCGGGAAGAATGCAGGTAAAACAGGGGGAAACGCCCGGTTAAGCGCTCCCCCCTTCATGGAGAAATT
The DNA here is from genome assembly GCA_963674815.2 of Desulfocapsaceae bacterium. Classification (GTDB taxonomy): domain Bacteria; phylum Desulfobacterota; class Desulfobulbia; order Desulfobulbales; family Desulfocapsaceae; genus MADRE3. The sequence continues at coordinate 273,361 of CAXXTV010000008.1, forward strand.
CGGAAACTCTTTTGTTGGCTCAGTTAATGGTTATCTGTTTTGGTCTGATCTCTTCCGGTTTTTCCACCAGCAGGGTCAGCACGCCGTCTTTGTAGGTTGCAGAGATCTGCTCCTCCTTTACTTCGAAGGGAAGTTTGAAACTTCTTTCGAAAGAGCCAAAATACCGCTCACGCCTGTAGTTTCTGTCGCCCTTCAGTTCTTCATCACTGGTCCGTTCCCCGCCGATGGTCAGAAGGTTGCCCTTGACATCGACTTTGATATTTTCTTTGCTGAAGCCGGGAAGTTCAGCTTCTATGCAAAGTCTGTCCTCTTTCTCGTAAATGTCGACAGAGGGACGGAATCCGCCACCATCAGTGTCGTTGACGATCCCTGAAAAAGGTGCAAAAAAATCGTCAAAGAGATTGAGATTACGGTTAAATGACCTCAGGGTTCTGCGTGGGTTGTAGGTTGTCAGATACATTTTTTTCTCCTTTTTATGATTTTTACGTTTACCTTCGTGATGAAAATGGTAATAATGAATTGTAAGATGTCAATAAAATAATATTACTTTTTCTATAAATAGTAAAAAGTAATATAGCGACACTGCTACGGGGGAAGTGTGTAATGAGTAATGACAAGAAAACACTGAATTTTATGGTCGTCTCTGGCTCCTATTCCGCCGATCTGAAAGGACGACAGTCGGTGCGAACAACATTCAAATTGTCTCCACGCTGCATCGATGCCCTCAGCCTTCTTGCCACCCAACTGGGAATCAAACAGAAATCTCTTTTCGATCACCTGATAGATGATACCCAGACGCTCAAAGCCATAGCCAGGGACTTTGATGCCCCTGAAACAGCAGCAAAGCGGATACCGAAAACCTACGTGATCTCCCGCCGGACCCTTGAAAGCCTTGACAGGATATCAAGGCACTACCAGACCCCGCGTGATATTCTGGTCGAGTTTTCCATCGAGCGCATCATGCCGCTTATCCAGGAGGAGAGAAGAAAGCATGAAAACCGCAAGAAGCTGCTGAAAGACCTTGATGTGCTGCTGGAAAACAGCCGCTCTTTACTGGCGAAGGCACATACGGCTCTCGATGGCGATGATCCTGTCCTGGAAAGCCTTTACCGTATCGCTCAGGCGGTCGACCAGGGGTGTAATGCCATTGACACGATCATTGAAAAAGGCGAGAAACTTGAAGCATTTTAAACGTGCTGAATAGATTGTGGCATGGCTCCAGCCTATCATTACCGTTTTACCGGCACGGGGCCTGCCTGACATCTGCGCGCCGCCTCGGCGGCGTCTATCCTGTTTCGGCAGGCAGCGCAACAGGCAGGTGACAAGAAGAGGAGGCCGCCATGAACAGCAAGATTGCCCTCGTGACCGGCGGAAGCCGCGGTCTTGGGAAAAGTACCGTTGTCAGTCTGGCACACAGAGGTGTGGACTCCATCTTCACCTATGCAAGCCAAAAAAACAAGGCGGACAGAGTGGCGGCCGAGGTGGAGAAAAATGGCGGCAAGGCCGTTGCTTTACAATTGGATGTCTCCAGGGTAAAGACATTTGCATCTTTTTCTGAACGCGTCAAGGAAACACTGCAGAGCCACTGGCAGGTGAATTCTTTCGATTTCCTGGTCAACAATGCCGGTACCGGGGTCAATGAACTTTTTACCGAAACCACAGAAGTCCAGTTCGATATGCTGCTGAACCTGCACTTCAAAGGGGTTTTTTCCCTTACCCAGAGACTGTTGCCGTTAATCAACGACGGCGGGCGAATCGTCAACGTGTCAAGCGGCCTGGTTCGTTTTTCCTTGCCGGGGCATTCCGCCTACGCTTCGATGAAAGGAGCTGTAGAGGTGTTGACCAGATACCTGGCCAAAGAACTGGGGCAGAGGAGGATTGCTGTCAACGCTGTTGCTTCTGGAGCAATTGAAACGGATTTCGGCGGCGGCGCCGTCCGGGATAACGAGCAGCTTAACAGGATGATCGCCTCGCAAACCGCACTTGGCCGCGTCGGTTTACCTGATGATATCGGGGGTATGATCGCCTTGCTGCCGTCGGAGGAAAATCGCTGGATTAACGGTCAACGGATCGAAGTGTCAGGCGGGATATTCCTGTAAAGGGATCATGACAAATGTTGGTGGAGTCATGAGAAGAGAGGCCTAATTAATGAACAAAGAACCTCCTGGAACAAACGGTCCGCCGCGCCGGTCGACTGCCTTGGCTGTGGGGCTGTGGCAGAATCAGTTAAAAAAGGAGCGGCTCCGGCCTGATCTTTTTCCGGTTCACACCAGGTGAAGGATTTCTCTTGTCTGCCTTGAATCTCCTTTTTATCATCGTTTTTCCGGGACCTTCGGTTCTCCGGGATCATTTTGTTTTTTCCGCAACCAACGCCTGCCTTCGATGCTGGGGAAAAAAAATGGTATTCCCATGAATAACGGTTACCTGGGCAGCGCTGTTCATGGTACCTTGCAGGGGATGTGGTATTTGTCATTGTTCGAGTGAAAGAGGTGGCATATGAAGGTTATTTCGGCAGATAACCGGGAGTACCTGCAGGAAGCGGTCGAACTGCTGCTGTCCGCGAAATACCCGGTGGCGCTGACCGGGGCGGGTATCTCGGTGGGCAGCGGTATCCCCGATTTCAGGAGCCCCGGCGGACTGTGGTCGGTATACGCCCCGGATGAGTATGCGACGCTGGAGGTGTTTTACCGGGACCCGGCCAAAGCGTGGCAACTCTACCGGGCACTGGGCCGTGTGCTCGCCGGTAAAAGGGCAAATCGTGCGCACCTGGCGCTCGCTGAGCTTGAACGGGAAGGGATGCTGCAGGGCGTTGTTACCCAGAATGTCGATGCCCTGCATCAGGCAGCCGGGAGCAGGAATGTTTTCGAGATCCATGGTGATCATCAGAACCTGCAATGCCTCAAATGCCAGTACGCTGAACCGGTAATCGCTGAGCATTACGAGGGTGATGCGGTCCCGTTCTGCCCTCACTGCAGTTTCCCGCTGAAACCGAACGTGGTTCTCTTCGGCGAAGCTGTCAGGGACTACGAGAGGATAGAGCTGTTTGTCTCCCGCTGCGATCTTCTGCTCGTTGCCGGAACATCAGCTCAGGTGTATCCCGCTGCAGAAATTCCCCTGCGGATCAGGCAGCGGGGTGGTCTGATCTTTGAGTTTAACAAGGAGGCGGCATTGGGGGTTGATCGCTATTCGGGCATCAGCAGTAACACCGACTATTTCTTTCACGGCGACATTCTCAGTACCCTGCCGATGCTGCGGGCGGCAGCTGGTAAGAGCCATGAACCATAGCCCGACAGCCTTGTTGTTAAAGGTATTTCTGCCGTTTGCTGCCGGTTATTTTCTCTCCTATCTGTACCGGGTGGTAAATGCCGTTATTTCAACAGACCTGGTTGCTGACATAGGGATCGGCCCCTCAGCACTGGGGCTTCTTACCGCCACCTATTTTATTTCTTTTGCATCATTTCAGCTGCCGCTGGGGGTGCTCCTGGATCGCTTCGGACCGCGCAGGACAGAGTCTATCCTGCTGCTGTTCGCGGCCACAGGTGCCTATATTTTTTCGCAGGCGCAAAGCCTCTCCGGCCTGATTGTTGGCAGGGCGTTTATTGGTTTCGGCGTCTCGGCATGCCTGATGGCTGCATTCAAGGCCTATACGATGTGGTTTTCCCGCGAGAGATGGCCGATGATCAATGGGTTTCAGATGGCAAGCGGCGGGCTCGGTGCCCTCGCCGCGACGTCTCCCGTTGAGTTCATGCTTGGAGTGACCGACTGGCGTGCTCTTTTCCTGGTGCTCTCAGGGGTGACACTGGCCGTTGGTGTTCTTGTCTGGTGTGTTGTCCCGGATAAACAGGGGGAGGCAAAGGGTGAGTCGCTCGGCGGTCAGCTGGCCGGTATCAGAGAAATATTCACCAGCATGCAATTCTGGCGCGTGGCCCCGCTGACCACCATGTCGCAGGCGGCATTCCTGTCTATTCAGGGACTCTGGTCGGGGCCCTGGCTCAGAGACGTTGCCGGGTTCGATCGCTCTGCCAGTGCCTCCATCCTTTTTTCCGTGGCGGTTGCCATGATCTGCGGTTTCATCTCTCTTGGTTCCATCGCCCAGCGGCTCAACAACCGGGGCATCTCGGTAATGACAACGGCAGTAGCCTGCATGGGCGCTTTTCTGCTCGTCCAGGGGTTCATGATTTTTGGCCCGTCCCAGTACGCACGGGCTATGTGGATTTTTTTCGGTTTTTTTGGTACGGCCGGCATTATATCCTATGCTGCCCTGACACAGTCGTTTAAGATTCATCTGTCAGGGCGGGTGACAACGGGAATTAACCTGCTTGTCTTCATCGCCGCTTTTATCGCCCAATGGGCAATTGGAGCCGTAATTGAGCTGTGGCCGATCGCCCCCGACGGCAGTTATTCCGCCCCGGGTTATACTGCGGGGTTCGGCATGATACTGGCTGTCCAGAGTGTTTCGCTTCTCTGGTATGTTTACGCGGCCCGGTTTGTCAAAGAAGGTCATTCTGTTCAGTAACACGCAGGTGTTATCCCCTGTTGCGAGGTTGGTATGGAGGTTAAGCAATTCAGTGGTGCCGGAAGCTATGTTCTCGATGATGAACTGGCGAAAATAGTAACCATTTCAATGGCGCTTGAGATGCCGCTGCTACTCAAGGGTGAACCGGGAACCGGGAAGACCATGCTCGCCCATGCGATTGCCGATTCCCTGCAGATGCCTCTGATCGTCCTGAACGTGAAATCGAGTATGAAACTCGTCGATGCGCTCTACCAGTATGACACCCTGACCAGGCTCAACGACAGCAGGTTCGGTGATTCAGGCCGCGATGTCAGTATTATTGCCGACTATATACGGATGGGCAAGATCGGTCAGGCATTCACTTCGGACAGGCGTGCCGTGCTGCTGATCGATGAAATCGACAAGGCGGACACAGATTTCCAGGACGATATGCTCGACGTCCTCGATCAGATGCGTTTTGATATCATCGAGACCGACGAGGTCGTCACCGCCCGGAAGAGGCCGGTGATCATCATTACCTCAAACGCCAAGAGGGATCTGTCCGACCCATTTCTCGGCAGGTGCAACTTTCACCATATCGCCTTTCCCGATCCCAAGATGATGCGCAGGATCATCGATGCCCATTTTCCGGAGATCAACGACCGGCTCGCCCAGACTGCGATTGACACGTTTTACGACCTGCGGGGACTTGAAGAGGTCGAGAAAAAGCCGGCCACGCGGGAACTGATCAACTGGATACGGGCATTGCAGGAGGATCCCGATTTTCGCAATGGCGACCGGTTGAACCGCGAAATTCCGTTTCTCGGCGTCCTGTTCAAGAAAAGCGGTGATTACCGGAAATCGTCCCAGGCAGTCTTGCGAAAACGGTTTTTTTAGGCCCGGGGAAAACGGTGTTTGTCTCGTTCTTCTATAAACTCAAAGAGATTGGAATTCCGGTGAGCCCCACGTCTTTTTTGACCTTTCACCGGGCAATGGACAGCGGGCTTGTCACCTCGGTGCAGGATTTTTACATCGCCGCCCGAACCATCCTGATCAAGAGCGAGAAACATTTTGATCTCTATGACCAGGTGTTCGGCCATGTTTTCGAGGGTACGGAACTCCTCGTTGGTGACGAGGAAGAGCTTGATTTCTGGGCACATTCGATGCTGGATGAATGGCTGAAAGACCCGCGCCAGCTGGCCGCTTCGCTTGGTGTTGATGCCTCTGAACTGAGCAGACGGTCACCGCAGGAGCTGCTGGACTACTTCAAGCAACGACTGCAGGAACAGAAGAGTCGCCACGACGGCGGGTCGAAATGGATCGGTACCGGCGGTACGTCACCTGTCGGGCATTCCGGGCATCACCCGGGCGGCCTGCGGATTGGCGGTGAATCCCGCAGCCTGACAGCGGCACAGGTTGCCAGGCAGAGACGATACCGCGACTACTCGGGTGAAGGCCCGCTGACGGCCGGCTCCATCGCTGAAGCGCTCAGGAAACTGAGAAACCTGGTTCCCCGCGGGGCCAGGGACGTGCTGGATGTCGAGGCAACCATCGGCCGGACGATGAAAAACGGCGGAGAAATCGAACTGGTATTTGAGCGCAGCATTGTCGATCGTTTGAAAATAATTCTGGCCATAGACAATGGCGGCTGGTCAATGGAGCCATATGTCGGGGTGGTCCAGGCGTTGTTCACTTATTCCCGGTCACAATTCAAGGATCTGAAAACCTATTTTTTCCATAACACCATCTATGACCTGCTCTGGGAAGACCCGGCTCGAAGAATAAAGCCGAAACGAATCGATGAGTTCAGCAACGATGATCCCGAGACAAGACTCATCATTGTCGGGGATGCGAGCATGGCGCCCTATGAATTGATGGTTCCGGACGGCTCCATTTATGCCTTTGAGAAAAGTGGGCGGCCGAGTATCGAACGGTTGAAGTTTCTGCAGGCGACCTTTCATCGCTGTGTCTGGCTGAACCCCGTGGCGCGGCACGACTGGGATTACAGTCACACGGTAAAGGTAATCGGCAGCATCTTTCCGATGTATCACCTGTCACTGGACGGACTGGAGGCGGCGATTACATATTTAATGCAAAAATAAGCATGATCGTGGTAGAAAAGAGCAAATCTGGGAAAAACGCATACCCTGACAAAAAAAGCAGGAGACTTCATGAAAATTGCCATCAATAAAATAGTTGTCGATGAGGCGATAAGGATTCGCAAGGATATCGGTAATCTTGACGTACTGCAGAGCTCAATCGAAAAAGTCGGGTTGATCAATCCCCTGATGATTGATGAGGATAACAATCTGATTGCCGGGTATCGCCGCCTGTGCGCCTGCAAAAAACTGGGTTGGAAAGAAATCGACGTCACGGTGGTGCAGTTAAATGGAGATTTGATCAAGATGCTCGACGTAGAGATTGCCGAGAATTTTTTTCGTAAGGATTTTACCCCGGAAGAGATCCTGGCCACCGAGAGACGTCGTCAGGAAATCCTCGAGCAGCTGCGTAAAAAAGGATTTTTCGAGCGGCTCTGGGCGTGGCTGAAGCGTCTATTCCAACCTGAACCGCAGTAAACAGGGGGTCCGGCCGCGAGATCGACCGTCCATTTCGTCGCCGATTTTCATCAGCAAACCCACTGTCCAGTGGAGCTAGAACAATCCCCAGAAGCGATAGAAACGCAGCAGTTCAGCGCGGAGCCGGAGCGGATCAGCCGGGGAAAAAGACAGCGGCGTGCCGGGGAATGTCTGAACCAGTTTGAACAGGTCCAGCCGCGAGACGACGCCTATCATCGGGTATCCCCCTGTGGACTGGCGCTCTTTCAGCAGCACGACAGGTGTGCCGTCGTTGGTGATCTGGACTACTCCCAGGGCAACTGGTTTGCTTAGTATATCGCCAGCGGTCCACATGGCCGGCGGACCGTCGAGCCGGATACCGGTCCGGTCCATTTTACTGCTGACCGTGTATTGGCTGGAAAAGAATGTCTGTCTTGAAGCCCGGGGAAAGTTGTCATGATCATAGCCGGTCATGATGCGCAGTGTCAGCGGCCCGCCGAATTGCGGGATCTGTCCGGGCGGTGTTGCCAGGGTCGGGCACAGCGGCCTGTCGAGAATTGTTGACAGTTCGTCTCCTGCCGCCAGCTTCCGGCCGTGATAGCCGCCGAGGTTCTCCCTCTCTACGGTCGAGGCGCTGTTGAAACAGAGAGGAATCTTGAAGCCGCCTTTCACTGCAAGATACCCGTATATTCCGTTTCCGGTCGTGCTGTTGAGGGCGAGCACTTTGCCGGGCATGAGGACGAAACTCTGCCAGGCTGCCAGCGGAACCCTGTTAAGCGTTGCTGCCATGTCGGCCCCTGTCAGTGCCATTGTCACCGGGGTGTCGGTCGTGATGCTGAAAAACCCGTTGATGATCTCGATCACCGGAGTCGTTACTGTATTTCCGAGCAGGAAGTTGGCCCGGAAAAAAGCGTGCTCATCGGCAACACCGCTCTGGGCGAGGCCCAGATGCTGCGTCCGTATACGCCCCATATCCTGGATAGAGGCAAAGAAATCTGCTCTGGTAACGGTTATAGTTGCCATCGGTCCTTTAGCGTGGAGAATTCCTCTTTGTCGACAGGGGTGAAACGCACCTGGTCACCGGCCCTGAGCAGGGTGGGATTTTCCTGATCGTTCGGATTGAAGAACGGAATCGGGCAGCGGCCGATGATGTGCCAGCCGCCCGGCATCGCGAGTGGATAGACACAGGTCATGAAATCGGCAACGGCAAGGCTGCCAGCGGGAATTTTCGTTCTTGGAGACTGGCGCCTCGGCTGTCTGAGGGGCTCCGGGAGGTCTCCCATGTACGCATATCCCGCGCAAAAGCCCATTGCATATACCTTATAGGTCTGGGTCGAATGGAGGGTAATGGCTTCGTCAATCGATAGGCCAGCCTTGGCGGCGATATCCCGGAGATCTTCCGCGAATTCTTCAGCATAGCAGACGGGAACCTCGATCTGTCGCGGCTCAGCCAGGCTGCCATTGTGCTGTTTTATTTTCTCGAAACACTCACCAATGACTGTCTGCGGCTCCCTGGGGCCGGAGAAGGCCTGAGGTGACAAGGTTACCAGCAGGTCTGCAAAAACGGGGACGATTTCGACCCAGCTGTCATTGAATGACTCCCGGATCAGTTGGGCTGCAATGGACAGTTCCGTCGGCTCCGGCAGGTTGGTTTTATCACCGGGAAAGCGAACGAGGTAGCTGAACTCGGAGAGAATTTCAATTTTCATGACCATCCAGCATGTTCCGCAATTCGGCTATAATCGAAACACTCGATTCAGAATCACCGTGGACGCAGAGGGCATCAATCGGAAACTCAAGCCTGGTTCCATCGGTGGCTGAAATATAGTTGTCTCTGCAGAGGATCTCCGTTTGTCTGAGTATGTTCTCCCGGTCATGCACGGCTCCGGGGAGATCGCGTCTCCGCAGCGTCCCGTCCGGTTCATAGGCCCGGTCGGCAAAAGCTTCCCAGAGCAGGGTAATGTTGCTCTCTGCTGCCAGCTGTTCATGGTGTCGCCAGCGAGGTGTTGCCTGGATCATCAGGGGAATTGTCCTGTCGTAGTCGGCAACCGCCCCAATGATGGCTGTCAGGGTTTCATCATCTACCATCATGGTATTATACAGGCTGCCATGCGGTTTGATGTAGCCCAGCGGGATGGAGGCCGCCTGGCAGAATGCAGACAGGGCACCGGTCTGATAGAGGATCATCGTGCGTATTTCAGCCGCACGATATTTGATGGGGCGCCGGCCGAATCCCTGCAGGTCCGGATACCCCGGATGAGCCCCGACGGTGACCCCGTGCGCTCTGGCCAGTAAAACGGTTTTTTCCATCACCATCGGGTCGCCGCCGTGAGCTCCGCAGGCAATGTTGGCCAGGTGAACGTGCGGCATGACCGCCTCGTCCCTGCCGATGCTGTAGGGTCCAAAACTCTCGCCCATATCACAGTTCAGTTTCATTGCTGACCTCCACTTCAAACGCTGGCTTTAAAACGCCATCTTGCCCGGCAGCCAGGTTGCCAGTTCCGGAAAGATGGTAAGAATCACCAGGGCGAGCACCATGACAATGAAAAAGGGTATGGCAGCCCTGGCGATGTAGAATATATCCCTGCCGGTCAGGGACTGGAGCACGAAAAGATTGAACCCGACAGGCGGGGTGATCTGAGCCATTTCAACCACCAGGACAAGAAAAATACCGAACCAGAGCAGGTCGATGCCAACGGCCTCTACCATTGGGATGATGATGCTCGTCGTCAACACAACGACGGAGATGCCATCAAGAAAGAGGCCCATGATCACGAAAAATGCGGTCAGGGCGGCAAGCAGCATGTACGGAGAGAGCTCCATGGTGGCAATCCACGAGGCGAGCATCCTCGGCAGGCCGGTAAAACCCATGGCTACGGTCAAAACAGCGGCCCCGGCGAGTATGAAGGCAATCATGCAGCTGGTGAGAACGGCACCTTCCAGTGCAGCAAAAAAGGTTTTCCTGGTCATGGAGCCGGTGAGCCGCGAGAACACCAGGGCGAGCACCACACCGACCGCAGCTGCGTCGGTGGGAGAGGCGATGCCGCTGTAGATAGAACCGAGGATGCCGAGAATAAGGAGCAGAACGGGGATAATCCGGCGCGATCGATAGATCTTCTCTCTGAACGTATAGTGTTCTGCGTCTACCGGTAACTTTTTTTTGCCGAACAGGGCCCAGAGGATGATGAAAAGCATGAACAGTGCTACCAGCATGAAACCCGGCAGGATTCCGGCGACAAACAGCCGTGAGATAGACTGTTCGGTGGAGACCCCGTAGACAATAAGGATGATCGATGGGGGAATCAGGAAACCAAGCGTTGCCGATCCTGCCAGGGTGCCGAGGACCATGTTCTCGGGGTAATTTCTGCGCGTCAGCTCAGGTATGGTCATTTTGCCTATGGTCGCCGCCGTTGCCGCGGAGGAGCCTGAGACGGCGGCGAACAGCGCACAGCCGAAAATGTTGATGTGGAGCAGGCCGCCCGGTAATTTCCGCAGCCAGGGGGCAAGTCCGGTGAACATGTCTTCGGCAAGTTTGGTGCGGTAGAGAATTTCTCCCATCCATACAAAAAGCGGCAGTGCAGCCAGTGACCACTCGTGGCTTGAAGCCCAGAGTGTTGTCGCCATTACCTCCCCGACTGGTGCGTTGCTGAACAGCGCCAGTGCCAGTATGCCGAGGCTGAGCAGGGAAAAACTCACCCAGATGCCGGCTCCAAGGAGCAGGAAGAGGGAGAAGAGCAGGATAAGTGAAATGACGAGAGGATCCATGCTGTCTCTTATTCCCCGGCTGAGGACTGCTTCGTCATATAGGGCGGAGTCTCATTGCGCAGCAGCTGCAGGAAGGTGTCGACAACCGCCAGCCACAGGGAAAAAAGGCCGGCAACCATGACCAGTTGAGGAATCCAGATGGGTACGGCGATCAGTCCGGACGATACATCGCCATATTCGTGCGATTCAAGACAGAGCAGCAGCGCATAGTAGGTTCCCATGCCGATCACGAAGATGACGGCCAGGCAGGAGACCAGCTCGACGACCCTGCGGGCACTGCTGTGGCCAAGGCGCTGCAGCAGCAGCTGCACCCGGATATGTGCCCCGGCGCGAAAGGTGTAGGCGCCGGCAAAGAACGTCGTCGCGACCAGAAAGTAACCGGTAAAATCCCCATAGGAGGGGAGCTGCCAGCCCAGCGACTCGCCTGTGATGAAGCTTGACATTTTGTTGATCAGGTTGAAAAAAACCTGAACACTGACCGTTAGACAGATCAGACAGAGACAGACTGCGGCGCAGTTGAAACAGAGGCGATAATAGCGGTCCAGTATTGTTCTCATCAGCTCTCCTGCTCCTCTGGTTTATCGCACAAAAACGTCGGCGCGGCTCTTGCCGGGGTGCCGTTTTTTCCCGGCCGGCATGAACGGGCACCCGCTGGGTCCCAGAATTTATGCCGGCAGAGAAAACCGGCGATTTATTTACCGGTCATGCTGTTGTAGGAGTCAATTATCGCTTTTCCGTCGGCATCGGCTTTCTGCAGCCAGTCGGCAAGCATTTCCTCGCCCGCTTTTTTCATGCCGTCGAGCAGAGCATCGATATCTTCCGAGTGCACGGTCATCCCTTCCTGTTTGAGAATGGCGACTTTGGCATCGGTTTCCTCCATGCTCCTCTTGGTGCCCCGCTCCTCTGCACGGGCTGCGGCGTCAAGGATCGCCTGCTGGGTTTTTTCATCAAGCTTTCGCCAGGCTTTTTTATTGATGACAACGACATTCTTTGGCAGCCAGGCCTTGACGTCATAATAGTGGTTGACGTAGTCCCAGCTTTTGGTATTTGCACCGGTTGACGGAGATGTCATCATCGATTCAACCCTGCCTGTTGCAAAAGCCTGGGGAATATCAGGAACCTCTATCTGGGTCGGAACCATGCCCAGCTTCTGGGCGAGCTGGTGCTGCATCGGGTTGTTGGCCCGGAACTTGAGACCTTTCAGGTCTTCAATGGAGTTTACCGGGTTTTTGCTGTAGAAACACTGGGGGGGCCACGGCACGACGTAAAGCGGTATCATGCCCTGCTCGTCGAGTAACTTGGTGACCGCGTCTTTCTGGGCTTTCCAGAGCATGCCGGCCTCTTCATAGCTCGTCGCCAGGAAGGGCAGAGAGTCCATGTCAAATATCGGATTGTCATTTCCGAGCAGGGGAAGGAAAAATTCACCGATGGGCACCTGACCGCTGCGCACCGCATTTTTGATATCCGGGTGTTTGAACAGGGAACCGGCCGAATGGACCTGGATATCGATGGCACCGTCGGTGGCGGTTTTTATATCCTCGACAAACTCATAAATATTGACGGTGTGAAAGGTCTTATCGGGATATGGTGTTGGCATGTCCCATTTTTCGGCAGAGGCAACGGCAGTGGAAAGCATCAGGATAATACAAGAAAACAGCAATTTCTTTAACATTTTGTCCTCCTTGTTTGTTGATGCCTGCAGACCAGATACCTTCAGGTTTTGTCGTTCTCCCGCGCCCCTTGTGAGCGAAGAAGTCTCGGCTGGTAACAGCAGGCTGCAAGAACATAAAAATACAAGACTTATCCCGTCCTGTCAATCAGCAGTTCCGGGGACAGTATACGTAATTCGGCAATTCATACGGATCTTCCAGGGGGTTTTGCCTTGCCATGCCGCCGCGGTCCCTGCCTTTTCCATCAGTATAACCACGCCGTAGAAAAGCAGACGTGCAGATTTTTCTGCCAGAGCGCTTTTGCGTGTTGACGGGGCTCCGCTCCTGATCATATAATCGGAGGCTGCGCGGCATCGATTTTTCTGCCGTTGTTTCGTTATTGTCTTCAGCGGTTATGGGAAGGGGGTATCATGAAAAAAGGAGACTACCGGGAGCGGGCCTTGAAGCTTTTCCCCTGGGTATGTGCAAGCTGCGGCAGGGACTTCAACGGTAAAAACCTGCGGGAATTGACAGTTCACCACAAGGACCATAATTACCGGAATAACCCACCTGATGGCAGCAACTGGGAATTGCTCTGTCTCTATTGCCACGATAACGAGCATTCCCGACTGCTCGATGCCGACTGGCTGCCCACTCAAAACCCGGATGCGGAAAAGGGCGCTTCAATAACGCACTCGCCCTTTGCCGGTCTTAAAAAGCTGCTGGGCAAACCCGACTCTGACTAGGCGATCGCTTTGGGGAGCTGGTGGCAGCGCTGTAAGAGAACCCGGAGGCGGGACACTGGAATCCTGTGTTCTGTGTCACGAATCGATGAGACTGGTAGTTCGGCAACTGGCGCCGTACCCGTCAGGGGGCAGCAATTTCTATTTCCACCCGGCGGTTCAGCTGTCGCCCCTCCTCTGTGGCGTTATCGGCAATAGGGAACTGGCTGCCGAGCCCTCGTACCGTCATCCGGTCTGACTGGATACCGAGTCCCAGGAGGTAGCTCTTCACCATGTTGGCCCTGATGAGCGAGAGCTGCTCGTTGTATTGCTTGGAGCCGGCTGAGTCGGTATAGCCGGAAATGGTTAAAGAAACATCGGTTTGTTTTTTTACGCTGAGGCCGAGTTCTATAAGCTGATCGAGATTAGGCGCAGAAAGATCATTGGAGTTTATCTCAAACCTGATGATGACCCGATCTTTTTCCACTCCCTGGCCGGAATGCTCTCCAATTACGGCGGTTTGATCGGGAGGCCGTTGCTGTTGGGCCAGGACAGCCTCTTCTTTTACCGGGGGTTGAAAGGGAACCTCCGGCTGATTCTGCATGGCGGAGATGAGTATTGACGAGCCCGGCTCACCACCTTGTCTGCTTTCGCTGTCTTCGCCCGAGGTGCCCGCTGCACCTGTTACTGCGGATGTCCTGTTTGACGCGGCGCCCGGGGCCGTACTACTGCCTGCTGATTTCGGAGGCGTATCGCTGACCTTCTTTTCTCCTGGCAGCGGCAGCGAGGCTGCCGGTTGTAGCTGCTGGACAGAGGTTTGCAGGTCAGCCCCTGCCGAATCCGTCCGATTTTGGCTTTGCTGCTCCCTTTCGACCGGAGAAGTGGTGCCCGATAGATATCTTGTGGCGCTGCTGTAGGTTGAAGCCAGTCTGCCGGATATATCGTTTGATCGGCTTATGAGCATCGCTATAAGGGAAGACAGCAGCAGTACCGCTATCAGCAATAAGGCCAACCTCACCCATCTGGAGAGCACAGGCCGGCGCCCGCGGATGCCTGCGCGAGGCTGATCTTCTTTGGTATTATCCGGCGGCACTGCTTTTCTGAAGTGCGGTATGGCTATGTCTTTAACGCAGTCCTCGACGATCCGTTCATCAATTGTTGATTTCCCCTCGATATAACCGGTGAGCAGACAATGATCGCAGATCACGTTGATTCGCCGGGGAATGCCTTCCGAGTGACTATGGATCGTTCGTAAAGCACTCGTGTTGAACATTACACGCGGGGAACCTGCAACTTTCAGGCGGTGCTGAATATAAAGTGCCGTCTCCTCCATCGAGAGACGATCGATCTGGTAGTTCAGCGTGATACGCTGAGTAACCGCCCGGTTCTCGGGCCTGTGAAGTATTTCGTTAAACTCGTTCTGGCCGACGAAAAATATGTTGAGGAGATGATTGCCGTCTCGGTTGATATTCGAGAGCAGCCTGATTTCCTCGAGCAGGTCCTGGGTCAGGAGCTGGGCTTCATCGACGATGAGCAGCGCTTTCTTTTTCTGTTTATAGACACTCTCAAGAAACCAGCCGAAATGAATCAGGAAGGTACCCTTTGATTCAAAGCCGTTATCGATATGAAAAGCCTGGGCAATATAGTTCAGGAAATCGATCAGTTCCAGCCGCGGGTCCGGAACAGAAGCGTAATAGACATCGTTACTCAGGCTCTTCAGCAGGGTATTGATCAAGGTCGTTTTCCCGGTGCCGACATCACCAGTCAGCAGCATGAGTCCCTTGTTGTCAATGACACTGTAGCGCAGGGTGGCCAGCGCTTCCTTGTGTTTTTCGCCGAGCCAGATGAACGACGGATCAGAGGATATCTGAAAGGGTTTTTCCTTGAGCTGATAAAAATCGGTATACATACAAGTCGGCAACCAGGTCGTGAAGAGCTTAATTAAACGGTAAAAACTGTCAAGCAAGGGCCTTGCCGCTGCCCGCAGGAGCGATGTTCAGCAAAACAGGCAGGTTCATTGGATTATACGTTTATCTGGTGGGGATAATCAAGGGGATACTACCAATAATCCATCGATTCGTCTCGGGGTGAAACCGCTCTTTTTGGTCTCATCCGGATCAAAGTAGAATGAGAAGGCTGGTTCCCGCGTACTCAGGCGTTAAGCGTGGAAAACCGGCGGAGGGCACCGCTTCCAGACGCTGTCCTCCGACCTGATCAGCGCTGCACTGCGGCTGACAGACAGGAGGTCCATGGCCTGCTGTCTGTTGCGGACCTCCGCGAGGCGTTTTCCAGCAATGCCCCGCTTCCTTGTTAACTGATAGGTGCGATTGAGCCGGATGAACCTCTTTTTTTGTCTGGCCAGGGCAGTGGTGCAAGCAGCAACCACTCTACTCCGGGCCCGGTCCGGTTCCGAGCGTTTTATCGCGCTCGATTACCAGCATGGAACTCCATTTCCCGCTGCGGTAGCGGAAAGACGAGACGAGAAACAACGATATGATAAAGAACAGGACGCATCCCCAGGAAAAATAGACACCCATTTTGTATATCTCAATGCCGATGAACAGCGGCAGAAGGAAACAGAAAAAAGATGCCAGGCCGACGCTCCACATGATAAAACGGGTATCTCCGGCCCCTCTCAGCACCCCTGAGAAGATCATGTAGAGGGCATCAAAGAGCAGGTAACAGGCAATGATCCGCATCAGGTTGACGGCGGTTGATATCACCGGTTCATAGAGAGCGGCCTCGCTGTTTTCGGGAATAAACAGCGCCAGGGTGATTTCCGGCGCAAAGATAAACAGCAGGTCGACTGCCAGGATGTAGAGCAGCAGGAGGTGGATTGCACTCCAGGTTTCATGGCGGGCGCGCTCGGGTCGCAGCGAACCAAGCGATCTGCCGACCATGACGGAGATGCCCTGCGACACGCCCATTGACGGCATAAAGGCGATGGCGTTGATTGACAGGACGATGTTGGTCGCCGCAAGTTCAACGGTACCGATTCGTCCGACGAGCAGGATAAAGA
Organism: Desulfocapsaceae bacterium; assembly: GCA_963674815.2. Lineage (GTDB taxonomy): Bacteria > Desulfobacterota > Desulfobulbia > Desulfobulbales > Desulfocapsaceae > MADRE3. Next base: position 289,566 of record CAXXTV010000008.1, read on the forward strand.
TGGTGAAAGCGAGGATATCGAGGCTGAACTGCATCGAGCCCGGGATGCCGAATCTCAGCAGCCGCAGGAACAGGGCCGGATCAAAGCGGCGATGCGTATATAAACGGAAACGGACATCGTGAGTTTTTCTGAAAACCAGAAAAACCAGAATTATCATACTTAATGCGGTTGATACAACCGTGGCAATGGCAGCACCCTTGATGCCCATCTCGGGGAAAATACCAATACCAAAAATCAGCAGGTAGTCGAGGGGAATGTTGATCAGCATACCGATGATGCTGACGGTCATCACCGGCCTGGTGATTCCCCGGCCGCTGAAAAATGCTCCCAGCGTCTGGACAGCCACGTGAAAAACAGCGCCCCTGCAGAGGATAGCGAAATAAATTTCTTCAAGCTCTCTTACTTCAGGTGTGTGGTTGACCAGTCTGAACAGGGGCACGGTAAGAAAATGTGAGATGATGAGCAATAGCACTGCTGAAACCAGGCAGAAATAGATTCCCTGCCAGACAACGGAGCCAATCCGCTGAAATTGTCCCGAGCCGTAATACTGTGCAATAAAGACGCCGCAATAGCCGCCGATGCCGCCTAAAAAGGCCATGAAAAGATATGCTGAAATACCTGCCGGCGTTGCTGCCGAAATTGCCTCTATACTGTAGTTCGACAGGAATACCCGGTCGGTAAATTCCATAACCGTCGTTGCCGACATACCGATCACCAGCGGCAGACATACCGTCAATACGCGGCGGTACTGCTGTTTTTTATGCCAACTCCTGGTCGAGAACATCATGATGCCGTATGGTAGGTGAGTGTCAGGTAGCGCATGTATCTGAGAAACAACAGTTTTTGAATAATGTATAAACAGCGGGGATATGAATACAATAATGATCCCTGTAAGTCACCATTTTATACAGGGTTTCGGCCGGGGCGGTGTTGGGCCTGCTGCCGTGCCCACTGTCAGCCGGCATCATGATTATTGCGGTAAAGCGGACGAGACGGTACTATCATGGGAGAAAATCAATACCTGTGCTGAATGGGAAAAGCGTTACTCGTTTAAATTGATCTGGAACACGCCATGGATACAAAAACGGCCCGTGAGCTCTTTGCAAATGATCGCTATGCCGCCCTCACCGGCGTTCAGATCGTCGAGGCGGGAAAGGGATATTGCAGAACGAGCCTGAAAATCGAGAAACAACACCTGAATGCGGCAAATGTGGTGCAGGGCGGTGCGATTTTCACTCTTGCCGATCTTGCCTTTGCCGTAGCATCGAACAGTCATGGGCAGCTGGCCCTGGCGATCAATGTCAACATCTCTTATCTCAAGGCAGTGTCGACCGGCACCCTCTGTGCTGTGGCGACCGAAGTGACTGAACCGGACAGGCTTGGTGCATATGATGTTCTGGTCACAGATGAACGGCAGCGGGTTATTGCCCGCTTTAATGGTATGGTCTACCGGAAGAAAGAAACGCTGGTGAAATAAGCGCGTTGTCTTCTAAAACCAAGGAGAAAAAATCTGTTATGTATCGAATCTCGCTCGTGCTTGCCGGGGTGTGGACGCTTTTTCTTTTTAACGGCTGTGCCGGGATCTCCGATCCTCATTTCGAGTCTCCGGTGGTCAGCCTCAGCAGTTTCAGGATGCTCCCGCAAGCCGGGAGCGGTCCAAAATTTGAGATTGGCCTTCATATCATTAACCCGAACCGCAGGCCACTTGATTTCGAGGGCATCTACTATACCGTCAACATTGAGGGCTATGATGTCCTTGCCGGGGTTTCAAATAACCTGCCGACCGTTGAACCGTATGGTGAGGCCGATTTTCTCCTGGAGGCGAGTGTCGATCTTCTCAAGAGTATCCGGCTGATCAGCTCCCTGATGCAGCAGCCAAGAGATCGCTTCACATACAGTTTCAGTGCCAGACTGGATCCGGGAGGCCTCAATCCGAGATTGACGATTAGAGAAGATGGCGAATTCAGCCTGCAGAACTGACGCTTTTTGCACAGCTCCTCGACCTGCCGCTCATCTACCTGATCGGCCAGTTCCCCGGAAACAACGCCGCGAGCAGCTCCGGCAGGAAGCCATATGAAAGTTATAGCACGCTTGACCATGTTGCTGGTACTCTTTCTTTCTGTTTCGGGCAGGCTCCCCGCTGCAGAACCGGAGGGCAGCATGGAGCCCGATCCGGCAGGGTTCATGTACCAGCTCGAGATTTCAGGGCACCGGACGCTGAGTGTGTTGAAAAACAACCCGCTGAACCAGTTGAATCAGTTTGTCTCCGATGGCTGCAGCGGCGGCCTTTCCGTCGGCTGGGAGTACCTTGCCGGGAAGATGCAGAAATTTGAAAATAGATACGGGTCAGAGCCACCCTGGGAAGCGTGCTGTGTCTCCCACGACAGGGTTTACCACGCTGCAGGCGGGCGGAACCTCTCAGCAGTCGATAGTTTTGAACTGCGCAGGAGCGCTGACGAGCTTCTCAGGATGTGCGTGCAGAGGACCGGGACTGAGCGATCCGCAGCGTTGAGCCGTGCATACAATATTTCAAGCCAGGAGGTGGAGCGGCTCCACGCAGTTATTTCCAGCCTGATGTACAGAGCAGTCCGGATTGGCGGCTTGCCCTGTACAGGCCTCCCCTGGAGATGGGGATACGGCTGGCCGGACTGTGAAGAATGATGGATAGCGCCGGAATCACCTATCCCTGGATTTTTCCGAGCATGTGCTCAATCACGTTACCGTGCTCATGCTGGGGGCTGAACAGGATTACCTCGGTATCTTCCTCGGCTCTCACGCTGTGACCGGGAGGCCAGTAAAACAAGTCACTGGTTACCGGGACTTCACTGTGGCCGTCAGCAAAACGCACCGTGAGTTTTCCCTGTATGATGTACCCCCAGTGAGGAGACTGGCAAAGATCGTCTTCAAGACCCTTGAGCAGTCCTGAAATATCTGTCCCGGCACCGAGGGAGAAGTATTCGCCGCCAATCTTGCCGTAGCCGGTGGCATCACCAAAATCTTCCACTTGCCTGGCTGTCGCTCCGGGAACATTGATTCTGACCGGGACATCTTCTTTGGCTATACGCATATTTTTTCCTCCGAGATTATTGTTAAGAGATGAAGTAATAAAGAAAAAAACGTGCCCATGAGATCAGGTAATGTGTGGCATCCAAGATGGTGGGAATTGGACGATCTCAGGAACACAGAGTAAAGGTATGACACATTGTGGTATGCCGCAAGGCCCTTTCAGTCAGATTGGCTTGATGACCCGCGTCTCCAGCGGCATACCTCGGGGTGTATGGGCAATCGCCCGTTTTGATCCACCAGCCGCAGAGGCGAATACCTGTACGGTGAGTTTTTCCGGCAGGTTGGGACATCGTGTCCATGCTGTCAGGATACGTTGACAGCGGGGGTGGGTCCGCTTACTGTTTCAACTGAACCTGCCCCATATTGGATCGAATATTCATCTCCTTCCGGGGCTGTAGTTGATAATTCACGCACGTTTTCAAAAATCAGACCAACAGGAGGATCATAATGGCTCATACCTGTAATAATTGCGGTGCAGTAGCTGATGACCCCGGGCATTTGTGCAACCCGTCCGATGTAACCCTGCATTGTGAATACTGCAATCAGCATAACGTATCAGCGAACCATGTCTGTAAAGGCAAGTTGGCGGCAATGAAATACTCGTGCGACACCTGCGGCAGAGTTGCCAAAAACAAACAGAATCTGTGCAATCCCTCAGACATCGTCTAGACTTTTGGAAGCTTTTATCTTTTCTTTATAAAAGCTTCCATTTCCCCCACCAGATAACGCTTTTGTCGCCGACTGAGCGTCTGTATTGAATTAATCTCCGTATTTTGTTACTTGTAATTATTCTGACTGTCCGGTCTGCCGTCTTTCCTGCATTCTCCGCGGTGCGTTCCTGCTGTTACACTGTCGGCGGAGACTGGTGAGGGTGATGTAAAAACCTGAAAACTGCGCTGAGGCGACGGGGCTGGCAGGAAAAGCGCCTCCCCAAGCGGCTGCTGTCTTATGTCAGGTGAACGAACGCCAGCGCGAGGAGCGAATTCGAATTAATGCTATGACAACGAGTGGACCAAGAGAATTTATCACCCCGCATCGTCGGCTGCCGCTGGAAATCCCAAAAGGCGTCTCTCCCACCGAGTTTTTCAACAGTCCCTGTAATCTCAGGCATCTGGCCAGGGACAACGGTCTACTGAAAAACCCGCTGGGGTTTCTCCTCTATCGCAAGGCAATCGGACATTCCAATCTGTTTGACACCTCGATCATCTTCGACACGTCACAGAAAGTCCTCGATCCGATGGGGCGGCCTGTACGCCGGGACCAGCTTTCAAAAAGAGAAAATCTCGTCTTCAGCAGGATGACGAAGATGACACTGCACTATATGCTGGAAATGTATCCCGACCCGGATGAACATCTGGTTTTCTGCGGGGAGGCGAGTCTTGATGCAACCTGGCCGCTGAACAAGCCGGGAGTCCCCAGTATTCGGATGATCCATAATCATTTCATGGTATTTGAAAACAGGGAGATTGCCGCTTCACCCTATGCCGATAGAGATAACCCGAACCTGACGGACAGCGGCAACAACGGTCTTTTCCTGCAGTACTTGAGTGACGTTTATCTGCGGTTTTTCGAGGTGCTGAAACTGGAAACCCTGCGTCCGCTTACCTCCGATTCAGGAAAACTGTCAATTACCGGCTATCCACAAGGGCTGCCCAGCTGGGAGGTGATCGGCGGCGCTGCAGCACTGGACAGCGGAAAATTCTGGAAGGATTATGACCTCATTCTGAAGGGGTTTCTCGATTTTTATCGTGCCTTCTTTGCCCTGGTTTCAACAGAGGACACCAGGATACCGGGAGATGCGCTGTTTCCCGACCAGATAGAGGACATCCTGCTCTACAGTGATTACTTCCATGAGGCTGCTCGAATTGTCCGGCTGCAGGTCATGGAAGACCCGGCATTTGCTAATGAGATTCGCTGGAAACCCGCCTATAAGCAGTTGATTTACCGTGATGACGATGGACGGCTGATTGTCACAATCAGCCAGAATTCGGTTGGAAACGCAATTACCGAACTCCTCGGCATCGTCGTTAAGAGAGTTCCGGATGAAGAGGCCTATGCAAGAGCGGAGCCTCACCTGATCAAACAACTGTTCGAGTTGAGGAGCCGGCTCGTCCGCGCCAATCTTGGAACCCCGATTACGTCCGGCAAGTGGTAGGGTGACATGGGCGTTTCCGGTGCAGTCAGTTAACCATTACCTGGAGTGTCTTTATGAAATATCAAGCGGCTGAAAACAGATATGAACAAATGGTCTACAATCGCTGCGGCTCAAGCGGCCTGAAATTGCCGGCGCTCTCTCTTGGGCTCTGGTTCAATTTCGGCGGCCGTGACCCGTTTGAAAATGGCCGGGCAATTGTCAGGAGGTCGTTTGACCTGGGAATTACCCATTTTGATCTCGCCAACAACTACGGTCCCCCGCCGGGCTCAGCGGAGGAAACGTTCGGAGCCATTTTCAAAAAGGATCTCGCCTGCTATCGTGATGAACTGATTATTTCCAACAAGGCAGGATATCCCATGTGGCCCGGTCCCTATGGTGACTGGGGTTCTCGGAAGTATCTTGTTGCCAGCTGCGACCAGAGCCTGAAGCGCACCGGGCTCGAATATTTTGACATCTTTTACAGCCACCGCCCGGACCCGGACACGCCGCTGGAGGAAACCATGGGCGCGCTTGACTACATTGTCCGCAGCGGACGTGCGCTCTATGCAGGTATTTCCACCTATTCTGCACAGCAGACCGAGGACGCGGCTGAAATACTCAGGCAACTGGGTACCCCGTGTCTGATTCACCAGCCGCGCTACAACATGTTTGATCGCTGGATAGAGGATTCACTGCTGGAGAGCCTGAAAAATTGCGGGGTCGGCTGTATCTGTTTTTCACCGCTCGACCAGGGGATTCTGACTGATAAATACATCAAGGAGATTCCGCGGGAGTCCCGGGCCGGGAAATTCAACAACAAGCTCCCCTGGGGAGGCCAGGTGACCCCGGAACTGATCGCCAAGGTACTGCAGCTCAATGACATTGCCCGAAAGCGGCGCCAGACGCTCGCCCAGATGGCAATCGCCTGGGTGCTGCGGCATCCCGGCATGACCTCGGCGCTGATAGGCGCCAGCCGGGTCAGCCAGGTTGAGGACAGTGTGGGGGCACTGAAAAATCTCACCTTTTCAGCAGAAGAACTCAAAACTATTGAGGTGATCCTGGACATGCAAGAGCCCGCACATTAAGGGCTTTGGAGGCGGGGGTGAACATGACGGCAGTATCTTCCAGGAGTTTTAGGCGCTTGCTCCGGTTCAGCGTTCTCGGTTTTTTTCTTCTAATCCTGTCACCTGTTTTTGTCGGATCGCAGCAGCTGTTCACACCATCCGGGGACTGTGCACTCTGCCACACGTCTGCCTTCGGTGCGCTGATCGACAGCGCCGGCAACGATCTGTCCATCTATCATGACTGGAGCTCGACGATGATGGCCAACTCCTTCAGGGACCCGGTCTTCCGGGCAAAACTGGAATCCGAGCAGAAACGAAATCCTCAGTTGTCGGCAGTCATCGAGGATAAATGTCTGACCTGTCACACACCGATGGCACGGTTCCAGCATTCCCTCGACAGTGGTGAGCTTTATACTGCTGTCCAGGCAGAAAGAAGCAGTCTTGCCGCCGATGGGGTCAGCTGTACGTTCTGTCACCAGATCCAGCCAGATGGTCTCGGCACTGAATCGAGTTTTTCTGGTCAGCCAACCCTCGAGGACCGTCGGGAGATATATGGTCCCTATCGTGATGTGTTTGAGAACCCGATGCTCAGTCACGTTAATTACCGGCCACTCTACGGTGCTCAGGTTCATGATTCGGCGCTCTGCGGCACATGCCATACCCTGTTTACCCCGTATGTGGATGATACGGGCACGGTGATCGGTGAATTTCCGGAGCAGACCCCGTATCTTGAGTGGCTCAACAGCAGGTATGCTTCGGCAGATGCTGGCAGATCGTGCCAGGATTGCCACATGCCGCGCCTCGATGAACCGATCAAGATCACCAATCGTCCGCCGTGGCTGAAGAACAGGCAGTCACCGTTCTGGAAGCACTATTTCACCGGGGGGAACACGTTTGTGCTTGAGATGATGCGGACACATCCCGAAGCAGTCGGCCTCGAGGCTTCAGGCGCTGACGTCGATCTGACCATTCAGAGAACAAAGCGGCGACTGGGCGAAGAGGCGGCAACATTGTCGGTTGATCCCGCGCTTCTTGATGCGGGCCGCCTCCAGGTAAGGGTGACGGTAACGAATAAAACCGGGCATAAGTTTCCGTCCGGATTTCCGGTGAGAAGAGCCTGGCTCCAGCTCCAGGTGCGGAATAAATCCGGCACGCTCATCTTTGCTTCCGGCGGCTGGGACGAACATGGTGAAATTATCGGCCTGGATGCGGAGTTTGAACCTCACCACGAGGTGATCAGTTCCGCTGACCAGGTGCAGATTTACCAGGCAGTCATGGGAGATGTGAATGGTGAGCCGACCTCTACTTTGATGCGCGCTTCGGGCTACCTCAAGGATAATCGCCTCGTTCCCGCCGGCTACCTGGAAGCCGGTCCGATGGCGGAGCAGACAAGGATCGTCGGCAGGGCTCGACGTGATGAAAATTTTAACAAAGCAGCCGGTAAACAGGGATCGGGGACAGATCAAGTGGTCTATGAACTCCGTGTCGACAGAAGTGGTTTTCCGCTTGACATAACAACCAGGCTGCTCTACCAAACGCTGCCCCCGCGGTTTATCCGTGATCTGCTTGGAGACAGAACAGCTGCTGGAGAGCGTCTTGCCCGCATGTACAGCGAGGCGGGTAAGGATCCGGTGGTGATCGATTCGGTTTCCAGAATACTCGAATAGTCCGAAGACGGCAGGTGCGCTGCCGATGCAGCTGCTTCTTCCGCTCACCCCCTCCAGCGATACCTGCTGAGCCGGCAGACCCAAATAACTCCCGGCTGCTCAAACACTCAGTGCAAATGGTGCAGCAGCGCCGACATGGCTGCCGCAGGAATCAGAGGACGTCGTCCTTTATCTTCTCCCAGACCGCAGCAACTCCTTCGGTGAACCCCTCTGCATACAGGTCGGGGTTGAAGGAATCCCCGTGTCTTTTCGCCAGCTGGGCGGCTGAACTGTCGATAAGGCTCCACAGTTCCGGGGCCAGTTTCTGCACAGACTCACGGAAGCTCGCGTAGGTGAGGTCGAAGGTTTTTCTGACCATATGCAGATCGCTCATGGCGATAAATGGTTCATATTCGATGCGCTCTTCGGAGATGAACAGTTCGGCATCCTTTTTTCCCAGTTCAACAGACGAGGTGGTGTTTTTCATTTTATTATCCGTGAGATGTGAGTGGCTGATCCTGCAAATTGTCGACTGGAGGTTACCGAGCGCAGGCGAAAATGTAAACGAGTTTGTTCTGCTGGATTTTCTAATCCTACCTGGTGAGCAGCCGGTATATCTCGGTTAACCGTGACGGCAGCAGTTCAACGTTCGGGACAAACGTATAGTTTCCCCTGCCAAACAGGTGTTCGAGATAATCATGAGCCTCTTTGTCTATGGTGATGCAATACGGCTGGATGCCTTCACCTTTCGCCTCAGCCAGGGCTTTTCTGGTGTCCTCTATTGCATATTCACTCTTGTAATCGTCATAGTCTTCAGGTTTTCCGTCCGAGAGAATGACCAGGAGCCTGGTTCTGGCGTCCACCTTCCTGAAATGACTGATCAGGTGACGGATCGGGGGTCCCATCCGGGTGTATTCCTTGGGGCCGATCGCCGCCAGTCGTGCCTTTACCGCATCATCATAGCGGTCTGAAATCTCTTTGATGGTATAGACCTCCGAGCGCATCCTGCGCATTCCGGAGAAGCCGTATATGCCGTAGTCGTCGCCGACCATCTCCAGGGCTTCACAGAGCAGGAGGAGTGCTTCCTTGATGGAATTGCCGACCCACCCTTCGGTGGAGTTTGACATGTCGACCAAAAACAGGGTGGTGATGCTTCTCTGGTCCCTGATCAGTTGAATAAAGAGATTCTCCGAGGGCGGCAGTCCGGCGCACTGGTCGCCAAGAGAATCGATAAGGGCATCGAGGTCTATGTCGTCACCCGAACGCCTCCGCCTGGCAAACCGTTCCTGGGTGTACATCAGCTCAAATTGACGTTTGATTTTCTTCAGCTGGCCGCGGTATTTTTTCAGGGTATGGGGGACAAAATCAGACTGCACCCCAAGCAGCTCACGCTCTCTGAGGCTGCACCAGTTTTTCCGGTAGCCCTGCCGCCTGTAATCCCATTCGTCGTATTGGCTGCACTGGTTCACCTCCAGGCCGACGTCTTGCCGTTCGCCCTCTCCGCTGTTCCGGCCGCCGCCCGAGATACCGGCGGCAGCGGAGACATAGCTGCTGGGCAATGAACCAAGGTCATTTTGTATCGCCTGGATCAGTTCCAGCATTTCGTCGGGGAGCTGGATGCTCTTGTTGTCGATGACGAGCTGCTGAAAGCGCTCGTTGCTGCTGTCTTCAGTTCCTCCGGTGCTTAACTGGATCCGGGCACTGTCGATGGGGTCGAAGCTGCTGCGTTCTCCTGATGCCCCATCGCTGGTGATGCCCTGGTCAAAGAGCAGCTCGCCGAGCAGGGTCTCAAACTTCTTTTTGTTCTCTGCAACCCGCCTCTCAAAAACCCGTTTTGCTTCGGTAACGTTGAATCGATCCATAAACGGCAGAAAGGACACCGGCTCGTAGTTGCCGCCCGTTCGATCGGCGAGCTGGTAAAGACTGTCGACCCAGTCCACCGTCTGCCGGGCGGTTGCAGGAAAAAAATCGAGGCCCGAATCGACTGGTCGATCCATGAGCACGGCGCAGAGGCAGCGCTCCATCTGGCCGGTTTTATCATGAGTGCTTTCCGGCCTTGTCATCAGGAGCCGGCGGATAAGCGGGGCGGCGCGGCGCAGCAGGCCGGGATATTCGTTTTTCAAAAAGGTGACACTTCTGCCAAGCTCTGCAAGCTGATAGATATCCCGGGCCAATTGCTGATCACCATATTTTTCCAGGAATAGTTGATCGTCAGGGTTGCTGGAGCTGCTGTTGCCAGGCTGATCCGGCTGTCGATGGAAGAGATGGCACCCCAGGCTGCCCAGACAGACAAAACCGCATTGCAGGGCAATGATCAGTTTATAAAAGAGCATGTTCGACTCACGGTCCGGAAACAGGGCGATCTTCTCGGGCAGAAAGATGGTTTCGGTATCCGTGTAGATCTGTTCTGCTTGTTGAAGCGCCAGGTCATAACCCGAAATTCCCCTGGCAAAAGGGGTCAGGCGGGCCAGCTGGTCGATGAGCGCGACCGCTGTTTCTTTCTGTCTGGCCGATACAGCGCTGGGGTCCGCCTGGTCCATGAACGCGCGGGCGCCGACGAGTCCCCCGGTCTCATAGTGAAAAAGGGTCTGCCTCAACCATTCGGCCAGTTTTTCGCGGGAGAGTCCTGCGGCGCAGCGCACGCCTGCTTCAAGGACGGAATGGCAGAGATTCTGGCTGATCGGCCAGACGGCCGGCACCGCCTGGAGCAGGGTGAACTGCTGCTCCTCTTCGAGAGCTTCAATGTCGCGTAAAACGTCCTCAAACTCCCATTCATTGGGGTGTGCCGGAAAAACCTGCTCGCTAAAATAATCTTTTATTTCAAGATAGTGCATACGCTGTACTCACGTCATATCGGCGCTGTCAGTAAAGCCCTGCTAGAAGAGTGCTTCGGCCATATCCTCTATCGCGGCGATCAACTGGGGGTCATCCGTCAGGCTTTCTATGATCCCGGCTTTACAGGCCTCCCCAATGGCAACACCGGTCCGGTGCAGCTGGGCCGCCTGGATAAGCAGGCGGGTTGAGGCCCCTTCGGCAAGCCCCGAGTCTTTCAGACCACGGGTCATCACTGCCAGTTTTACCAGCTTTGCCGCCAGGGCGGCATCGACGCCGCCTTCCTGCTGGACGATTTCTTCTTCCAGTTTGCGCTTCGGATAATCAAAGGCCAGAGAGACAAAACGCTGCCTGGTTGAGGGCTTCAAGTCCTTGACAACGCTCTGGTAGCCGGGATTATAGGAAACCGCGAGCATGAATGTCGGGGGTGCGGTCAAAATCTCTCCGAGTTTTTCTATCGGCAGCTCGCGGCGGTCGTCTCCGAGCGGGTGGATAACAACGGTCGTGTCCTTCCTGGCCTCGACGATTTCATCGAGATAACAGATCGCCCCATATCTCACGGCCAGGGTGAGCGGGCCGTCTACCCATAACGCCTCGTTTTTCTTGACAAGATAGCGGCCCACAAGGTCAGAGGTTGACAGGTCGTCATGACAGGACACGGTGATGAGCGGCCGTTCCAGTTTCCAGGCAATATATTGCATAAACCTGGTTTTTCCGCATCCGGTCGGCCCTTTCAGCAGGATCGGCAGCTGGTTATTGTAGGCTGCCAGCGTGAGTTCGATCTCGTTTGCCTGTGGGAGATAAAACGGCTTCTCGGTGATCCGGTGTTCTTCGATACGTTTCTGATAAATTTTTTCCATTACCTTGCGATAGTAAAAAGAGCGGGAAGCCGGTACGTGACGGGCTCGGACTGAGGTGTAAACTATAGGTCGACAGGAATCAGTTTCAAGTGATAACCGTTATCATGGGCAGAAAGTCATACTGGTGGCCATCCAGGACGACCCGGCGGCAAACAGACAAGGCGCTTCATCGACCGGAAATGAAGCGCCTTGTCACGTTTCTCGGGGGACGCAGCCCTGGGGTTTTGTCAGGAGTTGAATTTTCGCTCCCACTCATACTCCCGGCCGGTAACCGTATCCTCCATGCGGCGGATCCGCCTGTCAAGGTCGCGGAACTTCTTCCTGAGCCGCTGGGCAGCATTCCTCGGTGACTGAACGTAACTGTCGTAAAATTCCCGTTCGTCGTCGTTGTCCAGCGAATGAACCGGCGCCGGCTTCATCAACAGGGCAGCCACCAGATAAATACCGATGACCGGCCAGAACCCGCTGAGCAGAAAGATGATGACCATGCCGATTCTGATCCAGTAGACTGAAAAATCAAAATACGTGGCTATTCCTTTACAGACGCCGAGGATGATTCCATCCCGTGCCCTGTAAATCCCCCCCCTGTTGCTCACAAATCGTTTCATGTTATATCTCCGTTTTGCTGCGACCGTCCATGAGGATGGTCTCCAGAGCCTCGATCCGTTTTTCCATCCCTTCGAGGCCCTGGTATAGTTCCTGTATTATTGCAGTCTCCTGCTTGTTTCCCGACCGTTTCGAGCTTGCAGAAAGACCTGAATGCTTCATCCTGATAATCACCAGGGCGGTGCCGCAGAGCAGACCGGCCATGGTGACCATGGACCCAAAAACGATGGCGACAATAACAACTGTATTCATGGCGGCTCACTGGTTCTGGTGGTTGTCTCAGCTTTCAGATTTACTGGTGTCACCGTAGGCAGCGGCCTTCATTTTGGCAAGTTCTTTTTCAATATCATCGTCTGCAGCGAGGTCGCTGAACTCATCATCGACGGTTTTGGGTTTGCCGAAATTAACCATGTCGGCCTCGGCCTCCATGCGTTCGATACGGCTTTCAAGGTGTTCAAAACGTGCCATTGTCTCGGCGCTGTCCAGGCGCCGAATATCACTCTGGGCCCGTTTTTTGTTCTGGGCCTTCTTGTGCCGCTCGGCCAGCGAACGTTTTTTCTCTTTCGCACTCGCCAGCTTTTTTTCAAGCTCGACGATATCATCCTGGTATTGTTCGATCAGTGAGGTGTGATCCAGGATTTCGTTGCTCAGTGACTCTGCAAGTTCGGCAAACCTCCGTTTTTCAACGAGCGCCTCCCGTGCCAGGTTGTCTCTGCCCTTGTTCACGGCAAGCTCTGCACGCTGGGCCCAGAGGTTTTTGCGTTCGAGCAGTTCATTGAACTTGCGCTGGAGTTTCTTCCTGCCGGCCATAACCCCGGCGCAGGACGACTTGATTTCGATCAGGGTGTCTTCCATTTCCCGGATCATCAGCTTGATCATCTTGTCCGGATCTTCGGCGCTGTCAAGCATTGCATTGATGTTGGAACTGACGATATCTCTGAAACGTGTGAATATTCCCATGGTGATCCTCCTGGTTTTCCTACTGTTTGGTGACCAATTAGCAGAAAGTGTGCCAGGCGGGCATGGCGGAGCTAACATGCTGATATCCGATCTATTTACCGTTTGACGGGTCAATTGGAATAGGTTATAGTTACCATGTAATAGTATTTTTGACCAATCGATATGGTGATAATAACCAAATATCTTCGGTCGCTATGCGTAATGTATCATCGTCCCATCAGGCTGAGGCGCTCGGTCAATCCGAGCTCTTTCTCGATTTCCAGGAGCGGCTGTCCCGGGTGGCACCGGTTGACCGCCCTGTCCTGCTGATGGGGGAACGGGGGACCGGCAAGGAACTCGCTGCCCACCGCCTGCATTTTCTTTCCCGGCGCTGGGACAGTCCCTTTATAACGCTGAACTGCAGTACGCTGTCCCCGGCCCTGATCGAGTCGGAGCTGTTCGGGCACGAGCGGGGCGCCTTCACCGGAGCTGAGCAGAGCAGGGTCGGACGGTTTGAGGCCGCCGATGGCGGCACCTTGTTTCTCGACGAGATCGGCACCATTCCCATGGAAGCACAGGAAAAGATTCTTCGTGCCGTCGAGTACGGCTCCTTTGAGCGCGTCGGAAACTCCCGGCCGATAGAGGTCGACGTGAGGATCGTCTGTGCAACCAATGCCGATCTTGTGGCGATGGCGGAGCGTGGTCAATTCAAACGCGACCTGCTCGATCGCTTGTCCTTTGAGGTGCTCTTTGTCCCGCCGCTGCGCCTGAGACAGGGTGATATCCTGCTGCTGGCCAGTCACTTTGCTGCCCGCATGGCCTTCGAGCTCGGCCTGTCCGAAGAGATCAGGTTTTCCCCGGAAGCGGCAGCGGCCCTTGAGACACATCCCTGGAGCGGAAACATAAGGGAGTTGAAAAATGTGGTTGAGCGGGCGGTCTACAAAGCCGAGTCGGGGCTGATCGAAGCGATACTTTTTGACCCGTTTACGCCTCCATACCCGCAAAGCGAAGAGCGTGGTCCTGGCGGAGAAACCCCGGTGCCTGCAGGTGAGGCTGCTGAACGCAGCCGCTCATTCAAGGAGGCCGTCAGCGCCTTTGAGCGTGCACAGGTCAGCCAGGCACTTGTCCGCAGCCAGCACAATCAAAAAAAGGCGGCTGCGTTGCTGGGGCTTTCCTATGACCAGTTCAGGGGGCTTTACCGTAAATATCGAGACGAACTGCCGAAAAATTAACCGAGCAGCAGCCCGATGCCAAGCAGCCCAAGGCCCAGGCCGAGCCAGACTCCAGCACCCTGTTTCTGCCCCTGGCAGACACCAATCAGCATAGCGAAAAGCGGGCAGGAGGCAAGCATGGTCTGGGTAATTCCGGCGCTCGTGTAGCGCAGGGAAACCTGCTGCAGCCAGATCGCACAGAAGGTGCCGATGAAAACGGCAATCACCATTTTTCCGGCCAGGTGCCGAGCTGAAATAAGGGCGATGGCCTCCCCGATCGGCTGATGTGTGCTGCCTCTCGACAGGCAGGCGCGCACCCGGAGCCACAGGGTTAACATGAACAACCCTGCCGCAAGCCTCAGCAGTGAGCTGGCCAGCGGCTCAACATCTCCATCGGCAAGGGCCATCCTTGAGAGGACAACCCCTGCCGCCTGGGCCGTTGCTGCAGCCAGTCCAAACAGAATTCCGACCACGGAACTACCATAATGGTGCGCTGAGCGGGACAGGCGGATAACCAGGATAACGCCGCTGGTGGTGAGCAGGATCCCAAGCCAGGCGGCAAGCGGCAGATATTCACTGAACAGCACAATCGCCAGCAGGGCGGCGATAACCGGTGCGATCGATTCCAGCATCAGCCCTTTCTGGGGGCCGATTCTTCTCAGGCAGGCAAAGTAGGCACTATCCCCGATGCCGATGCCAATCATGCCGCTGGCAGCGAGCAGCAGCAGATTTTGCCCGGAAATTGCGGCCAGGGAGCCCAGACGTATTTCGGCAGCCCCGAAAAGAGAGCCGCTCAGCAGCAGGGCAACCATGAAGACGCAGGCGAGCGCCCCCTTGATCAGGTTGAGATTGATCGCCCTTATATGGATGGTGATATCAGCAAAAATGATGCTTGCAACTGCCCATAACAATGCGGCACCAAGCGCGGCAAGTTCCCCGGTCATAGGCTTTTTAACCGACTCCGTGGTCAGCGGTGCCGCCGTCTGATTTCAATGTCTTGTAGGCATAGGTGATTCGCAGACAGGTGGATATCCAGCAGATGGCCGCAAGCAGCCAGGCAAGCGGTGTGAATGAGCCTGGAGCGAGACAGAAAAGGATAAAGAACAGTGTGGTTTCTGTGCCTTCCGCAATCCCTCCCAGATAATAGAACCCCTTGTTCGGCAACCTCAAGTTGGCCAGTTTCCGCCGCTCGGCAAGGATTGCAAAGGCGAGAAAACTCGATCCTGTCCCGACAAAAGAGAAAATAAGGGCAGCAGCCGCGAGGCTGTTGGCAACCGGGTCTGCAAGGGCAAAGCCAAAAACGACCGCCGAATAAAAAACGAAATCGAGGCTGATGTCCAGATAGGCGCCGCTGTCTGTTGCCCCTTTCATCCGGGCAAGCGTTCCATCGACCCCGTCGGCGAGCCTGTTGAGCAGGATCAGAGAGAGGCCGAGATAATACTGGTGAAAAGCAATGGCGGCAGCGCCGCCAATACCTGCGGTGAAACCGAGGATGCTCACCTGATCGGCAGTCAGCCTTGAGACAAGTGTTCGTGCCGTCGTTTCCAGCAGCGGCCTGGCGAGTTTCAGGACGATGCGGTCAAGCATTATCTTCCCCGTTTCTGAGTTCAAGGACATTTGCATCCGCCGCATCATCGATATCGTGCGTGACGAGCAGGGCCGGGATGGCAAGATTGCTGATCTGCTGAAAAACGAACTCGCGCACGTTTTGCTTGAGCTGCCTGTCGAGTTTTGAAAATGGTTCGTCAAGCAGCAGGGCCTGTGGTTCTGCAAGCAGCGTCCGCAGCAGGCTGACCCGCGCCTTCTGCCCTCCAGAGAGGGTGGCTATGTCCCTGTTTTCAAAACCGTCAAGATCAGCCATGGCAAGGGTGGAAACAATCTTTTTCCGTTTCTGTTCCCGGGTCAGCCTCGACGGCAGTCCGAAGGCCATGTTCCCGAATACGTCAAGATGGGGAAAGAGCAGGTCATCCTGGAAGAGGATGCCGATTCTCCGCTCCTCCATCGGCAATTCGTTGAGTCTTCTGCCGTTGAGCTGCATTGTTCCGTTCAGGGAGAAGCCAGCTTCGAGATTTCCGCAGATGGCGGCCAGCAGCGTCGATTTGCCGCAGCCAGACGGTCCCATCAGCGTCAGGGTCCGACCAGGGGGTACGTTCAGGCTGACAGGTGCAAAAAGCCTGGAGCCGTTGAGGTATATTTCTACTGCGTCAAGGACAAGCGACATGGTACCGTTGGTCAATTCTTCATTAACTGCCTGTTTCTGAACAGCAGGGCCGGCAGCCAGATGGCCAGCGAATAGAGCAGAAACGGCAGCAGAAACTGGCAGAGCGCATAGACGGCGATTACCCGGCGATCGGATCCGCCGGCAAGGCTGACCGTCTCGGTGGTGATGGTGGCAAATCTCCCTGCTCCAACGTATAGGGTCGGCAGGTATTGTGCAATACTTACTGCAAAGCCGACGGCGAACGAGAAAAGAATCGGCTTGGCCAGCATCAGCAGCTTTATCCTGAAAAAAGCGCGCCGGGACGAGCCGCTGAGGATTGCCGCAACATCGAAATAGCGCTGGTCGTAGCGGCGATAGGTCATGGCAAGGGTCAGAAAAACATAGGGCAGCACAAATACCAGGTGGATCCAGACAAGGCTGAACCAGCTGCCCTCCAGGTGGAGGAGAACAAGGACCATCTGGATGCCGAATAAAAACCCGATCTGCGGGATCAGCAGCGGCAGGTAGAGCACCCAGATCGACCTTCGAGACAGGGAGTCAATTCTGGAACGGGGCAGGTAACGCTCATTTTCAAGACAGCCGAGGACAAGAATGACGGCGATGGAAGCGCTTAAAAAACCGAGGACCGCAGCAGTGGCAAGCGGTTGTGCGACAAGCGGCAGACTTTTGGTCCAGTAGAACAGGGAGAATGTATGCGGATAGGCGTCGGGAAAACGCCAGCTTCCGGTGACCGACCAGGCGACAAGGAGAAAAAAGCAGAGACAGGTTGTCGCCAGAATGGTGGCAGCCGCCAGCCGTGCGCCTCGTTCCATCAGGTTCCGCGGGCTCCGGCGGACGCCGTTGATCAACCAGGGTTTGGTCAACCTGACCACTCCCTGTTCGGCAAGCAGAAAAATCCCGATAAGTATGCTGATCAGCAGGAACAGCAGGGTAGCTCCTGCGGCGCCGACGAGCCGCCTGGAAAGATCCGGATCGTTAAACCAGCGGTCAACGAGAACGGCAAGCGGCGGGGGCAGAGACGGGCCGATTATCAGGGCGAGGTCAACCACCGATAATGAATAGGCCAGGACGGTCAGAACCGGCAGCCTCAGCATTGGATAGAGCTGGGGAATAATCAGCCGTGTCCACACCTGGAACCTCTGAAAACCAAGGCTTCTACCGACCCAGACCGTTCTCCTGACATCGATCTGGTTGAGGGCAGCCATTGTCAGCAGCAGCAGAAACGGAACTTCCTTGAAAACCATGGTGAGGGTAAGGCTGAGGGCGAGGGAATCCCCTGTCGTCGACCAGCCAGGAGGGTGGGCAAAGCCGGTGAGCCACGGAGAGGCAAGGCGTATCAGCCAGCCGCTCGGGGCAATCAGAAAGGTCAGTCCGAGAGCAAAGGCCGCATGCGGGATGGCAAGCAGCGGGGCGAGCGAGCGTTCGATGCAGGACCAGAAGGCGGTCTTGTAAAGATAGGCAGTAATCCACAGCGACAGGAGCAACGAGAGCAGGGTCGCTGCCACTCCGGAGATAAGTGTTGCCCTGAGTGCTCCTGGCAGGCTCGGGTGGGTGAGCAGTTCCAACCATGGCTGGAGCGTGAACCGGCCGGCACCGACCGTCGGCAGGAAGCCGAAAGCGGGGAGCCAGGTCCCGACAAGTCCGAGCAGGATCGGCAGCAGGAATACAGCCAGTGTCAGGTAGGGGAAAAACTGGAGCGGGCTTTTACGTTGTTCGGCCATCAGCGGTGTCAGCGGCTGTATCTCTTGATCCAGCCTCTCTCCAGAGCTTCGACCCAGGACGGATGCGGTTCAAGCAGGATTGTTCCCAGCTCCTCACCACTCAGCGTGGCAACCCCCTGGGGGATGTCTGTGAACATCTTTTTTTCTTCAGGGCTCAGCTTGTCCATGGCGAGGACTGTCGGGTCGCCCCAGACTGCAGGATCTGCTTTGCGGGCCTGTGCTTCTGGGGAGAGCAGAAAGTTGGCAAAGACAAGCGCCCCCTCTTTCGCTGAGGCATTATAGGGGACAGCCAGAAAATGGGAGTTGCCGATGGTACCGGAGTCATGGACATAGGTTCTGATGGTTTCCGGTAATTCACCGGTAGCGATGCCATTGCTCGCTTCTGCCGGGTTAAAACTCAGGGCAATGAAAATCTCACCGTCGGCAAGGAGCCGCTTCAACTCAGAACCATTGGCCGGAAAGTCTCTGCCCTTGCGCCACAGGAGAGGATGAAGCTGGTCAAGAAAATGCCACAGCGGAGCGGTTACCTTCTCAAAATCAGCCTCGGGGACCGGTTTCAGGAGCACGTCTCTGTCTGTGCTGAGTTCGATCAATGCCTGTTTCAGGAATGTCGTACCATGGAAGTTTGGCGGCAACGGGTACGTCACTCTCCCGGGATGCTGCTGCGCAAACAAGAGCAGCTCCGGCATGCTGCCCGGGTGGGTAGCCATGAGGGCCTGGTCGTAGAGAAAGACGAGCTGGGCCATTCCCCAGGGTATTTCCATGTTGTCGACGGGAACGGTAAAATCATACAGGGTTGATTTTTTGTGTTCGGTGTCAACCAGCGAGATGTTCGGCAGCAGCTGACTGTAAGGAGGCAGGAGCAGGCCGTTTTTTTTCATCGTGTTGAAGTTCTCTCCATTGATCCACAGCAGATCGACCGAGCCGCCCTGATCCCTGCCACCACTTTTTTCAGCCAGTATTCGGCTGACCACTTCGCCGATATCGCCCACCTTGACATGCTTGACACTCACCTGGTAGCGCTCTTTGACCTGATCGGCCGCCCAGCGGATGTAATCGTTGATCGAATCGGATCCTCCCCAGCCGTTAAAGTAGACGGTCTGCCCGCGGGCGGCGGTGGCGATTTCCTCCCAGTCGGCTGATTGAGCAGGTGAGAAGGAGAAGAGGAGGGTGCAGAGCAGAACGGCAGGTATAAAAACAGTTGATTTCAGCATTGATCATCTCCTGGTTTCATGGCTTGGGTTAGGGTTCCCGGACAGGATGAAAAGTAGTACCATTTTTCAGCATGTGCTGCAATGCACGTGAATGACACTCATCTGCTTGTTTGACATGGTATAATGATGTGGCTATTGTCCTGGGGTACAAGGAGACGATGATCGTTCCCTTGCATCACTTTGACCCGTGCCAGAACAGGAACGGGTCTCATATATCAAACTGGAGTTGAAACGACATGCGCTGGAAAGATGGGCGGAGGAGCTCAAATATCGATGACAGGAGGCAGGTGCGGCTGTCGGGCAAGGCCAAGGGCGGTGGAATCGGCATCATCATTATTGCCCTGATCGGCGTCTACTTTGGTATTGACCCAACATTTATCCTGCAGCAGGGGGCAAATTTTTCCGGACCGGCGGTGCAGCAGGCGGAATATGTCCCGACAGCAGAGGAGAACGAGCTTGCGGATTTCGTTTCGGTCGTTCTTGCCGATACCGAGGATACCTGGAATGCGGTTTTTTCAGGAGACGGCAGGTTTTATGAACAGCCCAAACTGGTACTCTTTACCGGTGCTGTTGAATCTGCCTGCGGGTTGGCCCAGGCGGCCATGGGACCGTTCTATTGCCCCGCGGACAAACAGGTGTACATAGATCTCGGTTTTTACCAGGAGTTGCGCACCAGGATGGGTGCGCCCGGCGACTTTGCCCAGGCGTATGTCATTGCCCACGAAGTCGGCCACCATGTACAGAACCTGCTGGGGATCAGTGACCAGGTGCACGAGATGAGGTCCCGCCTTTCCCAGACCGACTACAACCAGCTCTCGGTCCGCCTCGAGCTCCAGGCGGACTGCCTGTCGGGAGTCTGGGCAAACCATGCTGACCGGGCGCGCCGGATCCTTCAGGATGGAGATATTGAGGAAGCACTGAACGCGGCCAGCATGATCGGTGATGATCGGCTGCAGAAACAGGCTCGGGGGTATGTGACTCCCGACTCTTTCACGCACGGGAGTTCCGAGCAGCGGGTTCGCTGGTTTAAAAAAGGATTGGCGTCGGGAGATATCGGTGATTGTGACTCATTTGGGGCCGGGTCTCTCTGAACCGATCACTCCTCAAGCTTGAGGGGCAGCGCCGTACTTGATTTCAGGGCGGCGAGAACGAAGGACGTTTTAATTGTCTCAATACCCGGGATAACGGTCAGTTTATTGTTTACGAATTCCGTGTAGGTGTTCATATCCTTGATGGCGACCTTCAGCAGAAAATCAACGTCTCCGGTCAGCTGCAGGCACTCGAGAACCTCTTCCAGCCCAACGAGCCGTTCCTTTACCATCTTCAGAGATGATATCTGGTGCAGGCTCAGCTTTACGACAATGATCGCCAACAGGTTGAAGCCGGCTTTCTGGCTGTCGAGCAGGGCGACATATCTTGAGATGACACCTGAGGACTCGAGCCGCCTGACCCGTTCAAGCATTGCCGGCGGAGATATGCCGATTTCCCTGGCCAGCTTCGTATTGGTTATGCGCCCGTCCTGCTGGAGGATGGTGAGTATTTTAATGTCGGTCCGGTCCAGTGACATCTGAGATTTCCTTTTGTATCACGCATTGTCCCTAATTTTGTTCGTGTATATGGAACTATTCCTTAATTTTATTAAATATTCAACCGCTAATGCTGGAGTAATCCGGTGATTGTTCCCTGCAGAAGCGCTGGAAACTCCATTCCTGCTTCAGCGGTTTGTCACAAGTGGTTTACTTCCGGGCGGCAACGGAATATAAATGTTGTTAAGGCTCAGCCGGCGCCTCTGCCGGCTGCTCAGAGGCAATGACGGTCAACAACAACGAGAAGGCGGGGCTGCGGTGACATATCCTGTTGATATTGTCTCCATTAACGACATCATGGCTAGGGCTCACGAGCAGGGGCGCGCGTTCCTCTTTGAATATGAGGTGTATTCACTCCTTTCCTGTTCAGGTGCCGAAACGGTTCCGACATCTGTGCTTGTTCGGCGTGAGGAGCGGCTATCCGATGAGGTGCTGCAGCGTTTCCCGGGGGAAAAAATCGTCTTAAAGATTGTCAGCAGCACGATCATGCACAAGACAGAAGTCCAGGGCGTGCAGATCGTTGAAAAACGGCCTGACAGGGTGCGTTCTGCAATCAGGCGGATGCTCTATGAGGTCCCCGAACTTTTTTCTGCCTGGCTTGAGCGCAACAGGCATGCCAGAATTGCCCGCTACCAGGGACTGGCGGCGGAGGATTTGAGGGCAGCGGTCGGCAGGGATATCGAGGGCGTCCTGCTGGTACAGTACATGGAGCCGGATTCGCAGGCCTTCGGAAACGAGCTTATCGTCAGTCTCAGAAAGACGCGCGAGTTCGGTATGGTTATTACCGCAGGCTTGGGCGGCACTGATACGGAACTCTATGCCAGCCGCTTCAGGAAGGACCAGGCGGTCGTCAGCGGTCTGACAGCAATGCATGAGGGCACTTCCTTTTTTCACCTGTTCAAGCGAACCATCGCCTACCGGAAGCTGGCCGGACTGACCCGCGGCCAGCGGCGTATTGTAACCGATGAGCAATTGGTTGAGTGTTTCGACTCTTTTATCGGGATGGGCAATTATTATTCGTCGGCCTCTGAAAGCAGCGGTTTCCAGCTGGAGGAACTCGAGATAAACCCGTTTGCCTTCAGCGACTATCTGATGATCCCCCTTGATGGACTCTGCCGGTTCTCAAACCGTGCGCGGCAGAAAAAATCCCGCCCCATAGGTCTTATCCGGCACCTCCTTCATCCGGAGCGTCTCGGGATTATCGGGGTTTCCTCGACCCGCAGAAACTATGGCCGGATTATCCTGGAAAATATCCTGGCGGAAGGATTTTCTCCGCAAGCTGTCACCGTCATACATGAACGGCAGAAAAAAATTGGTGGTGTTGCCTGCAAGAAGGCTCTGGAGGGTCTCAAAACGCCATTTGATTTACTCATCGTCGCCGTTGATGCCAGCCATGTGCCGGAGCTCATCGCCGAGGTTGTCAATAACCGTGCCGCGCTGTCAGTGATGCTGATATCCGGAGGTCTCGGTGAAACGGAAACGAGCAGAGATCGTGCTGAACTGGTCATTGAGGCCATCAATCGCGGCCGCCAAACTGGGCCGGGAGGCCCGATTGTGCTCGGCGCCAACTGCATGGGGGTCATATCGCATCCCGGCAGCTATGATACCTGGTTCATCCCCGAGGAAAAACTGGCAAAAGACCGGGACCGAGGATTTCGGCGTTCAGCGCTGATCAGCCAGAGCGGTGCCTTCATGCTGCACAGAAGCCACCAGTGCCCGGAGTTGAAGCCTGCGTACCTGATCTCGATGGGGAACCAGACTGATCTCACCCTCGGTGACATGATGCACTATTTCAAGAATTCAGACAAGGTTGATGTCATTGCCGTGTATGCGGAAGGCTTTAACGATGATGATGGTCTGGAGTTCTGCCTGGCAGTCAGAGAGGCGGTGGCGGCGGGCAAGGAGGTGATCTTTTATAAAGCCGGACGCACACCTGAAGGAAAAGCCGCCACGAGCGGGCATACCGCCTCTCTGGCCGGTGACTATGTGGTGTGCGAGAGCTGTGTGCGCCAGGCCGGGGCAATGGTGGCGCGCACGTTTTCAGAATTCCAGGAGCTGTTTTTTCTGGCTGAAACACAAAGCGCTAAAATTATTTCCGGCAATCGCCTGGCTGCCGTCAGCGGTGCGGGCTTTGAGGCCGTGGGGATGGCTGATTCAATCGAATCTGATGACTACCAGATGCAGCTCGCCGTTTTCTCATCAACAACCGTCGATACAATCAGGGACATTCTCAGGGAAAAACAACTGGATTCACTGGTGACAGTGACAAACCCGCTTGATATCAATCCGGCGGCTGATGATGAAATCCATGCGCTCGTTGCCGAAGCAATACTTGCCGATAGCGGGGTCGATGCCCTCGTGATCAGCCTTGACCCTCTTTCCCCGGCCATGCGCACTCTGCACGATCCTCAATCCAGCCATTATGATATGGAAGAGGAGGGGAGTATCAAAGAGAGAATTATCGCCCTTGCCGAGAAGAGCGCCAAGCCGATCGTGACGGTGGTTGACGGCGGGAGGACCTTCGATCCCCTGAGAGACTCACTCATTGAAAAGGGAATTCCGGTGTTCAGGGTCTGCGACCACGCTGTGGCCGTATTGTCCCTCTACATGCAGGGACGCCTGCTGAGCCAGGAGCTGCATACCAGGCTTGAACCCCATGGTATGCCCGGGACGGGGACAGGGCGTCAGCCGGATTTTGGCGAACTGAAATAGTGCGGTTCATTTCCCGGCTTCCACTTTATGTTGCACCCCATGCTCGGTTTTTGTTCGAGGTCGACCGGAATTCCGGAGAGAAGGGCATTAACCGCTGCCGTCAGGTCAGCGCCGCTGACCGGCTCCTCATTTCCCGGGCGTGCGTTGTCAAACTGCCCTCTGTAGACGAGTTTTCTGTCCTGGTTAAAGAGGAAGAAGTCCGGCGTGCAGGCAGCATGGTAGCGTTTTGCAACCTCCTGTTCTTTGTCGACCAGATAGGGAAAGGTAAAACCAAAACTGGCGGCAAGGATGTTCATCTTGTCGGGACTGTCGTCAGGATAGGCCGAGTAGTCGTTGCTGTTGATTGCCACGGCAGAAATTCCCTGCTCCTGATAATCGCGGATTTTTTGAGTCAGACGGGCGGCAATGTGCAGGACATAAGGGCAATGGTTGCAGATAAAGATAACCAGGAGCCCGTTTTCTATTGATTGTTCTGCCAGGTTGTAGGGTGTGCCGTCCGCTGATTTCAGAGAAAATTCGGGGGCGGGTGTGCCAAGCTCAAGCATCGTGGAGCGTGTCTGTACCATTGGAGTCTCCCTCGGTTGTTGGAAGGTGTCTGATCTCTGCCAATTGTCACCGGCAGCGGTTTTTCCCCTGCACAGCGGTCATCTAGCATTATGATAAGCTCACTGCGCCCGAACGCAAGTACAGGTGCCGCCCAGAGGGCGGCGGCCGTCAGCGGCAGCCGTTCGGGCAAGACATATTCTGAGTCTGTATTATTGTATTGCTACTGGTATCGACGTTCACTCCTGAAAAAAAGGTGCAGCATGAACACGTATTGTAATTTTCAGGTTCCTCGCAACCTGTTGAAAATACTCGTCGCCGTCCTTCTGTTTCTGCCGGCAGGAGTCCTGGCGGCCGGATTGCCGGAAGTCGTCCGTTCCGGATATGTTAGTGGGGATCCCTGCTCATTATCGCCGATCACTGTTCCTGAGCTTCCCGAGAAAATCCCGGGGTACACGGAACTGGATCCTGAGACCGGGCTGCATGTCACCGGTAACGCTCAACGTATCGATCTGCAAAGCTATGTCCTGGAGATAACCGGAAAGGTGACCCGGCCGCTCAGCTTGAAATACGACGATTTACGCTGCCTGCCCAGGATAACATCCCGGCCGACACTCACCTGTCCCGGTTTCTTCGAGGACACTGCCACCTGGTCCGGGGCATCTCTTGAATATGTGCTGGAACTCGCCGGTGCCCGGGAATCATCAACTCATATCAGGCTGGTGAGTGCTGATGGATATGCCGCCCTGGTAGAGATGAAAGAGGCGCTTTCCGGCGAAAACTACCTGGCCTACGAATGGGAAGGAGAGCCAATTCCGGTTCTTCATGGCTTTCCGGTCAGAGCTGTTTTCCCCGGCTCCAATGGGAACCGGTGGGTAAAGTGGCTGGTCAGGATTGAGGTCCAGTAAGAGCGTCCGGCGGTCCGGCCAGGATGACTCACACCGCCGCAGAGGGCTCATTTCTGTGCAGCAGATACCGGTATTGTTATGACAAACCTGCCGTTCTCACCTGCCAGGACAGCTCCGATCTTCTCAGCCAGCGATGCTTCATCAGCTGAAACGGTATCAAGCAGAGACACTGATTGATCAGGTGCGGAGAAACTGATGGTGAGCATCGAATTATCCTCGACAGCCTTTACCTGGAGTGTGCTTTCACTGGCAATAACATTATAGATACGGCAGAGAACCAGGTACACCAGCGACTCGAAAGAAAACACATGGGTGTGGATCCCCAGGTCCGCTGGGCAGGAGGCAGATACCGTTGTTTTTTTCATCGCCGCCTGGCGGGCGGTCAGCGCCACCATGAGGAGCAGCGTTTGTTCTAGATTTACCCGGGCAAACGGGGTGTCGGCACTGTGGGCAAATGTGTTGAGGTTTTTCATGATCACATTCGATCTGACAACCTGTCTCATGATCGTTGCAACCGCTGAGCGAAGATGGCCGGGGGGTATAGCCGAGTCCTCGTCGGTCAGGGTGGCGAGATCCTCCAGCAGTCCGGCATTTTCGTTGATGATGGACAGGGTATTCTTGATCTCATGAGTCACTGCCGCCAGGGCCCTGGCAAAAACCTGCAGACAGATCTCATCTGTGTTGGCTCTGTTTTCCATTCTGTTTCTGTTTCCTGTTTCCGAGAGGGGTGCGGCTGGTCTCCGGAAAAGAGGTCAGCTGCACGTCTTGCGGGCGTCACGCGAGCGACTTGGTCAGCTGAGCTCAGCCTGCGGTTTTTTCCCTGTACGCACCTTCTATTTTTTCGATCAGCCGCTGCAGATCAACCGGCTTCATGACATAATCGTAGGCGCCCAGTTTCATGCCCTCCTGACCTGCTTCAAGCGATCCATGGCCGGTGAGAATGATTACCTTGAGGTGAGGGAGGTCCTGCTTTAACCTGGCGAGTACCTCCAGGCCGTCAATATCGGGCATCTTGAGATCCAGCAGCAGTACGTCCGGCTCATTCTGCTGTATTGCGGCGAGTGCCGCCTCGCCTGAATTGACCATGGTCGTTTCGAAGCTTCTTAGCTGCAGGCGAGTGACGAGGGTTGAGGCAAATTCAACTTCATCATCCGCGACGAGCACTTTAATGTTGTCTCTGTTAGCCTTGATCATTTTTTTTACTCTGCAGTGGAATTGTAATGGTAAAAGCGGTGCCCTGGCCGACGCGTGAGTGTACCGTTATCTCCCCTCCGAGTTTTTTGACCAGGCCGTAGGTGATGGAGAGCCCGAGCCCGGTACCTTTCCCTGTTTCCTTGGTGGTATAGAACGGTTCGAAAATGTGCGGGAGGATATCCGGGGCGATGCCGGGGCCGTTATCCTGGATGACAACCCGAACATCGCCTGCCAGCATGTGGCTCATGATCGTTATCTCCCCGTCCTTGTCGATTGCGTCAATGGCGTTGTTGATGATGTTTAAAAATATCTGCTGCAGCTGCAATTGATCGCTTGTTACCGGGGACAGGTTTTCCTCGAGCTGCAGTTTGATGCCAATTTTGCGGAAGGTCATCGAGTTGTCGAGAAACGTCAAAACCTCCCTGATGACGTCATTTACCTGCAGCACTTCCTGGCGTACGTCGGTGCGCCTTGCAAAACCGAGGAGCCGATGGGTTATCGCCTTGCATCTTTCGATACTCTGGTTGATGACCTTCAGGCAACCCTGAATCGTTTCCTTGTGCTCAAATTCAGCGTCAGACATGAGCAGGAGGTCTTCTATCAACCCCGTCTTCTGGTCAATGATGGCCAGCGGGTTATTGATCTCATGGCCGACGCCTGCGGCCAGTCGCCCGATCGAGGCGAGCTTGTTCGTGTGTTCGGCCTCGCTCAGCATGGTCAGCTGCGTTTCCTCGGCTTTGCGAATGAGTGTGGTAAGGGCGCCTGCCAGGGTGAAGACGACCAGAAAAATGATCGATATGCAGATGACAATCGTGATCAGGAGCTTGGTGCGAAACTTCAGCCAGTGCTCATGATGGATGTATTGCTTCTTGACGAGAACGAGCGACCACGGAGAGTTTTTGACTTTTTCTTTTATCTGGAAAACCTTTTCACCGTCGTCCGTGATGACGGCCTGCACCCCCGCATCAAACGTGGAACTGAACTGGGTGAGGATCGGGCCGTAATACCTTGAAAGCGTCTGGATGGTGCCGGTTTCATCTACCAGGAAAAGATCGTCCGAGGCATTGGTCTTTATGGTGTCAATAAATTTTTGCAGCGTGAGCGCGTCTATCGTTGCCCGCAGCAGCCACATTTCACCGGTAATGGGATCCTGGTTGGTGACTGCTATCGAAAAATGGGGAACCTGCCGGTTTCCGGCATAAACCCCGCTGATATGCAGCCCTTTGTCTGAAAGTTCCTCAAACCAGTCTTCCTGGGAATAATCCGTTCCCTTGAGATCATACGGGCCCCAGTAATTCTGTTGTATGCCGACATGATCGATCACCCCGAGATCCGCGAAAAGCGGGTATTGACGTTTGAGCCTGACGAAGAGCTTTTCCAGGTTGCTGCCGACCACCAGCTCCCTGTAGCGATCGCTGCGGGCGGTGAACTGAACGACGGAGGTGAGATTGTCGATAAGGGCCTCAATCGATTTGACCTTGCCGTCGAGCTGCCACTGCAACTGGTCGAGTTCTTCTCTCTGGAGAAGATCCTTGTAGTAGTAATAGCCGAGCCCGGCGACGATTACGACCGGCAGGGTGACGATGAGCGTCATGACAAAGATGAGAATCAGCCGAAACTGTGCGTAGTTCCTCCTGTTCAGCCCCAGGTCAATGGAGCTTTTCAGGGGTTTGGGGAGGATTTTATCAACGGAGTTAGCAAATTTCATTACAGGGAAAACTCCTTTCCAGTATCAGCAATAATTTCTCCCTGCTTCAATGTTCCCGCGAGGGCCTTGTCTATCGCGGTCTTCCAGTCTCCAATAACCGCATCACGTACGTTCACCTTTTTCCAGGCAAGAAAATTGTAGTGCAGGTCCTCGATCCCGCCACAGACGATATCGGTGATGTTTTCCTTGACGACGATCTGGCACAACTCCTCCTCCGATGGTCGTTCCATGATTATTGTCCTGGGCTCACCGATAATGGCATCGTTTTCGAAGCGAACGATAAGGATCTCCGTGGCGAGATCAAATCGGGGGGCAACAAAATCACCCTGCACGGGTATCAGTAATTTTCCCACACGAACCTCCATTTATACCAACAGGCCGTATTCTTTCATTTTTCTCCATAACTTCATGCGTCCCCAGCCAAGATCTGCAGATGTCTGTGTCCTGTTGCCCCCATGTTTTTTCAGGGTGTCAATGATCATTCGGCGCTCAATATCGTTCCAGTTGTCATCACGGTCGGAATATCCCGGGGCGGCTTCGCTGCCTGGCAGATCCCTGGCGGGGGAAAACACTTCAGTCTTTGGCTCGACGTCCGGTTTCTCACGCTCCTGGAGACGATGTTCAAACAGGTAGGAGGGTAAATGGTCACGGTTTATTTTTTTTCTTTTGCAGATATTGACGGCGTATTCGACAATATTGCTCAATTCCCTGATATTTCCCGGATAGTCATAGTCGAGCAGGGTCTGCATGGTACTCGGAGTAAATCCAACAATCGTCTTGTTGAGCGTCCTGGCATATTTTTCCAGAAAGTGATCGAGGAGATAGCGGACGTCGTCTTCACGTTCCCGCAATGGCGGAACATGGATATGGAGAACATTGAGGCGGTAAAAGAGATCCTCACGGAATTTGTTCTGCCTCACCTGGTCTCGCAAGGGGCGGTGAGTTGCCACGATAATCTTGACATCGACGCTGACGCTGTGCTCTCCGCCCACCGGTCTGAACTTCCTGTCATCAAGTACCGACAGCAGCTTGACCTGCAGCGAAAGTGGCATATCCCCGATTTCCGTGAGAAAAAGTGTTCCTTTGTCGGCCATCTTGAACATTCCCAGCTTGTTCCTGGAGGCCCCGGTAAAGGCACCTTTGACATGTCCGAAGAGTTCCGATTCGAGAAGATCAAGCGGCAGCGCGCCGCAGTTGATCTTGATGAAAGGAAAACGGGCCCGTGATGATTCCTGGTGGATAACCTCGGCAATTTTGTCCTTCCCGGTGCCGGTTTCTCCTGTTATCAGGACAGAGGCGTCCGAGTGGGCCATGAGCGGGATCATGTCAAATACTTTTTGCATTTTCGTGCTGTGGCCGATGAGTTCAACAGAACCAAAATCCCTTGCGCCTGCCCTGTTCTCCTTCTCGCGTGTTGAAATATCCTCTATGATTACCAGGAGACCGCACCTGTTTCCAGCACCCTCCTCAAGGACTGAAACGGTACACTGCACGGGAATTTTTCTTCGATAACAGTTAAGAATATCGCCTTTCACCGAGGCCATCTCGCCGCTCTGCAGTACCTGGCGGTAGAGTTGTCCCCTGGTATTGCCGGTGTTGCTCCGGACAACGAGCTCGCCATGAAGGCCTGTAACTCTTTCCATCGCGTAGCCGGTCATGGCTTCCATTAACCGGTTCATGGTCATGATCCTGAACGCTGCGTCCAGGATCATCGTTGGGTACGGTATCCCTTCGATAAGCAGCGGTATGTCAGGATCAAACGGAAATTTCATTATGGCCTGGGATGTTTTTCCTGGAGACGCTCCATAAAAGTTCTGACCTGCCCGGTATTTCTAATCGACTGACAATAGTACCTCAATCACCGTGAAAACGTCATGCATTCTTTATTGATGGTGGCCGATCCTGCCGGCCTGGTTTTCCGATCTGTCGTTGTCAGCGGTGTCTAGCCGGCAACCGGTATTCTTATTGCCATACCCATCAGGGGCCATATCACGGTGACGGCCAGCCAGGTCATGGCCATCAGCATGATGCTTGCAGGGATTCCGTACAGCAAAAATTCACCTGTGGTAAACTGTCCCGAGTTGTAGGCGATGGCGTTCGGTGCGGCACCCACGAGCAGCAGAAACGGCATGCCCGCCGTAACCAGTGATGAAAACAGGATCACCTCACCTGACACCCCGAGGTAGGGGGCGATGACCAGGGCTACCGGCAGTGAAATGGCAATGGCGGCTACGTTCATGATGAAGTTGGTCATGACCATGACGAAGAAAGCAATGCCAAGTATGAAGATGATGCCGGGAGCGTCCTTGAACATCTGGAGCCAGTTGACCGCAAGCCACTTTGCCGCCCCTGTTTCCCAGAGGCAGAAACCGATGGACATGGCACCTGCAAACAGCAGGATAATGTTCCAGGGGATCTGCTCCAGGTCGTCGATGGTGAGGATGTTGAGCAGGAAGAAGGCGATCGTCGAGCAGAGCATGATTGCCGTCTTATCGAAATTCGCCAGTGCCGGAATAAAATTTTTCAAGGCGATTACCAGGATTGTCGCCAGGACGATTGCAACCGTCGTGATCTCTCGATGGCTCCAGGCGCCCAGTTCGCTGTACATGCGTTTTGCCCGTTCTTTGAGGCCTTCAATACGATCCTTCTCGGGACGACAGATGATCATGAAAAACGCCCAGAGCAGGAACACCATCAGCCAGCCGACAGGGAACATGTACATGGTCAGCTGGAAGAAGGTGATGTCCACATTCATTATATCCTTGTAGAATCCCAGGGCAACGGCGCCGCGCGCGGCACCGAGAAGGGTGATGATACTGCCGGCGCCGGCGACATACGCCATGCCGATAAACAAACCTTTACCGAACCTGGTGGTGTCACCGTTGTCCGAGTAGAAGGCATGGATCGTCATCAGCAGTGGAAACATGGTGGCCGCAACCGCGGTGTGGGCCATGAAGTGGGTGAGCGTGGCGGTTAACACGAAGCAGCCAAGGTAGATCATGCTGGTCTTTTCTCCGACGATGGAGAGCATCTTGTAGGCCAGCCGTTTGGTCAGGCCGGTCTTGGTAAAGACCATGCCGATCACGATCGAGCCGAAAATGAAGAGCACGGAGGGATCCATGAAATCCTTGAAAGCAACGCTGGGACTTCGTATCAGAAAAAGGGCCTGGGCTGCTCCGATGGCGATGCTGGTTATACCGATCGGCACCACTTCGAAAACCCACCAGGTTGCGGCCAGGGCGAAAACCGCGAGCGCCCCCTTGGCCTGCTTGCTGAGGACGAAGCGTTCACCGAGCGGATCAACGGCATCAGGCCAGGGTGGACACCAGTAGATCAGAGCGAACAGGCCGAGGCCGAGGCAGATAAAAAAAATACGTTTCCAGTCCAGCTCTAATGCCGCCCTTATCAGGCCGTTTCTGGTGACTCCCAGTCTGGCCGGGAGGGCCGTTTCTCGTGATTGTGACATTATCTTCACCTAAATATGAGTCGGATTTCAGCTTGTCGCCGATTTCCTGGAAAATGCGCCTGTCTGCCGTGATAAACAGCATCCGCTGCAGGACAATTCAGTGTGTTGTCTTCTTCAGAACTGCCTTTTTCAGCGGTTTTCCCGAACGCGCTGGTTTACCACGCTTTTCTTTTGAGAATATCTGTTATCTCATCTTTTGACTGTTTCTGCAGGATGAGAATCCGTTTATTTTTTGCCTCGTCGATTTTGGCCAGAAGCTCTTTTAAATCAACGGGCTTTTCAAGAAAATCCTCAGCCCCGAGCTTCATGGCCTCGATGCTGGTTTTGACCGTGCCCTGACCGCTCAGGATGATGATTTCTGCATCGGGGTGGTTTTCTTTGATCATTTTCATCGTTTCCAATCCGTCCATGCCGGGCATGGCAAGATCGAGAACGATGACATCAAACTGCTGCTCATCAGTGAGCTTGACCGCGTCTTCGCCGCGATGCACACCGGTCACCTTTAAGCCGCGGACTTCCAAACGTTGAGAGAGTGTATTGACAAAATCCTCCTCATCATCAACCAGCAGGACCCTGGCTTTCATGTGCTTTTCCATTTCAACCCCTTTTCTTTTCGTATGAGACTGATGAACTCTGATTATTGTGCCCCGCGAGCGTGCACTTTTTCGTTGGCGGCCTTGATTGTTGCCGACAACTCCTCGATATCAACCGGCTTGTTCAAGTAGGCGAAGGCTCCGAGCTCCATGCAGTCGTGCATGTCCTTGCTTGAGCCATGGCCGGTGAGGATGATGACCTCGACCTCGGGTGCTATTTCCTTGGTCTTTCGAAGGACGTCAACCCCGTAGAGGCCCGGCATCTTCAGGTCCAATACCATCACGTCGGGGCGGTCCTCGGCGACGATCTCCAGCGCGTCCTCGCCGTTGTAGACGCCATAGGTGCCGACATCACGGCTGATGAGCCGCTGTGAAACCGTCTGGACGAATTCTTTTTCATCGTCGACAAACAAAACCTTTGACGGTAGTTCGAACTTCTGGCTGCGGTAGATAGAGTCGTTGGAGCGGGCTGAATGAGCCAGCTCCACGCTGTTGACTCCTTTGACCTGCTTTACTATTTCGCTGAGCTTTGCCTTCAGGCTGTTGTGACTGAAAACCTGGGCCCGGGCGGTGAGGTGGATATTGCCGTCGTCCGCCTTGACGATCATATTGTGGCCGTTCAGCAGGAGTACGCGCTCGACTTCATTTTCCAGCAGCAGGTTGTGGACCCCACGCTGGGATTCTGTCGTGTGCAGGACTGCCGTTTTGTGATAGCATTTGGATATCTCCTCGACGAGCTGCTTGGCGGTGAGGTTTTTCAGCGGGATCACCAGATCGTATAGGGATCGGTCATAAGCTTCCTTGTGAAAGAGAAAATCGGTCCAGCCGAAGGCGCTGATATCGTCATTTCTGATTTTCTTTTTCGCCTCGTCTTCGGACAACCCTTCCTTGATGGCACGGGCGATTCTGGCTTGTTTGTCGTCCACAATCAGTACTCGCAGGACATGTGAGACCTGAGGCGGGATCAGGGAGGTCAGCAGGCCATTGAAAAGATACTTGTCAGGGGTGTTGAGTCTGTTCGCCACGACTGTGCGCAACATGTTGATGGTCTTTTCCTTTTCAAGGGTAAACTGGTTGAAGACGGACAGGCGACCAGAC
Source organism: Desulfocapsaceae bacterium (assembly GCA_963674815.2). GTDB lineage: Bacteria > Desulfobacterota > Desulfobulbia > Desulfobulbales > Desulfocapsaceae > MADRE3. The sequence goes on from CAXXTV010000008.1 coordinate 322,888, forward strand.
ATACCTTTTTTCAAGCGCTCGGGCTCAACCTGGAACTGTGAAGCTGCCTCTGCGACAAGGGCGTTGTCGTCGTAGATTTTCAGGTTGAGATCTTCCTGCAATGTTTTGATGACGTCCTCAATAGGAGTGAATGTGCACGGAAAGAAAGCAATGGATGACATGGCGCGTCCCCTTTGTTAAATTTTAATGTTCCTGCCGGAATAGGATGAAATACCTTTCCTCTCTGTCAAGATTGCATAATTGGTGCCAATTTTTTATTAGGGAAAAGAACATATATATCGGACTGTTATATGCGTGCTGGAAAGAAAAACAGTGTGTATCGTTTTGTAACTATGTATCTTTTGGTATCATAATGTATTATTTCCCACTGTCAAGGGAGCCAGCCCCCAGGTAATAACGGCAATCAGTCGATCTTTGCCTTGATGCGTGCGTAGTCGTCATCTGAGACAATTCGAAGCGGCATGACATCGCTTCCGCCTTTGATGACAAGAGATGGATCAACACGCACGCAGGCTCCGGCAAAAGAACCGGTAACGGAAAAGGTACAGACCTGCACGTTCATACGGTCCTGTCTGGGCAGGGGGAAGAGGCGCTGGTAAATTTTTTTATGATCGCCAAAACGGCCATCAGTCTCACGCAGAACAGATTCGTCAGAAGCAACGACGGCAATATTTTCTCCACTTCTGCCGACGATTGGTTTTTCCACATAACCGCTCTGCCGCAGTTCATCGGTCAGTTCGAACTGGGAGTTCAGCAGGTATGGGTGTTCCGGGAATAGGGTCCACATTACCGGCAGGATCGCCTTGTTGCTTGGAATTACGGTCCAGAGCGGTTCGTGAACCACCACCTCCGGCTGCAGCAGGACATCCACCATTCGCGGAGACGGCGAAGCCTTCGAGGGATGATCAAGAGCAGCCAGGTCGCAAGCCTCCCGCCTCACCTGCTCGAAAACGGTCTCCCAGGCCCATGTCTTCCAGACCTGTTTTATCGGAATATTGTCCGAGTCGACAATCGTTTCGTTGCGCCAATGAAGGTCCGAAAATCCTTTCAACACTTTGACGCGAAGTCCTGCACCTTCCAGCGCTGACTTCATGAAAAGGGCGTGGTAGGTTTCTTCTGCATCGTTATCCTGCATGATATGGAGGACATCCTTTATTTCCTGCGCTTTCCAGGCGCGAACCAGACGCTTGAAGATAGCGCTGCCGGGATCACGGCCGATGGTGCACCCGTAGTGGTCAGCCCACTGGGACTGCAGGCAGGCGGCCTCAAAGTAGCAGGAAGCGGAGTCGGCATTGTATTCGTAGACTTTGAGACCATTGTCGGAAATACTGAAATCGAAACGACCGGTGATCATCGAGCTGCTGCGCTGATTCCATGACGCCCTGATCATGGGCCAGAGTGCGGCAGGTATGTTAAATTGCTGCAGATGGTGGTCATTCTGGAGAACATAGTCAGTCGCCCGCATGAAGAGATGGTGGAGCTCGTTTGTCGCCCGTTTGAGTTCAGAAAGCGCCGTCTCGGAAAGGCAGACATAGGTGTGGGTATTGACCGACTCGCTCACCAGCACGTGACCGTAGGTTGCAACATACGTCTCACCTGCTGGGTGAGTGGTGTCAATCCAGGAAGAGGCTGCCTGACCGGTATCAGGTACTGAATCAAGCAGCGGGCCGAACAGTTTCATGTCCGGCTCGGCAATGTGGTCGGCAAAGGTCTCATCATCGGTCTGCAGGACCCAGCCGAGAATCCTGGCATCACTGAAGCCTGGTTCAACCCAGTAGCCGCCGTCTTCAGTCTGCCTCGTTTTTAACTGCCGGGAAAAGGTCTGCCCTTCCGGCCACCGTTTATTTTCGACATTCTGCTCGACAAAGCGGATGCAGTCGTCGTGAACTTCGGTAATCACGGCAACATGGCCGGTTATGTCGAACTCTCCTTCGGCATCCCAGATCAGCAGGCCCCCGGCCTGCGGTCGGCGCCGCGACCCGTTCCTGAAAGAAAAGAGGGGCAGCCTGGTTTCATCGCCAAGCCGACTGACGCTGCGGAGCCGGAAAATATCATAGGCCATGGGTATATCAGCGAAGACACTCTGCCTGTTCACGTAGAACCAGCGCCTGGCCAGCTCGACGCACTGCCATTTGTAGCCCATAAAAACGCCGTCCAGAAAGGATCGATAGGCCCGGCGGTCGGGGAATTCGTCTTTGTCCGCCGAGTCATAATCGCTGGAGTACACCGGTACATCGCCGGGGGCCATTCCCAGAATGGTGCCGAATTTTTCAGGATTTGGTTTGGATGGTTTCATTTTTTTACTGATCGTCAAAGATTAATGGTTCCGTTCCAACAGCAGGCTCTGCCGGGACCGCTCGGCCACTATAAACATGATCACCCTCTGCAGCACCACAAAAGTAAGACCGGGAGTGCAACGAGGCAAGATGGCGGCTGAGCGCCCGGCCTGAAATCGTGCGGATCAGGCATTTTGCCGGACTTGGCGGATGAGCGGAAAGGCTTTCTGTCTGGATTATCCGCTCACAACGCTTATAGTAGAGGCTAGGAAGAGTTGGCCGCAGCATAACATGTATCGAGCGAGGGGCTATGAAACTCATTTTCGTCTACAACGCAGACAGTGGTCTGGTCAATACGGTCAAGGATATCGGGCAGAAATTATTTAATCCCCAGAATTACGGCTGTCTTCTCTGCAGCCTTACCCATGGGACGTTTCGGGAAAACCCTGAATGGAAAGCATTCCGCCGCAGCAGCGCTGTAGAAATGCACTTTCTCCACCGCGACGAGTTTGAGCGGCGCTATGACATGCAGATGGAGTATCCGCTCATCCTCAAGGAGAATGAGCGCCTCGAGGTTGCCGTCAGCAGGGACCAGATGGCAGAAATGAAGACACTTGAGGATCTTGTCGAGACGGTAAAAAAGCTTGAATAACAGGCGGTTTAGCAAGCCTGCACGTACAGAGATAACAGGTTCGGCAAGACCGTTCTCCGGATCACCCGGATGACGTGTGCTCTGCGGATTTTTAAGGGGCAGGACAGAGACGTTTCCGGTGGTTATTTCCCGGCTGCCAGTGCCGTGGCAATTTCCCTGCAGAGGTCTGCTAGCGCTCGGCTCTGGGCGGCGACGAGAGCTTCGTAACTGTCATCTAAGACGGGCTCGCTGATCTCGGAGCGATGCACCGCCGCTTCACTGTCTTTGCCTTCCTCGATAATCATCCAGGTTGTCTTGAGCCTTGCCTGCGCACCCGGTTGACCGCCGAATTCCTGAACATCAACCGTGATGCGGATATCCGGTTTGAAATAGCGTTCCCACGGCCGGCTCAACACCTGGTCGGTGCCCAGTAGCAGGGCAAGATTCTGCGTCATCACCCGGGTAAAGTTCTGCTTCAGCGACCCGGCCCAGCGGTGAAACTCATTAATGGTGATCTGGTTTTTTCCGGTCTGGGTAACGATGGCCGGGCGGTCAAGCTGATCTGGAAAGGTGACGGGGCCGATACCGATGGCGGTTTCGGCCGGCACCTTTGCTGATTCACTGCCGATATCGCCACTTTCAAGCGGGCTGAGCGTGTAGAAAAATGCGCTGGGTGAGGTGCCGGTGCATCCTGATGCTGAAAAAAGGATGAGCAGCAACAGGATGGGATAGCAGGTCTTGCCGGGTATCATAATTGTCCCTCATTTTTTTTTCCTTTAATCAGGGCCTCGGGGTGTCTTGCCAGCAGATCGGTAAGCTCGGTTATTGCCCGGGCGGCCTCGGAAAGCGCACTCAGGGAGCTGCGCAGATCATTATAGATTAGAGAGTCCGGACTGACCCAGTTATCCATGTCCCTAACCAGTGTGTCGACTTCCTTCAAGGTTGCGTTGAGCTGGGAAATGGTGGCGGTGTTCACCAGTTCGATGGTTGTGTCGATTTCCGTCAGGGCGGCGTTGAGCTGCGGGATGGTAGCCGTGTTTACCAGCTCGATGGTCGTGTCAAGCTTTGAGGTGAGACGGTTGAGCGCCGCAATTGCCCTGCGCAATTCAGGATCGCGCGCCAGGTCGTCAACTCCGGCCATGGTCTTTTCCAGGTTCGCAAAGAGTTCAGCCAACGGCAAATCACTGAGCTTTTTCACAAATTTGCCGAGATCATTCATCAGCGCCAGGGATGATGCAGGCATGCTTGGCAGGACAGCCAACCCTTTGTACTGTCTGATCTGGGCTGCCGGTTCGTCAGCGAAATATCCCAGGTCTATATAGAGCTGGCCGGACAGCAGGTTGCCGGTTTTCAGCTGCGCGCGCAAACCGGTTCTGACAAAATGTTCGAGGCGATCCTCCAGGTTCTGGCCGGTCAATTCCAGAGGCATGGAGATATTGTGGCGAATGATGCTGATCCGGACCATCGCGGAGAAATCCTGGTTGTCAAAATCAGACACCAGCTGGATGTCCGTGACGCTGCCGAGCTGGAACCCCCTGAACTCGACCGGTGCGCCGATTGATAAGCCGCGAACCGAGTCGGAAAAGGCGATATAGTAGTCATTGACAGATTCGGACCGGTCCTTTTCGGCTTCGTCCCGGGTTTCATAGAGCCTGAAAAGTCCGTTTGTTTCGGCTGCAGGTGAGGGTTCATCAGTGAAGGAACTGAAGGCTATCCCGCCGATGAGCAGCGATACCATCGATTGGGTGTCGATGCGCAGGCCATTGGCTGTCAACTGGAGGTCAAGTCCGCTCGAGAGCCAGAAGCGGCTGTTCTCGCGGACAAACTGATCGTAGGGTGCGTCTATGAAAATGATGATGCCGATATCGTTTCCATCCCTGTCCAACTCAAATTCGACAACCTGGCCAACCTTGACCTGGCGGAAATAGATCGGTGATCCCGGGTTCAGGGAGCCGAGACGCGGTGCCTTTAAGGAAAACCGTTTGCCCTCCATCTCGCTGGTGATTATCGGGGCTTTTTCAAGCCCGACAAAAGAGGTGGCAGGTGTTCCCGTATCGCTTGGCTCAATCCCGATATAGGCCCCGCCAAGCAGGGTTCCAAGTCCGGTGACTTCACTGGCGGTAATTCGTGCCCGGACGACCCAGAAGGTAGTATTTTCGGTAAGATAGGGAACTGCACCTTTGACCATTCGTATTCCCAGGCTGACCCGGTCGAGGTCATCACTGATGTCGATGGTTTCGACGACCCCGACTTCGACACTTTTGAATTGTACCTTGGTCTTGCCGGCTTCAAGACCTTCAGCCGACTGAAAGGTCACCGTGATCAGGGGGCCTTTTTCCGTTATCGATTTGTATGCCAGCCAGGCCCCGATGATAACCGCCACCAGCGGGACGACCCAGACGATCGATAGGGTGCGGGGTTTTTTGATCAGCGGGGTAGCGGCAATGCTGCTGCCGATTGGCTTTTCACTCTTCTCTGTCATGGTGAACCCCCAGGGAATCCCAGATCAGTCGGGTGTCAAAGGTTTCGGCGGCGAACATGGTGATAACGACCACTGCTGCAAAATACACGGCCCCCGAGCCCGCCGAAATATTTGCCAGCTTACCAAAATGGACGAGTGCAACCAGGATGGTCACGACATAGATGTCAAGCATGGACCAGCGGCCGACGGCCTCGGTGAGCCTGTAAAGACGTGTTCGCTCGACAGGTCGCCACTGCCAGCGAAACTGCGTGGAGATCAGCAGCAGTATCAGAATCAGTATTTTCACGAGCGGCACGAGAACGCTGGCAATAAAGATAATGAGCGCCACCGGCCAGCTGCCGCTGTGGATAAAATAGATCACCCCGCTGAGGATGGTATCTGACTGCACGCCGCTGAGCGAGGTCGTGTGGGTGACGGGGAAGATATTTGCCGGGATGTAGAAAATAATTGCCGCGATTACCAGCGCCCAGGTTCTGGCGATGCTCTCCGGCTTGCGGCTGTGCAGCCTTGCCCCGCAGCGCGGGCAAAACGCCGGGGCCGGTGTGTGCCTGCACAAGAGGTGGCAGCAGCTGCATGAAACCATGCCTGTTTTTCTGGCTGTAGAACGCTGCTGGTTCATGGGTAATCGATTTTCTCCCAGATGATGTGTTCATCAAGTGTCGTCATGATGGTGGACAGCACAAGGATAAGTATTGAGAAAGCAAAGAGCGAGAGACCGGGGATTATTGAGGCCATCTTTATCAGTTTAAAACCGGATACCAGGATGCCCAGCATGAAGATTTCCATCATGCCCCAGGGTTTGAGAAAGAGGTAGAGCCGAAACACCGGAGCAAGAAATTTCGGGACCCGGTTCCGCTGCAGCGGGATAAGAATGTAGAGCAGGCTGCAGAGGCTGACAAACGGGATGACCACCACGGTGATCAGCACCAGGGTGGCGATGAAGCCCATGTTCTGCTGGTACAGTTCATAGATGCCGGTGGCAAGGGTGGTTTCTCTGATCTGGGCTTGAATCGTGAAACCGATAAAAGGAAAGGTGTTGGCGATCACGAAGAGGATAATACCTGCTATGGCGAGCGCCAGGGTTCGATTCAGGCTGTCTTTTCTGGGGCGGTAGAGCGTCGCATCGCAGCGCAGACAGCGTGCGGCGCCGCCGACAGGCACATCCGGCAGCCTGTGGATAAGGTCACATTCATGACAGGCGATGAAATGTTCTTTTGTCATAACTTGTTATCCAGAAAAATGTCCCTGAAACGGTATCTCCGCCGGCAATGACCGGCAATCTTTGCTGCAGGAGTTTGCCGTTTGTTTTGGCGCCCTGTCCCCGATGGCTCAATAGTATATAGACCTGAGCACACTTCTACAACAGAGCGTCTGCCGAATCAAGAACTCTATGCAGATGCTCTTCTGGCAGGCGTCAGAGGTTTGTCGACTGCAGCCTCAGAATACGTTCAGCCCAGCTGCGTCCATCGGCAGACCCGCCGTTCGATCCAGTCAAGGAGCAGATAGAGGCTGAATCCCAGCAGTGCCATACAGAAGATGCCCGTATAAAGAGCGGTATAATCTGCCCGGCCCCAGGAATCCATGATGATGTAGCCAAGGCCCCGGGTTGTCGCAAAGGATTCAACAAAAAACAGGATCGCCACGGCGGTGCCGATGGAGATTCGCATTGCTGTCAGTATCTTCGGCAGGCAGGCGGGGAAAATCACATGTACGTATACCTGCAGGCGCGAGGCCCCCAGCGTCTGCAGGGAATAGTAGTAATTCGGGTGGATCGTTCTGGCAGCGTCCCGGGTGGTAACGAGAATCTGAAAAAAACACAATCAGCGCGATCAAAAATATCTTTGAAAAATTGCCGATTCCGAAAAGGATGATGATCAGCGGCAGAAGGACGACGTGGGGTATCGGGTAGAGCAGGAAGATAAATGGGGAGAGTCGTCTGCGCAGCGGTTCCTCGGCGCCGCTAACAAGCCCGAGAGGAACAGCCGCAGCGAGGGCCAGGAAGATGCCGAGCAGGGCGCGAAGGCTGCTGATGGCGAGGTCGTCGAGCAGGCTGCCGTCACTTATTTTCCTGAAAACATCGATCAGGACAACCCAGGGCTCGGGCAGTGCCATGGAACCCAGCAGCAGTGACGATACTTCCCAGAGGCAGAGAAGAACAATACCGGCTATGAAGATATCACGTTTCCTGCCCATCATATTCCTCTCTCAGCAGAAAACGGAGCTCTTTGCAGCGGTGGAAAAAAATAGTCTGCCGGCGATGTTCTCTGCTGCCCGCTTCGGGGTTGTCGACGACCTGCAGTATGCGCCCCGGAGATCTGCTGAGCACGATAATGGTATGCCCGAGGAAAACCGCTTCTTCGATAGAATGGGTAACAAGGACGATGGTTATCTTTTTTGACTGTTGAATACCGAGGATGAGATTCTGCAGCCGCTCCCTGGTCAGCGCATCAAGTGATGAAAGGGGTTCGTCCATCAGGAGAATTTCAGGTTCAACGGCCAGGGCCCGGGCGAGCGCGACACGCTGCTGCATGCCGCCTGAAAGCTGGACAGGGTAGTGCTGGGCAAAACCCGACAAACCCATCTCGGCGATGAGCTCTGCTGTCCGCTGTTCAGCAAGGTCTTTTCGAACTTTTTTCAGAAGGAGGCCAAGGCTGATATTCTGGCAGACGGTTTTCCAGGGAAAGAGACCGTAGTTCTGGAGAATCGTGCCCGTCTCGGGATTTCCGCGTATGGTGACCGTGCCCGAATCAGGAGTCCGCAATCCTGCCAGCAGGAAGAGCAGCGAGGTTTTCCCGCAGCCTGACGGGCCGATGATCGCGCAACTGCTGTTCGCCTGCACCCGGAAGGAGATATCATTCAATACCTGCTGGATCGAGTGCTCATTCCTGAAAGAAAGGCTTGCCGCGTTGACTTCTATCATGCTCAATCCGGGTCGGCCTCATAGTCATCTGCCACCATTGACCCGTAGGCGATGCTATCGACAAGATTCTTGGCCGTCAGCCACTCGATAATAGGGTCATACAATGTTTTGCTGAACGGGGCCGGCAGGGGGTATACCGGTATGGCATATTTTTCTGCCAGAAAGGGCGGAATGCGGCCTATTTCGACAAAAAGGCTGCGATATTTTTCCGGATTCCGGTTAATCGCCTCGATTGAGCGTCTGTAGGCTTTGAAAAAACGGGCGACCTCGGGTTTTCTGTCGTTGAGAACCCGGCTTCGAAAAACAATGACGGTCTGCGAGAGGCTTTCGCGGCTGGAGCCATCGGTTATCAGTACTCTTGCTCCTTTCCCCGCGGCGATCGAGGCAAGCGGTTCGGGAAGGGTGGCTGCCTGAACAGCACCGGAGAGCAGCATCTGCATGCGGATCGGCATCTTCTTGACATCGATCTTCTTGATTTCTTCAGGCCTGAACCCCTGGTCCTCCAGGAGTCTGTCTGTCACATACTCTATAATCGTACCATTCGATACCGCAATTTCCGCGTTTTTCAAACCGTCGAGGGTGGTAATCGTTGATTCTGGGGCGGCAAGAATGGCAAAAATACCTTCCGCCGGTGTCTCACCCAGACAAAGCGAGGTGATTTTTATTTCTCCTCTGCCTCGGTCAAAAAGCAGGGCGCCGACCGGGTCGGTGATTGCCCCGTCTATTGCCCCGGCTGTCAGTGCAGCATCCCGTTCAAGTGCGCTCAGGAATGGAACGAGCGCTACCTCGAGGTTTTCGTCGACATAGTAGTTTTCTCTTTCAGCGAGGTAAAGAGGAACAGAATCCTCTATCAGCAGCACCCCTATCTTGAGCGTTTCAGCACCGCAAAGCGATGCCGCGGTGAGGAGGAGAAGCAGGGGAACAAGAAACTTTTTCATGATTTTTTCCTGGGTCGTCAGCAGGTCATTTTGTATTATTGTGTCATCATTCAGTCTGATTGGTAGCAGGTGAGAATCTCTCCAAAATAAAGGGTGTGATAGTCTTTGTCCGGATAAAGCCTGTCTAAATCTGTATCCACTGCGGCGGGGTCCATTTTCGCTTTATAGATGATTCTGCACTCGTAATGGATACCGGGGATATCGATGACCGGCGAGCTTACCTGCACTGCCGCTTTCTGCCGCAGCCCGCACTCCTTGAATTTGTCAAAATCCCTGCCGGATTTTGTCCCGCAGAACATCACCGCTTCCCGGGATGATGTATCCAACGGGATGGTGACGGTGAAATTATCACTCTTTTCCATCAGGGAAAATGTGTGTCGTGAATCCCGGACAGCAACCATGAACACCTCTTTTTTCCAGATAAAGCCGACTGTGGCCCAGCCGATTGTCATCGTGTTGACCTGGGCCCCTCCTCGAACGGTCAAAAACGCGCCCCTGGTGATTTTCTTCATTGTCTCTTCAGCGTTCTGCAGATACGTTCGTTCTTTCATACTCTTCCTCGCAATGTTATGGAAACGGTCGATCAGCTTATTCCTGAAGCAGAAGCTACCTAAATTGGAACCTCTCCGCAACAGGGTAATGTATTCATCTTCGACCCGGAACACAAAAAGGTTGAGCAGGAGGCGCTGTTGTGACTATATTTTCTCTCTGAGAAAACCAACCCTAAACAAGTGTGAGCATAAGGAGTCCAAATGAGCAAGGCAATCAGAATTCATCAGACAGGCGGGGCTGAAGTACTCTCGTGGGAGGACCACAATCCGGGAAACCCGGAGCCGGGAGAGGTGCGAATCGTGCAGGAAGCGGTCGGGTTGAACTATATCGATGTCTACCACCGCAGCGGACTTTATCCGGTGGTGTCTCTTCCCTTTGTCCCCGGACTCGAGGGTGCAGGAATCATCGATGCCGTCGGCGACGGTGTTGCCGGTTTTGTCAAGGGAGACCGGGTCGCCTATGCCGGTGTTCCGCTCGGTGCGTACGCCGAGGTGCGCTGCATGCCGGCGCACCGCCTCGTCAAGCTGCCTGATGAGATATCCACGAAGCAGGCAGCGGCGATGATGCTCCAGGGCATGACCGTGAGATATCTGCTCAAGGGGTGCTATGACGTGCAGCCCGGCACAACAATGCTGGTGCACGCGGCTTCCGGGGGAGTCGGCTCGATCATGTGCCAGTGGGCAAGACACATAGGCGCGATAACCATCGGCACCGTCGGCAGCTATGATAAGGCCGATATTGCCAAGGCAAACGGCTGTACCCACACCGTCCTCTACCGGGAGGAGGACTTTGAAGAGGAAGTCAGGAAGCTTACCCGGGGCAGAGGTGTTGATGTGGTCTACGATTCGGTTGGCAAAACCACGTTCATGAAATCTCTGAACTGTTTGCGGCCGATGGGTACCATGGTAAGCTTCGGTCAGTCATCAGGAGCTGTCGATCCCTTTGATCTCAGCCTGCTGGCCGCAAAAGGGTCTCTCTTTCTTACCAGGCCCAGCCTGATGAACTATACGGCGGAACGCGATGCGCTCCTGGTGCATGCCCAGGACCTGTTCGAGGTGGTTGTCTCCGGTGCGGTGAAAATAACTATTTTCAAAGAATACCAGCTCAAGGATGCCATGCAGGCACACCGGGATCTTGAGGGCAGGATTACGAGCGGCAGTTCGGTATTCCTGACCTAGCCTGTTGTCTTTTCCGGTGGAAGTCCATCGTCTGTCACCACATGGTGCAGTGTTGTGTATTTTCGCGATATTATAATTGAAAGTTTTGACGTTTCAGCGTACATATGCACCATTATCAGAACAATTGTTTATTTATTAGGAGCCCGGCTGTTATGAGAATGATTCGCTTGATTACAACTGCTGTTGCCATGGTAGCTTTGAGTATGCTTGTCTCGCCTCTGAGCGCAGAGGATGATCCGCTTGCCAAATGGAAACCGGACTTTGACCCAGCCGGGGCCGCCTATACCTACCTGCTTTCCTGTGTCGGTCACCCGGCCATAGAAGGCGTTGCCGTCGGGTATCGAATCCGTGACAGGGTCTGGAAGGAATCGGGTGGAAAACTCTTTGTTGATTTTCGACCGCTCAGCCAGCTTGGCGGCGAGAAGGATGTTATCAATAAACTGAAATTCGGCGCCATTAACGGCATGCTCAGCTCTTCTGTAGCCGCAGCCAACATCGCCCCGTTGCTCGGAGTGGTGAACCTGCCGTTTCTCATTGATGATTTTGATAAACTTGACCGTTTCAGGGACACCCCGGAACTCTGGGAGCCGTTCCAGAACGCGGCGATGTCCGGTGGTCTCCGGGTGGTCGATTTTACCGGCTACGGCAGCTACGGGTGGGCAACGACCACCCCGGTCAGGACGCTGGAAGATGCGAAAACGGTGAATTTTAGAATTGCCGAAGCACCGGTAAACATAGACGCCTACAAAGCCTGGAAGCTGAAATTCTCGGTCCTGCCGTGGCCTGATGTCCCGCAGGCACTTCAGACCGGAGTGATCAACGGGCTGGACCACACTCCTATTGTCTGCAATATCTCCCGAAAGTTCACCGTTGCCAGGTACTATACTGAGTTGAATTATGCTCAGGGACTCTATATCCATATCATGAATGAGAAGTGGCTGCAAACGCTGCCTGATGATCTGCGGCAGACCCTGCTAACGGTAATACGGGAGGAGAGTGCAGCAGCCAGGAAGCTGACCCAGGAGCAGCAGATAGCCCAGATTGCTGCAGCAAAGGCTGATGGGGTAACATTTCTGAGTTTGAGTGAAAATGACAAAAAGAGTATGGCCTCGGCGTCGGAATCACTCTATGCAAACTGGGGCAGCAAAATTGGCGTTGACTATCTGGAAAACGTCCGGAAGGCCTTTCCGCAGAGGTAATTCTGGCACCCTTTGTCCGGCAGTGCAGCTGCAGCCCGCTTGAGGCTGAAACGGTTCTGGTTCGGCCCAATATCAGTTCAGCAGAGGATCTCAGCGTATGACTTCCGTCCAGCGGTCAGCACTGATCGTTTCGGTGATCAGTTCGTTTATCACCCCGTTCATGATATCTTCCGTGAACGTTGCCTTGCCGGACATACAGAATGGTTTTCTTGACCAGGGCATCAACGCGGTTCTGCTCAGCTGGATTGCCACGACCTACCTGCTCGCCGCCGGAGTATCTCTGGTGCCGATGGGACGGCTCGCTGACATAAAGGGAAGGAAAAAAATTCTTGGTATCGGTTTCGGACTGTTTTCGTTTAGTTCCCTGTGCTGTTTTTTTTCACCTGATGTTTACTGGCTGCTTTTCTTCAGGGGGCTGCAGGGGTTTGGCGGAGGGATGATTTTCGGCACCGGCATGGCTATCCTGACCTCTGTGTTTCCCCCTCAAAACAGGGGCCGGGTGATCGGGCTGGCAGTCTCTGCGGTCTATATCGGTCTGTCAACAGGCCCATTTGCCGGCGGGCTGCTGACCCATTATTTCGGCTGGAGATCCCTTTTTCTCGTCATTTTTTTCTTCAGTTTGCTGCCGCTGCTGGTGCTCATTGTTTCCCTGAAGGGGGAATGGGCGGATGCCGCGGGAGAGCACTATGATCTCACCGGAGCTGTCATCTACATCCCCTCCCTGGTTGGCATTATTTATGGTTTTTCCATATTGCCGCAGCTAGCAGGCATCATACTGCTGCTGGGCGGTATCATTGGCCTGACAGCATTTGTGATCAGGCAGAAAAATCTTGCTGAGCCCCTGCTTCAGGTCGAATTGTACATCAACAACCGGCCGTTTGCTCTCTCCAATGCAGCTGCTCTCATACATTACAGTGCAACCTTCGGGCTGATGTTTCTGCTAAGCCTGTACCTTCAGTATATTCACGGTTTGGACAGCCGGATGGCGGGCATCGTGCTTATTTCTCAACCCCTCATGATGGCGATTTTTTCTCCGTTTGCAGGTCGGGCGTCCGACAGGATAGAACCCCGCATCATCTCATCGATTGGCATGGGGATAACGGCTGCCGGGCTTCTCTACTTCTCTTTTATCGGCAGCCGGACGAGTGTTGCAGCAATTGTTGTCGTGCTCGTGGTGCTCGGATTTGGTTTTGCCCTGTTTTCTTCGCCGAACATGAATGCGATCATGAGCTCCGTTGACCGGAAATATCTCGGCATTGCTTCCGGTTCAGCAGGTACCATGCGGGTGTTAGGCCAGATGTTTTCAATGGGGATTGCCACGCTCATGCTCTCCATCTTTGTCGGCGGCCGGGCCATATCAGAGGAACTGTTTCCTCAGCTGCTGCTCAGTATCCGGTGGAGCTTTGCGGTCTTTACCCTTCTCTGCGTGATCGGCATTTTCGCCTCCCTCGCCCGTGGCACAATTCATCGCGGTGCCGATGGTCCTGAGGCAAAACACTAAAAAAGATTTGCCTGAACCCGGGATCTGTTGTATAAAATTTACTCTTTCAATGCGGTTTTGCCGCGCTGTGTGGAAACAGCCTGGCAACTCAAACCAAACGGCTGTTCGGGTTCCCTCACCCCGGTCAAGAAAAAGGATATTCCATGCGTTCTTCCTCTACCGAGCAAACCCAGCGTGCACTGCTCGTGCTCGTCTCCTTCCATATCGTCATTATCGGGGCGAGCAACTATCTGGTCCAGATCCCGCTTCAGTTATTCGGTGTCTATACGACCTGGGGAACCTTCAGCTTCCCGCTCGTCTACCTGGCGACTGACCTGACGGTACGAGTGTTTGGTTCAACCAGGGCGCGCAAAATTATTTTCAGATCGATGATACCGGCGCTGCTGCTTTCCTATACGGTCTCGATTCTGTTTTTTGAAGGGAAATTCCAGGGACTGGGGGGGCTGGCAACCCTCAATACCTTCGTCATGCGCATTGCTGTTGCCAGTTTTGTTGCCTACCTGACCGGGCAGCTCCTTGATGTCAGGGTGTTTTCAAGTCTCAGGAAAAATCACCGCTGGTGGGTTGCTCCGTCGGCCTCAACCATTGTCGGCAACCTGGTCGATACCGTTCTTTTTTATGCCATTGCCTTTTACCTGAGTTCGGATCAGTTCATGGCGACTCACTGGCCGGAGATTGCCGTTGTTGATTACCTGTTCAAACTGCTCGTCAGCATCGTGCTGTTTCTGCCGGTCTACGGCATTATTATGAGGATCGTGACGGATACACTTTTCCGGCGGAAGCGGGTCTGCCTCAGCAGGGGAGTATACTGAAATATCTCCTGCAAGAACAGGCATGCTCAAAACGTGCTCACCGTGTCCCGATTGTTTCACACGTTGTCTCAGCTCATGTCAAGAGTCACAGGAGAGAGAACCGGGAAAGTTGGACAGCGGAGCGTGAGGCTAGAACGCTCCCTTTTTCAGCAGCTTGACAAACTTTTCTTCTGAAACCGGCGGGGAAAAATAGAAACCCTGCCCCTCATCAGCGCCATATTCTCTCAGGAGCTGCAGCTGTTCGGAGGTTTCGATTCCCTCGGCTACAATTCTCATCCCCAGGCTGTGTCCCATTGCAATTATCGCTTTAATTACGATACGGTTACTTTTGGACATCGTGCATCCCATGACAAATGACCGGTCAATCTTTATGGCGTCGACGGGAAAGGAGGTCAGGTAACTCAAGGAGGAGTAGCCGGTACCAAAATCATCCAGTGCTATTTTCAGCTTCAGATCTTTCATCTGGTTTAGTATGGAAATCGTTCTTTTGGTATTTTGTATCAACGTGGATTCGGTGATCTCCACTTCAAGATTTCCACCATCCAAGTCAGCCTCCTCAAGGGCCTCCTGGAGAATCTGGATGATGTTCTGATCAGTGAATTGATTTCCGGAAAGATTAACCGCTATTTTGATCGGCTTCAGGCCTGCGGCTCTCCATGTCTCGTTTTGTCTGCATCCTTTTTGAATGACCCATTTGTTAATATCAGCGATCAAACCGGATTCTTCAGCCAGCGGGATAAATTTATCGGGAGGGATCAAGCCCTTCTGGGGATGCATCCAGCGTATCAGGGCTTCAGCTCCGATGATCTTACCGGAGGCCAGGTCAAGTTGCGGTTGGTAGAAAAGAATAAGCTGGTCCTGAGCAATGGCGGTTTTAAGATCCTGTTCCAGGGAAAATCGTTCCTGGACTTCTGCATTGAGAGATTCCGTGTAGAACTGATAGTTGTTCCGCCCTGTCTCTTTTGCATGATACATGGCAGAATCGGCGTGTTTGAGCAGAGACTCCAGTTCTTCACCGTCTGCCGGAAAGGTACTGATGCCGATACTTGTTGTCACCGATATCTGGTATCCTTCCAGGTTGTGATCTCTGGGTATCTCCTGCAAAATTCTTCTGGCAACGACTGCTGCATCGTCCGGCACTTCGATATTTGAAAGCAGCAGGATGAACTCGTCGCCGCCAAGCCTGGCAATGAGCGTATCTTCCTCAGCGGGGCCGGGACCGCTGACGGTATCACTGCTGCGGGTAGTTTTTCTCAGTGTCTCGGAGACGTTTTTCAGCAGCAAGTCGCCGATGTGATGACCGTAAGTGTCATTAATTCTTTTAAATTGGTCAAGGTCGAGGAAAAGCAGAGCGAACATTCGCTTGTGGCGCCTGGCGACAGAAATCTCATTTTTCAACCGATCCATGAAAAGCATGCGGTTTGCCAGTCCGGTTAATCCATCATAAAAAGCAAGAAGGCGAATCTCTTCTTCGGCGTTTTTCAAAAGGGTTACATCCTGTACCGCGCCGAGCATTTCTTCCGCCATACCGTTCTCATGGAAGAACGTTTCGCCTCGATTAAGGATATGCCGCTGTGTACCGTCAGGAAGAATAATACGATAATTCACACTAAAGGAACCGTTGGACGAAATCGCAGCGCTAATCTTTTCGAGCACTCTGTCCTGCTCCTGGACAACAACACTGCTGACTAACTCCTTACAGGTCAGGTATCTCTTGTCCTTGCCGAGTCCTAGCAGACGGCTTGCTTTAGCGGAGCAGTGAAAGATATTATTTGTGAGATCAAGTTCCCAGTTGCCAAGTTTGGCAAGCTCCTGGGTTTTTGCCATACGGCGCTCATTCCTGTTCAACTGCTGAAAGGCACGACCGGCCCTGAGCATATATTTTCCCCGGTGTCCCAACATGGACCAGTTAATTGGCTTAGAGACAAAATCGTTTGCGCCGGCATCAAATGCCCGTTCAATTGACTCTGTATCATCAAGTCCCGTGACCATCAGAATCTGAGTATATCTTCCTCTGGGGAGTTTACGCAGGGCTATGCAGGTTTCAAAGCCGTCCATCTCCGGCATGACGACATCAAGGAGAACGAGGTCAGGGTGACAGGACTGAAAAACGGCAAGTGCCCGATGCCCGTTTTCTGCTTCTTTGACTGCAAAACCGGCTTTCTGCAGAGCGGCACTCATAGACAGGCGCAGGGAGAGATCGTCATCGACAACGAGCGCCAGAGGTTGTTCATGCAAATCCGAGCTATTTGCCATCTGAGGTGATCTCCTGCTGCAGCGCTTCCTTGACCCGAACAAATTCTATTTCCAGGGCTGAAATGAGCTCGTCTTTGTTATCAAATGAGTTCGTCTTGCTTTTCATTTCAATTTCTCTGCATATTTCAGAGAAATTGGTTGCACCAACATTTGCGCTGGCTGATTTGAGTGAATGAGCCGAGTTACAGACGACGGCTAGATTGTTGACCGACATTGCCTCCTGAAGTTCGGCGAAAATGCGTTCTGAGCTGCTCAGGTAGGCGCTGATTATGCTGGCGAGAATATCGGGTTGCCCTTCTATCTGAAGATTCCGAAGTGTTTTCAGCACACTCCTGTTAATCGGTGAAGCCTCTGCTTTACCAGCATCGTTCCTGATTTCAGTCAAAGTCTGCTCAATGGGCTTCACCTTATTTTCTCTGGCGGCAACCGCTTCGTCTTCTCTGAGCCGGTCTGGTTTTTCTGCACACCACTGTTCCAGAATGTGCAGCATCTTCTTTTGTTTAAATGGTTTGCTGATGTAGTCATCCATGCCGGCAGCCAGACATTTTTCCTTGTCTCCCTCGAGGGCGTTTGCTGTCAGTGCTATTATGGGGGTGCGGAATATCAGCTCTTTCTGCTTCTCAAGGCGGCGTATTTCTCTGGTTGCCTGATAGCCATCCATGACCGGCATCTGGCAGTCCATAAAGATGAGATCATATTGCCGCCCTGCTGCCGCATCGACAGCATCCCTGCCGTTAGAGGCTATTGCTGCCGTGCAGCCAAAGTTCTGGAGAATTCCAAGAGCAACCTGCTGATTGGTTTCATTATCCTCAACCACGAGAATATTCATGTTCAGATGTTTTCGCCTCTCTTCGGCAATACTATGACGGGTCACAAGTTGAGGGGATTCCTGCAGCGGGCTCTGGCTGATTACGGTAAGCAGGGATGAGTACAATTCGGATTGTCGAACCGGCTTGGTCAGGTATGCTGAAATACCGCCTTTTTTTGCCATGAGTGCATCACCGCGCAAGCCAATCGAGGTCAGCATGATCATCTGTACATCAGCGATGGCGGGGTCACTCTTGATATGTTGAGCTACCTCCAGGCCATCCATATCCGGCATCTGCATGTCGAGAATAACGAGCTCAAAGGGGTGTCCGTCCCGCTGGGCTGAACGGAGCCTGGCCAGACCTTCCGGGCCGCTTCCGGCACTCTCGTTGATCATCATCCATGAGGCGGTTTGTCTCTCAAGAATTTCTCTGTTCGTACCATTATCGTCAATAATCAGAATTCGAACCCCTGCAAGTTCCGCGGAATCAGGAATCCGCCTCTTTCTCTCACCTTCTTCAACCGTTTCAAGATTGACCTCAAAAGAGAAGCGGGATCCTTTGCCAAGCTCACTCTCACATTGCAGGCTGCCGCCCATTCGGGAGACTAGCTCATGAGAAATCACCAGTCCAAGCCCGGTACCGCCATATTTTCGCGTGGTTGATCCGTCAGCCTGGGAAAATGGCTTGAAAAGGCGAGGCAGAACCTCAGCACTTATTCCGATTCCGGTGTCCTGCACCGATATCTGCAAATGTGCAAGCCTCCTGTCTACTCGAGTGGTCGAGGCTCTGATAACCACTTCGCCCCGTTCGGTAAATTTTATCGCATTTGCGGTAAGATTGGTAATTATCTGGCGTAACCGGGTCGGATCACCGATGAGCGTCTGGTGGGTCTGCTCCGGAACATGAACCACGAGTTCAAGGCCTTTGCTGTGAGCGCGTGAGGCCAACATTTGGGCAACATCTTCAATGAGCATTTGAAGATCAAAGGCAATGGATTCAAGTTCCAGTTTGCCTGCTTCAATTTTCGAAAAATCCAGAATATCGTTGATGATTCCCAAAAGGGATTCGCCGGATCCCTGGATAACCCCGGCAAACCGGCGCTGCTCGTCGCTCAGCTCCGTGTCCTGTAAAAGTTCAGTCATGCCCAGAACGCCGTTCATCGGCGTACGGATCTCGTGGCTCATATTTGCCAGGAATTCACTTTTTGCCATGTTGGCGGTCTCTGCTGCATCTTTTGCCTTCAGCAGATCCCGGGTTCGTTCCTCTACCTGTTCTTCCAGTTTCTCATCACGCTCCTGGATTGTGGCAATCATATCGTTAAAGCCGGTAGCCAATTGGCCAAGCTCATCTTCAGCCAATATGGGCGTACGAATATCATATTGCTTGTCTTGAGCAATCTGCTTCATCGTTGAGAGCAGGCTGAGCACCGGATTAACAATGACTCGCAGCAAACGAAATGAGAGCATGATTGCAATCAACAGCCCGAAACCAAGTGCCCCGAGCATCTGGAATGCAAAAATCAGCTGGTTACGCTTTAAATCGTTCAGGCTTCCGATGATCTGCAGATTTCCGATCAGTTCTCCGTCCAGAATGATCGGCTCGACAATGTCGATAAAATCTTTGTTGTATTCGCTCCTGGTTCCGGTACTATCTGGGATATTTATTTCTTCTTTAATGGAGCTGAGCATTGACGGGTTGCTGTACTGAGCATAGAGAAGACCATCCGTGCCCACGATACGGGCGCTTATAATGATCGGTTTGGCTGCCAGGGATGCAAGGATGCTGTCGAGGGCCTGCTTATCCTTGAATACCATGCCAGCCCTGCTGTTCTCGGCGATGACGGCAGAAAGGGTTTCGAGCTCATCTGTTATCTGCTGGCGAATGAGGTGCCATTGACTGAGCAGAGAAAGGGAAGTGCTCAGAAGCAGGGCGACAAAACAGGATAATAAAACAATGACATATAGTTTACGTCTCAGCTGGAGTTTGGCGAACCAGTTTTTCATAGCGAACCTATAACACCTCAGCGGCCAGGTTCAGCAGCGAGGCGCTTATCTGAAGCCCATTGCGGGTCGCCTGCTGGTTGTTGACGATAAAGGATAACCGCCCGCCTTTGGTCACAAACTCAAACATTCCTCCCTTGCTGCTGAATCCATCTATATCGCTTACGGTAATCGTCGGAATATCTTCAGTAACATTCTGTAATTGATCAATATTGTTTTGTTCTGATTTGCTTACATACAAGACATGGCAGTTTTGTACTTCCGAGATTGAAGGGATGAAGCGCAGCCGCACGTTCCTGCCACCAACCTGTTTTGACTCCACTCCATCAAGGGCGGAACCAAACGGATCTTCACCGGCAACGCAGAAATCAAAAGTCTGTTCCGGCTGGTTGAACGAGTCTTTGGGCCAGGTCGTGAGCTTGGAAAAATTGAGAATGAATGCCGCTTTCAGCTTGTATTCCAGAGCATTATCGTCTGCCCCTGCAGCTCTGTCCGCCGAGGAAAAGAGGCTGAGCAGCACCGACAGGAAAACGGTAATGCGAAATGGTTTATTTATCATTTCTCTGTTACCGGTAAATCTAGAAACGATAGGTCAGCTTGGCATACACACCCCGTTCGATCTCGGTTGCCGGTGTTACGAGTTCAGAGGAATACTGCAGCTTACTGCCGTTAAAGATGCTCTGCCCGGCCAGCATGATTTCAAGATGGTCAGTCGGTGTCCAGATGATATTGACATCAAAAAGAAAGTAGGAGTCGATCGAGATTTGCTCTGAAAGCAGGTCAACACCGCTGCGGTTGGTTATTTCATCGGTGTAGCGCAGCCAGAAATTGGTCTGCCAGTCTTTAGCAACATCCACGGACGAGCGAAGTGAAAACTGATTGGCGGGGCTTGTTTTAGAGACAAAATTACTTTCTCCCGCATATAATGCTTCAGCCTTATCGAGCAAAAGGTCCATATTCAGATATGAGTAAGTGAGTACAAAAGAAAGCCATGGTGCAGGCTTCCAGTCGATTGCTGCCTCAAATCCATAACCATCACCGGACGATCCATTTATGAAAGTCAGATCGAAACCGCCACTTTTCACTATCGGGTAAAGACTGTATATTTTATCGTAATTATTATAGAAAAAGGCAGTGTCAATAGAGAGGGTGCTGGTTGCCTGCCAACGGTATCCGGCTTCGTAGGCAAGCGCCGTTTCCGATTCGAACGATGCACTGCCCCGGAGGTAGGTCGTGGCAAGACCAGAGGGGATGGGGTAGGCTGCAGCAAGAATCCCGCCGTTTTCCTCAATCATCGAGGGGGTTCTCACCGCGCGGGCAACTGAGGCCCACAGCGAATGGTTTTCCACTGGTTTCCAGAGAATTCTGCCACTGGGCTGCCACTCATTTCCTGTAATATCATTGTGTTCCAGCTTTACACCCACGGTCAGCCAGAGCGTGTCGCTGACCAACTTTATCTCATCCTGCAGAAAGGCGCTGTAGAGCCTGTCGGTATTGTCTTCCACCTGCAGCTGAAAACTGGTATCGAATTCTCCTTTTATCTGCCGGTATCCGGCCCCCATGGTGATGCTGTTTCTCTCTCCCAGCAATGTTTCGTACTGCAGGTCAAAATCTATCGTATTAAATGTCTGCCGGTAATAGGCCTCTTCGCGATCATTATAATCGTAATAGGCCTGAACGCTGAGCACACTGCGGTCTGACAGTTCGTGCCGATAGCGTCCGAGAAGGTTGGCCCCGCCGGCATCGATGTTACCGTAGTTGCTGGTCAGGTATGGCGGGCCCTCAATCCAGTAAGGATAGAGAATCTGATCCGCACGGTTCTGATAGAGATCCCCCTGCAGGGTCCACTCGGAATGTGACTCCGGCTGGCCGTCCAGCCGGAAACCACCCTGAATGTTCCGCCAGCCGTCATTGGCATCACTGCCGTCAAAGGCAAGGGTGTTGCTGTTGCGGTCGTTGCCGCTCAGATAGACACGGCCGTCGGTCTTCGGGCTTAATGCTCCGCCAAATCGGGCAGCTGCCTGAGCAATTTCCTGATCGCCGGCCCCGACTCGCACCAGGCCGCCATGAGTATCAGCTGATTGCTTCGTGATAATATTGATGACGCCGTTGACGGCATTTGCCCCCCAGATTGTCCCACCCGGTCCGCGGATAACTTCGATTCTGTCAATATCCTCCAGCAGGGTGTCCTGCATATCCCAGAATGTACCGCTATAGGCAGGAGAGTAAACGCTGCGGCCGTCCATCAGGACCAGCAGTTTGTTGGAGGTGTAGCCGGCAAATCCCCGAGAGGAGACAGACCATTTGCTGGCGCTGATCCTGGCAACCTGGATTCCGGGCGCCATGGCAAGAGCCTCTGCAATATGGGTGACTCCGGATCGTCGAATATCCTCCTGGGTGATGACATAAACGGCAGCAGCGGCATCAGAGAGCCGCTGCTTCTTCTTGGCAACGGAGGTGATGGTGACATTCATCAATTGAGAGAGGTCCATGTCTAAAAATTCATTCTCAGGCGTGTTTGCCTCAGATGTCCCTCCGGGATACAGCCCGAAGCACAATAAAGACGCCGCTAAAATAACATGTTTGTTGTAGAGTAAGGTCATCAAATGTCTCCAGTATTTACCTTGGAATTAGTTTTGGTTTATTATCAGTCAACGACATGATCTTGAAGCTGCTGACCCCATATGCGCTGACCTGGAGTAATGTCCGTTGAATCTTGCAGTTATTGAAAATCTTCATCAAATAATGATATGAGAAATTTTAAATGAAATCAAATCAACAGCCGATATTTTTTTCTCTGAAACGAAATTGTTACGGAGGGGGGCCGCTGATTCCGACCCTGATGGAATTGGCTGCTGGAAGAGGAGCGCTGATTGATTGCCTGGCAACTCATCCTGCCTTTCACCGATGGAGGTATTCTCTATTAGATTTGGGTCATAAATATGGAAATCCAGAAACGCAGTGATTACCTTTGACGCGGTAATAAAATTTAACAGGAGGTAATGGTGATGAGAATTATTCTCTATCTGGCAACAAACCTGGCAATCCTGGTGCTGTTGGGCATTGTCATGAGTGTTCTTGGCCTGGATTCGGCATCGACATCCGGATTGCTGGTCATGGCAGCGCTGTTCGGTATGGGAGGATCTTTTATATCCCTTGCCATGTCCAAATGGATTGCCAAAAGAGCCACAGGAGCCAGGGTCATTGACCAGCCGGCCAATCAGACCGAAGCCTGGCTGCTCAGCACCGTACGCCGCCAGGCCGAGATGGCCGGCATCGGCATGCCCGAGGTGGCAATCTACAACGCGCCGGACATGAATGCCTTCGCAACCGGCATGAAGCGTGATGATGCCCTTGTCGCGGTAAGTGCCGGACTCCTGCAGAACATGAACAAAGACGAGGTCGAGGGGGTTCTCGCCCATGAGGTCAGTCACGTTGCCAATGGCGACATGGTCACCTTGACGCTGATCCAGGGGGTCCTGAACACCTTTGTCATTTTCCTCTCCCGGATGGTTGCCAGCGTCATCAACAGTTCTCTCAGTCAGAACAGGGAGGGCGGCGGGCTTGGCTTCCTGGGCTATATGGCAGTCACTATCTTCCTTGAGCTGGTCCTGGGTTTATTTGCCTCGCTGATTGTCATGTGGTTTTCCCGAAAACGTGAATTCCGGGCAGACAGCGGTGCCGCGCATCTTGCCGGAAAACAGAAGATGATCAGCGCCCTGCAGCGCCTGAAAGCGCATCACGAGCCGTCCAAGCTGCCGGACCAGGTAGCCGCCTTTGGAATCAAGGGTAAACAGGGGGGACTCGCTTCATTGTTCAGGAGTCACCCGCCGCTGGAAGAGCGGATCGCCGCGCTGCAGAACAGTTGACGGCGATACCCGGGGACGGGTGCTGAGACACTGCTTGAGCCCCTGCCCGGGCTGCTTCTGTCTCGTTGTTTATGGAGACGGCCTGGTCTTCGGAACAGGGGGAGCCTCATTCTCATCATTCTGCAGGCCAGTGGAGCGGCTGTGATCTGCTGAACTCCTTCCGGCAGTGATCAGCCCGCTGCGCTGCGCCCGCATCTGCCACTGCTCACGGGCGCTCGCCTGCATGTCGGCGACGGTATCCAGCTCGTCAACAATTTCCAGGCCCAGCAGTGTCTCGATAAAGTCCTCCATGGTGACGATTCCTTCAGTACCGCCATAGCTGTCCACGACCAGTGCGATGTGGATCGATTCGCTCATCATCCGCTCAAACATGACATGCAGCGTTTCGTCTCCGTTCATGACAACGATGGGGCGGCAGATCCCGGTGAGCAGCTTTTGCTGATCTTCCGGTGCGGTTGCCAGAAGGTCGCTTTTCAGGACGAACCCCTTGATATCATCGAGATTTTCCCCGTAGACAGGCATTCTGGAGAATTGAAAGGAACCGTGGCTGGTGATCGTTTCTGCTATGGTCTGGTTGCCGGGCAGGGCGAATACCACCGTGGATGGCGTCATGATGTCTCTTATTCTGATATCGCGAAGATAAAAGAGGTTCTGGAGGACCCGGGATTCATAGCGATGAAAGATTCCTTCCCGGTTGCCAAGCTCTGCCAGCGCAATGAACTCTTCACGGTGCACCTGGTTCCTGGGTTTGCTCCTGGTCATTACGCTGGTCAGCAGTTCCGCCATTTTTACCAGCGGCCACATCGACATGGTGGTAACCCCAAGCAGCTTCACGACTGTTGGCGTCAACCTCCGCCAGTATGCGGCCCCGAGTGTTTTCGGTATGATCTCGGAGACGACCAGGATTAACAGGGTGAGAACGGCGGAAATGACGCCGATGTAACCACTTCCGAAAACGGCTGCCGCCTGGGCTCCCGCTCCTGCGGCACCGACGGTGTGGGCGATGGTATTGAGGCTGAGAATGGCAGCGAGTGGCTGATCGATGTTTTCTTTGAAATGTCTCAGTCTTGCGCCAAGCTCAGGATGCTCCTGCTCCTGCTGGGCGACAAACGAGCGTGAAATGGAGAGCAGGACCGCCTCCATGATAGAGCAGAGAAACGAAACACCGAGCGCCAGACAGACGTAGAAGATCAGTAATCCCATGCTATTTCCCTGCGGCTCAGAGCCAGCGCTTCTTCTTGAAGAGTACCAGCACGGCCAGGACAATGACAAAAAGCAGGACGACAAAGATGGTAAAGGCGGATTTGCTTTCTGAACCCGGGATCCCTCCGACATTTATGCCGAACAGTCCGGTCAGGAAGCCGAGCGGCAGGAATATGGTGGTTATGACCGACAGCACGTACATCCTGCTGTTGAGCTGTTCAGACAGGCTGCTGACCAGCTCTTCATGGATAACCGTTGCCCGCTCCCTTGTCGAGTCAAGATTTTCTATGTATCTCAGCAGGTGGTCGGTCACCTCCCTGGAGTGCATCCTGTCATTTTCCTTAAACCAGGACAGTTTCTCCTCATAGAGCCGGTACATTGCTTCTCTTTGCGGAGAGAGGTACCTCCTGAGCACGATCGATTGCCTGCGAATCTCCGAGAGCTGGCGGCGGACGGCGGGGTCTCCGGTATCGATGATACGCTCCTCGATATCGGCAAGTATCTCTTCGAGGTTTTCAATGGTCGGGCCCATTCTGCTTATCAGCCGTTTGGCCAGTTCGACGATAAACTCCGAGGAATCAAGCGGTCCGCTACCATTTTCAAGTGATTCCATTATATCGTCAATGGATGACAGCGTTCTTCTGACTGTCGTGATTATCATTGACTCGTTTGCCCAGATCCTGACCCCGATCATATCCTCCGGGTCTGACTGTGGATTGAGGTTGACACCCCGCAAGGCAAGGAGCAGGCAGTTGTTGATCGTGGTGACCCTGGGGCGGGTGTCTTCGGTCCTCAGGAATTGCTTGGCAACACTGTCCAGGCGGTTGTCGCTTTCAATCCAATGGACCGCCCCGGGGGAGGTATAATCAAAATGAAGCCAGAGCAGGCCTTCCTGCGGCTCCCGGCGACCGACCTCTGTTTCCGCCAGTTTTCGTGCCCCGCCGGCACCGTCGAGAAGAAGTGCATGCAGTAAGCCTGATTTATTCATGATACCTGGTCTCCTCCGGTAAAAGTGATCCGGTCGCTCTGTTTTCTGACGGAACCTGTCCAGGTTTCGACAAGGGATGGGTCAGGATATTTCTCAAATAGATAAAAAAAAGCGCGAGATAGCAACTGTAAAATGTATTCGCCTCAGGCATGTTTCCGGGAAAACTGCTATATTGCGGCAGTAATTGTTGTGAGCCTCGGTTTCAGAAATCTTTACAAAGGTGCGTGTGGACAATGAATGATTTATTAACACCGTGGGAAACACTCAGTGAGTTAATCGCCGATGGAGCTACATCGGCGATCGTCGATTTTCTTGACCTGCTGGGTGCAGCAGAGAGTGCCCGGGCGATTTCACGCCTTTCGGAGGAAGAGCAGCATCTTCTCTTTTCCAGACTGGGCCCGGAAGAGGCCGCCGACCTTATCGAGGGGTTTACCGATACCCAGGCGGCAGATATCGTTGAGACGATGCCATTCGAGCAGGCGGCGGCAATCCTGGATGAGTTGCCGAGCGATCAACTGGCAGATGTCCTTGCCGAGATGGATGACAGTGCCAGCGAGTCAATCCTTGCCAGTATGGAGAAAGAAGGCGCCGCAGAGGCCCGGATGCTAATGAATTATGCTCCGGATTGCGCAGGTGGTCTGATGGTCTCTGAATTCCTGGCGTTCCAGGCGGAGGATACCATCCGGGATGTGCTCAGGGACCTGCAGGAAAATCAGGAAGAGTATAACAGCTACAATGTCCAGTATTTTTATGTGGTCGATTCCGACGGCAGGCTGACAGGCGTGATGCGCATGCACAATCTGCTGTTTTACTCGCGGGAGAGCCGACTTGGGGACATCATGATCCCTTCGCCGCTGTCGGTTCCGGACACGGCTTCTCTTAACGAATTGAAGAATTTCTTCGAAGAGCACAAGCTGTTCGGCGTGCCGGTTGTTGACGGCGGGAAGCGGCTGGTCGGTGTCGTTCTGCCCAGTGCCGTGGAAGAGGAGTTCAACAAACAGAAAACCAAGGCTTTTCTGCGGTTGAGCGGTATAATCGGCGGCGAAGAGTTCCGGACGATGCCATTGTTGGCAAGATCCGGGCGCCGGTTGTCCTGGTTGAGCATGAATATTGTTTTGAACATTGTGGCGGCAAGTGTCATCGCCCTCTACCAGGATACGCTGGCAGCGGCCATCACCCTGGCGGTTTTTCTCCCCATGGTCAGCGATATGAGCGGCTGCTCCGGCAACCAGGCGGTTGCCGTTTCGATGCGGGAGCTTTCTCTTGGCCTGGTGAAGCCCGGCGAGATTTTATGGGTTGTGCTCAAAGAGGCACGGGTTGGTATTATCAATGGGGTGGTTTTGGGAATCCTGCTTGGCCTGGTGGCTTTTGCCTGGCAGAAAAACATCTGGCTGGGGATGGTCGTTGGCGGGGCACTGGCGGCAAACACGCTCGTCTCGGTGACGTTGGGTGGGGCGTTGCCGCTTCTGCTGAAGCGGCTGAAGATGGATCCCGCCCTGGTTTCCAGCCCGCTGCTGACAACGGTAACCGATATGTGCGGTTTCTTTTTCGTGCTCAGCTTCGCAGCAGCAGTTCTGCCGAAACTGTGAGGGACGTGAGTCGGCCGCTTGACGCTGTGGGCCGATAGTCTGTTAAAAATGTCGAATTGTGGAGTCGATCAATGTATGTTCCACCTGACTGCAGCGGCATAAAAGAACATCTTTGACAGGTGGGTGAAGGACGTGAGCTCAACGCTTTTTGAAACGCTGAAACAGGTGTTTGGCTATGATACCTTTCGGGAACATCAGCAGCAGGTGATCGAGGACCTGATTGCCGGAAAGAATGCATTTGTGCTGATGCCCACCGGGGGAGGAAAATCGCTCTGTTACCAGATTCCCGCCCTGCACCGTCCGGGAGTGGCGATTGTTGTCTCGCCCCTGATCTCACTGATGAAGGATCAGGTCGATGCTCTTGTCGCCTGCGGTGTCTGCGCAGCCTTCTACAATTCCTCGCTGAAGGCATCCGAGGCGAAACGGGTGCTCGCCCTGTTGCACAGCGGCGAGCTTGACCTGCTCTACATCGCTCCAGAACGGCTGATGAGTGACGAGTTTATCAGCCGGTTAGGTGATATTCCGATCGCCCTTTTTGCAATCGACGAGGCTCACTGCATATCGCAATGGGGGCATGATTTTCGGCCCGAGTATCGAAAACTCGGGGGGTTGCGAAGACATTTCAAGGATATTCCGCTGATTGCCCTGACGGCGACTGCTGAGTCGCATACCCGCAGAGATATCCTCGAGCGGCTTCACCTCTCCGAGGCAAACCACTATGTGTCGGGGTTTGATCGCCCCAATATACGCTATACGGTTCTTGATAAACAAAAGCCGATGCAGCAGCTCAAGCGCTATCTGGCCGAGAAGAGCAGCGAGTCGGGAATTGTCTACTGTCTGAGCCGCAAGCGTGTGGAAAAGGTGAGCGAGGAGCTTGTGGCGGCAGGAATGTCAGCTGCTCCTTACCATGCCGGACTGTCATCCGGGCAGCGCAAAGAGGTCCAGGACGATTTTCTGCGCGACGATGTGCAGATAATTGTTGCCACTGTTGCATTTGGTATGGGGATTGATAAATCCAACATCCGCTTCGTGGTTCATTATGACATCCCGAAGAACATAGAGAGTTATTACCAGGAAACCGGCCGGGCGGGAAGAGACGGACTGCCGTCAGAGGCGCTCCTGCTGTTCGGCTACGGCGACATCCAGGTGGCTCGCGGGCTCATTGAGAAGAGCAGGAACCCCGAGCACAAGCGGATAGAACTTCACAAGCTCAATGCGATGGTCGGCTTTGCCGAATCGCTCGGCTGTCGCCGCCGTGTACTGCTCGGTTACTTTGGTGAAAAACAGGAGAATGATTGCGGCAACTGCGATATCTGTCTCAACCCTCCTGAGATGATTGATGTTACCGAAGACAGCCGCAAAGCCCTTTCCTGCGTCTATCGAGTCGGGCAGCGCTTCGGGGCAGGTCACGTGATTGATGTCCTGCGGGGATCACGGAAGGAGCGTCTTCTTGCGTTGGGACATGACCGGCTCTCTACGTATGGGATAGGCGAGGCTCAAAGCCAGGAGTATTGGGGGGGGATTTTGAGACATCTGGTGCACCAGGGATACCTGAACCAGGATGTCGGCAACTATTCTGTCCTGAAGCTCACCGAGGCTGCGTGGCCCCTGCTGAGAGGGGAACAGCAGTTCAGGATGCCCCGTCCGCGGGTCAGAAATACACCGGCGGCGAAACGGGAAACAGCACCTGCTGCAGAGATTCGCTATGATCAGGATCTCTTTGAGATGCTGCGGGCGATGCGAAAGGCTATTGCTGATACGGCAGGGGTCCCGCCGTTTGTGATATTCCATGACAGGACCCTTGCTGAGATCGCGGCTCACCGTCCGGAGTCACTGGAGGACCTGCTTGAAATACATGGCGTCGGGAAAAGCAAATGCGAGAAATACGGCGATCAGATCATCGAGACGGTGCGGAGATTCTCGGGAACCACTCCCGCTGATACATGAGTCCCGACCCCCGTTCTGCCGAGGGATTTGATGGTCGATCTGCTTCATTTTCTTCCACTTTTTACTGCTATCTGCTAGTCTGGTAAAAACGGCATACATATCGGCCCGGGGGGGGTGACAGGAACTATGCGTATTGTAAGCGAGAATAACATTGCCAGGGTCAGCTTTCTCTATGCAATTATCATCGTCGGGGTGATGACGTTCTCCACCGGAGCCCTGTTTATCGCCAAGAAAATCAATACGCTCGACAAAGACCTGGTCGAGATTGAAAAAGACTATATTACCCTGGAGGAAGAAACGCTTCAAAAAGACGTCGGTGACCTCCTCAGCCGGCTCGATCACCGCCGGCGCGATATGGATGCGAGCCTTCAGCAGCGCCTGAAACAACGGGTTGAGGAGGCGCTCAGCATTGCCGGTAATATCCATGGGAAAATGCAGGGCAGCATGGCAGTGGAGCGTATTGAAGACGTCATTCGCGAGGCTGTCAGGCCTATCCGTTTTAATGAGCAGCAGGGATATTTCTTTATTCTTGATCTGCATGGCAAGGCGATCCTGTATCCGCCTGATCCGAGGATCGAAGGAACAAATTTTCTTGACAGTGGAGCGGCCGGCACCCCCGACACGGTCCGGGAGACGATCAGGATCGGCAGCGAGGAGGGCGGAGGGTTTCATCGGTACAGATGGAAAAAACCAGGCGACGATTCAGGACTACTCTACGACAAGGTCTCTTATCTTGGTTTTTTTGAACCGCTTGGCTGGGTGATCGGCACCGGCGAGTATCTGGATAATCTGGAGGCCCTGATAAAGGCTGCCATAACCAAAGATTTGTCAGCGAGCCTGAGAAAACATCTCGTCGACTACTATTTTGTCTATGAGCTGCATGATATCAACGGCGGTGATGGTTTTGCCACGATGCTGATTAACTCCAACCGCCCCGACCTGGTCGGGCAGCGACTGTCTGACGACTATGCGGACGCCAGGGGAAAGAAGTTCCGCAAGGAATTTCTGCAAGGGATTCGTGAACACGGCGAAGCGCACGTCGTCTATTGGTATAAGAAGCCAGACGGTTCCGGTGAAGGACGGAAGTTGTCCTATTTCAAGTACGACCCGACCTGGAACTGGGTCCTGGCGCGGGGGGTCTACCTCGACCGACTGGATGAGACGATTGCGGCGCAAAAGGCAGAGCTCAAGGAAAAAGTCAGAAACGACATCATCATTCTCTGCATCCTGTTTTTCGGGGCGGTGGTCATTGCCCTCATTGTGGCCTATTTTTTTTCAAGGGAACTGCAGGAGATATTCAACCGTTACCGGAACCAGCAGCGGGAAAATCTCGAAAAGCTTGAAGAGCTCAACCGTGCCCTTGAAAAACAGAGCCAGACGGACGTCCTGACGCAGATATTCAACAGGCGTTTTTTCAATATGCAGCTCGCCAAAGAGGCTGCCCGTTCAACCCGCCACCGCACGCCGTTATCTGTCCTGATGTTTGATATCGATCATTTCAAGGCCATTAACGACAAACATGGTCATCTCGCCGGAGACAGGATCCTTCAGGAACTCTCGGCGCTGGTCCGGGACAATATCCGGCAGAGCGACTTTCTGGCTCGCTGGGGCGGGGAGGAGTTTGCCCTGCTGACGCCCGGCGTCGGCCTGAAAAATAGTGGAAAATTCGCCGAGAAACTCCGCTGCCTGATCGAAAAATATGACTTCCGCATAGATCAGCCGCTTACCTGCAGCTTCGGTGTCAGCTGCTTCAAGGCTGGTGAGGAGATCAGCACACTGATGCAGCGTGCCGACCAGGCCCTCTACCAGGCGAAAGACAGCGGCAGAAACTGCTGCGTGGTGATATAACCCGCTCCGCAGCTTTACGTTTGTAAGGCAGCAGAGAGCTGAGTGTTATCTGGGGGCAGTTACCTCGTCGACAAGGTAGAGGATAGACCGATACGGGATAGAGCCGTGTAGGGACAGGCCGACTTCACAGGTCTTGCTCGTCGAATATCCGGAGTCGCAGCTGCAGACATGGTCTTCAAGTCCATGCAGGGCGGACTCGTTGAGTTCGGGATAATTGAATCCTCGATCCCCGGCGAACCCGCAGCAGTAGATTTCCTCCGGCCAGACGACCTCCGTCGCACATTTTTGGGCCAACTCCAGAAGTTTTGTTTCAAGACCCATTTTCCGGGTACTGCAGGTCGGGTGTATGGCAACTTTCAACTCTTTTTTGGTGAACGAGAGCCGCTCCACCAGAAAACGCAGCACGAATTCAATCGGTTCGTAGAGGTGCAGCCGCTGATCAACCGTGGTTTTCATCCGCTGAAGGCAGGGGCTTGTGTCGCAGAGCACCGGGATGGCGCCGTTTTTCGAGACTTTGAGCAGGGCGTCAGAAAGTTCCCCGGATTTTCTCTCGGCCTCCGCCATAAATCCTTTGCTCTCGAAGGCCTGCCCGCAGCAGAGACCGTCAAGCGTTTCGGGGAGGATGATTTCATACCCGGATTTTTTCAGCAGTGATGCTGTCCTGGCTGGCAGGTCATCACGTACCTCCTCCGCCCGAGCCGGTCCGCTCATGCAGCGGCTGGCACAGCTCGGGAAGTAGACAACCTTGAGCGGGTTGCCCGGGTCGATCGGTTTCGGTTCTGTTTTTCTGACACCAGACGGCATTTCCCGGTTCCACAGGGGAAGAATGTTGCCGGAAGCACTTCGGGCCAGTTTCGAGGCCCGCTCCATGAATGGGGTGGAGCTGTGCCGGTGGACAGCATCAACAGCGTCCAGGACAGCGCTGATGGTTTTGGCGACCGGGCTGAAGTTTCTGCCAACAGCCGCAGCGACCTTCTCTGCCAGCGGGCCATGTGCCTCTTCCCGCAGCGCCTTGATCATCTTGCCGGTGTCGATCTCAACCGGACAGCGAGTTGCGCAGAGGCCGTCGGCCGCGCAGGTCTCAACGCCGGGATACCGGTATCGCCTGGCAAAACCTTTCACCGCTCTACTGGCTCCCTCATCGGCCAGCCTGCGGCTGATCTCCCGACGTCCGGCAATGCGCTGGCGCGGCGAAAAGCTGAGGTCTCTCGAGGGGCATACCGGTTCACAGAAGCCACATTCTATGCATCTGTCGGCAACCTCCTGGGTTGCCGGCAACGGCTTGAGATTTTTTATGTGAGCTTCAGCGTCAGCGTTGATAATAACACCGGGATTGAGCAGCGAATGGGGATCAAATAGCGCTTTGATATCCTTCATCAGTCCGAAGGCGGCAGTTCCCCACTCTTTTTCGACGAATGGCGCCATATTGCGGCCGGTGCCGTGTTCCGCCTTCAGTGAGCCGTCATAGGTGGTGACTACCATCTCGACAACATCTTCCATGAAATCACGGTAGCGTGTAACCTCGGACTGGATGGAAAAATCCTGGGTAAAGACAAAATGAAGGTTTCCCTCAAATGCGTGACCAAAGATAATGGCTTCGTCATAGCGGTATTTCGCAAAGAGTGCCTGGAGCTCACGTGCCGCACTGGCCAGATGCTGAGTTGGAAAGGCCACGTCTTCGATGATGACGGTTGTGCCGATTTCCCGCACCGCACCGACTGCGGGGAAAAGTCCTTTCCTGATTTTCCAGAGTGCCTGATACTCCGCCGGAACATCGGTGAAGGTGATATCCATCACCGTGTCAAAGGCTGAAAGGCTCTCGGTAATCCGGGCGATCTGCCCGGGAAGCGTTTCGACATCTTCGCTTCTCGTCTCGACGAGGAGCGCGGTGACACGTTTGTCCAGCCCTGCAAGAAAAGCGGGCATTCCCGCTTTGCCTTCAACCGATGCCAGGCTGGCGCGGTCCATCAGTTCCGCTGCCGCGACCGGTTGCCGGCGGAGGATCGGGATCGCCCGGCAGGCGTCTTCCATATTTCTGAACAGGATGAGCGCACTTGCCTTGTAAGGATGTTCAATGACCGTGCGGAAAACTGCGTCGGCAATAAAGGCGAGTGTCCCTTCAGAGCCGACCATCAGGTGGGCCATGATGTCGACAGGGTCTTCGAAATCAACCAGGGCATTGAGACTGTAGCCGGTGGTGTTTTTTATTTTGAATTTATACCTGATGCGCTCGGCCAGCGTGCTGTCGGCAAGGATTTGACGGCGCAGCCCTGAAAGACGCTCAAGCAGGCCGGCATGGCTGGCTCTGAAATTTTCAATACTTTTGCTGTCCCCGGTATCAACGACTGTGCCGTCGACCAGGATCAGGCGGATGGAATCGAGGGTCTTGTAGCTGTTCTCTTCAACCCCGCAGCACATGCCGCTGGCATTATTGGCGAGAATGCCGCCGATCCTGGCAGTGTCGATCGAGGCCGGGTCAGGGCCGATTTTCCGGTCAAAGACCGCCAGCTGCCTGTTGGCGCTGCCGCCGATAAGACCCGGCTGTACCTGGATCAGCCGGGCATCATCATAGACCCGCCAGTTGTCCCAGCCTCTCCCCAGGCGCACCAGAATACTGTCGGTGATAGACTGGCCGGAAAGGCTTGTTCCCGCCGCCCGAAAGGTGAGGGGCAGGTTTCTCTTTCGTGCCTCCCGGAGGACAATGCGAACCTCTTTTTCGCTTTCGACGTCTACAATAATTTGGGGTACGAGCCGGTAGAAGCTGGCATCAACACCGATAGCCGCTCTCCTCAGAGGATCAGTGATGATTCTTTGCGGCGGAATTTTCCGTTTGATCGCCTGGTGGAATTCTGAATATTTCTGGGGTAGCATGAGCGTTTCCTTTTGCGAATGATAATTAATGTCAAATGAAAATGTACCATGAATACAATGATCACAAAAGCTCATTTATTCCGCGACGCTCTGCTTTCCCATCCTGCACCGGCCGAGAAGGCTGTTATCGTTGTGCTGAAATAGAAAAGTAATTATAGTTGACCGATAGAGCGAAGGTGAGATGGTGATATCACTATTGAGAATAACGAGTGTCATGAGTCTGAAAAACCTGCCATGAGGGCTATTCCCACGGGGCATGACGGGATTCGTGCGGTACATCGGCCGATGGCCGCCGTTTCGATAATCCGCTGTGCTGACCCTGTTGATTCAATACTGGTGTTGCGAAGAACGAAAACAAGCGGCGATCCCTGGTCCGGGCACTTCGCCTTTCCCGGTGGCAAACGCGCTCCTGGTGATGTGTCTATCCTTCACACCTGCCTGAGGGAGACGCGTGAGGAAACCGGTGTATCCCTTGATGAATCAATGCTGACCCTTGAGCTACCGGTAACGAGAGCGGGCAGAAAGGTGATGGCACCGATCCAGGTTCAGCCGTACGTTTTTGCACTGCCCCAACGTCCCGAGATTATTGTCGAGCCAGCAGAGATCGACAGCTATCTGTGGCTTGAGGTAGCGAAGTTTGCCGATAAATCCCGGCATTCAAAAAAGAGAGTATTGCCTCAGCGCATCGCTGCCGTTTACCCGCTTGAAGACTATTTCCTCTGGGGATTCACCTACGGATTGTTATGCTTATTGCTGGAGCTCGATATTGACCTGTAAAGGGTGACAGCGGGTCGGGGCCTTTTTCCCGGCAGCATCCCTTCAGCTCTCCGATCCGTTCTCTCATCACCGCGTTTGATCTTTTTCTCCATTGGTTCAGGCAGGCAGGGATGTCTTTGCACCTGCCGCAGATAATAGAGCAGTCCGGCAGGAGGATGTTTACTGTGTATCAGAAATTCTTTGAGAGGTTCGCGTCATGAAACGATATGATCTTGTTGTCATCGGCGGTGGAATCGTTGGTGTTGCCACTGCCTGGCGCTTAAAGCAGCGCATGCCCGAGGCTTCCATCCTGCTTGTTGAAAAGGAAAACCGCTATGCTGCCCACCAGACCGGGCATAATTCAGGGGTTATTCACGCCGGCGTCTACTATCAGCCGGGGAGTATGAAAGCCGATTTCTGCCGGCGGGGCGCTGCCGCAACAATCAGCTTCTGTCGCGAATTTTCCCTGCCGTTTGAACAGTGCGGCAAGATGCTGGTTGCAACGGATGAAGACGAATATCAGCGTATGCTTGATCTTGAGAAACGCTGTGCCGAGAACCGGATTGAAACCGAGCGGCTCACTTCAGCTGAACTGGGGCGGCGGGAGCCCCATATCCGGGGTACCGGTGCGCTTTTCGTGCCGGCGACCGGGATCACCGATTTCTCCCGTATTACCCGGCGGATGGCTGAAGAGTTTGAACAGATCGGCGGGGAGGTCCGGCTGCACAGTCAGATCAGCAGACTCGATGAATCTGCTGATTGTATCAGAATCGCTACCGGCAGCGATACCTTCGAGGCAGGGCACCTGGTTGTCTGCGGCGGCTTGATGGCGGACCGGCTGGCGAGAATGATGGACATCGAGATTGATTTTTCCATTATTCCCTTTCGGGGGGAGTATTATCAACTGGCCAAAAAACACAATCATATTGTCTCCCATCTTATCTACCCGATTCCGGATCCGGAACTGCCTTTTCTTGGGGTTCATCTCACCCGGATGATCGATGGCTCCGTCACCGTCGGTCCCAATGCCGTACTCGGTTTGAAACGAGAAGGATATGGCCGGATTAATCTGGATATGTCGGATATCGTTGAGATGGCACGCTTTCCCGGCTTCTGGCGTCTGCTTGGAGAAAACATCTCCTCAGGCCTCTGCGAACTGAAAGACTCGCTTTACAAGCCCGGGTATCTTCAACGTGTTAAAAAATACTGCCCTGAACTGGTACGGGCCGATCTGAAACCCTACCCGGCGGGAATCAGGGCACAGGCGGTCCTTGCCGACGGCTCTCTTGTTCATGATTTTCTCTTTGCCCAATCACCCCGGTCCCTGCATGTCTGTAATGCACCATCGCCTGCCGCAACCTCCGCTTTGCCTATTGCCGAATTCCTGACGGAAAAAACTGTTGAGATGTTTGCTTTATAACGCTTTTGGAACGGATGGATAGACACTATTGAGAAGCGATTATGGACGTCTGGGTTATTTCACTGATTCTTCTGGTTACCCTTTACCTGCTGATAACAGAAAAGATTTCGGTTGATCTGACGGCAATCGGCATCATGGTAGTACTGGTGATAGGCGGTTTCCTGAGTTCAAAGGAAGCTGTCTTGGGCTTTGCCAATCCGGCAGTGATAACCGTCGCCGCGATGTTTGTTGTCAGCAAGGGAATGATGAGAACAGGCGGTATTGAATTTCTTGGTCGACAGGTCATCAGGGTTGCAAGAAAAAATGTTCCCGCCGCGCTGACACTGATCCTTTTCTCCGTGGCGATCGCCTCGGCCTTTATCAATAATACGCCGGTGGTTATCCTCTTTATCCCCGTGGTTATGGCCATGTGCTGTGATCTGGGACTGAGTCCTTCCAAATTCCTCATTCCCGTGTCCTATGCCTCAATACTGGCAGGAACGTGCACGCTGATCGGCACGTCGACCAATATCATTATCAGTGATTTGAGTGCCCAGTACGGTTATGGCGCACTGTCGATGTTCGAGCTTTCCATCATCGGTGTCCCTATTGCCGTTTGCGGAATCGCCTTTCTGCTCATCGCCGCTCCCCGGATTTTACCCGGCCTTGCCAACCCGGTCTGTCAAATCCGTGATGGAGAGCATCGCAAGTACCTGGCGGAACTGAGGATTCTTGAGTCAAGCAGACATGTCGGCAACGACCCCGGGGGAACCTTTTCCAGCAGGTTCCCTGGTCTTGAGGTAATCGAACTGGTCAGCAATGACCGGATTTATCATCCTTTGAGGGACAATAAAACGATCAGCCATAATGATATTCTGCTGGTCAAGGGGTCGCTCAACGATCTGGTGGAGATTCTCCATGAGGAGGGGATAGAACTGCCGTCTTCGGAAAATGGTCTGGTGCTCGGAGCTCAGAAAGACGCTCCGATCGTTGTCGAACTGCTCATCGCACCGGGCTCCACCCTGGCAGGCCAAAGACTGCATCAGACTGAGCTGGCAAAGGATTCGGCAATCAACATCATAGCGGTAAAGCGCCGGGAAATGCATCTCTCGGAGCACCAGATTCAGGATGTTCGGCTGAAAACCGGGGATATCCTGCTTATCTGGTGTTCAGGCACGAAGCTTGCCTCTTTGCGCTCTGAAAAAGACTACCTGATCATCGAGGATGTGTATGAGGAAATTGTCCACAAGAGAAAAGCCCTGTGGTCGGTTGTCAATTTCATCTGCATGATCACCACTGCGGCCCTTGGACTGGCGGATATCATGACCTGTGCACTGATCGCGGCATTTCTTATGGTTGTGACCGGGTGTTTGCAGATGCGCGATGCCTACAAGGCGCTGCAGGGTGATGTGCTGCTGTTGATCGCCGGAACAATAGCCCTCGGGCTGGCAATGCAGAAAAGCGGGGTGAGCCAGTTGTATGCGGAGGCATTTTTAAGCCTTTTTTCAGGATTCCCGCCGACGGTCGTGCTCGGTGGTATGATTCTGCTCACCAGCATCAGCACCCAGATTCTCAGCAACAACGCCACGGCTGTCCTGCTGCTGCCAATCGCCATTTCAACGGCAATCGGCATCGGGGTCGATCCAAAACCTTTCATCATCGGTGTCTGCATCGGGGCGAGCGCCTGTTATGCAACGCCGATTGGTTATCAGACAAACCTGATGGTGTATGGCCCCGGCGGCTATCACTTCAGGGACTACCTGCGCCTCGGTATTCCCTTGAATCTCTTTGTGGTGGTGGCAGGCATGCTAGCAATCCCTCTCATCTGGCCGTTTGCCTGATGCTCTCGTCAATGGCAATGGCAGCCTGTTTAAATGAGATTGAAATGCGGCGGGAAAACGATTATCCTGCTGCTGCTCCTTTGAATCATTTCATGTATCGATATATGCATTGGCCAGTTATTGGTTTGCAATGTTTAGCGACTGAGCGCTCAGTTGCAGTCCCTGGGAAATTGAACTCTATTACATCGTCGGACAGGAGAATGAAGATGCAGAAGAACAGCGTGAATCGAAGCGTGTTGACACCGGTTGAATTTCTTTCACGAAGCAGGCTGGTTTATCCCGAGAAAACGGCTGTTATCTACCGGGAAAAGCGCTACAGCTACAGACAGTTTTCCGACCGGGTATTCAGGCTGGCCAGCGCGCTTCGGCTCAGGGGTGTCGGCAAAGATGACAAGGTAGCCTTTCTCTGCCCGAATATTCCGCCAATGCTGGAAGCTCATTACGCGGTGCCGCTTATCGGTGCCGCCCTGGTAAGCATCAATATACGTCTTTCATCCGGAGAGGTCTCCTATATCATCAATCACTCCGATGCAAAGGTCGTGGTCGTTGACAGTGAGTTTGCCGGGTTGATAAAGCCTGCAGAATTACCCGGGGTTGAATTGTATGTTACCGTCTGTGACGTCAGCAGCGAGATGCTGCTCGAGGGGCTGGAGTATGAGTCTTTTCTTACCAGCGGTCAGCCTGAACCGTTTGATTTTGCAATAGAATCCGAGGACCAGCTGCTCTCAATCAATTATACCAGTGGTACGACCGGGCGCCCGAAAGGGGTCATGTATCACCACCGGGGGGCCTATCTCAATGCTGTTGGGGAGGTCCTCGAGTCCGGTCTCAATGCCTCTTCCGTATACCTCTGGACGCTGCCGATGTTTCACTGCAACGGCTGGTGCTTTACCTGGGGGGTTACCGCGGTCGGGGCAACCCATCTCTGCCTGCGGGTGGTGGCACCAGATGAGATTTACCGGCTGATTGAAGTCGAAAATGTTTCTCATCTCTGTGCCGCGCCGACCGTTTTAATCATGATGAGCAACTGGCCGGGTGCCGTCGACCTGAAAATGAAGCGCACCCTGAAGATCATGACAGCCGGGGCGCCGCCTGCTCCAACCATCATCAGCAACATGGAAAAGATAGGGGCCGAAATAACCCACACCTACGGCCTTACCGAAGTCTACGGACCGCATAGTGTCTGTGCCTGGCAACCGGCCTGGGAGCAGATGGAACCGGAGGAACGGGCAACGATAAAATCCCGGCAGGGTGTTCCGTTTATCGTCACTCATTTTATGGATGTGGTTGACCCGCTGACCATGAAGCCTGTGCCCCGGGATGGAAAAACCATGGGCGAAGTAGTTATGCGCGGAAACAATGTGATGACCGGCTATTACAAGGATCAGGAGGCCACTGATGCAGCCTTTGCCGGGGGCTGGTTCCACAGCGGTGACCTGGCGGTGATGCATCCGGACAGCTACATCCAGATCATGGACCGGAAAAAAGACATTATCATCAGCGGAGGCGAAAATATCTCAACGGTGGAGGTTGAAATGGTTATTTATCGGCATCCCGACGTCCAGGAAGTGGCGGTGATTCCTGTTCCGGATGACAAATGGGGGGAGGTGCCGAAGGCATTCGTTATCCCCAAGCCGGGCACGAACCCTACTGAGGATGATATTATCGCTTTTACCAAGGAGCATCTTGCCCGGTTCAAGGCACCAAAATATGTTGAATTTGGGGAGCTGCCAAAGACGGCAACAGGAAAAATCCAGAAGTTCAAGCTCAGGGACCGAGAGTGGCAGGGAAGAAAGAGAATCAATTGATACCGCCTGTCCTGCAAAACGAGCATTCCTGCGGGAGTCAGGCGAACCGGATAGCTCCTGCGAATTGAGCTGGGCAAGGAAGGCCCTGACGGAGCAGGTACCCCGCCGCTGGCTCAGATTTTCGGCAGCTCCAGTCCCGATGTCGATTAAAAATGATAGATCAGCATAAGGGTGGCAACCGGATAAAATTGAAAGATATCGAGATCATCCTTTATCTCTTCTTCCTGTTCAGCCAGAAAATCCTGTACTGCTGCAAACTGATTGACATCTACCGGCGCGTTGAGCCTGAGATTGGTGACGTCCGGAGTTCCCTGGAAAAGGACGCCGAGGTCCACTGCGATACCCCAGCCCGAATCCGAGTTGTTGCTGCGCCAGCCAAGTCCTGCATAGGGCGCGACGGGGGCAAATTCGACATCACCGCTGATTGAGACCAGGTCGGCGAGGGCTCCGAGTTGGGGAGACAATGAACCGATGCTGTCGTCGCTGACGGTTCCGTTGACCGATATACTGTTATTGTTGAAGTAAACGCCGCCGCTGAGGAAAAAAACTGTTTCCAAATGGGTGCCAGTCAAGCATCACAGAAAATGAGTTGAATTCGCTTTCAAAGTCATAACCAATGTCTGAAATGGTTGAGTCAAAAGAGTAGGTAAGGTAGTTGAACCCACCCCCTGAGTCGGGTATTGTCTAGCAGAGAGGCGCTCAGTTCAATACCGGCACCGAGCGTTCCAGCCTTGACTCCGATCCCCAGCCCTTCAACTGCGCGGCCGGCAGGGGGTGAGCCAAAGAAAACAAGGGCGAGCAAAACGGCACAGAATAATTTGCGGCGGTATTTCATCTTCGTTCCTCTATGGGATAAGTGTTGTCGATTTTTGCCACCTGCCTCGCCCGGCTGCTGCTCACCAGGCATCAGCTAGGAATATTACATAAAAAGAAAAGACAGACAAGTCGTTATGATGGCTGCCACCGTTTCGGATCAAAACAGCACCACCTTGAAAATCGTGTCCTTGTAGCTCATCACAAGGCCATCCCCGGTAATTTCCACGAGCCTGGTATCGCTGTCGATCAGGTCACCCTCGCGAACAACGGTCGTATTAATTAAAATCATCCTCAGTTGAGGATTCGGTGAAAAAACATGGCCGCTGTATTTCATCTCCGGGAGCTGGGCACGGATCGCCAGAGGCAGATCTTCAAAAAGAACGAGTCCAGGTTCGGTTTTTTGCTCCGGGTTTCCAAAAGAGGCCCCCTGCACCGCTGTATCCTCTGTCTCAGCGGCAGAAGTTTCCTCTGCGAGCTGCTCAGGGGGCGGGGCAGTATCCGGCTGCAGCCCGTCAGTTGTCGTTATTTCGGGTTTCTGCGCTGGATTGATGGGGGCTGCCTGTCCTGGATTCAAGCGGCTGGCCGGATCATCATCATTGGCAGAAAAAAACTGCCAGCTCAATAGAGAAAGAACGGCAAAGGCGATTATCAGCAGGAGCGGCAGCAACCGTTTTTTTCCGGGATTTTTTGGGCTGACTGCATGATCGAGCAGCAGGGGGCTCTGCAGTTCTTCTTCCTGCTGTCTTCTCCGTCGCTCTTCCGAGGATTTTTTCAATGCTTCGAGAATATAGGACATGACAGATTCTGACTACAATTCCTCCCGCAGTCTAGTCATTGATCTCAATCGGGTTTATCAAGATCTTTGTCCGCTCGCCTGACGGCAGATTCGCGGTTTCAGTGGTCTGCCGGGTATACGTTTCCGTTTGACTTTCTGCAGGCTGTTGCGCCGTGTTTTCCGGCTGGCTGACGGGTTCAGCCTCCACCGCCAGGGTATCGGTTTGGGGGATAATCTCTGCCATTGGTGATTTTTCTTCCTCTGGTGCCGGTTGCTGTTCGGAGATTTTCTGCAGTTGAGCTTGTCTGCTCATCTCCGACCAGGGGTCTCGGAGGAGCGTCGATCCCAGCCAGAGCCCGAAAAATAAAAGTATTGCCAAAATTCCGGCGGTCAGGATCAGTCGGGAATATGGCCTGAAGGTGCGGCCCAGAAAATGGGTACCAAATATTTCCGCGGCGGCTTTCTTGGCGATTTTTTTATCGACCCGCTCTTTGTTTTCAGAGTAGGCTCCGAGGAGCGCATGGTCGCAGAGGCTGTTGATCAGCCGCGGTATTCCGCGGCTCGCGCTGTATATCTCGTTGACAGCCCGGCGCGTGAAGAATGTGCTGCGGCCGCCGCCCGCAACCATGATCCGATGGGCAATATACGCATCGACATCCTCTCTGTTGAGGCCTTTGAGGTGATATCTGCTGGTGATCCGCTGATTGATCTGCTCCAGGTCCGGTCGTGCGAGTATCGAGGCGAGTTCCGATTGTCCGAGCAGGATAATCTTCAGCAGTTTTTGTTGATTCGTTTCCAGGTTAGTCAACAGCCGCAGCATTTCGAGGACATCAAGGTCAAGATTCTGGGCTTCGTCAATAACGAGGACCGCCTGGCGATTTGCTGAATATGATCTGAGGAGAAAATCGTTGAGACTGTCGATATAATCTTTTGAAGAAGGTTTTTCTTTTTTGATCTTGATCTGGAACTCGTCGCATACCGAAGCGAGCAGCTCGCTGCTGGTAAGTTTCGGGTTCGTGATGACAGCGATGTCGGTACTCCGCGGTAATTTCTCGAGGAAGTAGCGGGAGATCGTTGTTTTTCCCGTGCCGATTTCCCCGGTGAGCAGTACAATACAACCCTTGGATGTCGTCCCGTAGACCAGATGGGCAAGCGCCTCCTGGTGCATTTTGCTCATGTAGAGATAACGTGGATTGGGAGCAATTGAAAAAGGATTTTCATTGAACCCCGAAGTAGTCTGTAAACATAAAAAAGGTCTTAACTGTCTGATTTTGATGGGAGTATGTTCCGGCACTCAGGTCAGCAACAGACAACGGTAGGTATTATAGGACAAATTGGGCACCCAAAGCTATTTCTCTTTGTTTACAGTTGTAATTATTACCATTAGCGCGTAGCATAAAACCTCTTTTTTTGATGATTTTTTTCCTGTTGTCAGGTTTGATGGAGTACAAAGCGGTGCGCTGCAATTGAGATCCTGAGTATAAGCAATGCTGAAAAAATTATCGTTTACCTTTCTCTATCTTTTCTATGCTGTCGCCCTGATTGCAGTCCTTCTCGTTATACGATTTCCAAAAGAAACCGTGTTGACCCGGGTTGAACAGAACATCGAGGGGAGGCTTCCCGGCTACACCTGTGATATCAGCACTATAAAATATGTCTATCCGTTCAATGTACTCGTAGAAGGGGTCACCCTTGTCCATCGAGACAACAGTTCACAGCTGCCTGTCAGCAATGTGCTCGTGACCCTTGACCCCAAGCATCTGCTGAGTCGGTTTGGCATGAGTCTCGAGCTTCTTGGTGGTACGATGAAAACAGGGGTCGTGCTGCACTCCGGGAGCAACCTGGTGGAATTTCCAACACTTGAGGTTTCAGGGATTAATCTCAAGGATGTCGCCTTTATTGAACAGAACCTGAGCCGGGAAATAGACGGGACCCTTGAGCTTTCGGGAAGATACACGACTGCTCTTGCCGACCTGGACAAGGGGGATTTTTCGGGTAATGTTCGGATATATGACTTCAAGATGGAGCTCAAACGGCCAAATTCTGCAGAGCAGAGAGATTGTTTTTTCAGAACTCACCTCTTTTGTGCAAATAAAAAACAGGCTGGTTGAAATCGTTGATGGAACGGCAACAGGACCATTTTACGACGGCGACTTCAACGGCTCAATAGCGTTGAATGAATTGTGGCGGGCAAGCGTTTTGGCGGTGAGCGGGCACAATCAGCCCCAAGCAGGATTATATCGAACAGGACCGCCAGCTGGCGAGGGCTGTCGCCCTGCTCTATAGAAAATACAAGAGCTCGACAATTCCCTATATATTGACGGGAAATCTCGAAGACCCGGTGTTCGCGTTTGGAACCAGATGACAGTGCCATGTCTGAACGGGCTGCATTGAGCACGTATGAAGAGAAAACGAGAGGCGGGAGGGTTTTGATCGTGATTGATGGGATAGGCTCAATACTGCTGCGCAAAACGAATCTTACGGAGGAAGATTTGCAGGCGGCCCTGATCGTCCAGGAAAAGAGCGGTGAGAGGCTCGGGGAGATTCTCGTCAAGCAGAAAAAAATCAAGGAACTCGACCTCCTGCAGGCTCTCTCTGATCAGTTCAGGATGGATGTCGTTCCCGTTTTACCTTCCGATATCGTCACCGATTTTACAAAAATTATCCCGATAGCGTTTCTCAAGAGAACGTCCTGGTACCGATAATCACCGATGAAGAGCGGTATATCGCCATGTATGACCCCTCCCTTTTTCAAGCTACGATGATATCTGCCAGGCTGCTTGAAATGCCGGGCTGTCCCTCGCAGCTCTGCTCTCACGGCGAGATTATCCGCTCCATCAATGCGGCCTATGATATGTCCCAGGACAGGGCTGAAGATGTCATGCAGGATATCGATGAGGATGATCCGGATGTCCTTTTTTCTAAAATAGAAGAGGTGGGCGACCTCCTTGATGATACCAGCACTCCACTCCCCGGTCATCCGCCTGGTTAATCTGATGCTCTCTCAGGCGGTGCGCAACAATGTTTCGGATATCCATATTGAGCCCTATCAGAATCTGCTGAAGATACGGCAGCGGCTGGGACGGTATTCTCTATGACATGTTTGCTCCCCCCAAAC
Source organism: Desulfocapsaceae bacterium (assembly GCA_963674815.2). GTDB lineage: Bacteria > Desulfobacterota > Desulfobulbia > Desulfobulbales > Desulfocapsaceae > MADRE3. The sequence goes on from CAXXTV010000008.1 coordinate 367,270, forward strand.
ATGTCCAGTCGGCTCTGACCTCGAGAATCAAGTTGATGGCCAAGATGAATATCGCCGAGAAACGGCTTCCCCAGGACGGTCGGATCGAGATCAAAGTCGGCAACAAGGATATCGATATCAGGGTGTCGACGCTGCCTACTGCTTTCGGCGAGCGGGTGGTGATGCGTCTTCTGGACAAGTCGACGGTGCGGATGTCTCTTTCCGATCTGGGCATGTCGGCCGACTGCCTGAACATTTTCTCGAGGATGATCAGCGCGCCAAACGGCATTATCCTGGTTACCGGACCGACTGGCTCAGGAAAGACGACGACGCTCTATGCGGCACTGACCGCCATTAATAATGTGGATATCAATATTATCACGGTCGAGGACCCCATAGAATACAGGATTCCGGGCATCGGCCAGGTCCAGGTAAACCCCAAGATCGACCTGACCTTTGCTTCCGGACTGCGCTCGATTGTCAGGCAGGACCCCGATGTCATCCTGATCGGGGAAATACGTGATTTTGAAACCGCGGAAATTGCCATTCAGTCCGCCCTTACCGGGCACCTGGTGTTCTCGACCGTGCACACCAACGACGCCGTCAGTACCATTACCCGACTGCGGGATATGGGGGTTGAATCATTTTTGATCGCCTCTTCGGTCAATGCAATTCTTGCCCCAGCGGCTGGTGAGGATCATCTGTCCCTCCTGCAAGGAAGCCTATGTACCTGATCCGGTGGAGCTGGAGCGTATCGGGCTGACTCCGGAAATTCTGGGTGAGCGCCAGATTTTCCGGGGGAGCGGCTGTGATGAGTGTCATCAGACCGGTTATCAGGGACGCTGCGGTATTCATGAGTTTCTGGTTGTCGATGAGGCCGTGAAAAGCATGATCCTGAAAACATCAGATTCCAGCGAACTCAAGCGTTATGTCAGGGGGCAGGGCATGACAACGCTTGTCCAGGACGGTGCGGAGAAGGTACTCCGCGGCATCACGACAATCGCAGAGGTCTATCGGGTGGCCCAGGGTTAATTCCGCTGCGCTGCAGCCCCTGTGCTGAACAAAAACCGTGTTTTCAGCCTGAAATCAGGCCAATCTGCTGATTCAGCGACTCGGCAAAGGCCAGGTAATGGTTTGGAATTGTCCGCTTCGTCGGCGTGGCAATGTAAAAATCCCGCTTCATCTGCAACCCTTTCACCCTGATTTCCCGCAAAGCGCCGCTTTTGAGTTCATCCCGTATGGCCAGTCGGGAGATAATCGAAACGCCAAGATCGGACTTAATTGCCTCTTTTATGGCAGTGCTTGAGCCGAGGACTGCACTCACCCTGAGTTGACTGGTGTCGATATCGAGTTGAGAGAGAAACATCTCGATATTCTTTCTGGTTCCCGAACCGCTCTCCCTGAGTAGAAAGTTGAGTTCTCTCAAAGCATCAGGGGTGATTTCGGCGGCTATCGCGGCAGTGCCATTCACGGCAAGCACCAGCTCATCGTTGCCGAACGGCGTGTATACCACTTTCTTGCCTGGAATGCGGACGCCGACAATCCCCATATAGAGCTGGTTGTCACAGATTTTTTTTATTATTTGCGCAGAATCGCTGATGGTTATCTGAAACGATACGCCGGGAAATTGTTTTTTAAACGCCGCGGCATATCGAGGCAGGATGTATGCTCCGGGAATAGTGCTGGCACCAAGGTGAAGTTCACCGGAAACCACGTTTGAGACGGTCGCCAGCATCGTGCTGATCTTGTCCATCTCGTTGAGAATTTCGAGAGCTTTCGGGTAGAGCAGTTCAGCCTGCGGTGTCGGCATTATCGAGCGCCCCAGCCGGTCGAAGAGTCTGCAGCCAAGGTGCTCTTCGAGATTGCGCATATGTTCGCTGATCGTCGGCTGACTGGTAAACAGTTCCGCAGCCGCCTTGGTGAAGCTTCTCGTTTTGTACACTGCAGTAAAGATTCTCAATTGGCGGGTGTCCATGGCGGTTCCTCAGCGTGTTATCATCTTACCCATGCCACAGGGAGGCTGTGCATCTCCTGCGGGTATCATTACCACAAGGAGCCGCTGGTACAAAGATAAAAGGGCGATGCTGTTGATTTGCCAAGATCCGGCGCGGGGGACAGGCATGCACCTTTTCCCTTCTGGCGCTGAACAAGATGAAATACTGCTGAAAATGATTGGCGGGGCGGCGCCTGCGGCTGTCTCCGGCTGCAGGCGCCGAGGCTGTTTTACTCGATTCCGGTGATGACTCCCTGTACTCTGCGGTTAAGGGCTCTTCCCTCAGCTGTGTCGTTGCCGGCCACGGGGTCTTCATAACCGAATCCGCTCAGGGTAATGCGATCAGCACTGATACCCTCTTTTTCCACCAGGTAGGTGCGGACACTTGCTGCCCGGCGGTGGGAGAGTTTGATATTGTATTCCCAGGTACCGATGTTGTCGGTATGTCCGGCGAGTATGACCCGTGCATTGGGGTGATCTTTCATGAACGCGCCGACCTGGGCGAGAATTTCGAAGTATTCAGGTTTGACATCAGATTTGTCAAAATCAAAGAGAATGTTCTGCCATTCGTAGCCGGCGATGACTTCCTGGCCCGTTTCGGGCTTTTTCTCCACCACGGCGAAAAGGGCGCTGGTCATCCACTCTGGATTGCCGAGCAGCTTTTCAAACGGCACCATGTATGATGAAGCGTTCACCGAGGCAATCGCCTGGATATCCTTTAAGCCGTTCTTTTCAGCACCGGTATTGATGACCACGAAGGAGATATCGTATTTTGCAGCGAGCCGTCCGGCCAGGGCGGGCGGGGACATCATCGAGTCGACGGGGTGTATTGTCCGTCGGTGAACAGGAAAATCACTGTTTTCCCACTCATTTCCGCCAGGACCGTGTCAAGCTCCGCTAAGCCCTGCTGCAGGAGTGTCGAACCTTTGGGCTCACGGGGCATGGTGGCGATTGTCCGGCTGAATGACTTCTTGTTGTAGGGCTGCATCGGGTAGAAGGTGGTAAGATTATCAAGACCGGTGCCGGGGGTAAAGGAATAGATACCGGCCATCCAGTTCATGTCGGGAAGTGTTGCATTCTTCTCCACAAGAATCTTGCGCTCGGCAGCCAGTTCTGTCATGACGGTATTGGCGTACAGGTCATTCATGGATCGAGACCTGTCGTAGAGGATAATAAAATTATCCGCTTTTCTGACCAGGTATACTTCGCTACCGTTCCAGAGAGATTTTACCGGCTCTGCCGCCTGGACCGAGAGTCCTGACAACAGACAGCAGAAAACCAGACAGGCGCATACGATCTTAGTTGATTTCATGAAACGTCCTCCGTGGTGAGGTAAATTAAATGGCAACGTGCAGGTAGCGATCACTACCTTTCCCGGTAATGAAGCCATATTTTTTTATGCTGCTGCTCTTTTGAGAACAGATTTTTACTATCCACCTATAAAAATAGCAGTTATTTGAAATGAATGGAAGGTTTCAGCAGAAAAAATCATAATTTTCTAAACCCTGTTCAGATTTACAGAGCGTGCCTGCGGATAGGGTCGTCCAGTTCTGTCAGAGCGGGAGAATGGAATCGTTGCTTTATCTGCTGCTCATTGACCGGTCATGTCATTATTCTATTTATCCCAACACCACTCATGGTATAGTGAAGATTCACATTATTATCCGGACAGCGCTGTTTCGGCTGCCAGGGAGAGGCGATTGAAGATGAAGCTGCTCATATTGTGCGGGGTCCTTCTCGTGGGCATTATGGTTGCTGTCTGCGGGATCGGCCTGAGCATGGGGTTGAAAACGATGAGCATGATCGGCTTCTTCGGGGCCTTGATTGTTCTTGTCCTGCTGCGTGTCATCGGCTGGTTTACCGTACCTCCGCGCTGAAGATGACCGGACCGGCTGTCGAGGTTTCGATGGCAAAGCACGAGTCCCGCACTTTGATTAAGACATGAAATAGTGATAACCATGGTCAGCGCCTTTCTGAATCCTATTTTCCCCGTCTTTGCCATAATGCTGGTCGGCATTGTCTTTGCCAGAAGAGGTTTGTTTGACGATGCTGCCGCCCATGCCGTCAACCGTTTTGTTTTTTATGCTGCGGTCCCCGGCACTGCTCTTTCTGCTGCTTGCCCGAGCCGACCTCGGAAATATAGATCTTCGTCTGCTTGTTTTTTATTTCGTCTCGGAAGTCGTATTGTTTCGGGGGAGGTGCGGTAGCAGCCCGGCTGCTGTTCAAGTGTGCACCGGCAGAGGCGATTTTGCTGGGAATGGCGTCATGTTTTGTCAATCATGTGTTCTTCGTGCTGCCCATCGCGACAATTCTCTATGGAGAGCAGGCGGCCGCACCGATAAGTGCGATCATCGCCATCGATACCACGGTTATCTTCGCCGGGACGATCATGGGGCTTGAATTTGCCTCGCATCGCACGGAGTCGGGCTGGAGAGTACTGCGCTCTTTACTGGGCAATCCGGTACTCGCCTCCATAGCCGTGGGGCTTGCAGTTAATCTCTCGGGAATTGCCTTGCATGACGGCATCATCACGTTTTCGAGCTTTGCAGGGGCAGCGGCTGCTCCAGCCGCCCTTTTCTCCCTGGGCATCATCCTCGCCAAAACCCGCTTTTTATCGCTGGATTATGCAGCGGTGACGGTCACCGGTCTGAAAACTGTTATCCACCCGCTTCTCGCCTGGTTCCTGTTTACCGGGTTTGTTGACTTTGATCCGCTCTGGCGGAACCCGGCACTGCTCGTTGCCGCCGGTCCCTGCGGCGCCATGCCGTTTGTCCTGGCAATGCAGTACCGGGTCCGGGCGGAGTCCATCGGGCTGGCTATTATCTACTCGACGGTGGCATCGCTGTTCACCCTGTCGCTCCTTGCCTGACTGCAGACGATTCACCTCTCTTTGTTTTCAAAGGCTCAAGCAGGTCGGTGCTCAGGTAGCGCTTTCACCGGTATCGGGGAGTATGAAAACGATCGATTTGCCTTTGTTCTCAGCCCTGCTGGCAACCTGCAAAGCGGCCCAGGCTGCCGCCCCCGAAGATATACCGCAGAGAATACCTTCACTCTTGGCCAGCAGGCGCGCAGTTTTTATCGCATTGTCGTTGCTGACCTGGACAATTTCGTCGATCGTCTCCGTATTGAGAATCTCCGGTATGAAACCAGCCCCGATTCCCTGGATCTTGTGGGGGCCGGGCTTGCCTCCGGAGAGAATCGGGGAGTCTTCCGGTTCGACGGCGATTGTCTTTACCGCACTGTTCCTCTCCTTTAGTACTTCGGAAACACCGGTTATGGTTCCGCCGGTGCCGACACCGGCGACAAAAAAATCTACCGCACCTTTGGTGTCATACCATATTTCCTCGGCGGTGGTCTTCCGGTGGACTTCAGGGTTTGCCGGATTGGCAAACTGGTTCGGCATGAAGGTGTTATCCCTGTCCCGGACAATTTTTTCAGCTGCCGCAATAGCACCTTTCATTCCTTCGGCGGCAGGGGTAAGAATGAGTTCTGCGCCGAGGTGCTTGAGCAGCATTCTGCGCTCGAGACTCATACTCTCAGGCATGGTGAGTGTCAGATGCAGCCCCTTTGCCGCGCAGACAAAGGCAAGCCCGAGTCCCGTATTGCCGCTGGTCGGCTCGACGACAACCGTCTCCTCGTTGATCAAGCCGTCTTCAATCCCACGAGCAATCATTGCTACGGCGATTCGGCATTTGACGCTGCCCATCGGGTTTCTCGATTCCTGTTTGGCCAGGAGCACTGCTCCGCTTTCCTTGCCAAAGCGCTGAAGGGTGAGCAGCGGGGTGCATCCATAGCTATCGATTAGTTGAAGTGTCATAGTTTCCTCCTGACTCCGTCAGAACGGAGTTGTGATAAATCAGTTCAGGCTTCTTGAGAAGTACTTTGGTTCCGGTATGGACACTCTCGGTGAGCCAGATATTGCCGCCGACAATCGAATCTGCGCCAATTACCGTATCGCCTCCGAGAATGGTCGTGTTTGAGTAGATGATCACGTTGTCCTCGATGGTCGGGTGACGCTTCTTGTTGCGCAGCTTCCTGCCTGCATCACGGGGGAGGCTGAGGGCACCGAGCGTCACTCCCTGGTAAAGGCGCACATTCTTCCCGATAACCGTTGTTTCGCCGATGACCACGCCGGTTCCATGGTCAATGAAAAGGCCGGGGCCGATCGTCGCACCCGGGTTTATATCGATACCGGTTTCGCCATGCGCCCACTCCGTCATGATCCTCGGAATCGTTGGTGCCTTGAGGAGGTGAAGCTCGTGGGCCAGCCGGTAGACGGTAATTGCCTTCAGCCCCGGATAACTGAAAATGACTTCGTCGGGGCTTTTGCTGGCAGGATCGCCTTCCAGCGTCGCCCTGATGTCCTGGGAGAGGATGGAGGCAACTTTCGGCAATGTTTCTATGAAGCAAAAAGCCATCTCACTGCTGCGCGTTTCACAGTTTGTGCACAGCTGGTTGTTGCGCCGGCAATCATGACGGATTGCCATGGTCAACTGCTCGGTGAGTTTATCGTAGAGCTCAGTCGTCTCCTTGCCGATGTAGTATTCGAGGTTTGAGGCGTGCAGCTTGGCGCTCGTGAAGTAGCCCGGAAATAAAATTCTCCGGGCCTGCTCGATGATGTCGATGATGGCCTGGTGAGAGGGGATTGCGACTGGACTGACATGGTCATAACACTCTTTGGTTGACCAGGACTGCATCAGTTTCTTGACCACATCGGGAATCAGGTGATGCTTGCTGGCAAGACTGATCTCAAGGTGATCGCAGGCCTCGCCTGTCAGTTGAAGAACGTCTTTTCCTGGTGAGGAGATTTTATCACTCATGGCTTTCTCAGGGGGTTGTCTGTTTCTCGATGATAAATATGCCATAGGTGGCACGCCAGTTGGTGAGCCGGTTGATGACTCTTCCTTCGTTGCTTTTGTAGTCGGTTATGATGGCTATTTCCTCGACAATCCGGTAGCCGACGTCGTGGGAGAATTTCCTGAAATCCTTCAGGGTGATTACCCTGATATTGGGGCTGTCATACCAGTTGTACGGCAATTCGTCGCTCTTGGGTGCGGCTCCTTTGAGCAGGAGCTGCAGCCTGATGGAGTAGTGGCTGAAATTTGGAAAACTGACGATGAAACGTTTACCGATCCGGGCCAGCGAATAGAGCAGCCGCGCAGGTTCATACACCTGTTGGAGGGTCTGGCTGAGGATGACGTAATCAAAGCTTTTGTCCGGGTAATCATCAACTTCTTCGTTCATGTCCCCCTGGAGCACACTCAGCCCCCTGCCGATACAGTGTGCGGCCTTTTCCTTGTCCTGCTCGATTCCCGTTCCCGACACCTGTTTGTTAGCCTCCAGCCAGGCGAGCAGATCCCCGTTTCCACAGCCGAGATCGAGCACTCGCGTGCCCGGCTCGATCCGGGAGGAGATGACGCGCAGGTCAAACCGCATGTCATCAGTTCCGAGGGGTACCATCGAGGAATCCTCCAACGAGTTTGCCAAGCCGCTCGTCCGGGAGCAGAAAGGCATCATGGCCGCAATCGGCCTCAATTTCACAGAAACTGACGTTCTGTCCGGCGCGTTTGAGCGCCTGGACCAGTTCTTTCGCCTGGTAGGTCGGGTACAGCCAGTCTGATGAATAGCTGATTACCAGGAATTTAACTTTTGCTCCACTGATGGTTTGCAGCGAGTAGGGTCTGTTACTCCGTTCAACCAGGTCGTAGTAGTCGGACGCTTTTGTTATGTAGAGCAGTGAATTGGCATCAAACCGTTTTACGAACTTGGAACCCTGGTAACGAAGATAGCTTTCCACCTGAAAATCTACTTCAAAGCCATAGGAAAAGTTATCTTTATTCTGCAGCCGCCGCCCGAACTTGCGGCGCATCGCCTCATCCGAGAGGTAGGTGACGTGGCCGATCATCCTGGCGATGGCAAGGCCGAGATCCGGAGGCTCGGAATCGTAGTAATCTCCGTGGTTCCAGCACGGATCGGCCATAATTGCCTGACGGGCCACCTCGTTGAAGGCAATTGCCAGGGCCGAGTGGCGCATGGTGGTTGCGATCGGGATTGCCGAGCGTACCATCGCCGGATAGCGGACACACCACTCGAGGACCTGCATCCCGCCGACAGAACCGCCGATTACCGAGTGAAGGGATGCTATGCCCAGGTGATCGAGCAGTTTTTTCTGGACTTCGATCATGTCTCCGACGGTCATCATCGGGAAACTCAATCCGTATGGCTTTCCCGTTGCCGGATTGATTGAGGAGGGGCCGGTAGACCCCATGCAGCCGCCAAGGATATTCGCACAGATAACAAAATACTTATCGGTGTCAAGTCCCTTGCCGGGCCCGATCATGCTGTCCCACCAGCCCGGTTTGGCCTCAGGCGGTTCTCCCGGATAATATCCTGCCGCATGTGAGTCACCCGAGAACGCATGGGTTACCAGAACGGCATTGTCCCGGCTGGCTGAAAGTTGTCCCCAGGTCTCATAGGCAACAGTAACGGGGCCGAGCCGGGCCCCGTTTTCAAGGGCCAGTTCATCGGGAGGCTCAGCAAAGGTGAAGTACTTTTTTTCCACCAGCCCGGCGGAGCCGGACTGGTTGACGGTGTTATTCATACAATTACGGTTTACCTGCTATCCGGCGGCCATTCTGAGCGCCTGGTCAATATCATCTCTGATATCATCAATATGCTCGATACCGACAGAGAGCCGCACCAGCGATTCCTGGACGCCTGCTTCCCGAAGCTGCTCGGCGGAGAGCTGTGAATGGGTCGTTGTTGCTGGATGGATGGCAAGAGATTTGGCATCTCCGACATTGGCCACGTGCGACAGCAGCTTCAGGCTGTCGATGAATTTCCGGCCTGCTTCCAGGCCGCCTTTTATGCCGAAAGTCACCATGCCCCCAAAGCCGTTTTTCAGATATTTGGCTGCCTGATCACTTCCGGGAGAGCCGGCAAGGCCTGGGTAGTAGACCCAGTCGACGCATTCATGGTGGTTGAGAAAATCGGCAACGTCTGCGGCGTTTTCGCAGTGGCGCTGCATGCGGAGGGCGAGCGTTTCGATGCCCTGGAGAAACATCCAGCAGTTGTCGGGAGAGATGCATGCTCCCAGGTTGCGAAGTGGCACAAGCCTCATCCTCAGGATGAAGGCAACCGGGTTCAAATCCCCGAGATCATGGGCATAGCGGAGCCCGTGATAGGAGGAATCCGGCTCGTTGTAAAGGGTGAATTTGGGATCGGTCCAGTCGAATTTCCCGGCATCAACGACAATCCCGCCGATTCCGGTGCCATGCCCGCCCATCCACTTTGTCAGCGAGTGGATAACGATATCGGCGCCATGATCGATCGGGCGCAGCAGGAAGGGGGTCGTGAATGTCGAATCAACGACAAGGGGCAGCTTGTGTTCATGGGCGATGTCGGCAATGGCTTCCAGGTCCGCCACGTTGAGGGCCGGGTTGCCGATTGTTTCACAGAAGACCGCACGGGTTCTCTCGTTGATGGCGCGGCTGAAATTACCGGGATCGGAGGGGTCCACAAAGCGGACCTTGATGCCCAGCTGCGGCAGGATGGAGTCAAACTGGATGTAGGTTCCACCGTAGAGATTATTGGCGGCGACGATTTCATCTCCCTGTGCACACAGATTGATGATCGCATAGAAGATCGCCGATGTCCCTGATGCCAGCGCCAGCGCTGCGGCACCGCCCTCCATCCGGGCGACGCGCTGTTCGAGTATGTCCTGGGTGGGGTTGCCGATGCGCGTGTAGATATTGCCGAGCTCCCTCAGGGCAAAAAGGTTGGCGGCGTGCTCTGTGTCTCTGAACAGATAGGCACTTGTCCTGTATATCGGGGCGGCGTGAGAGTGAGTGGTATTATCGATGAGCTGTCCGCCGTGTAGAGCAAGTGTTTCAAGTTTCATTATCGTCTCCTTGGGTGTGTGATCTGGATGTGTGACCGGAAATCAGCTGCCGCTGTTCGTTTTTTGTTCTTTTCTGGCCTGGTCGATGAAGTCACGCAGAGGGGTGCCGTTTGCCAGTGCAGCCGAGGGGTTAATTTGAAGTACCGTTTCCCAGGCGGCGACCGCCTCGTCTGTTTTGTTGAAATCGTAATAGAGAACGATCCCTTTGTTGAGCCGGGAAGGCTCATGGCTGCTGTCCATTGCCATGGCTTTGTCAAAGCATTCAATCGCCTTGGCCGAATCTCCGGTCCGCCGGTACATGACCCCGAGATCGGTCCAGAGGTTGGCATCCCGGAATGGAGTTCAAGGGATTTGTTATAGGCAGCGATGGCTTTCTGGTACTGGTCGGTATCGAAGTAGAGATGCCCCAACTGGGTCCAGCTGTTGAAATTCTGAGGGTTGGCGGTAACCTCTGCCTCGAGGTTCAGTATCGCCTGGTTCTGCTGCTCGGAAATGGCCGGCTTTGCTGCGCCCTGCTGAGAAACCGGAGCAGTGGGTGAGTCCATTTTGTAGACAGTGAAGCCAACGCCGGCGAGAAAGCCGGCAATAAAGACGATGAATACGGTTGTATACAGTGTTTGCTTGGTTACGCTCTGCTGCTCAGTGGCCATAACTTTTCCTGGATTGTTTGTTCTTGATGATTATCGTATACTGTGTTTATGTTAAAAATAAGGTTGACATTTCCATACAATAGACATGAAAAAGTGTTTGTGTATACGACATTGCAGTAATATTTCAGAACAGGTGTCCAATCAGCTAGTAAACGTATGAAAAACAATCTGGGAACCGCCTGTTCACCCGCCATGAAGCGCGCCGTTGTCTCATCTGTCTCTTTCTTGACTGTCTGCAGAAAAGAAAAACGCAGCGCGTATTTGTCAATCCATTGTGAGCCCGGGGCAGCAACAGAGATGCATCATAACCATAGCCCTGAAATTATCAACCATCTGGAGGTTTGAGCCATGAGTAAAGCGGCCCCCGGCCCGTCAACGGGCCTGGCTGAAAAAGATGCATCCCGTGTCCATTTTTCAACATCTGCCAAATCCCTGCAGGACAACATCATACACCATCTGATGAGCTTCCAGGGAAGGGACCCGGAACGTTCAGGGGCATCTGATATCTATAAAGCCCTGGCCTACACGCTGCGGGACATTATGGTCGAAAAATGGATAAAGACCCAGAAGACCTTTTATGCCAAGGAAAAAAAGCGGGTCTACTACCTCTCGCTTGAATTCCTGATCGGCCGGTCCCTCGGGAATGCAATTACCAATCTCGGCCTCTACGATCATGTCAAGGAAGCCGTTGAGGGGATCGGCTACTCGATGGAGGAAATCCGCGAGCAGGAGGAAGATGCGGCCCTCGGTAACGGGGGACTCGGCAGGCTCGCGGCCTGTTTCATGGATTCCATCGCAACCCTGAAAATCCCGGCCTACGGCTATGGGATCATGTATGAATACGGCCTGTTCTACCAGCAGCTTATCAACGGCTACCAGGTAGAGAGCCCCGACAACTGGCTGAAATTCGGTTCTCCCTGGGGGTTTGAGCGGCGTATGCCGATGTTCAAGGTTCAATTCTACGGCAAGGTGACCTCCTACCAGGATAACAAAGGCTGTTACCGGTCGAGGTGGATCGACACCCAGGATGTGATGGCCCTGCCGTACGATATGCTCGTTCCCGGCTACAAGAATGACCATGTCATCAACATGCGGCTCTGGACCGCGAAAGCTTCCCGGGAGCTTGACCTGATCCATTTCGGGGAGGGCGACTATATCGGCGCGGTGCAGCAGAAGGTAATCTCTGAGACAATATCCAAGGTACTCTATCCGCCGGACCACAACTACGCGGGGCAGGAGCTTCGCCTGAGGCAGCAGTATTTCTTTGTTGCGGCGACCTTCCAGGATATCATGCGCCGCTACAAGAAGAAAAACAAGACATTTGCCAAATTCCACGACCGGGTAGCTGTACAGCTCAACGATACGCATCCGGCCATCGCCATTCCCGAACTGATGAGACTGCTCCTTGACATCGAGGGACTTGGCTGGGAGAAGGCCTGGGACATCTGCGTCAAGACCTTTGCCTACACCAATCACACCCTGATGCCGGAGGCACTGGAGCGCTGGACCGTCGATATGATGGGCAAGGTGCTGCCCCGGCATCTCCAGATCATTTATGAAATCAACCAACGCTTTCTTGACCAGGTGGCTGCACAATACCCCGGAGACAGCGAGAAGCTGCGGCAGATGTCGATTATCGAGGAGGGCGAGCCGAAAAAGATCCGCATGGCGCACCTGGCAATTGTCGGCAGTCATTCCGTCAATGGTGTTGCCGCCCTGCATACGCAACTGCTGAAGGACCGGATATTCCACGATTTCCACGTCTTTTACCCGGGACGATTTAACTCCAAGACAAATGGTATTACCCCGCGCCGCTGGCTGCTCGAGGTAAATCGTGAGCTGGCAGGGCTGATCAATTCCAGGATCGGACCCGGCTGGGAGGTCGACCTTGACAGGTTGCACGAACTTGAGCCGCTGGTGGAAGACGCTGAGTTCCGCAGCCAGTTCATGCAGATCAAGTACAATAACAAGAAACGCCTCGCCGATTACGTGAACCTGTCCACCGGCATCGTGGTCAGTCCCGAGACCATGTTTGATGTTCAGGTCAAGCGGATACATGAATACAAGCGCCAACTGCTCAACGCGCTGCATGTGATTTATCTCTACCAGAAGATAATCAGGAATCCGGGTGCTGAGATCGCGCCGCGCACCGTGCTTTTTGCAGGGAAGGCGGCGCCGTCATACTGGCGGGCCAAATTGATCATAAAACTGATCAATTCAATCGGCCAGGTGGTGAACCATGATCCGCGCGTCGGAGACCGGCTGCGGGTTGCCTTTCTGCCCAATTACAATGTCAGCCAGGCGGAGCTGATTATGCCGGCAGCTGATCTGTCTGAACAGATCTCCACTGCCGGGACCGAGGCCTCCGGTACCGGGAACATGAAGTTTGCCCTCAACGGTGCCCTGACGATCGGCACCCTGGATGGGGCCAATATAGAGATACAGGAGGAGGTCGGCGAAGAGAATATTTTCATATTCGGGCTGAATGCCGATGAGGCGGAATTCGAGCGAATTCAAAACAGCCGGACCCCCGAACAGATCTGTGACCAGAATCCGCTGGTTGCCAATGTCATTGAGGCAATCAGGGACGGCGGCTTCAGCAGGGGCGATCGTGAGCTGTTCAAACCGTTGGTGGATTCGCTGCTGAGCCCGCATGACCAGTATCTGCTGATTCGGGATTTTGAATCATATCTTGCCTGCCAGCAGCAGGTAAACGATGTCTACCTGGATGTGGAGCGCTGGACGAAGATGGCCATATTGAATGTTGCCCGCATGGGGAAATTTTCAACGGACAGGACTATCAGGCAGTATTCCAACGAGATTTGGGGTATTCCGGTATAACGGGGCTGGCAGGCACGGATCATGCGGCCAGCGGAGCAGTTCACCGGGTATAAAGAGCAATTGAATCCAAGAGGAAAAGTGTGATGTTAGATCTTGAAAACTTCAAAATCTCCTATGACAGGTGGGTGGAGGAAAGCCTGCCGGACTACCAGGCGGGTAAAATGGAGGAAATCGTCAAGAAGTATCCTTTTATTGTCCCGGATGACATACCCTGGACACCCTACAAAGGAGAACCTTCAGCGCAGACGTTCGCTGTTGTTACCAGCGGTGGCCTCTATCTCAAAAAGAGCCAGCTTCCCTACGATACCGTTTCGATTCACGGGGATACTTCATTCCGGGAGCTCCCCAGAACGGTGCGGCAGGACGAGCTCGGAATCGCCCATCCACATTATGATCACAGGCTGGCTGAGCAGGATATCAACATCATTTTTCCTCTCCAGCGCTTCATCGAGCTGGAAAAGGAAAAAATCATCGGCAGGCTGGCGGAAACCAACTACAGCTTCGGCTATGTCAACGATGCGGTTACCCTGGTCAAAAAGACGGTTCCCGAGCTCATTTCGCGGCTAAAGGGCCAGGCGATTGACGTCCTTTTTCTTGTGCCGGTCTGACCGAAGTGCCATCAGACCGTGGGTCTGATTCAGCGGGCGGTCGAGGAAGCGGGGATACCTACCATCTCAATGGGCAACGCCGCCGACCGGATGGCCCGCATCAAACCACCTCGTGCCCTGCTCGTCAAGTTTGCGCGAGGCAGCATGTTCGGTGAACCCGGCAATGTCAGCCGCCAGAGGCGGATCATTCTGGACGCGCTCGCGGCCCTCAGAGAAATGACGGAACCGGGAACGATCCAGAAGCTGCCCTATCAATGGAAACGGCCTGATCCGGCATAAGGGCTGAAGGAGCGTGTTGGGGTGGTGTCGGATGGGGGGGGATGCGGCTGGCACCACCGCGCTCATGAGGGGGCCAAAGACGCGCCTGGTCACGGTAACCAGCTTGGCCCGGAAGCCGGGACTGGGCAGAAAAGCCGGCCCTGACAGGGAGTCCCGCCCGATCACAGGCTCTATCCGCAGCTCTTTTCTCTACTCGTTTTCAGTGTGTTATTTTATCCTTACACGCTTTCTGCTGTCGGTTGTCAGGATAATTGCAGCCATGCGTAAGATCTGGCACGGGTGTGTCCAGAAAAAAAATCACGTTAGAAATTCCCCATTTCCCTCCGCTAATGTGGTAAAATGCTGAGCACGCCGGTCGAGCATGCTGCCGGGCGTGCCTGGCGGACGCAGTGTTCCTATCCCCAGAGTTACCAGAATCATGCCACCAGTATGAATGGTATCTCTTTTTTCTTCCAGACGATTCGGTTTTCCAGAAAAATCACCTGACAGGAGCAGACGGCAACCCGGTTGAGCGAGGCTTTCAATACAACATCAAGAGGAACGAGGATGGCAGGCAACTTGTCGGAAAAAGATGCGAAAATGCTCAAGCTCTTTCGATTTCGCAACAAACTGCTGACAGCGATCAGAGAGCACAGTCTCAATGAGCTCGAGAAACAAAACCAATCGTTTATTTTTCAGTATTGCTGCGACATTCTCAACGAGGCGTTTGACTGCACGTACGTGTGGGCCGGTGGATTTGAAAGGGAACAGAAAAAGCTTGTTGTGCTGGCGGCATCCCCGCCCGCTGCCTTTCAGAGTTTTTCTGCACATCGTTGTCTTGCCCGGATTCTCAGCCAGCGGTTTGACTGCGACCTCGAGTCCTTCGTTGAACCGCTGCGTCTCTATTTAGATGCGGAGATAGTTGCTCAAATCGATTCCCTGGACCGGCATTGCCTCGTCTGGCCGGTACGGTATGAGCATCGAGCCTACGGGTTTGTGACCATGCATTGCAGGAAAGAAATCAGGTTTCCTGAAGTGGAAAATGAATTTATCGCACATGTCATTGACGATATTGCTCTGGCTCTGTTTTCTCATGAAACCGCCCAGAATTTGAAAGTCGAACGGGATTTCAATCAGGAGATAATCGATACTATCCAGGCACTTGTGGTATCCATCAGCCCATGCGGCATGATTGTATCTTTTAATAGAAGAGCTGAAGAATTAACGGGGTATAAAGAACAAGAGGTTCTCGGTAAGTATTGGGTTGATGTCCTGGTCAATCCACATAACCGACAAGAATTTCAGAAGTATTTTACCCAAATACTGAAAAGAACCCAGGCTGAAATCAACTTTAAGGCAGCGCTGCTCGCCAAAGATGGTACAAAGCGGCATGTCATGTGGCATGGGTCTATACGACATGACATAGAAAAAAGTACGGTTGGCCTGGTTATGCTTGGAATCGACGAAACGGATAACCTGGCAGCAGGTAATCAAATCCATAAACTGACAGCTCAGTGGGAACAGATTTTCATCGCCATCCAGGACCCGGTGATGCTTGTCTCGAATGACAATACCATTATTGATGCCAATCCAGCAACCTGTGCAATTGCAAAAAAGCAGCGGCACGAAGTAATAGGCAAAAACGTTTGTGAGATTCTCCATCATGGACATGATGACAAGAGCCCATGCCCTCTGGAACCCTTCATCGGCTCGAGGAAATCGAGAATTCTGGAGGCTGAGCTGGAAGGCTTGCATGGCAGGTATATGCTGACGATCAGCCCTTTGCTGGGAGCAGACAGAGATACGAACGCAACCCTGTTAATTGCCCGCAATCTCACCGAAGAGGAAGTCCTCAGAGCAGAAACCATGCGTGCGGCTCAGTTGGCGGCAATTGGAGAATTGGCGTCCGGGGTCGCTCATGAAATCAACAACCCGATAAACACCATTATCAACTATGCCCAGATTATCTTTGACGAGCCAGACGACCCGGATTTGCAGGACAATCTGCAGAACATAATCAGTGAAGGGAAACGGATCGCCAGTATAGTATCGAATCTCCTCGATTTTGCCCGCCGCAGAGAAGAAGTTTTCACGCCGGCAGACATTAAAAAAATTGTTTCAAACAGCCTGCAGCTTGTTGCCCATCTCCTGGAAAAAGATGGTATCATCTGTTCTGTCGATATTGCAGATTCGCTGCCGCCTCTACTGTGCAACGAACAGCAATTGCAGCAGGTTTTCCTGAACCTGATCAGCAACGCCCGCTATGCCCTGAATAAAAGATATCCGCAGCCGTGTCCAAATAAACAGTTGCGCATTCTCGGTGATTTTTTTAAGCAAAACAAGACACCCTCTGTCAGGTTGATGTTTACTGACCACGGTGTTGGTATCGCACCTGCTGTTCAGGAAAAAATATTCGATCCGTTCTTCTCGACAAAACCAAAAGGGGAAGGAACCGGTCTCGGATTAAGCATCAGCCATGGATTGATTAAAGATCATGGAGGAACGATGAGAGTGCAGAGTAAAGTAGGTGAATGGACTCAGTTTACCATTGAACTGCCGGTCAAACCATGATGAGAAACAATAAGCGCGAAAAGTTCATGGCTGGTTCTCTGCTGGTTGCAGCGTTTATAGTGTTCACTGGTCTGGTAACGCTGCTGCAGAGCCTCGACAGATTTTCAGAAAAAAGTAAATTTGTCATTCTCTGTATACTGATAGCTCTGCTGGGTTTGGCGGTGTGGCTGACAGTGCAGCGTCTGTTTCGACGCCTTGAAGAAACTATTGACAGCTTGAGAGAAGAGATCAGCGTCAAAAAAAACACCATTGACACAATTCAGACCCAATTTGAAGAGGCCATTGAAAAAAGGGTCTACGAGTTACAGGCAGCAAATGGAGCGCTCAACAGGGAGATTGCCGAGCGAACCCAGGCGGAGGAAGAGATTCGTGAACTGCAGAAAAAGCTGAGCCTGATCCTTGACTCTGCCGGGGAGGGTATTTTCGGTCTTGATAACCAGGGCAATGTGACTTTTATGAACCGGGCAGCTTCCCTGATGCTCGGCTGGGAGGTAGAGGAACTGTTGGGAAAATCACATCACCAACTGGTCCATCACACCCATCCGGACGGCAGTCCCCATCCCGAGGAGGTCTGTCCCATCTATATGGCCTATCGCGACGGTCTTGTTCATTACAAATCAAATGATGTTTTCTGGTGTAAAGATGGAACAAATTTTACGATAGAATACAGCAGCACCCCCATCAGGGACCGCGGAATGCTGACCGGCGCCGTCGTCGTTTTCAGGGATATGAATAATTACTCGTAATGGTGTAGGAATGGGTAATAACCTCAATGCTGGAAAAAACAACATGCCGAATTCAGAAACTTCATCTGCATCCATCCTGGTCGTCGACGATGAAACCAGCCTGCGAAATACGTTCCGAATTTTCCTGGAACGCGCCGGGTATGAAACAGTGCTGGCTGTCGGTTCATTCGATGAAGCGGTTGCGGCGATATCATCCACAAACTTTGACCTCATTGTTACCGATATTGTTCTGGGAAGTCACTCTGGTATAGATTTGTTAAAAAAAATCAGAGAGTTGGGAATTACCTGTCCGGTTGTAATCGTAACCGGTTATCCACATGTCGATACCGCCTCGGAGGCGGTGCGGCTCGGCGCTTTCGATTATATTCCCAAACCGGTAGAAAAAGAAACCCTGCTCAAAGCGGCTCGTCAGGCAATCAGACAGTATCGTCTCGAGCTGGGAAAACAGGAGGCAGAGAAGACCAGGGAACGGTATCGCTACCTTCTTGAGACTATTTTCAAAAGCGTCTCTGACAGTATCATTTCAGTTGATAAAGACCATACTATCTTGAAAATGAATTTGGCAGCTGCTGATTTTTTCAAAAAAACACATCCTGATCTGCGGGAGGGAAGCAAACTGGTAAATATGTGCCCGAATCGGGACAACTGTCAGATTGCTGAAAACATCACCAAGGTCATCCAGACCGGAATCGAGATCAAGGACCACCGGGTGGAATGTCTGCTGGAGAGCCCCTGTAAATTAATGAGTATCTGTATTTCACCCCTGGACGATGGTGCGGGCACCACCATAGGCGCCGTGCTGGTGTTTAGAGATATGAGCTGGAAAATGGAGCCGCGAATACAGGGAAGAACACAGTTTCACAAAATGATCGGTGCCAGCGCAGTGATGCAGAACATCTACATGATGATTGAGAACATCGGCAAAGTAGATACGTCCGTTCTGATAACAGGAGCAAGCGGCACGGGGAAGGAACTGGCAGTACATGCCCTTCACCAGGAAAGCAAACGGCGTGATCGGCCGCTTGTCATGATCGACTGCACGGCAATACCGGAAAACCTGCTGGAAAGCGAACTGTTCGGGCATAAGAAGGGCTCTTTTACCGGAGCCGATGAAAACCGGGGCGGAAGAATCCTCCAGGCAGACGGGGGCACGCTGTTCCTCGATGAAATTGGCAATATCTCCATGTCCGTGCAACTCCGGCTGCTCCGCTTTTTACAGGAAAAAACATTTTATCCGGTTGGCAGTGACAAAGCAATTCAGGTCGATGTCCGGGTCATTGCTGCGACCAATGTTCCGCTCAAGGAAAAAGTCACCCAGGGCAGTTTTCGCGAAGACCTCTATTTCCGCCTGCGAATTATTGATATTCATCTGCCTCCGCTGCGAGAACGTGAAGGTGATATTGTCCTGCTCGCCAATTATTTTCTCCAGCATTTTACCGAAAAATTAGGAAAAAAATTCACTGGAATTTCGGAACAGGCATTGGCTCTTCTCTGTCAGTACAGCTGGCCGGGCAATGTGCGTGAACTCGAGCATGTCATGGAGCGAGCCTGCGTGCTCTCCCAGGGTACAACCATTTTTACAGAAAATCTGCCGGCAGAGATCGTGCATCAAGCCAAGAGCAGCAATGTTCAGACAGGACTGTTTATGGTCGAGGACAGGAAGCCGGACAGTGGACTCGCTAACAGCACTCCGCTCAGCGAGCAGAAGCAGCGAACAAAAGAACAGATTGTGGAATCATTAAGAAAAGCAGGCGGAAATAAGGCCAAAGCTGCCCGCTTGTTGAAAATTGATCGATCGACCCTTTATCGCAAAATGCGTGAGCTCCATATAGATATTGATCTTTTTGACAGCTGATCTCATCCTACACAACTGTTGCCACATATCTGCTCAACATCCCACACAAGTGTTGTATTTCCTGTTTCTCATCCGGTGATCACCGTCACCTTCGTGCTCACAATTGTTCACGAAAGCCTGTTAGCAAAGCAGTCTGTCTCCATCTCTGGCTATCCTTAAAAGTTCCTGATATTCCAAGCGTTAACCTATACAGCTGGCGTCTTTTTCGTCTCCTTCCCTATAACCTGTTTCTGGCAGTAAGGCAAAGAACGGTCTGCTGCAATCCGAGCTGGCATTACATATGCAACTCAGCTATCGAACAGGATAGGTAGAAACCGAAATAAGGAGAGTGAAACGGATGAGTGGGGTTCACGAACAGGTAGACAATACACTGTTTTCCAATGAACAGGCCTGCGTATCATATCTGTTCAAAAAGCGCTGGCCGCTCGGCTTTATATGCCCCTTCTGTGGCATAGAGCAGAAGGAGATAGCACCTGCTTATACTGTCGTTTGCCGATACTGCCGGAAGCAGACATCCATTACCGCTCATACCCTGATGCACGGAACGAAAAAGAATCTGGTCGCCTGGATGCAGATTAGCTGGCAATTCTGTTTTCGAGAAGAGGGGCTCAGCGCCCGGGAAGTCCAGCGTCTTATGAACCTTACCAGCTATCAGACAGCCTGGAGATGGCTACAGAAAATCAGGCATGGCGCAGCCCTGGCAGAATCGAGTCCGGTCGGCGGTACGGTTCTCTTTGATTATGGTTCCTTGTCTGCGTCCTTGTTTTCTGTGCACAGTGCCCCGGAAATCGCGGTCGCTCTTGAATGTAACCGGCAACCGCTAAGCCAGGGCAGAGTTCGGTTCGCACTGCTTGTTTCCCCCTCGCCCGAAGCGCTCGAGGCCGCCGTAAACAACCTTGTTTTTACAAATGCGACGTTGCTGACCAGGGATCATGAGTGGCTGTCAGACAGCCGTCTCGGGGAAATGTATATCCTGAAAAAAGCGAGCAGAGAGCAGCTCATGCAGCTGGAAATCCTGATTCAGGAGATCAAAGACTCGCTGCATTCAAAGTATCGGGGAGCAATCGATAAACGGTATTTGCCAGCGTACCTGGCTGAATTCAGTTTTCGCCACAACACCGCATCCTGGCATGACCGTCTGTCTGTTTTTGACCACCTGATGACAGGACTCATTTCATCTGCTGAAGAAGACAGTCTCCTGAATGTGAAAAAGAAACGGTTGTCCACAAGGGAATTCTCATGAAAAACAGGGTCCAGGCTGGGTTACTGCTGATATTTTTGACATTTCTTGGCGTCCTTGGATACAACGCCTGGCTTCGGGAAACGACGCCTCCGGAGCGGACGTACAGCGACTTCCTCTCCGATCTCAGGAGCGGTAACGTGGCTTCCGTTCATCTCCTGGGAACCGAAATTCGAGGCAAAGATACGTATGACAGGGAATTTGTAACATTTTCCCCCGATATCCCAGCCCTCATGCCGCTGTTGCTCTCAACTGATGTCATCATCAGCGCCGAAAAACCTCAGACCACATTTGAGAGGATCATACGCATGGCCATGCTGGTCGTGGTGATGCTCGGTTTGTGGTTCATCTTCTCGAAGCATCTGTCGGGCGGAAAACCGATTTGGAAGAAAAATCAGTTTCAGGCTCAATCGGCTCAAGGTAAAACGAAAACCTTTGCAGATGTCGCCGGTATCGACGAGGCAAGGGCAGAACTTGTTGAAATCGTGGATTTTTTACGTAACCACGAAACGTATAATTCCCTTGGCGGCCGCATCCCCAGGGGGGTGCTGCTGCAAGGTCCCCCGGGAACGGGAAAGACCCTGCTGGCCAGGGCAATCGCTGGAGAAGCTTCTGTTCCATTTTATTCGCTGGGCGGTGCGGATTTCGTGGAAATGTTTGCCGGAGTTGGCGCCTCGCGGGTAAGAGAGCTGTTTAACGCAGCTAAAAAAAATGCTCCCTGCATTATTTTCATAGATGAAATAGATGCAATAGGCAGCAAGAGAAGCGATGGCATCAGCGGCTCTCATGAGGAACGCGAGCAAACGCTCAACGCCCTGCTGGTCGAAATGGATGGTTTTTCGAGCAACGAAACGATTATTGTCATCGGCGCGACGAACCGGCCGGACGTCCTCGATCCGGCCTTGTTGCGTCCGGGTCGGCTTGATCGGCAAGTAACCATTTCTCTGCCGAATCTGCATGGCAGGATCAAGATTCTTGAAGTTCATACCCGGAAAATCACCATGTCGCCGGCGGTCAATCTGACAGCTGTCGCGCAGGGAATCCCGGGATTCAGTGGCGCAGATATTGCCAATCTCGTCAATGAAGCTGCCCTGACAGCCGCGCGACATCAAAAACGATTTGTGGAAATGATCGATTTTGAGGAAGCGAAAGACAAAATTGTGATGGGGCTGGAGCGGAAAAATGCCGCTATAAACGAAAAAGAGCGAAGAATAATTGCCTACCACGAGGCCGGTCATGCCATCGTCGCCAAGCTCTTGCCGGAATCGGATCAGCTTCATAAAATTACCATAATTCCCAGAGGCTCGGCATTGGGTCTTACCCAGCAGGTTCCCATTGGAGAACGATACACCTACTCCCTGGATTATCTTTTAAACCGGATCAAAATCCTGCTTGGCGGGAGAATAGCGGAAAAAATCGTTTTTAACCATTTTTCAACCGGGGCTGCGAACGATATTGCTTCAGCCACTGAATTTGCCGTCAGGCTTGTTTGTGAATGGGGTATGAGCAGTGTCATCGGATCCACAGCGTACCACCGCCAGCAGGGAGGATTTCTCGGAAATACGCTCGTAACTGGTCGATACAGCGAAGAAACAGCCAGGGAGATCGATCTTGAGGTTCGCAGGATCATCAATTTCTGCTACGCAGAGACGGAAAAACTGCTCCGGAATCATAATCGACTCATCCATGAACTCGCAGAAATACTCCTTATAAACGAAACCATAGATTCGGAAGAGTTCGATATTGTTATGCAATGTTATGAAAGTAAAAAAAGAGAAAAACCCATCCCGGAAGATCGGGGAATTTCCTGCAAACTCGATAGCGCTAGAGAAGAAACAGAGGAGACACAAGGATGAACCGTATTGGAAGAACACCACTGACAGTGTTACTGATCGTCTGGCTGGTGAGCCCCGCACCGCGGGCCGGGGCCATGGATGTCGAAGACGCTCCTGAAAGCGTAACCCTTGATTATCTTCAAGAACTTTATGAAGCGGTGGAATTTGATCACGCGATGCACACAGACATGTTTGCCTGCAGTGCCTGCCATCACCACACAACCGGTGAAACTCCAGCCAATGAATCCTGCAGCAGATGCCATACCAACCCTGAACCTGCCGACGATGTGGCCTGCTCCGGCTGCCATGAGCAGGATCAGACCGGTATCACTCCCAGCAGCGATGGTACCAGTAACCTGTACCACATTGATAAACCGAGCCTAAAAGGCGCTCTGCACCTGCAATGTGTGGGGTGCCACGAATCCGAGAGCGGCCCTGTCGGCTGCTTTGACTGCCACAGTTTCACCCCGGCTGGAGAGAAACGTTTTAAAATAAAAAAATAGAATGCTCACGTATCCGTGTCACGAAATGAAAGATAGGAGATGGTCATGTCCAGTAAAATAACGCGGAGATCACTGCTCAAAAGCGGCGTAGCCGGTTCAATTGCAGCCCTGCTGCTTCGCCCGAAACCAGGCAAAGCGCACCAGATAAAAACATACCAGAACTCAATGGGGGTGCTGGTCGATCTGACCCGCTGCGTCGGCTGCCGGAGCTGCGAGGCAGCCTGTAACGCTGAACAGAACATGCCGGAGCCGGCCAAACCATTCACGGACCAGTCCGTATTCGACGAGGGCGTGCACGGTCAGAAAAGGCGTACGGATGAAAACAGTTTAACCGTCGTTAACCGCTACGATGTCCCCGGCCTTGACCACCCGCTCTTTCGGAAGGTTCAGTGCAATCATTGCCAGGAACCCGCCTGCCTCACTTCCTGTTTTGTCGCGGCCTACACGAAAACACCCGAGGGAGCCGTCATCTACAACCAGGATGTCTGTGTCGGCTGCAGAACCTGCATGATTGCCTGTCCATTTTACATCCCCACATTCAGATATTCGAGTGCCTTTGATCCCAGCATCGTCAAGTGCATTTTTTGTTACGACACCAGGCTTAAACACGGGAACCCCCCGGCCTGTGTGGAAGCGTGCCCTCAAGAGGCGCTGACGTTTGGTAAACGCAGGGATCTCATCAAGGTCGGCAGGAGGAGAATCGAGGAAAACAAAGGCCGGTATGAGGACCATATCTATGGTGAATTTGAGGCCGGAGGGACATCATGGATGTACCTGTCGAGCGTACCTTTCGATAAAGTTGGCTTCGACACGTCAATTTCCCATGTCCCGATAATCGATCATGTTAAGAATTTTTTGGGCATCGTGCCAATGGTACTTACCATCTGGCCGGCGCTCTTCACCGGTTTTCACCTGCTGGCAACCCGCAAGGAACGACGCGCAAAAGACAAAATCAGGAAGGGGCAGGAGGTGGGAGAATGAAACAGTATGCTTCCCAGAATGAAAATTTACCGGTCAGTGGATCAACGAAAAAAGACGGCACCAGGTGGGATTTGAAAGAGCGGCTGCTGCTTGGCCTCTCCTTTGCTCAATATCGGCAGCAATTTCAGCGAAACCCGGTCAACTGGCTGCTGCTTCTGATTTTTATTGTAGGCGTCCCGCTGCTCTTCCAGCGTTACATCTTCGGCATCGCTTCGGTCACCCATGGCTCTAATGATTATCCCTGGGGACTTATTCTCGGTTTTGGCCTTTTTGGCATGGTACCGTTATCGGCATCCGGGTTTCTGCTCGGGACGACGGTGAGTCTCTTTGGTCGGGAAGATTTTCACCCTATCGAACGATTGGCCCTGCTTAACGGATTACTCGGTTATTTTTTTGCCGTTGTCTACCTGGAGGTCGATCTCGGCATGCCGTGGCGGCTGCCGTATCCGATGGTTGTTTCTTACGGCACGGGAGCGGTTCTTTTTCTTGTCGCCTGGCATGTCGCGACCTACCTCTCAGTGCAGATTGCCGAAGTACTGCCCGCTCTCTTTGAGTGGCTCGATAAACCGGGCTGGAAATATTACATCAAGCGAATAACCCTCGGACTGACGGTCTCCGGTATCATTCTTTCTACCCTGCATCAGGGAGCACTCGGTGCTCTTTTTACCTATGCCCCCACCAAGATACATCCTCTCTGGATATCCACTGATTTTCAATGGATCCATTTTCTCTGTTCTGCGGTGTTTGCCGGGCTTTCCATGGTAATCGTCAGTTCGACCTTGATTAATAAATACATGCATTGGCGCTGCGGTAGAGCCTTCAGGGAAAACCTCGACAAAATGACCCTTGGTATGGCCAAAGGAGCATCTTATGCGATGTTCACCTACCTGGTCATTAAACTGGTGGCAGTAGCTCACGGAAGAGATTGGGAATATCTCCTCACCGGCTGGGGGCTTTACTATCTTCTGGAAATAGGCGTCGGCGTGGTTTTACCTATGATGATGTTTGCCAAGGGAGCACGGGACGGCTGGGTCGGGTTGGTCAGAGTCGCTGCCTTTATCACGGTTATCGGTATAATCTGGAATCGCCTGAATACCTCGCTTGTCTGTTTCAACTGGCAGATGTATCAGGAAATCCCCCGCTGGAAGGAGGTCTGGCTGACGGTGACCCTCTATGCCCTGTACTTTATTACCTATCGATTTATTGTCTATCGGCTGCCGATTGTCTACGACTGGAAGGAATCCGCAGGAAAAGAGAGCGTGTGAGAACTGATACAGGACCTGTACACGCTGCACCGTGCTTTCGCAATGGGCTGACATCATGAAAAGAGACGATAAAAACCCAGGGTTTTTTGTCCGGCTGCCCTTGAAGAAACTCATTCAAATCGCCCTGCTGTCAGCTATCTTCATACTGCTGACAGTCTTTACCCTCGGTGTCCGGGAATACTCTATTCATGCCCACAACGACAGACTGCTGGAAGAGAGCAGGCTCATCAAGGCCCATTTTGCGGAGTTCAGCGAATTTATCATTGAACAGCTTCTCAACAATCAGCTCATCAATATGGAAGAAATGGAACGGGAGGCTTTTAAAATAGGGGAAGAAGGTTCACGCCTGGCTGCCCAGACGTTGATTCCTCAAGAGTTCAAGTTGCTGCTGGTCGGCCGTAACGATATGACAAAAATGATGGCCCGCGTGCGCTTACTCTCAGCAGAGTCCGGGGGAGAGGATCGACGTCTTGCCATTTACCGAATGCTGCGTGACATCAACCACAGGATCGCTCAGTTTGACGAGGGTTTCGACAGATACGTCCAGCAGCAATGGCAGGCCGCGCAAAACCTTCTTCGCGGCTTCCTCGCGCTGGCAACGATGTTTTTGACAATGCTGCTCTTTTTTCTCCATGTGTACGTAAACCGACCTTTTTTTGAGCTGATCAGCGATATCAGAACTGTTCTTGGCAAAAAAAGCTCACATCACGGGACTCTCGATTCAATTCTCGTCATAAGAGACCTCGGTCAGAGGCTGCGTTATGAACTGAGCGCCTGCGCTCTTTATAAAAACATCCTCAAAACAACACCTGAACCTGATCCAGCTGCCGGCAATCAGTTGCAGGCGGGAGGGACGGTCTGGAAACTTGCTGGTCCACTGCTACAACAGCATCCGCCCTACAGGCAGGTATCGCTCTCTTTCTTCCGTGGTAGTGAAAAGAGCAACACGATACCGGATTATCTGCGTGAAGAAGTGGAGCGTCGGGGTGTACTTATCCTTCAGGATAGAGATGATCTGACGTTTTCACGGATCAGGAAACGTTTTGACTCCTCCGATGAAGCCCATGCCGGTATCTGTTTTTCCATATCGTCTGCTGCCGACCTATCCGGTATCGTGACTATTCTCAGTGATGACCCCGAATCATTTTCTGAACAGGAAGTGGAGGCGCTGAGCACGCTGCTTCGATTTTTCGAGTGTGTTGATTCATGTAATGCTTTGGAAAACAGCGGCGAATTTGGCTTGGGAATCGAGGAAATCCGGGTAACGAGTCTCTCCCTGCTCAATGAGCTCCCACCGCTTCGAGGATGTCATGATATCATGAATCATGCCAACGGCATCATCAACTGCGCCCAGATTTTGCGAGATCAGGAGATCAGCCCTGATCTGCAGGAAAACGAAAACAGTAAGGTTGTCAAAGATCTCTGGGAAAGTGGGCAAAAGATTGCCGCAACCGTCAACCGCCTCAGGTCCGTGCAGCAATTGTATGCCAATCCTGCTGCTACTGTTGAAGATGCGGTTGCACTTCTGGTATCCTGGCTTGTCCTGCAGTTCCCTGAAATTTCTCAAATCCTGGAGACAAATACTGCACACCCGCTTCCCCGTGTCAGTATCCCTGGGAGAGACCTTTTTCTTGCTATAGCCCTCCAGGCGGAACAAGTCATTCCCAAGCCCGGCCGCGATAGTAGTTCCTGCCTGTTCAGCAGCGTGCACCTGGAAGCCGACATACAATCAGGAACGCAGGTGATCATTACACTGATATTGCAACAAAAACCGGGGAAATCATCCGCTTCCGGGCAGGATGCCGCAACACATATACGCGAGCGTATCTGTAAAGAGCTGTTACGCTGCTATAACAGCGATTTTGAAGTCTCGAGGGCAGACGATCAAACACTTTCCTA
The DNA here is from genome assembly GCA_963674815.2 of Desulfocapsaceae bacterium. Classification (GTDB taxonomy): domain Bacteria; phylum Desulfobacterota; class Desulfobulbia; order Desulfobulbales; family Desulfocapsaceae; genus MADRE3. Next base: position 394,394 of record CAXXTV010000008.1, read on the forward strand.
CAAATTCATACTCAGAAGCTGAAACAGCGGAACATTCTCAGTGCACCATAGATGAGAATGCTGCTTTGTCAGTGCCTGCTTTTGAGCACGTTCTTCACTCACGCTGGTCTATTCCGCACATACCTTTCCTCGAGCCCTATCCACAACACTATACAACAATAGTGTATAAGTGTTGCACACTACCCTCTGCTCTCTGCAACACTTATGATCGCGCCACCCCTTCCTGCGCTTCCCGTGACCTGTAAAAATAACAGTTTAATTTAATATTATCAGTATTTTAATCGACATATTATTTTCTGGCACATGGTCTGCAATAGAAAAGATAAAGAGGGATTACCTGATCCCCCCAATCAACCCACAGACCAGGAGGACATCATGAAATCCAAAACAGCCATAAATGAAAATGTCACGGTAGATGTAACTGAAGAAATAATGGGTTTTAGCCTCAAGGTTGGCGCGGTGTTGAGTGCCTTGATAGGAATCTGGGGATTTACCTGTTTGGTTGCCGCACTGGTAAATTTCGGACCGGTCGAAATGATCAAGGGGTATTTTACCGCAATCACCGGTTTCTGACATAGACCATGTTAACTACCTGTTTGTTAATCTGAGCGTCTCATCAAGGGCATCATAGGAGAAAAAGAATGACTGGAAAAAGCATGAAGGTCACTGGAATAGTAATGGCTGGAACAGGAATCATGTTTGGTGTCTGGGCAGCCGCCGCTTTGCTCGGTGGACTCAAACAGGCAAACTGGCAGGTCACGGAACTGGCAAGGCAATATCTGGTTGCCAGTGGCATGATCAATCCCATCCACACGCTGGTTGATTTTTATACTCAAATCAAGGGAGTTGAATATATTATATGTGTCGCGTTCTTTGTCGCCTTCCCACTTTTCTACCGCTATGTAAACAAGGAGAAAAAAGCAGTTAAAGTGAGCCGCTTATCATAAAACACAGTTCTTTGAGCACGCCGGCAGCAAAGAGCATCTGGCTGTGAAATGGCCTGATTCACCTGGGCCGCGATAGACATCAACACTGACGGTGTCGCCACTGTTGCTGAACCTCCGACGGTGGCTGCCGGGGGCATCGTCGTCTGAACATTCTGCCTGCCGGGGTCAAAACGACCCATCTTCCTGCTAATCTGAACCGACATGGTTTTCTTCGCCGCTCGAGAATCTGTGCCGACCTGAGCAAGCAATTGCTGAATGCAATTGCTGAATTGACTACGGGAAAAATGCCAAGTAAAATCAGAACCACGTTGTCTTCAGGGCAAGAGCTGGAGAGGTGTGCCTGGAGCCGGGCTGCAACCGCCGCAAAAAAGATCTCACGGGTGATTCGTGTCATTACTCAACATACGTGAAACCGAGAAACGTAGCCTTTTACGTTGTGTACTGCTCCTGTTGTTCTCAGTTTCACCAGCAGTTGCCGGAGAAGCGGACGTTTTACATGTCGAGGTCTCCAGGAGCGCAGATAGACTGTACACTTTTGCAGTAACCGTTGAACATGCAGATACTGGCTGGGATCATTATGCCGACAAGTGGGAAATTCTCGATGATAAAGATGACGTTTTAGGAGAAAGAATCCTCTATCACCCTCATGTAAACGAGCAGCCCTTTACAAGACGTCTTGCCGGAGTTGAAATCCCTGCAAACATGAAAAAAGTGAAGATTCGTGCGCACGATTCATTGCATGGATATGGTGGCAGAGCTGTTATCGTTGTCCTCCCGTAACGATTCAGAATAATATAAAATTCTATCGAGCTTCCCGTCACTCTGCAAGGCTGTGGAGCAACGCAGCGTTGACCTCCACGATATCTTTAGTCGCTATTTGGCGGTTGATGACGTTGACCCGGGGCAGCACTTCAAATTGACCTTGGAGCAAATATACGGTACATACAGGCTCAAACAGGTTTCAGCAGGACCAGGATCGCGCTTCACGCTTACGGCATCTGTTGGGGCGTGAGCGCACGAAAATGCAGAAATTGCTCGCAGGGCAGGCGCAGCACTTGATTCAATTGGCAGCAGTTTGTTACCAAAGAGAAAAGGGGTTACAAGTCGATGACCTGTAACCCCTCATCAATGTTGGAGGCGGCGAGCGGATTCGAACCGCTGAATAATGGTTTTGCAGACCACTGCCTTAGCCACTTGGCTACGCCGCCCCACGCTTGACTATGAAACCGTTCTTTATACCATAGCTGGACCATTTGACAAGAGGAAATGTCGTTGATGGGCTTAAACATAGACATTCTGGTAAATGAAAACAAGCAGGATCTGACGGAACTGGAGCAGCGTATCGGGTATCGCTTTACCGATCTGCGCTTGCTGCAGAAAGCCCTGGTTCATTCATCATATGCTTTTGAGCAGGACCAGGGGGTTGACAGTAACGAAATTCTCGAATTTGTCGGAGATGCGGTGCTCGATCTGGTTATCGGTTACACCCTGAGCAAACGCTATCCCCTGCTGCGCGAAGGAGAGCTGACCAAGATCAGGGCAGCGCTTGTCAATGAGTCTCATCTCGCGGGAATGGCGCGCTCTGTTGATCTCGGCAGGTTTCTCTGTCTCGGCAAAGGTGAAGATGCGTCCAGCGGAAGAAACAAATCGTCAATTCTCTCCTGTGCCTTTGAGGCGCTTGTCGGAGCGGTTTTTGAAGACAGCGGCTATGGGCAGGCGGCTGATCTGGTTGAGCGTCTTTTTACACCCGAGATTGAGAACAAGAAAAAAGAGCTGCTCGTTGCCGACGCCAAGAGCAGGTTGCAGGAAGAGCTGCAGGAAAAGTTCAACGAGGCCCCGACCTATCGTCTTGATAACGAGGAGGGACCGTCCCATAAAAAGCGCTTCAGCGTGTCTGTTATCTTTCGTGGGGAAGTTCTGGGTGCCGGCAGTGCAGGTTCGAAAAAAGAGGCTGAGCAGCGGGCGGCGGCGGCGGCCCTTGAAAAAATTGTATCGCAATCGCCGGGCTGAGAATGGCTGCCATCATCCCTTTTTTCATCGAACATTGCGGTTGTCCCCATCGCTGCCTGTTCTGCGACCAGAATGTCATTGCCGGAACAGAAAAAAGCAGTTATGCCGGCAGCAGGAGCGGCTGCGTGAAACTATTGATCTCTGGCTCAGCCGTTTTACAGGGGCGAGCCAGATTCAGCTTGCCTTCTACGGCGGATCGTTCACCTGTCTTTCCGAAGAGGTCCAGATAATGCTTCTTGAGGGTGCAAAACCGTATCTGGACAGAGGTGCAATAGCCTCGCTGCGCCTCTCCACGAGGCCGGATTGTATCACTGACGAGATCGGTGACCTTTTGTGGGAGTACGGGGTGAGGACGGTGGAACTTGGTGTCCAGTCAATGAACGACACGGTGCTTGAACTCTCGGAGCGCGGGCACAACGCCGCTGATGTGCGATTGGCCGCAGCCCGCTTAAACGCGCGCGGCTTTAATCTGGGCGTGCAGTTGATGCCGGGTCTGCCGGGTGAAACTACGAGGATCTTTGTGCAGACGGTCCAGCAGGTGATTCGGCTTGCACCCGATTTTGTCCGCATCTATCCGGCACTGGTTATCAGCAACACCGGTCTTGAGCGCTTGTACAACGCCTCAACATATCGGCCGCTGAGCATGAACCGGGCGATTGCACTCACCGCGCGGGCCCGCAGTCTTTTCATTAAAGAGGGAATAGAGGTAATCCGCATGGGGCTGCAGCCTTCAGAGAAATTGGAAAAAAGGGTGATCGCCGGTCCCTATCACCAGGCATTCGGGGAGCTGGTGATGAGCAGGACCTGGCTTCAGAGGATGAGAAAAATAGTCAGTTCGACAGGCGGGGAGGGGAGGATTTGCGTTACCATTTCAGAACGGGATCTCTCTTCGTTTATCGGTGTGAAAAAAGCCAACATGAAACGGCTGGCGCGGCTCTTCCCCGGCTGCAGGATTGAACTGAACACTGACAAAGCCATGGCGCGGGGAGAGATTACCTATGCTCTCGGTTAACCACCTCGATATACGGTACGGCCGCAAGCACCTGTTTAACGACGTCTCCGTCGTCGTCTACCCCGGAGACCGTATCGGGCTCGTTGGCGTAAACGGCACCGGAAAGTCGACACTGATGAAAATAATGGCTGGTGAGACCGCCAGTGATGACGGCGTGGTCCAGCGATCCAGGCTTTTTTCGGTGGCCTATCTGCCGCAGGAATCGGGCGCGCTGATGTCGGAGACGGTCGCTTTACCGGGAAGCCGAGAGCTCGTTCTCAGAGAGTTCTTGGCGCTGCAGAAGGAGTTTGACGCAGCTGAACCAGCTGATCAGTAGGACTCCTGCAGAAAGTAGCTGAATTTCAAGAGCTGCTGGAACGCCAGGGAGAAATCCAGCACCAGCCTTGACACCAGCGATATCTACACGATCAGGAGCAGGGTTGAAACGGTCCTTCACGGACTCGGGCTTCAGTGCAGAGGACTTTCAGGCCCCGGTTTCAAGTTTTTCCGGGGGCTGGGTAATGCGCCTGCTGCTAGCCAAAATGCTGCTGGCGTCACCGTCTCTGCTGCTGCTCGATGAACCGACCAATCATCTTGATCTGGAATCCCTGACCTGGGTCGAGTCATTTCTCCAGTCGCACAACGGTGCGCTGGTCATCATCTCCCATGATCGGACCTTCCTTGATCGTACACGAACCAGACCTGGGAGCTGAGTCTGGGGAATCTGACGGCCTATAAAGGGAACTATTCCAGATATGTCGTTGAAAAAGAAGAACGGCGCCATATAGAAAAGGCCGCTTACCAGAACCAGCAGGCCCAGATCCGCCAGACGATGCGGTTTGTCGAGCGCTTCAAGGCAAAGGCCACCAAGGCGAGGCAGGCCCAGAGCAAGCTGAAGCAGCTCGACAAAATCGAACGAATCGAGCTTGCCGAAGATGAACGCCAGATCAGATTCACCTTCCCGCCGGCGCCTCAATCAGGACGCGACGTGCTGATGGTTGAAGGGCTGTGCAAATCGTATGGCGGAAAACAGGTGTTCAGCCGGGTGGGGTTTCATCTTGAGCGGGGCGATAAAGTCGCGGTTGTCGGCGTTAACGGTGCAGGAAAATCAACCTTGATGCGGATACTTGCCGGACAGATCGAGCCGGACGCCGGAGCGCTTCGCTTTGGTACCGGGGTGAAGCCCACCTATTTTGGCCAGCACCAGGCCCAGGAGCTGCCGCTTGACTACACCGTACTCGAAACCCTCTCCCATGCTGCCGAGGATATGACAATCACCAGGATGCGCTCGCTGCTCGGTGCCTTTCTGTTTCGCGGCGACGATGTGGAGAAAAAGGTTTCGGTACTGTCCGGCGGTGAAAAGAGCCGGCTCGCTCTTGCCCGTATGATAGCTACGCCAGCTAACTGCATGCTGCTTGACGAACCGACCAATCACCTGGATATGAGCTCCCAGGAGGTATTGCAGGAGGCGATGCGGCAATATGACGGGACGATTATCGTGGGTCTCTCACAATCGCTATTTTCTCGACTGTTTTGTCAATAAGGTTATCGAAGTCAAAGCGGGCGTTGTCACCGAATACGAGGGTAATGTTGCCGAATATCTCTACAAACAGGAGCAGATCGCCCGGCGCCAGGCGGAGCAGAATGACGCGGCTGCCGCAGCGGTGGACGTGGATGACGAATCCTCACGGGACAACCGGAAGGAGAGAAGGCGTCAGGAAGCCCAGCGCCGACAGGAACGGCAGCGACTCGCCGGGTCCTGGCTGAAAAAGCTCAAGGAGGCTGAAGAGCAGGTGGAAGCGTTCGAAGAACAGAAGGTTGAGCTGGAGGCGCTCATGGCTGACCCTCAATTGTATCAGGATCAGCAATCCTGGAACAAGGTCAGTTCAGACTATGACAACTGCACGAGACGTCTGCAGCGATGGCTTGAGTGCTGGGAGGAGGCCCAGGCAAAAATTGATGAGATAGATGCGGGCCTGAACGGCGGTTGAGTTGTTGCGAAAGCATAATGATATCGGCTATAGTGGATCAATTATCAACCCGATGTGGAAACAAGGAGATCCGGTATGAAAAAATGGGAATGCACGGTATGCGGGTATATTCATGAAGGGGATGAGCCCCCTGACATTTGCCCGATCTGTGGGGCGGGAAAGGAGTATTTCAAGGAACTGACCGACGGGCAGGCAGACAGTGAGCAGGATGCTGCGGCGCCAGCTTCAGGTTCAGCCGCTGCCTGTTGCCTCTGCAGATGAAGCGCCCTCGGCTGTTGCCGCGCTGGTCTTGAAATTTCACCTTCATCCAATCATGGCGCACACCCCGAACGGGGTATTGCCGATGGCGCTCATTTTTCTTTTGCTCGGTTTGGTCTTTGGAAAAACCGGATTTGAAACGGCTTCATTCTTCAGTTTTGTCTTTGTCCTGCTGGCGCTGCCCGCGGTGATCCTGACCGGTTACCTGGAGTGGCAGAATCGCTATAAAGGAGCCAAGACGAAAATCTTTGGCGCCAAGATCGGGGCCTCAATCGTCGTCCTGGCAACGCTTACGGTGCTGGTCGTCTGGCGGATTGCCGATCCCGGAGTCGCAACCTCCGCAAGCCGCTGGATCTATTTTCTGGTGGGGCTTATCATGGTCGGTGCTGTCGGGCTTGCCGGTCATATTGGCGGCAAACCTCGTGCACGGCAGCCGCAATTGACAACTTGGACTCAGGTCAGGGGCTGAAAATACAGCTGTCCAGCCCCTGATCTCCTTTTGTCTCTATCTCAACGCCTCTGCAATCGAATCGCAGACGTAGTCTATATTGTCCGTCGTTAATCCCGCCACATTGATCCTGCCGCCGCCCACGACGTAGACAGCTTTATTTTCGCGCAGCCAGTCAACGGTCTTGTCATCGAGCCCGCTGAAGGAGAACATCCCGTTTTGCGCCTTGATGTAGGAAAAGTCCGGGCGATGCCGCGCCGGGCAAGTCCTTCGACCAGAGCTGAGCGCATTGTTTTGATCCGCTCACACATTCCCGCAAGTTCTGAAATCCAGCACTTTTCAAGAGTTGGCTCTGAGAGAATTGTCTTGACGATCAGGCCGCCATGCGCCGGAGGGTTGGAATAACAGGCCCGCACCGTTTTTTTCAGATGGGACATCGCCACGCCGGATTCCTCTCTTGTCGGGCTGACAATGGTAATTGCCCCGGTACGCTCGCTGTAGAGACCAAAGTTTTTGGAAAAAGAGCTGGCTACGAAAAAGTCGATTCCGGCCTGCGCAAATAGCTCCACCGCGCGCCGGTCCTTTTCCACACTTGTTCCAAAACCCTGATAGGCGAAATCAATAAACGGCAGCCACCCTATCTCCCTGGCAACGGCAACAACCTCCTGCCACTGCGACTCATCAAGGTCGACACCGCTCGGGTTGTGGCAGCAGGCATGGAGCAGGACAACATCTGCTGGTGGTATCTGCCTGAGGGCCTCAATCATTTCTCTGAATTTCAGCCCCTTGGTTTCCGCGTCATAGTAGGGATAGCGCTTCACCCCGAAATCTGCTGCTTCGAATATGCCGGTGTGGTTCGCCCAGGTCGGCGAACTGATCCAGACCGTCGGCTTCGGCCTGAAGGCATTGATGAGTTCCGCACCGATTCTCAAGGCACCGGTCCCACCCGGAGCATGGGCGGTTGCCGCCCGCCCTGAGGGTATCACGTCACTATCCCGGCCAAAGATCAGTCTCTGCACGCAGGAGGCATAAACAGGGTCACCGGTTATGGGCAGATAGCTTTTGCTCTGCTCCACTTCCAGCAAAATTCGTTCGGCGTCCTTGACGCAGTCCAGAATTGGGGTCGTTCCTGCGTCGTTCATATAGACGCCAACACCAAGGTTTACTTTGGCGGGGCTGGGGTCATTCCTGAACGCCTCGGTCAGGCCGAGAATTGAATCTGCCGGGGCAGCTGCAACTGATTTCCACATAATGTTCCTCTTGAATGAAAGGCGATAACCTCAAATCGAGCTGCAAAGGTAATTGGTTTGCTAAAAAGATGTCAATAATAATAAATTTTCAGATCCAAATAGTCTGCTCGAGGAAAACGCACAGGACCGCTGCCTCTCCTGCTTCGCTGCCCGGTGGCACCAAGCGGGGGATATCCAGGAGGCGTATGTCTGTTTCAGGTATGTTTTCCTCCGGATGACCACGAAAAACGGGAAAAATTGCGACAAGCACCAGGCAGATCAACCATTCAAATCCTCTGCTGTGGGCGCATAAGTCCACCATCCTGTTAAACGACTTGATCATTCCGGTCGCAACCATAGAGCCCGGGGTGCAGGAAACGATGTCTGGCGGTCGTCCCCTCAGGCTGAATCGGGGAGATACGGCCCCAGGTCTTTAACATAACGGTGTGAGCACCTTGAAATGGTTTTTACTGAGGGCGACGACCGCTTTCGGCCCGTCCTCTCCGGACAGTCTCATGACCAGCTGATGAATTCCCGGATGTCTTCGGACCGGCCAGGCAAAAAGACTCTGTATGTTGATGTTGTGATCTTTCAGAACGGCGGTAACCTCAGCCAGTTTGCCGATGCGGTCATCCACCAGGACGCTGATGCGCACAGACTCGTCGCTCATGCCGATCGCCTCCAGCAGGACCCCCATCACGTCTGAGCTGGTAATGATTCCGACCAGCTCACCCTGATCCATGACCGGCAGAGAGCTGATATTGTGGGTCTGCATGATATGCGCTGCCCGTTCAATAGTGGTGTCGGGCGTCACGGTGACAACCGTTTTTACCATGATCATTTTTACCAGGATTTTTTCAAGGAGATAGCCCAGCTCATTTTTGCTCAGGGATGTTGCAGGTGAAGCCCAGTATTGTTTCAGGTCACGGTCTGAGACGATTCCGACAAGTTTTCCCTTCTCGTTTACCACCAGCAGATGATCTATCTTTTTCCGTTCGATAAGCCTTTTTGCATCCACAAGACTTGCCTCGGGTGCGATGGTGACAAGGTCGGTGTGCATGATTCTGCCGATATACATACTGTTCCTCCTCTGATGTGGGATCATTATCTGCGCATGGTATCACTATACGGCAAGTTATCGTCGATTGAAACTCAATTATCTGGAGCGAAGAGCCAATCAATGGAAATTAGAGTGGCTCAACGGTGATTGAGAGCGCCAGCCCAACAACACCGCCGGAAAAAAAACTTGCCTGGGGCGCTTATTTAGGAGTATTGTCTGCTGTTATCTTCAGAGGGGCCGCATCACGGCCAAATAGTGCAAACAGCGGTTTTTCCGCCCAGACAAAATGACAGCAGGGATTATGACAGCTAAATTAAACGAGGACACCTTCTGGATGTCCGGCAATGAAGCGATCGCCCTTGGCGCCTATGAAGCCGGTGTAGCGGTGGCTTCAGGCTATCCCGGTACTCCGTCAACGGAAATAATGGAGAACCTGGCGACCTACGACGGGGTATACACCGAGTGGGCCCCGAATGAAAAAGTGGGGCTCGAGGTGGCCATCGGCGCGTCGTTTGCCGGGGTACGGGCGCTGGCAACGATGAAGCATGTCGGTTTGAATGTTGCCGCCGACCCGCTTTTTACCGCCTCCTATACCGGCGGCCGGGGCGGTCTTGTCATTGTGACCGCGGATGATCCGGATATGCATTCTTCCCAGAATGAACAGGATAACAGGAACTATGCGCTGGCAGCCAAAATACCGATGCTGGAGCCGTCTGACCCTGCCGAGGCCAAAGCCTTCCTGAAAACGGCCTTTGAACTCAGCGAAATGTTCGATACCCCGGTATTGCTGAGAATCACCACCAGAATTGCCCACGTAAAAGGTGTTGTCGAAAGAGGGGAGCGTGTTTCTCCGGCAACAGCTCCCGAGATTGAAAAGCACCCTGAAAAGTTTGTCATGCTGCCGGCGATGGCACGTCGGAGACGAATCTTTGTTGAAGAGCGGATGAAGCGCTGCGCCGAACTGGCGGAAACGACTGGTCTCAACGTGGTGGAGAGCGGCGAGACAAAGCGCGGGTTCATCACCTCCGGTGTCTCCTACCTGTATGTAAAAGAGGCGTTTCCCGAGGCTGCAGTGCTCAAGCTTGGCATGTGCTGGCCGCTTCCTGAAAAGAAAATCAGGGATTTTGCCGCATCAGTTGACCTGCTGTATGTGGTGGAGGAACTTGACCCCTTTCTTGAAACCAGGTTGAAAGCCTGGGGCATCGAATGTCATGGGAAAGATGTAATCCCCTCCATCGGTGAGTTGAATACCGCTGTCGTTCGTAACAGTATTGACCCGGAGCGCAATAAAAAAGATCTGTTTGCCCCGGTTGAGCTGCCGATGCGACCGCCAAACATGTGCGCGGGCTGTCCCCATCGCGGCATCTTCTTTAACCTCTCCAGGATGAAGCTTTTCGTTTCCGGGGATATCGGCTGTTATACCCTCGGTTTCCTGCCGCCGCTGAACGCGATGGACTCAACGGTATGCATGGGGGCGTCGATTCCCATGGCGCACGGAATGGTCAAGGCGCTTGGCGAGGGGGCCCACAGCAAGGTTGTTTCGGTAATCGGTGATTCGACCTTTGTCCACTCCGGTATAACCGGACTGATCAACTCGGTTTACAATAAATCTGCGGCAACCCTGATCATTCTTGATAACCGGATAACGGCAATGACCGGGCAGCAGCCCAATCCTGCTTCAGGAAGTGACATCCATGGAGCGGTTGCCCAGTCACTTGACCTGGAAGCCCTGTGCCGCGCTTGCGGCGTGAAACACGTCCGGGTGGTCAATCCTCATGAGGTGCCGGAATGCCGAAAGGTAATCAGGGAGGAAGTTGAGCGGGACGAGATGTCGGTAATCATTTCCGTGGCTCCCTGTGTGCTGCTGCCCGAACTGAAGCTGCGCAAGCCGGTCTCCTACTTTACCAACATCGACAACTGTGTCGGCTGCACATCCTGCATCAGGCTTGGCTGCCCGGCCATCAGCTGGACACCTTTTGCAGAAGGTGAAGCCGAAGCGCGAGGCTACAAAAAAAGCCAGAAGGGATATTCCAGGATAGATGAGGTGCTGTGCAATGACTGCGGGCAGTGCGCCTCTCTGTGTAAGTTCAATGCGATTACCAGGGGGGAGGGAAAATCATGAGTGATATAAAAAATATCCTGTTTTCCGGTGTTGGCGGCCAGGGCATCCTGCTGGCCAGTGAACTGACGGCGGCCAGCCTGCTCTTTGCCGGGTTTGATGTAAAAAAAAGTGAAGTTCACGGGATGGCCCAGCGGGGCGGTTCTGTCACCGCTCAGCTCCGTTACGGCACAAAGGTCTACTCGCCGCTGATTGATCCGGGCTGTGCCGATATCCAGATGGCTTTTGAGGAGATGGAGGCGGTGAGGTACCTTCCCTACCTGCACCGCGGCAGCATTGTCATCGTCAACACCCAGCACATCCTGCCTCCCTCGGTTGCAACAGGCCAGGCGACATACCCGGAAAATGTGCTGGACGAACTGGTGAAACGAGATATCCAGGTGATTGGTGTTGACGCCTTTGCCATCGCCAGGGACGCCGGTGAAGTTCGAACGGCAAATGTTGCCCTGGTGGGAGCGCTGTCGGTACACCTGCCGGTCGATGAGGCCGTTTTTGAGAACATTATAGAATCGAGGGTTCCCGAGCGTTTCCGGGAAGAGAATATGAAGGCTTTTGCGGCCGGAAGAGAGGCCGGCAATCAATAGCCTGAGCCGAGGAGAGGAGAGGATGAGCACGATCTACTGGGAAGAAGAAATAGAAACGATGCCCCGCGTCGGCCTGGAGGCTGTCCAGTTAAAGCGTCTGCAGAAGCTTGTTGCGCGGGTTTATGAGAGGGTCGAGCCATATCGGCGGAAGATGGATGCTGTCGGGCTCAAGCCCGGGGATGTCAAAAGTCTCAATGATCTGCAGAAACTGCCGTTCACGATAAAAGACGACCTCAGGGATAATTATCCGTTTGGCATGTTTACCGTCCCCCTCGAAGATGTGGTGCGGGTCCATGCTTCCTCCGGTACAACCGGTAAGCCGACGGTTGTCGGCTATACCCGGAAGGATATCGAGACCTGGGCGGGACTCATGGCCCGGGCGCTGTCATGCGGCGGAGCGACCTGCGGGGATATGGTGCACAACGCCTACGGCTATGGTCTTTTTACCGGCGGACTTGGTGCTCACTATGGGGCGGAGAAGCTTGGTGCAACAGTTATTCCGGTATCAGGCGGAAACACCAAACGCCAGATTACCATCATGCAGGATTTTGGTTCCACGGTGCTGCTGTCGACCCCCTCCTATGCACTTAACCTTGCGGAGGCCATGGAATCGCTGGGCGTGACCCCGCAGAGCCTGTCCCTGCGCGTCGGGATATTCGGGGCCGAACCCTGGAGTGAGAACATGCGTGAGGAGGTCGAGCGCAAGCTCAACCTGAAGGCCGTTGACATTTACGGCCTTTCCGAGGTTATCGGCCCGGGAGTTGCCATGGAGTGTCTGACCAGTTCCGGCGGGATGCACGTTTTCGAGGACCATTTCCTGCCCGAGGTTATCGATCCGGACAGCGGAGCTGTGCTGCCTCCCGGTGAAAAGGGGGAACTGGTGTTCACCACGCTGACCAAAGAAGCGTTTCCCGTTATCCGCTATCGTACCAAGGATATTTCCAGCCTCCACTATGAAACCTGTGCCTGCGGCAGAACGCTGGTGCGCATGGGCAAGGTGACCGGCCGGACTGACGACATGCTGATCATCAGGGGCGTGAATGTCTTCCCGTCCCAGATTGAACATGTGCTGATGGGCGTTGAAGGCGTCGAACCCCATTACCAGATAATTGTCGAGCGCGAAGGTTCTCTTGATGTGATGCTGGTTGAGGTGGAGGTGAGTGATTCAATTTTTTCCGACGAGATCAAGCAGCTGGAGAAGCTGACCGCCCGGCTTACCAGGGACATCAAGGATATACTCGGCGTCACCTGCAAGGTTAAGCTGGTTAACCCCCGCTCGATCCAGAGAAGTGAAGGAAAGGCCCAGCGGGTTATTGATAAACGTAAAATTTAGTCTGGGGAGGAGAACATGCGTGTAGAACAGATCGCCGTATTTCTGGAGAACAAGTCCGGACGGTTGGCCGAGATAACTGCAATTCTTGCCGACAACAATATCAATATCCGGGCCCTGTCGGTTGCCGATACAGCTGATTTCGGTATCCTCCGCCTGATCGTCGACCAGGTGGCTGAAGCGGAAAAGGTCCTGAGGGCAGGCGGCTTTACCGTGGGAAAGACAACCGTGATCGCCGTTGAGGTACCAGACCGGACCGGTGGCCTGGCGACAGTTCTCAAGTGCATTGAAAAAGAGCAGCTGAACGTCGAGTACATGTATGCCTTTGTCAACAAGACCGGAGAAAATGCAGTTCTCATCTTTCGTTTCGATGAAATGGACAGGGCCATCGAGGCACTGCAGAAGGCCGGTTTTACTATCCTGGAGAGCAAGCAGATCTACAGTCTGTAACGTGGCTCGAATTTTACAGTGATCTCGATGGGGTTCATGGAGAGAAGGAAAAAAATGGTCTGGGATAGCAACGAAACAATGGACAGGGCAGACCTGGAACAACTGCAGCTGGAGAGGCTCAGATCCACCCTCTATCGGGTGATGAAGCAGGTGCCGTTCTACCGGAACAGATTCTCTGAGCTGAAGATCGATACAGAATCATTCACGTCGCTCGATGATCTCCGCAGGCTGCCGTTTACCACCAAGCAGGATCTGCGTAATAATTACCCCTATGGGATGTTCGCCGTTCCGCTCAGAGACGTGGTCAGGATTCATTCCTCCTCGGGAACGACCGGGATGGCAACCGTTGTCGGTTACACGAGAAAGGATATCGACACCTGGTCGGACCTGGTAGCCCGTATTTGACCGCAGCAGGGGTCGGCAAGGAAGATGTCATCCAGATTGCCTTCGGTTACGGTCTGTTCACCGGCGGTTTCGGCCTGCATTACGGGGCTGAAAAACTCGGGGCTTCCGTCATACCGATTTCGGCCGGCAACACCAGACGGCAGATCCAGATCATGCAGGATTTCAAGACGACTGCTCTTGTCTGTACCCCCTCCTATGCCCTGAAGATGGCGGATGTGATGATGGACATGGGCATAAACCCCAACGGGCTTTCCTTGAGGTATGGCCTTTTCGGGGCCGAGCCCTGGTCAGAGAAGATGAGGGAGGAGATAGGCGAGCGTCTCGGCATCCTGGCAACAGACAACTATGGCCTGTCTGAAGTTATGGGTCCCGGCGTTGCAGGAGAGTGCCAGGAGTGCAAGGGTTTGCATGTCAATGAGGATCATTTCCTGGTGGAAGTACTCGACCCCGAGACACTTGACCCGGTTGAACCGGGTGATGTGGGGGAGCTGGTCATCACCACGCTGACAAAAGAGGCTTTCCCGGTCGTACGCTATAGAACGCGGGATCTGACCCGGATGATAACAGAGCCGTGCCCCTGCGGCAGGACGCTGCATCGCATCCAGCGGATCATGGGCCGAACCGACGACATGCTGATCATCAAGGGAGTCAATGTCTTCCCGACCCAGATCGAGGCGGTACTCTTTGATATAGAGGGTACGCAGCCCCACTATAACCTGGTTGTCGAGCGGGAAAACAACGAGGATCAGGTTACCGTACTGGTGGAAGTGGTCGAGTCGATCTTTTTTGACCAGATGAAGAAACAGCGGACCATCGTGGAAACCATAAAGAAACGGCTCGCTGCCGAGCTTGGCGTCGGTGTCAACGTCAAGCTGGTGGAGGAGCGGAGCCTCGAGCGGTACAATGGCAAGAGCAGCCGGGTGATCGATAAACGGCAATTGTAGGTGAACATGGGTGGAGATCATGCGCGGTGACAACAGATCGTTCGACAGCTTGAGACCATTTTCAATCAGACGTGATATCCAGCCGCAGGCCGGAGCATCGCTGCTGATAAGCACGGGCAATACCGAGGTGATCTGCGGGGTGAGTATTGAAGAGGGTGTGCCTCCTTTTCTGGAGGGAAAAAACCGTGGCTGGGTAACGGCGGAATATGGAATGCTGCCCTGCGCGACATCTTCAAGATATCGGCGGGAGACGACGGGCAGGGCGGCACGGAGCCTGGAAATACAGCGGCTGATTGGCCGCAGCCTGAGGATGATGGTTGACCTGGAAGGGGTGGGTCCGTATACGCTGCGTGTTGATTGTGACGTACTGAATGCCGATGGAGGGACGAGGACGGCGGCAATAACAGGCGGTGCACTCGCGCTCAGAGACGCTCTTTGTGCCATGGAGAGGGCCGGCATGATAGAGACGCTGCCTGATATCGTTCCGCTGGCAGCGGTATCTGTCGGTGTCGTTGCCGGGCAGGTGCTGCTGGATCTTGATTATCCCGAAGACTCGCGTGCTGATGCAGACAGTAATTTTGTCATGGACAACCGTGGCAGGTGGATTGAAATCCAGGCCACGGCGGAGAACGTGCCGCTCGATGATCTCCAGTTTGAGCAGATGAAAGAACTGGCCCGCAAAGGCATCAAAGAATTGCTGGGGCTGTGGTCTTCCTAATTCCAGGACCGCTGGATCTCACATGGGGATGATTCGCGGCACAAGGGAATGGGCGGTTGCCGAGTTCAACTGTTCTGTCGGCTGCCCCTACGGTTGTCGCTACTGTTATGCCCGAATAAAAGTGCTGAGAAAAAACCTTATTGCCTCCGCCGACGACTGGACGACAGTCAGGGACCTGCCGGACGCCGTTGCCGGTGAATACCAGCTATTTCAGGGACAGGTGATGTTTCCGGCAGCTCACGATATCGTCCCTGAGAACCTTGAGGCCTGCCTCCGCACTATCGACCGACTGCTGAGAAAAGGCAACCGGGTTCTGGTCGTCTCCAAGCCATCTCCGGGAATTATTACGCGGGTATGCCGTGAGTTTGCCGGGCGGAAGGAGCAGCTGCTTTTCCGCTTCACAATAACCGCTCGTGACCCTCAAATCCTGGCCTTCTGGGAACCGGGCGCTCCCGGTTACCCCGAGCGCCTGATGTCGCTTGAGCTCGCTGCAGACCTTGGTTTCAGGACCTCTGTGAGCATCGAGCCGATGCTTGACAGCAAAGACATCTTCGGGCTGGTAGACGAGCTGGCACCCTTCGTGAGTCATTCAATCTGGATTGGCCTGATGAACAAAATAGCAGAGCGGGTGACCATTGATTCAGCAGCAGTTGCAGTAGAGGTGGCGCGGGTTGAGGCAGGGCAGAATCACAGCAGGGTTATGGTCATTTACAACCAGCTGAAGAATAATCCATTGATTCGCTGGAAAGAATCCATTAAGAACATGGCAGGCATTCCGGAAGCACCGCTTCCCGGTATGGATATATAGAAGGTCGGGTGAATCGTTAATCTGGGTGACTGCAGGCAGCTGCCTGGGAGAATGTGAGGAAGACAGATGGAAGATGTACGGCGGGTCGACAGAGAAATCTATGATTTGATCAAGCAGGAGGAGCAGCGCCAGTCAGAGAAGATTCGCCTGATTGCCTCGGAGAATTATGTTTCCGCAGCGGTGTTGCAGGCGACCGGCTCGGTATTAACCAATAAATACTCTGAAGGCTATGCCGGCAGACGCTATTATGAGGGGCAGCAGATTATTGACCAGGTGGAACGGTTGGCGATTCAACGGGCCAAAGATCTCTTCGGGGCCGAGCATGTCAATGTTCAACCCTATTCCGGTTCACCGGCAAACCTGGCTGTCTACCTTGCTTTTCTCTCGCCCGGTGACACTATCCTCGGGATGGCGCTGCCCCATGGCGGTCACTTGACGCATGGCGCTGCGGTCAGTATTTCAGGGAAATATTTCAGGGCCGAGTCCTATGGCCTGCATCCCGACACAGGACTGCTTGACTATGAATCGGTCAGGCAGAAGGCTCTTGAGTGCCGGCCTAAAATCATCATTGCCGGACACTCTGCGTATCCCCGGATCGTCGATTTCGAACTTTTTCGGGAAATTGCCGACGAAGCCGGGGCGCTGCTGATGGTAGATATGGCCCATTTCGCCGGTCTTGTCGCCGGCGGCGTTCATCCGTCGCCTGTGCCCCATGCCGATATCGTCACGACAACAACCCACAAATCCCTGCGCGGTCCCCGCGGTGCACTCATCATGTGTCGACAGGAGCATGGAGCGGCCATCGACAAAGCAGTGTTCCCGGGAATCCAGGGCGGTCCCCATAACCACACAACCGCAGCAATGGCAGTTGCCTTCAAGGAGGCGCAGAGCGAAGCGTTCAGGGAGTATGCCTCGCAGGTCGTCGCCAATGCCTCGGTCCTTGCCGATACGCTGAATAAATGGGACTTTGCTCTTGTCACCGGAGGCACAGACAACCATCTGCTGCTTGCTGACCTGAGCTCGAAGGGGGTGACCGGCAAGACGGCCGCCAAGGCGCTTGATGCTGCCGGACTGGTGGTCAATTACAATGCCGTACCTTTCGATGCCCGAAAGCCGTTTGATCCAAGCGGTATCCGTCTCGGCACCTCAGCGGTCACCTCCCGCGGATTCAGGGAGCGCGAGATGACCCAGGTGGGAGAATGGCTGAACGCCGTGGTCTCCGAGCCTGAAAACACCAGGTTGATAGAGGAAATCGCCCGGGACGTTGCTTCTTTCTGCAGGGATTTTCCGGCCCCCGGAATAGGCTAGAAGGCAAGCTGCCTGCCGTGCAGAGGGGGAACACGGAGCGGGCCGTCAGAACGGTGAAGACGTCTTTAGTTGTTGGATAAGTATGAACGCCAGCGCAGCCTGTTCGTTCCGGCTTAATTCCGCCTCGATTTTTTCCAGGTGCGCTTTGATCAGCGGTGAGGAAACGGGGTCATCATTGACGAGCCGGAGGGCTTCTGCCATCTGCTGTTCATTAATGCAATGAACCGATTTGCCGCCAAGCAGCGGTATGGTCTCAGTGGCCACAGCCCAGCCCTCCTGGTGCGGGTTCCGGAAAGCCTGAAAGGGTAAAGCTTGCCCCGCATCCACATGATGATTCATTCAAATCATTGGTAAACCGAAACCCGGCTGAAATGAGGTCATCGGAATAATCAACCGTTAACCCGTAGAGATAGGGCTGGCTTTCATTATTTGTCACCACGGAAATATCTTCAACGGTAAAGACAATTTTTTCTCCGGCCTGCATTGCCGAGTCAATTTCTGCATCATAGGTCATTCCGGAGCAGCCTCCGGATTTGACGAGGATACGAACAAACGTGTCATCGCCGGCTCCAGAGTGTTTGAGCCTTTCGAGCGCCTTGGTCGTAAATGTTATCATCTATTACTCCATACATGGTTATCTTTTCTATAGATAGGAGATGACGTTGCCAACGTCATCTCCTTGTGCTTATACAATAGGTTTGTTTGTCAAAAGAAAAAGGGTGAAAATTATTCACGGGCCGGTCAACATGACACCTGGATGCCTGACAGGGCCTGCCCAGCAGCGGTTGAGTCTTGAAAATAGAATGAATTAACGGGGTCTTATCTAATGAAAACAAGTCACTGCCAAAATCGGACATTCTAATGCAGAAAATCATCAAGAACATTCTTACCTCCCGCGTGTATGAGGTCGCTGTTGAGACACCTCTTGAAGACGCCCAGGTGCTGTCGATGCAGTTGGGCAATCGGATACGCCTTAAACGAGAGGATAAACAGCCGGTATTTTCTTTTAAGCTTCGCGGGGCCTACAATAAAATCGTCAATCTCAGCCCTGAAGAGCAGCGTCGCGGCGTGATTACGGCATCAGCCGGTAACCATGCCCAGGGGGTCGCCTTTGCCGGGCAGAAGTTGTCAATTCGAACATGCATCGTCATGCCGGTGACAACGCCGACAATCAAGATAGACGCGGTAAGAGGGTTTGGGGGTGATGTCGTCCTGCATGGCGATAATTATGCGGAGGCTGCTGACCAGGCACTCCGGCTTGCAGCGTCAGGTGGCATGGTCTATGTCCACCCATTTGATGACGAGTTGGTGATTGCCGGCCAGGGAACCGTGGCTGATGAAGTCCTGAGACAGAATCCAGGTCGTCTTGATGGTGTTTTTGTGCCGGTTGGCGGTGGTGGTTTGATAAGCGGCATGGCCGTCTACATCAAGGCGCTGAGGCCGGAGATCAGGGTAATCGGTGTGGAACCCACCGACAGTGACGGCATGGCCCGTTCTCTGGCTGCGGGGAGGCGGGTCACCCTGCCGCATGTCGGCGCATTTGCCGACGGTGTGGCGGTAAAACAAGTGGGAAAACTGACCTTTGATCTGTGCAGAAAATTTGTTGACGAGGTCATTACCGTTAGCACCGATGAACTCTGCGGCGGAATCAAAGCGGTCTATCAGGCGACGCGTTCTATCGTCGAACCGGCAGGGGGGTTGGCCATGGCAGGGCTGCTGAAGTACATCCAAAGAAACAGGTGTACCGGCGAAACCCTTGTCGCGGTCAATTCCGGCGCCAACATGAACTTTGAACGACTGAGATATGTTGCGGAACGGACCAGAATCGGCGAGAAGCAGGAGGCCTTGTTCGCGGTCACGATTCCTGAAGAGCCGGGAAGCCTGAAGCGCTTCTGCCATGCTTATGTCGGTGGCAGGAATATCACCGAGTTTAACTACCGGCTCTCCGCCAGGGACCAGGCGCATATCTTTGTCGGCATTGGCATAAGGGATGAAGAAGACCGGCGCCGGTTCAGTGATGAACTGCTGCAGGGGGGCTTTTCCTGCCTTGACCTCACTGACGATGAACTCGCCAAGACCCATATCAGGTACATGGTGGGCGGCAGGTCCGCAACGGTGAAAAATGAGCGGCTCTTTCGTTTCTGGTTTCCCGAGCGGCCCGGAGCCCTGGCCGACTTCCTGGATGCCACCAGGGGAAAACGCAACATCTCGCTCTTTCAGTATCGTGCCCAGGGTGGCGATTACGGCAGGGTTCTTGTCGGCCTGGAAGTGTCGGAAGGCGACGAGAGGGAATTGAAGCGGAGGCTCAAAGAGCTCGGTTACCGGTACACAGAAGAGACGCTGAACCCTGCCTACAAATTGTTTCTCTGACAGCACCCCAAAGCGCCAGCCGAGGCCTGACACAGACCTTGTCGGGCGGACGGTGCTGTACCGTGCGTTGTTTTCCTGTTTTTTGGGATCATCCGGATTTAGCGTACTCTGCAGATTTTGAGGGGGTGGAACCGGCGAAGCACATCGCTTCCGGATGCTGCCCTTCGGCCTTGTCGCCGTTCCACCACGGCTGACAGACAGGCCGTCCATGGCCTGCTGTCAGTTGCGGACCTCCTGCCCGCAACCCTTCGGGCCTGATGTGGTGCCACGACGGGCCTGCGCGATGCATCCTCCAGCAATGGTCTTCGCCTTCTCGGTCGCAGGTGAGTACGCTAAATCCGGATGATCCGTTTTTTGTTCCTCGCGGACACCGCCCGCCTGAACAAATGGTATCGAGCAGGAGATACGAATCGGGTAAAATGGAGCAAAAAACCTTATTATAGCCAAACTAATTGCCTGCAATTCTTATTTATGTTAAGTGAAAATAAGTATCCGGCTAATTTGTGTAGGTTCAAGTACTGAATTGCCGAGGCTATAACCCCATTACCCGAAGAATTCTGCTGAAAGGAGATTTACGATGAAGAAGGTGCTCTTGCTGGCGTTGCTGCTGATGATAGGTCTGTCAGGAGTTGTTTGTGCTGCGGAAAAAGAAGATCCACTGGCTGCCTGGAAACCGAATTTTGATCCAAGCGGTGCCGAATTTACCTATCTTCTGTCCAATGTATCTCATCCGGTGATTGAAGGGGTAGCTGCAGGATACCGGATCCGGGATAAGGTCTGGGAGAAGAGCGGCGGCCGCATTTACGTCGATTATCGACCGCTTCTGCAACTCGGCGGAGAAAAAGACGTTATCAGCAAATTGAAGATGGGCGCTGTGCAGGGTATGCTCAGTTCCTCGGTTGCCGCCGCAAACGTCGCTGACAGGCTGGGCATCGTAAATTTACCATACGTGGTGGATACCTTTGATAAACTTGATACCTTCAGAAACGATCCTGAGTTGTGGGAACCGTTTGCAACTGCTGCACAGCAGGGTGGCATCGTCGTTGCAGATTTCACCGGCTATGGCCCCTATGGCTGGGCAACAACTTCGCCGGTAAAATCCATCTCCGATGCAAAAGGTATTAATTTTCGTATTGCAGAGGCACCCGTCAATACCGATTCCTATAAGGCGTGGGGATTGAAGTTTACCGTTATGCCATGGGGTGATGTTCCTCAGGCATTGCAGACCGGTGTGATCAACGGTCTGGATCACACGGCCATCGTCTGCAATATCACCAAAAAATTTACCATAGCAAAATATTTTACCGAGCTTAATTATGCCCAGGGACTTTTTGTGCACCTGATCAACAAGCGCTGGCTCGATAAACTCCCGGACGACCTGCGGACCGTCTTTCTTGAGGTCATTGCCGAGGAGAGTGCTGCGACCCGCGAGCTGACCAGGAAACAGTATGAGGTTCAGATTGCTGCCGCCAAGGAAGCGGGAGTAGAATTCATTGAATTGCCCCCTTCGGAAATAGAGGAATTGAAAAAACTCGCCGAACCGGTGCTCGAAAAGTGGGGCGAGAAGATCGGACCGGAATATCTTGCCCTGGTAAGAGAAAAACTTGGTAAATAAAATAGCAGATTAATTCATTATCCAGTAACATCCAAGGTCGTTGAGGATAACCCTCTTCGGCCTTTTTCTTTGCAACGGCACCGAGATGTTCAAGAAAGCAATCAAATCAATTGACCGGGTTTTCCGGTTTGTCGAGGAGTGGTCATTGTTCTCCGCTGTCTGTGTCGCGCTTCTCACGGCCATGGCCAATGTCATTTTACGAAAGACAACGGACAATTTCAGTCTTTACTGGTCTGATGAGGTCGTCCGCAAGGTGATCTTCTTTTCTACCTATATCGGCTGCATTGCCGCCGTCAGGTCCCGCTCCCTTATCCGTATCGATGCGCTGCCGCAGATGCTCCCCGTGCTGAAAAAGCCGCTCACGATCATTTCTCACCTGGGAGTGCTGGCATTTGCCGGGATCATGGTCTATCTCGGCTCCCAGATGACCATAATGATGTATCAGGATGAATTTGCCCGCACCGCAACACTTCTCATCCCCGAGTGGTACTTCTATCTTGTGCTGCCGATAATGGGGGGGCATGATGTTTATCCGGACCTCGATTATCATCTGGGAGGATATGGCGGGCAAGAAGTTTGTTACAGGAGAAGAGTAAATAATGGAAAACAGTTATCTCCTGATACTGGCGATCCTCAGCGGCTGCCTCGCCTCGACGATTCCGGTTTTCATGGCGCTCTTTTTTACCGGCATGTTCGGGCTTGTGTATCTTGTGGGCATCGATCCCCAGATCGTCATCGAAGTGCTTTACCGGAGCATGGACAAGTTTGCCCTGATCGTGGTCATGTTCTTTGTCCTCTGCGGGAACATCATGACCACCGGCACCATTGTCGAGAAACTCATCAAGACGGCCAATGTTCTCGTCGGTTTCCTGCCGGGCGGGCTTGCCATGGCCGGTGTGCTGGCATGTGGTTTCTTCGGTGCGATTTCAGGTTCTACCGTGGCTACGGTTGTCGCCATCGGCGGCTTCATGATTCCGGCGCTCATCGCCAACAAATATGACGAGCGCTTTGCGGTCGGACTGATGACAACGGCTCCGATTCTCGGGGTGATCATTCCGCCATCCATCGCCATGATACTGTATGCGATGGTCAGCAACGACCAACTGGAAGCACTGTTTCTTACTGGCTTTATCCCCGGTCTTCTCATCATGGTCGCGATGAGCCTGTATGCTTATTTCTTCTGCCGGAAAATGGGAATGAGCAGGCGCTCGCGGCCGTCCTTTTCAGAGGTGCTTGCGGTCTTCAAGGAAAGTGTTTGGGCACTGTTTCTGCCTGTTCTTATCTTCGGCGGCATCTATTCCGGTCTTTTCACCGCCAACGAAGCTGCAGTCGTTGCCTGTTTCTATGCTTTCTTCGTCGAGATCTTCATCCACAAGGACATGAAGCTCAGTTCCGTCAAAAAAGTAATTGTCTCGTCTGCGGTCACCTCTGCCACCCTGCTTGTCATTGTTGCCGGTGCCTCTGTTTTCGGCGAGTATCTGACCTTCGAGCAGATTCCCGGGAAGATCGCCTCGGTCGTGGTTGAAAACATCTCCTCACCATGGGTGTTCCTGCTGTCGGTAAATATCCTGCTGTTGATCATCGGCATGTTCATGGATATTATTTCGGCAACCCTTATTCTCACCCCGATATTTCTGCCGCTCCTGGCCAAATTCGGCATCGACACCATGCATTTCGGGTTGCTGATGACGATTAATCTCGGTATCGGCTACTGTACGCCGCCGCTTGGTGTGAGTCTCTATATTACCGGGGCGACCGTGGATCGGAATATTGTCTATGTCTCCAAGGCGGTCGTACCGTTTTTGCTCATCCAGATGGCAATTCTTCTGCTGCTGACGTTCTGGCCGGGGCTGGTGCTTCTTCTGCCGAGATTGGTGTACGGTTAAAAGGTTATGAAAATAAAGCTCATTAAGTTAAGCATTGGTCAGGAGGCACCGTCTTGCTATGGAACCAAAAATTCTTGTACCGGTGAATGATTCGCCCACAGCTCACGCCACTGTCGATGCAATCATCGCCTCAAAAAGCAGATTCCCCAGACAGCTGACCCTGCTCTACGTAATCAACAAGGAGCAGCTTGCCTACAGAATGATTCCTGATTTTCAGGTTGAAATGGTCAAAGAAAACGCCCAGAGGGCCGGACGGGGACTTCTCGCCAAATACCGCGAGCAGCTTACCGAAGCGGGGTTTGAACCAGCAACGATATTGAAAACCGGCTCTCCCCGGGAGGTGATCACCGACATTGCCAATGAAGATGAGTATGATCTTCTTGTCATCGGCCGTCATGAAGGCGGAGGACAGATCAGAGATGTCCTTTTCGGCTCAGTAGCCAATTTTGTCCTGCACAACGTAAAATGTGCTGTTCTGCTGTTTTAAGGCCGGTCCGGCAGTTCAGCGTCTGGACAGCAATTGTCTTTGTTTTATTATATGCTGGTTAGCAAATATACTCGCAGAGAAACATGCAAATGGTACATCATACATAAAGAGGTGGCACGTGGCTCGGGATATCCTGGCGAAATTAAGAGAGGAATGGTACGGCGAATCAGAACACACACCGGAATCTGTTGAAGAAGAGATCGATGACGAGTTGCTGGAGCTTGAAATTCTGTTTCGCTCTCGGGGCACGGTCGTTTCCGGCAGCAATAGCGTAAAAGTCGATAACCAGGGTGAGCCAGATGAATCAGCGTAGGGCTTGCTTGTTTTTCCCCGCTCCCGGTGGTGATGCAAGGGTGTCGCTTCCGTTGCTGACAAGCGCTGCCAGCCTGCCCGCTCAGCTCATTTCACAGCTGACCCAGAGAAATTATAGCGATGCATAACCACCAGTGCCTGTTCTTCGTGAGCCTGCTGTCTCGAGCAGGATTACTCTATTTCTTATCTGAAACACAGCGTGGCTGAAAAAAGGATGGGGACGTGAAGCGCTCTCAGATACAGGCGGTAAGGTTGGATTAATTCATATTACCCGCTAACAGGTAGTTACAGACGGCATACAATCACTGACAGCTGATGAACCAATCGCGCTTCACGTCCCCGGGGGGATTATCGTAACCCGACCGAAGTGTCAGGTTACAGCTTTTCGATCAAAAATATGTCGAAGCGTTATCTGTTGTTGCCCGTTTGCGGCTGAGCATCCGGGCA
This sequence comes from Desulfocapsaceae bacterium, assembly GCA_963674815.2. Classification (GTDB taxonomy): domain Bacteria; phylum Desulfobacterota; class Desulfobulbia; order Desulfobulbales; family Desulfocapsaceae; genus MADRE3. The sequence continues at coordinate 419,111 of CAXXTV010000008.1, forward strand.
TGTTTTCCATTGCACCATTCATGCCAGTGGTCTTGATGACGAGCAAAACCACGGCCAGATAATCTCCATCTTCCTGTTTAAGCGCATTTTTAAGATAGGCTGGAATGGTGCTGAACTGAAAACAGGTGCCAGGAATAGAAGGTCACTGTTTATGAGCGGGCTGCCATTGGTTCGGACGTCAACATCGTTTACGTCCCCGATGTCCCTGCTGGGCGTGATTCTTTCTGCTGTTGAAATCGGGATGGTCGATACCGTGGTGAAATTTTGACAAAGTTTTTTCCCGGGTGTATCATTTGTAAACAAAGTGTTCATACCGGCAGGCACGATAGAGCAGTCTCCTGATATCTAAACAAAAGCTCGAGTGGTAATTCCGTTTCCCCATGAAAAATAATTCGGCACCACAACGTTTTTCAAAGAAGCACCTGATACTTCTCAAAAACAAACTTGTTCAGGTTTCCGGTGCCTGGACGGTCGACGATTATCGGTCATTTATCACCTTTTATTCAAGGATTCTGCCTGAGCTCATGCGTACGGAGCGCTGCACGATTTTTATCATGGAACAGGATGAAAACAAAATCGGTTCGATCTTTGGAACCGGCCTTGAGGAAGTGCAGATAGAGCCGCCGCTTGAGGGCAGTGTTGTCGGCCAGGTGATACGGACGGGCAAGAGCCGGATTGAAAATGAGCTGGCCGGCCTAACGGGGTATCATGCCGAACTGGCAGAGAAAACCGGCTTTACCAGTCGAAACCTGATCTGCTCGCCAATCAGGGCCATGTCGGGAAAACCTATTATCGGGGCTATACAGCTTTTAAACAAACTGGATAATGAAAATTTTGAAGTCGCTGATCTCAAGCGTCTTGACGAGATTGCTCATTTTCTCTCTCTTTCCATCGAATCAGTGGTATTGAATCAGGAAATCCTGACCCTGGCATCGTCAATCGGCAAGGAAGTTGACCGTTTTGAACAGGAAACGGTCGCAGGTGTTGTCCTGGTTGCAGAGAGCCCTGCAATGCGGGAAGTCATCGATCTGGTAAACGTCATCAGCAGCACCCCGGTAAATGTCCTGATCCAGGGGGAAAACGGTACCGGCAAGGAACTCATTGCCCAGATGATTCATGAACGCGGTGACCGGGGTGACAAAGCGTTTGTGCCGGTAAACTGCGCCTGTATTCCCGAAAGCCTCGTGGAGAGCGAATTCTTCGGCCATGAAAGAGGGGCTTTCACCGGTGCGGACAGGTCACGGCGCGGCCTCTTCGAGAGCGCAGAAGGAGGAACACTCTTCCTCGATGAGATAGGAGAGATGCCACTGATGATCCAGCCGAAAATCCTGCGGGCTATTCAGGAGGGGGAAGGCAGCCGGCTGGGGAGTAACAAGACAATTGACTACGATCTGCGGCTGATCAGTGCATCGAATCGAGATCTTGGCCTGGAAATCAAGGAGGGTCGATTCAGGGAAGATCTTTTTTTCCGACTGTTTTCTGTAGAGATTGTCATCCCTCCGCTTCGTGAAAGAAAAGAAGATATTCTGCCGCTGGCCCAAAATTTTCTGCAGCAGACGAACGAACGTTTTTCAAAGCAGGTGGCCGGTTTTTCCTCTGAGGTGATTGGTTTGTTTGAGAGCTATCCCTGGCCCGGAAACGTCAGGCAGCTGCTCAAGGAAGTCGAACGGCTCGTGGCCTTGACGGAGAATGGACAGATTATCGTGCCGGATCGCTGTTCCCGTGAGCTGTATTCTTTTTTTACCAACAGCAGCAAGCGGCGACGAGAAACGGATTACCACGATCTCTCAATTCCCGCCCAGACGAAACGTCTCGAAGTTGATCTTATCAAAAAAGCCCTCTCTCAGACAAACGGCAACAAATCAAAAGCTGCCGACATACTCAAAATTACCAGGCAGGGGCTGTTGAAGAAAATTAAACGGTTCGAGATCAGGCTCTGATTGTTCCCCGCACCGCATCTCCTCCTCGACCGGTCTGCACGGCTGCTTCGCTCACATCCCTGTCTCCCCCAATCACCGGTCCTGATTTTTGTGACGATGTTAACCCATTGATTAAATGATTTTATTTCTCAAGTGCCGTAAAAAAAATACTATTTTGGCGATGTTGTCAGAAAAATGTCAGGGTCGTCTGATAAGGTGGGAGTCATACGTTCTTATTGGCCAATAAGATGATGAATGAAACCTGCAGTCTTATCAGAACGAATCCTAAAAAAGGAGATCATTGCCATGAGAAAAATGAATGTAATCACCTCGCTTTGCTGCCTTATCCTGATGGTTGTCTCTCTCAACACCGGTTTTGCGGCCCAGAAGACGGCAGCAGACAGCGTCGGCCAGGCTGCCAGTGGTTCACTTATTGCCGGAAAGATAGACATTAACAGCGCCGATGAAGAGATGCTGACAACGCTTCCCGGCGTCGGCCCGAAAACCGCAACCCGGATATATGACTACCGCAAGGCAAATGGTCCTTTCAGGTCGGTGGATGATTTGCTGAACATCAAGGGGATCGGCCCAAAAGTTCTCGACAAACTGAAGCCGTTTGTATCCGTGTGATGATACGGTAAGAGCGAAATACACGGGTGTGCACCCTCCGTCGGCGCGCACCCGTGCCTGTGTTCAAGCCTTTCTGGGTTTATCCGGGTGAAGTGTACGTATCTGCAACCAAGAAAGCGGGGGGCATTGCTGGAAGACGCATCGCGGAGGCCCGCCGCGGAACTGCAACAGGCCCGGAGGGTTGCGGACAGGAAGTCCGCAACTGGCGGCAGGCCATGGACGGCCTGTCTGTCAGCCGCTGTGTAGCGGTGATCAGGCCGAAGAGCAGCGTCTGGAAGCGATACCCTCCGCGGATTTTCCCCGCTCAGCGCCAAAAATTCGCTTTCCCCGGATGAGCCCCCTACTGTAAACATCGCCACTTTTTCCCCAACCGAACAACACGGCCAAAGACATTTGAGCCCTCCACCCACGCTTCTCTATGCCTCGGCAGAGATCGTTGATGTGCTGAACGGAGAGCTCAGTACTGCAGCCACGTATCCCGTTCAGGGCGCCAATCACCGGCGCCAACGGGGCAGCATCAGCGCCCGGCACCTAACTGCCGAAGCCGGCTTGCGTTTAACGCCGTCTGCTGTATAGTAGCCTGCTGTACGGCGACTCTGTTTGTTTCTTTTTCTGTGAGGTTTTTTATGTCAGCACCAGCGTATGTTTCTGTGCACGGGGGGCATAGTGGCCAGTTCTGTAACCATGCAACAGATTCTCTTGAAGAGATTATCCAAACCTATATACAAAAGAATTTTCGCTGGGTCGGGATAACCGAACATGCCCCGGCCAGCAGCGCTGAACTGCGTTACCGGGACGAGAAGGAAGCCGGCCTGACCCCTGATTCTCTGTTTCAGAGATTTGGCCGCTATGTCAAGGAGTGCCGGCGCTTGCAGCAGAAATACAGGGAAGAGATAACACTGTTCACTGCAATTGAGATCGAAACCTACAGCGGCTATGAACAGTTTGTTCCACACCTGGTTGACACCTTTTCGCCGGATTATCTCGTTGGTTCAGTTCACTTCGTCAACGATATGAATTTTGACCATTCCGCTGAAATGTACCAGCGGGCAGCTGAGGCCGCCGGAGGAATCGATCTGCTTTATCAGAGCTATTTTGATATTCAGTATGAAATGATATCACTGCTGCGCCCGGCAGTTGTCGGCCATTTTGACCTGATCAGGATTTTTGACACGGATTATCGCCGTCGGCTGGAGAAACCGTCGATATGGTCAAGGGTCAGGCGCAACCTGGAACTGGTAAAAAAACATGACCTGATACTGGATTTTAATCTTCGTGCACTGGCAAAGGGAGCGGAGGAGCCATATATAACCCGCTCTATCCTGGAACTGGTAAAAGAGTATGGTATCAGGATTGCTCCCGGCGATGATTCACACGGTGTCTCCTCGGTCGGCAACTTCATGCAGCAGGGCATCGCCATTCTCCAGGATGCCGGATTTACTACCGACTGGCCGAAGCCTGCAGGGCCTTACTGATTCTTTCTGTTACCCAGGGAATCCACAATGGCATCGGCCATTGTCTCTATATTGACGATGACGTTCTCTGCAAGGGGGTCCAGGGCGACTACCCTGCCGTCGATCGCCTGGGCGACGGCTTTGGCACTGTTGGGATCAAACTGGGGCTGGATAAAGAGCACCCGTATGTTTTCCGAGCGAGCCTGCGAGACAATTTTGAAGAGCTGCTTGGGTGATGGTGATTTCCCCTCGATTTCGACGGCCACCTGGTGGAGGTCATAGGCATCGGCAAAATAACCGAAGGCCGGGTGAAAGACAAAGAATCGACCATCTTTGTATCCGGCCAGTTTTGCCTTGATTTTCTCGTGGAGATCATGGAGCTGTCGCTCCAGAACAGAGAGGTTCTGTACATAGAAATCGCGGTTGGCGGTGTCCGCTGCAGCCATTGAATCCGTCATATTCCTGGCAATAGCAATAAGGTTGACAGGTGACAGCCATATATGGGGATCGGGACCACCAGCGGAAGAGGCGTGTTCTTCCGCGGATTGAGCATGATCGTGGCCCTCAACGGCACGCCTGGCTATGCCCTGACTGGAATCAACAATGTCCAGGCCGCTGTCTGCCTGCTCCAGTTTTTTTGTGAGATGTCTTTCAAAGCTCATTCCGATGGTAAAATAGAGCTTTGCCTCCGATAAACCTGCAATCTTGCGGGGCGTGGGTTCAAATGTGTGCGGGTCCTGGGATTTTTCAAGCAGGATAGATATGGTTGCACGATCGCCTGCAATCTGCTCCGCCAGCCATTTCTGGGGGGGGATCGAGACATAGATATCAAGGAGATTTCCATATGCGGGCAGGGAGAAGATGCCCGCCAAAAGCGTAACGGAAAGAGAGAAAATGAGGTTTTTCATGGTTTTTCCTGAGGGTCTCGTTGTTGTCGACACTACCGTTCTTGTCGTGGTTTCTACATGAATATAAACAATATCGGCCCATTGTAGCATCTAATCACGAAAACGGCCACTCTGGTTTCGAAACGGCCAGTACCACCGGACGCCGGCTGGTTTGCTGATCGCTGTCGGAACGACCAGCCTCTTGAGAAGGCCGGGGCAGAAAAAACTTCTCAGCGGCAGGTTGAGCTAGAAACTTCCGGAGAGATTTGGTATCACTTGGCCGTATGGAGCCGGGAAACATTATCATAAAGGAGTGAAGATGTGCCGAAACCGAGCGTAAAATTACTGGTAATTACCACCTGTCTTCAGTGCAAGGCGCTGAAAGACTGGCTGATCACCCATAATGTTGAATTTGAGTCTGTCGATGTGGATCTGATGTTCAAGGATGAGCGCGATAAGCTGTTTGCGGAGATGGCCCCGTACAACGAGAAAAAAGCGTTTCCTGTCACCTTCATCGGGAACAAGGCCATTGTCGGTTTTCAAAAAGATGTATTAATGGACGAGCTTGGGCTGAAATATGGACGCTGATCAACTCTATGAACAGTTAAAGAAAATTAACGAGCGCCAGGGGTATTACTTCAACCGGGATAGGGAGTCGACCATGTTCCTGCTGAACAGCCTGCTGGTCAACCGGGAGCGCTACGGCTATATGTGCTGTCCATGTCGCCTGGCCAAGGAGGACAGGGATGCAGACCGGGACATCATCTGTCCCTGTGTTTACCGGAAACCCGATGTCGAGGAATATGGCAGCTGTTACTGCAGCCTCTATGTCTCAGAGGCATGGAACCGTGGAGAGATCGAGCATACCTATGTTCCCGAACGCCGGCCGGTGGAGAAATGCTGAGCCTCTCAGAACGATTGCCTAAAGACCCAGATGATTCAGGAAGCGGATGACCCGGTATTCCGACCAGTAGTGTTCTTTCCGCCACCCTCCCCAGAAACCGGCATGGCCGCCGTATTCCGTTATCTCAAGACTGAGGTATGGGTTTTTTTCGGCCTCGGACAGAGGAAAACATGACGGAGACAGGAACGGGTCGTCAACGGCCTGGACCATCAGACAGGGCAGCTGTATGGCCGGGAGAAACTGCCGGGATGAGCACTTCCGGTAATAGTCAGCCGCATTCCTGAAACCGTGGAGCGGGGCGGTAAACCTGTCGTCAAACGGAGCAAACGTCCGTATCCTGTCAATGCCCGTTGTATCAATCAGACCTGGAAACATGTCGGCCTTGAGACGAATCTTTTCACTCAGGCTTCTCAGGAAGTAGCGCATGTATACCGAGTTTTGCCAGGAATTCATGACCGCTACCGAATCGGCAAGCATGCAGGGAACGGAGAAGACTACTGCAGCCCGCACCTGGGAGGGTACAATCCCGGGATTTTCTCCAAGATATTTTAATGTCTGGTTGCCACCCATACTGAAACCGATCAGTACAACATCCTGATAACCTTTCTGGCTCAGACAATAACGCAGTATCGCGTGGAGATCGTCAGTTACCCCTGAGTGGTAAAGCCGGGGCAGGCGATTCGGTTCTCCCGAGCAGCCGCGAAAATTCAGGCAGACAACATCCCAGCCGTACTCGGTCAGGCAGCGCGCCATCCCCAGCGGGTATTTCTTGCGGGAATGGCCTTCCAGGCCATGGCTGACGATTGCCAGCCCGGCCGTTCTGCCGGTTGCACTGAAATGATGGTCAATATCGAGAAAATCGCCGTCACTGGTTTCTATTCTTTTGCGGCTGGGGCTGAGCTGCGGTGTTTTCCTGAAAAGGGTCGGGAATATTGTCTGAATGTGACCGCTGCTGAACGGGAATGGGGGACGGTAATCGGGGCGTTGGAGAACCGGCATGATGATGGCGTTGAATGAATAGCCGCTGATCGCACTATGCCTGAGCAGGGTGCATGTCAGCGCGGGGTGTTTTCGGCCATGGCAGCATTCAGCTGAAAGGTCGCGGAGAAACCAGGTTGCCCAGGTCTTCGGGAGCAAAGGGGAGAAAGGCAAACAGATATTTTTCCAGGGTGAGGCAATGCTGAAAATTTTCTCTTATTCTATTTTCTATAAAACTGCTGCCGTCCCCATACCTGTCGACAATATAATCGAGCCGGTCTTCCAGGGGGACAATTGCGGTGTGTTTCACCCGTTTGTCCGAATAATAAACGATTTCACGCGCTTCAAAGTTTCCCTGCTGGTATCTTTCTGGTCTGAACGATTTCAGGATGACATGCTCACCGACAATCGTCCCAACCTCGGGGTAACCGTTGTCAATACAGATTTGCTGCCCCTCCTCGGCATGCCGGCAGCTGCCGTCAAGACATCTGGTTTTCGCTATATCGTGAAGCAGGGCACCTGCCCGGACCAGCTCCGGGTCAGGGGGTAAAATCCGGCTACCGGCCTCTGAAACAAGATTGCTGACTATTGTTTCGGCAACCCTGGCAACAACGAACGAATGCTGCCTGATGTTGTCGAGCATTCCATAGCGATCTATTAATTCAAGGCATTTCTGTGTACTTGGAATAATTGCCTTCATGTTTCCCGGACAGCGCTCAGCGCCTGCTCAACTCGTGGACCGCGTCTACGGCAATTTTTGCCTGCTCGGGGGGAGTGAACTGGTGAATCCCGTGTCCGAGGTTGAAAATATGGCCTTTGGCATCGCGCGCGTCTTCAAGCAGATTTTTGATGCGCTGTCTCAGTTTTTCTTTGGGCAGCAGCAGCGCAAATGGATCAATGTTCCCCTGGACGGCTTTGTTGCCCACCCGCTTGATTGCATCGCCGATATTAATACGCCAGTCAAGGCCGATGACATCGGCACCGCAGCGCGCTGAATAGTCAAGCAGTGTTGCGCCGTTATTGGCAAAATATATGACAGGCAGGCCGGTTGGCTGCAACGCTTCTATAATCCTCTCGACATAGGGGAGTGAATATTCCTTGAAGTCGGTCGGTGCCAGGATACCGGCCCAGGAGTCAAAAAGCTGCAGTGCCTGGGCGCCCGCCCGCGCCTGGGCGAGCAGATAGCCTATGGTGCATTGGGTAATCTTCTCCATCAGGCCGTGAAAAAGCTCGGGGGCGGTAAACATCATCTTCTTTGTTTCCCAGAACACCTTCGACGAACCCCCTTCGATCAGGTAGGTGGCACAGGTGAACGGGGCGCCTGCAAAGCCGATGAGCGGAACCTTTAACTCCTTTCTCAGCAACCTGATGGTCTCCATGACAAACCCCATTGCTTCCTCGGAATCAGGGACGATAAGTCTGTCGAGCGCATCCCTGTCGCGGACGACATTCGGGAAAACCGGGCCGCGGCCCTCGTGAAACTCCAGGGCTAGTCCCATGGCTTCCATCGGTATCAGGATATCGGAGAAAAGAATTGCCGCATCCATGCCAAAAATATCAATAGGCTGCAGCGTAACCTCAACGCAGAGCTCCGGTGACTTGCACAATTCGAGAAAACCAACCTTACCCCTTACTTTCTGATACTGGGGAAGGTATCGTCCGGCCTGGCGCATCATCCAGATGGGAGTATAGTCGGTTGGCTCACCCCTACAGGCCCTGAGAAATGTGTCGTTCATGATCGTCGCCTAATGGATAGTGTTTTGTTATTCTTGCAGACGTTGAGGAATATAACTGCACAGTGGTTCCTGGGCGAGATAGTCGCCGGTCATCGCGTGGGCGCGGGCCCTGCAGCCTCCGCAGACGTTGATATATTCACAGCGGCCGCAGTTGTCCTTGTAACTCTTGAAATCCCGGAGACTGAGGAAAAGTTCGGATTTCTCCCAGATATCCCTGAATGGCAGCTGGTGGATATTGCCGGCTGATTTGGGAAAATAGCTGCAGGGCAGGACCTCGCCGTCAACATCGATGAGACAGATGAGCTGACCGGCAAGACAACCCTTGGAGCCGCCGGTTGAGAAGTTGAGGTTTCTGCGTTTGAAACGCGTGCCCTCCTCCCGGGCCTTCTGTCTGACGATCCTGTAATAATGAGGGGCGCAGGTCGGCCGCATCAGCAACTCGTTTTCTTCTTTTTCCACCTCGTAGTGCCACTCGAGGATTTCATCGTAGAGTTTTTCAGGAATCAGTTCATCAAGCACATCTTCGCCCCGTCCGGTCGGCACGATCATGAACATATACCAGGCGGTCGCTCCCAGTTTCTTCACCAGTTGATAAATCTGGGGAATTTCCTTCTGGTTGCGAACGGTAAACGAGGAGTTGATCAGAAAGGGTATGTTGTTTTTGTTGAACAGCTCAATCGCTTTCATTGTTCCGGCGAAGGCGCCTTCCTGGTTGCGGAAATCATCGTGGGTTTCTGCCCGGGCGCCGTCGAGGCTCAGCGATACCATCCTGATATCTGAATTTTTGATTTCCCGGCAGGTAGCGGCAGTTACCAGGGTGCCGTTGGTCGCCAGGCACATCCGCAACCCTTTATCACTTCCATAGCGGGCGATATCAAAAATATCTTCTCTGAGCAGCGGCTCGCCTCCTGACAAGACAAGCACAGGACTGGCGTACGAGGCAATATCATCTATGATCGCAGTGGCCTGCTCGAAAGAAAAATCGGGATGCCCTTCTATCTCAAGTTCAGAAGACGACCGGCAATGGACGCACTTGAGATTGCAGCGTCTTGTTGTCTCCCAGGCAATCCACTTTGGCTCGAATTTCATATGCGGTGTCCATATCTCTATGAGATGACGCTCAATAGAGCTGAATCATCATCAATAATGCTGTTATCTGCAGAACCATCCCGTTGCCGGCGTTTCTGCCAGGTCAGTACGCGCACGAGGAAAATTTTTATTTCCAAGCAGTTAATAACTATATTGTCTTTTCATCCAACTTCAAAGATAAAAGCAAAAAAAGTTATGCCAGTCGCTTTGCAGCAAGGTTTTTTTGTTCTGCTTTCTAATACCGACAAAATGACGTATAATAGCCCGCTGTCTATTGGCACTCCCCCTGGCGGGGCTGTCATGAAAAACGAAAACAACTGATGGTACAGATATGATTATCACCCCCGTTGAAGCAAAGAGTTCGTCTGGTGAGCAGGTCATCAAAAAGCTGCTTGGCCGTTTCCAGTCTTCTGGCGAAGCGGTTACGACCAGTGTTGCAGAGATTCTTGCCGATGTCCGCAGCCAGGGGGATGCTGCGGTCATAAAATATACCAGGAAATTTGACGCGCCCGGATTGGTACAGCCGCTTGCTCTTTCAGCAGCAGAGCTCAAGCAGGCCTACGAACGTGTTGACAGCGCATTTCTGGAAACGCTCGAAGTTGCCATTGACAGGATCCAGACATTTCATCAACGGGAGATGGAGGATTCCTGGCTGCAGACCCGGGAAAACGGTACCATCGTCGGTCGTCTTGTGCGGCCGGTAGATCGTGCCGGTCTCTATGTGCCGGGTGGACAGGGGGGGGCGACTCCGCTGGTCTCTTCGGTACTGATGAACGGAATCCCGGCGGGAATAGCCGGGGTTGCTCAGCGTGTAATGATGACCCCGCCCGCTGAAGACGGCAGTGTCAGTCCTTACCTGCTGGTCGCAGCGCAGGAAATCGGTATTACCGAAATCTACCGGGCCGGTTCTGCCTGGGCGATTGCGGCATTGGCCTTCGGTACTGAGTCGATCCCTGCCGTTGATGTTATTGTCGGACCGGGAAATCAGTATGTAACAGAGGCAAAACGGCAGGTGTCCGGTATGGTCAGGATCGACATGATCGCCGGTCCGTCGGAGGTGCTCATTGTTGCAGATGATACGGCCGATCCCATCCACATCGCAGCAGACATGCTGGCCCAGGCCGAGCATGATCCCCAGGCTCTGGCGCTCGTGATTACCACGGACAGCAGCCAGCCGGCTGCAATAGTGAAACAGCTTGAGCTGCAGCTGGCCGGATTGAGCAGGAAGGATATTGCCCGGCAGTCGCTGACGGCGCGAGGTCAGGTATTGATTGCCCAGACCATTGAAGAGGCTGTTGACCTGGTAAATGAGATTGCTGTTGAGCATCTGGAACTGATGATTGCTGATCCCTGGTCACAGATTCCGCAGATCAGGCATGCAGGGGCAATTTTCTTGGGAAGGTACACTCCGGAAGCTGCCGGTGACTACCTTGCCGGTCCGAACCACGTCCTGCCGACGATGGGGACGGCCCGTTTCGCCTCGGCGCTTGGCGTGGAAACCTTTCTGAAGAAAAGTTCCATCATCAGTTATTCTGCCGCAGCGCTGCAGCAGGACGCCGATCATATCAGGGCCCTTGCCCGGCTTGAAGGGTTGACCGCCCATGAAGCCTCAGTAACCTGCCGGCTTACTCCGTGACGCGGTGGTGCCTGAACCAGAAATAGGATACCTGGCGTTTACGGAGCTCCTCCGCCGCGGAAGCCGCGGCTTCGGGATCGATCTCGATGATGCTGCGCTCAAGAACCTCTTTTTTTATTTCCAGGAGCTCAAGCGCTGGAGTCAGAAAATGAATCTCATAGCCAGGGATACCGCAGACCAGGTCATCGTTGAAAGTCACTTTATCGATTCCCTGGCTCTGCTGATGCTGCTTGATGAAAAACAGGATTACCTGCTTGATATCGGCAGTGGTGCCGGCTTTCCCGGGCTGGTGTGTAAGACGGTACGGCCCATGCTCCCGGTGAGCCTCGTGGAACCGCGCCTGAAACGGGTTTCGTTCCTAAGACATGTCATCCGGGGCTGTGGTCTTGAGGGGATAACCGTCCAGCCCTGCAGGCTTGAAGAAGGGGTTGCGCTTGAAGAAGAATCGCGGTTTAACTGCATTGTCAGCAGGGCGGTCTCGGATATTCCGGATTTTCTGACAATGTGTGAGCGTTTTCGTCACAGAGGCACGCGCGTAATCTGCATGAAAGGACCGGGGTTCCGTGAGGATGGTGGTGGTTGTCTCGATGAAAATGAGCGCTGGCAGCTTACCGGGATCTGTGAATACCAGCTCCCGTATTCCGGAGCGTCCCGGGCTCTGTTGAGTTTTACCGGGCCATGACGGACGGCGGTTTAATTGGGATTTTAATCAGTAATCATAGATAAAGGGTGAAACAATGAAGAGTGTTGCAGTCCTGGCCGGAGACGGAATCGGTCCTGAGGTAATGAAGGAGGCGCTGAAGGTGCTGGATGCGGCCCGGCATACATTTGGTGTTGCCTTGAACTTCTCAGCAGCAGATGTCGGAGGTGTGGCCATCGACAATCACGGCACAGCGCTACCCGACGACACGCTCGCGCTTTGTGAGCAGAGCGATGCGATCCTGTTTGGCTCAGTGGGAGGGCCGAAATGGGAACGCCTGCCGCCGGAGAAACAGCCGGAACGGGCAGCACTGCTGCCGCTGCGCAAGCATTTTGATCTTTTTTGCAATCTGCGGCCGGCAAAGGTTTTTAAATCGCTCACCGGTGCCTGCCCGTTGCGGCCGGATATTGTCGGCGACGGTTTTGATATCCTGGTCATCAGGGAACTCACCTCCGGAATTTATTTCGGTACCCCGAAAGGCCGCGAGGGAACAGGCACGGATGAATATGCCTACGATACCATGATCTACAGGCGTCCCGAGATAGAACGTATTGCCCGCATGGCCTTTGAGGCAGCCCGCCTGAGGAGAAAGAAGGTCACCTCGATAGACAAGGCCAACGTACTGACGACGATGGTGTTGTGGCGGGAGGTCGTGGTTGAGATTGCGGCGGACTACCCCGATGTGGAACTCAACCACCTCTATGTTGACAATGCTACGATGCAGCTTGTTCGAGATCCACGGCAGTTCGATGTCATGCTCTGCGGAAATATGTTCGGAGACATTATCTCCGACGAGGCGGCGATGCTCACCGGCTCCATGGGGTTGCTCGCCTCGGCCAGCCTGAACAGTAATAAATTCGGGCTCTACGAACCAGCCGGTGGGTCAGCTCCTGATATCGCCGGACAGAATATTGCCAATCCGGTGGCCCAGATACTGTCTGCCTCGATGATGCTGCGCTACAGCTTTGGCCTCGATGAGGCCGCGGACGCCATTGACAGGGCAGTGGAAGCGACGCTTGAAAAAGAAATCTGTACGGCGGATATTGCCCGGGATAAATCCCGTGCAGTCTCTACCTCCGCAATGGGTGATGCAATTGCAGCAGCCTTGTAGGTAATAAGGCCGGTTTCTGCACGGACGGGAGGAGCGGGATGGAAATACAGCGGGATCTTTTACTGGTGGCAAACGAGGTGTCTACGCCGCTTGCCCGGAAAATAGCGCGAAACCTTGGTGTTTCATTTTCCGAGATGATACGTAAACGTTTTGCCGACGGCGAGTACTACCATGCGTTTCCTGCTGATCTCTCGGGGAAACATCTCATTATCGTTGGTGCGACATCTGACGATTCAGCGCACCAGGAGACGCTTGACCTCATCCAGGGCGGGAGGTACTGGAACGCCGCCTCGATCAATGTGGTCGTTCCCTACCTGGGGTATTCCACGATGGAGCGGACAAAACCGTTTTCCCAGGAGATTCCCAAAGGGATCACCAGGACCAGACAGCTGTTCCGGGCACGCCCGAACTTCGTGGCCTTCGTCGATCTGCACTCCGAGGCGGTGCTCCATGCCCACGCGGGTGAAATAAGCACCAAACACGTCTGGACCGATGAACTTGTGGTGGAGAAAATCAACAGCATGAAGTTTGATAATTTTGTCCTTGTCTCCCCGGATTACGGATTTTCCAAGCGGGTGGCGAGACTGGCAAGCCTGCTTGACTGCCCCCATACCACCGCCGACAAGGATCGCTATGATACCGACAGGACGATCGTCAGCCAGGTTTCAAGTGTCGTCAGGGGCAAAACAGCCATTGTCTGTGACGATATGATCAGGACCGGCGGGTCGATCATCCAGACAGCCCAGCGTTGCCTGGATGCCGGAGCGGTTGCTGTCTATGTTGTGGCGACGCACCTTGTGCTTGCCGGCGATTCCAGGGAACGGTTTACCAGAAGTGGTGTCAAGAAGGTGATCGGTTCGGATACCTACCCCGGCGCCTGCTCTGACGGCCAGCTCCTTGAGGTCTATTCAGTGGCACCGCTTCTCGCGGACGTTCTCAGGAAACATCTGCTGACAGGGAATGGCTGATGGTCTGTGCAGCCTAGGAAAAAACAGGTAATGATTGTTAGTTGATGAAACCGGAAGCCATCCAGCAGAATCTGCATCAGTCGTTGCTATTCAGGGATATTGACGCCGATCAGCTTGCCGAAATCAGCGCAAATGTGCGGGTGCGGCATGTCGCCCAAGGCGATTTCATTCATCGCCGTGGTGATCAGGCGGATGCCTTCTATATTGTTGCAGCAGGGGAGGTGGAGCTCACGCTGCAGGGCGAGGACGGGGCGCTTTCAATTGTCGGCCGTGTCGGTCCCGGCGGTCATTTCGGTGAGACCTCGCTGCTGACCAGGAAACCGCAGTCCCTGACGATACGAGCGCTCTGCGATGTCGTGCTGATCTGCCTTGCGGATGTCTATTTTTACCAGCTCCTCAAGCAGAACCGCCTGGTCCAGGAGCGAATCGAGTGCGCCCTTGCAGAGCGGCTGAGAATATCGTTTCACGATCATGCAGCGAGTGTTCTTGCCTGTGATATCTCGACAAAGAAGGAGATCAGGCTGGTTGACATGATGCCGCTGTCAGAGCGCCAGAGCGTCGATGATGAGATTGACGGTCAGAAAGACAAGGTGATGCGTTCCCAGACGGCCAGGGAAATCCAGACGGCCCTTGAAAAATTTTCGGCTGATGACCGTCCTGTCCTGCTGACCGGGGAGCCTGGCACCGGTCGACGGCTGCTGGCCAAACAGATTCACCTCCAGAGCAGCCATGCCCAGGGACCGTATATCGAAATTGATGCAAGAGATTTCAGCAGTGAGGAGCTGGCGCGCAAGCTCTTCGGGGAAAAAAACGATCCGTTTCCTTTTTCCCAGATTCGGCAGACGGGTGTCCTTGAACAGTTTTCCCGGGGGACCGTGGCGCTCCACCATCTGGACCGGATTCCCCTGCCGATCCAGAAGAAAATAGCCGACGCCATAGAAACACGCGCCTATACCAGGATTGGAGAAACGCGGCTCCTTGCCCTGGAAGCGCGCCTTATCTTTATCAGCAATGATTCCATTGATACGCTGAAGGAGACGCAAAAAATCATCAGGCAGCTGGAGAAGGTTCTCGAGTCAAATGCCTTCCACGTGCCGGCCCTGAGGTTTCACAAGCGAGACCTGCCGCAGCTGGTTGATTTCTACCTGCATCGTTTCAGCCGCGAATACGGCAAGAATATCCACAGCGTCTCCCCGGGTACGCTTGGCGTGCTGATGAACTATGACTGGCCCGGTAACCTCACAGAGCTTTCAGCAGTTATTCAACGGGCGGTGATGCTTGCGCGGGATGATGAGATTCTCAGCGAACACATCCTGCTCGGTCTTCCCAAGAGCGAAGGCAAATGGGAGTTCAATCTCCTGAGGGTACCCTGGATACGCACGGTACTGGAGAGCCGGCTTTATCCGGTCCTGCCCCGCGCCGTGGTCGGAACGGTCCTGCTGGCAGCTGTTATCACACTTTTTTTCGGCCCTGAAGATCCTGAAAAAAATATCGGCATAACCCTGAGCTGGTCGATCGGCTGGCCGGTGCTTTTCTTTTCCTTTTTCTTTATGGCCCGAACCTGGTGTTCCGTCTGCACCCTGGCCGTTCCCGGCACCCTCCTGCAGTCGGTTCTAAAGCCGACACGCAAGACCCCGGAGATCATAAAGGTTTATTCCGGCTGGATCATGTCGGCACTGTGCATCATTGTTCTCTGGGTTGAAATTGTCTGGAACGCCTACGAGAGCCCGATGCTTACCGGCTGGATTATCATAGCCATCACCATCGGCTCAATACTTTTCAGTGTCTTTTTTTCACGGCGGGCATGGTGCCGCTATCTCTGCCCGCTCGGCGCGATCAACGCGATTTTTGCAATGCCGTCCATCCTGGAACTTCGCTCGAATCGGCATCTCTGCCTGAACCGCTGCGAGGACCATGCCTGCTATACCGGCATGCCGGATCAAAGCGGCTGCCCGATGTTCAGGCATCCGTTCATGGTGGACAACAACAAGGATTGCATTATCTGCGGCTCCTGCATCAAAAGCTGCAACAAACATGCAATTCATCTCAACATACGGATGGCACCCCAGGAACTCTGGGACATTGAAGCTCCCCGGCAGGCTGACAGCTTCCTGATCATCTCGCTCGGGGCGATCTTCTTCCCGTTCGCCCTGCACAGCCAGCTTTTTACGCTGATCACTTCGCTGCAGCAGGCATATCCGGCGACACTCGGGCAGCTGCCGTTTGGACTGATCGGTTCGTTCATCTTCTTTGGCCTTATCTTTATTTTTCAAATCGGCTACTTCCTGATGGTTCAGCTGCAGGCTCACCTGACAAAAGTGAACCGGAAAATCCTGCTGCCGCTCCTTGGGTATGGTTTTATCCCGATCATTCTCGGTGTCTACCTTGCCGTTCATTTTGAGGTTTTCGTCAGCCAGTCATGGCGTTTGGTTGCCAATCTCCGTGAAATTATCGGCTTGACGCCGGTGGTCGACGGTGCCCGGCTGATCAGCCCGGATGCTTCCGCCCTGCTCCAGGTTTTTACCGTGGCCGGCGGTTTCCTGGCCTCGCTATATGCGACCTATCGGATTACCGACAGGCTCAAGGGCGGCGGGGTTACCAATCGTGATCTCGTCTTGCCCTACAGTTTTCTTGCCGCTTTCACCGTTTTGTTCGTGTTCTTCATGAAAACATCAAAGATCATCCTCTTCTGATTACCCGTTTCTTCATTATCGTTGACAGGCAGAATTCCATCAATTAATCTTTAACTTGTCAGACAAGTGTCTGTCTGACAAGCATCCATCCATCCTTGTCGAGGTTTTCATGGACCCTGTGAAGAAAGTGCGCCTCTCAGACAGCGTCATCAACGCGATCAAGGAGATGATCGTCCAGGATAACTTCAAGCCCGGGGATAAATTCTATTCTGAAAATGAACTCACCAGGAAGCTGCAGGTCAGTCGTTCATCACTACGGGAGGCGCTGCGGATTCTTGAGGTGACCGGCCGGGTCAGCGTGAAACAGGGAAAAGGCATCTTTATAACCGACAGGCAGGGACAACAGTTCAGCGAATTTTCATCTTGGCTGAAGGCCAATGAGCAGTCGATCAGGGACAATTTTGAGGTCAGGTTGATTATTGAACCGAAGGCTGCCGGGTATGCCGCTGAAAAAGCGGATAAAAAAGATATTGGCAGGCTGGAGGAGGCCTATAAGAGTTTCGTCACCTATGCAAAGGCCCATAACGTCGAGGAGGCGATTGTCTGCGACGGGAAATTCCACCGATTACTGGCCGGAGCGACGAAAAACAAGACGCTGTTTGTGCTGATGAAAGCCATGATCATGAACCTGCCAAACGGCTGGATCTCCAGTCTCTATACACCGGGCCGCATAGAGCAGACCGTTGAAGAACACAACGATATCCTTCAGGCCATTAAAAAGCAGGACAAGATCGGTGCAGAAAATGCGATGACCAGGCATCTGTTGAATGCCTTGCATGATATTTCGGTCCATCTTGAAAAGGAACAGCCAAATGAGCGCCGGTAATACCAACCATTTGAACTGTTGTGCTGACAGACCGCTGTCTGGAGATGAGCACAGCGCGAAACAGTAATCTCAGCTGCCATTGGGACAGGAGCGTGTCATGGGTCTAGAGTTTGGTCAAAGCCGCCGCAATGCTATCGAGATATTTCAGGCAGGCCTTGGTGCCGTCGCGCCGGGAGCGGCAATCAAGAAATATGTGCAGCGCAGGGGTGAGGTGCTGCTGGTTGACGGCCGCCACTACGATTTGTCGCAGTACAGGCAGATCTTCGTGATCGGCGCCGGCAAAGCGGGGGCGTCGATGGCGGCGGCTGTTGAAGAAATCCTGGGTGAGAGGATAACACAGGGAATCATCACCGTAAAATATGGTCATCTCGAAGAACTGGCCGTAGTGAAAATTCACGAGGCGGGCCACCCTGTCCCTGACGAAAATGGGCTCAGGGGCGCCAGGGCGATCTATGACCTGGCAGCTTCGGCAGACGAAAAGACCCTCGTTCTCTGCCTTATTTCAGGAGGAGGTTCGGCTTTGCTGCCGTTGCCCGTCGCTGACATCACGCTTGCAGACAAGCAGGCGACGACCAGCGTTCTTCTCTCCTGCGGTGCAACAATCCACGAGATCAACGCCATTCGCAAGCACCTCTCGGCGATAAAAGGCGGCGGCCTCGCCAGGGCGGTCTATCCGGCAACCATTGTTACCCTGATCCTTTCCGATGTGGTCGGCGACGATCTTGATTCGATCGCTTCGGGGCCCTGCGTCCCGGATTCAATGAGTTTTGCCGATTGTCAGGCCCTTTTTGCCAAGTATTCAATAGAATCAATGATCCCGGCCCGGGTGCGCACCCATATAGAAAAAGGGCTGGCCGGCGACGTTCCGGAAACGCCGAAGGCCGGTGACGAAATTTTTACCAGAACCCAGAATGTCATTGTCGGCAACAATTTCAATTCGCTGATCAGGGCGAAAGAAAAAGCGGAGGAACTCGGCTACCGGACATTGCTGCTTTCTTCACGGATCGAGGGGGAAACAAGAGATGTCGCCTCTAACCACATGGCAATAGCTGCAGAGATCGAAATCCATGGCTTTCCTGTTCCCAAGCCGGCATGTATCCTCACCGGCGGGGAAACCACGGTAAAGCTGAAAGGCGATGGGAAAGGCGGGAGGAATCAGGAATTTGTTCTCGCCGCAGCCATGAAGATGAGAGGGCTTAGCCATGCGGTTGTCTTGAGCGCTGGAACGGACGGGACGGACGGGCCAACCGATGCCGCCGGTGCCCTGGCGGACAGCACGACCCTGGAACGGGCAGCAGAAAAAGGACTGGACCCGTCGCGATACCTGGAAAACAACGACTCATATCATTTCTTTGATAAACTGGGCGATCTCTATAAAACAGGGCCGACAAACACCAATGTGATGGATATCCGGATTGTTCTCGTCGAGTGATCCTTGTGTGGCTGAAATATGTTCATGCCAGCACCAAAGGTGCTTGTTTCTCTACACAATTGTCCTTGACGCGAGGTTCTGAAACCAGTAAATATAGACTTGTCAGATAAGTACCTGTCTGACAAGAGGGCTTTGGGTCAGGACACGATCTGAGTGAGGCTTTCTATGCAAATGACCTTTTTTGCCTTGCATTTTTACGCTATACAGTACAAATATCAGGTGTGTCAGCGCGTTCACCGAAAGGGGGTGACTGGCATCTAAGGTCATTGGAAATGCGAGCGCTGGGCAGTTGTATTGGTTGTGGGGGGATTCGAGTATGAACGGCTTTTCACTGCACGTTGATTGTTCTTCAACTTCTGCCGCTTTTGCAGGTTCATTGCTCAAAACCAGTGTTCTCCTCAGCAGTTGCTCGCCACACCACATGCATCAGGTTTTACAACGGGGTACCGGCGACACCGGTTCCTTTTTTCCCGCTGGGTGACATTCAGCGGACCGTATCACTGTCGTACTGTTGGGTATCAGGTTTACCAAAAGGACAGGGCATGGAATGCGTTGTTTTTGAGGTAGTGGAGCAGGTAAAAGGAATTCTGGCTCTATCGTTTCGTTTTACCAGTTAGTTTTCAACTATTCAGCTCAGAGAGGAGGTACCATCGATGAAAAAAGAGACAGAACAAGTTGTTAAACAAGATGATGTGAAAACAGGACGCCGTAAGTTCCTGAAAACGGCGGCGGCGGCAGCCGGTGCTGCCAGTGTTGCAACTATCGGTTTCCCGATGGTTTCCAGGGCGCAAACGGTCACTTTGAAAATGCAGGGTGCCTGGGGTGCCAAAGACATCTTTAATGATTTTGCCACCGATTATGTCAAGCGTGTCAACGAGATGGCAGGCGGCCGCCTGAAAATCCAGTACTTGATTTCAGGTGCTGTTGTAAAGGCCTTCCAGGTTCAGGATGCGGTACACAAGGGAGTGCTTGATGCCGGTCACCAGGTGTCGGTTTACTGGTACGGCAAGAGCAAGGTTGCTTCCCTGTTCGGAACCGGACCCGTCTTCGGCCAGAACGCCAACCAGGGTCTTGCCTGGATTTATTACGGTGGAGGGCTTGAGCTCTACCAGGAGCTCATAGAGACATTGGGGCTCAATATTGTCGGCTTCTTCTCGATGCCGATGCCGACCCAGCCGCTCGGCTGGTTCAAGAACCCGGTTACTTCCGCCAAGGATATGGTAGGACTCAAGTACCGGACCGTCGGCCTGGCTGCCGATTTGATGCAGAAGATGGGCGTCAAGGTAACCCAGCTTCCCGGCGGGGAAATTGTTCCGGCACTCGAGCGCGGCGTTATTGAAGCATTTGAGTTTAATAACCCGACCTCCGACAGGAGCTTTGGTGCCCAGGATGTTTCCAAAGTTTACATGCTCGGCAGCTATCACCAGGCCGCGGAATTTTTCGAAATTCTCTTCAACAAGGACAAGTTTAACGGTCTGGCGGATGAGCATAAGGCGATTCTCAGGTATGCGGCCGAGGCAGCCTCTTCAGCGAACTACTGGAGAGGGCAGGACCAGTACTCCAAGGATCTGCTCTGGCTGAGAGACGAGGCGGGCGTCAAGCTCTACCGTACGCCGACGGAGGTCATGGAGGCACAGCTGAAAGCCTGGGATGAAATCCTGCCTGAACTCGAGCAGGATCCGTTCTTCGCCAAGGTTGTCAAGTCGCAGAAGGAATTCGCCAAGCGTGTTGCTTATTATGAACTGCTTAACTCTGCTGATTACAAGCTTGCCTTTGATCATTACTTCCCGGGTGAGCTCGGATTCTAAACACAGCTGTCTCAACTGACTTAGATTCTGGGGATGTCGCTGCACTCATGTGCAGCGACATCTTTAATCAGTGGCACATTGAACCCCATTCAAGGACGTTCGTATGAATCAGTTTCTCTATTTTATAGATCGATTGAGCGCCTGGGTCGGCAAGTCGTTCGCCTGGTGCATTCTCATCTTGACGTTTGCAACATCCTACGAGGTTTTTGTTCGCTATGTATTGAGAGCCCCGACATCATGGGCCTTTGACATCAGCTATATCATGTATGGCACGCTCTTTATGATGGCCGGAGGCTATGCGCTGTCCCGAAATGCCCATGTTCGCGGCGATTTCGTCTACAGGCTCTGGCCTCCCCGGATCCAGGCGGGAATAGAACTCGTTCTCTACTTTATCTTTTTCTTTCCAGGTGTTCTCGCCCTGGTCTATGCCGGGATCAACTATGCCGCAGAGTCGTGGAACTACCTGCCGTACGGGCCGACCGGCCCGATGGGGGAAATCAGCATCAACAGCCCCGCCGGAGTGCCGGTCTTCCCGCTGAAGACCATATTGCCGGTTGCCTCGTTTATTCTCCTGCTCCAGGGTGTTGCTGAAACCATTCGCTGTATTCAGTGCTTAAAGAGCGGCCAGTGGCCGGCGCGGCTTCACGATGTTGAAGAGATGGAGAAGGTGCTTACCGAAAAACACAAGCAGGAACTGGCAGAGAAAGGCATGGAATTAAACGCTGGTGCTGAGGAGGGTACAAAATGAGTGATCCCCAAGTTGCGATGGTGATGATGGGGTCCTTTGTGGCTTCCATACTCCTCGGTTTTCCAATCTGCTTTACCCTGGTCGCCATGGGTGTCGGCTTTGGCTATTACGCCTATGCACCAGCCGACTGGATGGCGCATCCGCTGCAGAATAACATCTTCGATCTGCTGGTCAACCAGACCTATTCGGTCATGATTAATGACGTCCTGGTTGCGGTCCCGCTTTTTCTTTTCATGGGCTATATCGTCGAGCGGGCAAATATCGTTGAACGGCTCTTCTACAGCCTCAATATTGCCGCCCGTTTCATCCCCGGAGCAATGGCCGTTGCCGCACTGATGACCTGTGCGATCTTTGCAACAGCCGTCGGTATCGTCGGGGCGGTTGTCACCCTGATGGGGCTTTTGGCATTTCCTGCGCTGCTCAAGGCCGGCTATGACGAAAAATTGTCAGCGGGCGTGGTCTGTGCCGGCGGCTGCCTCGGTATACTCATACCGCCGAGTATCATGCTCATTGTCTATGGTGCCATTTCCGGGGTCTCGGTCGTACGGCTCTATGCCGGAGCGCTGATCCCGGGGTTCATGCTTGCCGGCCTCTATATCATCTACGTGATCGCCAGGGCGGCGCTTAACCCGAAACTTGCCCCGAAACCCCCCAAGGAACAGACCGATATCCCGCATTCCGAGCTGTTCATGATGCTGTTGACCTCGGTTTTTCCTCTGACTATCCTGATCCTGTCAGTCCTGGGATCGATTCTCTTTGGCCTGGCGACACCATCGGAGGCTGCCTCGGTCGGTGCTTTTGGCAGCATCCTTCTTGCCGCGGGATACCGGGAACTGACCTGGTTTCGGCTGAGAGACTCCGTCTACCTTACCGTAAGAACCTCTGCGATGGTCTGCTGGCTGTTTGTCGGCTCCTGGACATTCTCCTCGGTATTTTCGTATCTCGGCGGACATATGGTCATCGAAGAGTTCGTCATGGGCCTCAATCTCCCTCCTGTTCTTTTTCTCATTCTTGCCCAGTGTATTATCTTCCTGTTGGGCTGGCCGCTTGAGTGGAGCGAGATCATCATCATTTTTGTCCCGATTTTTCTACCGCTGCTCGATGCCTTTGGCATTGATCCGCTGTTTTTCGGAATCCTCGTGGCGTTTAACCTGCAGACCTCATTCCTCACTCCGCCAATGGCGATGTCCTGCTATTACCTGAAAGGAATAGCGCCGCCCCATGTTCAGCTGACCACCATTTTCAGGGGGTCTATGCCGTTCCTGATGATGGTGCTGATAGCCATGTTTATTCTCTATAATTTCCCAATCATCACGACCTGGCTGCCCAACTTGGTCTACGGGGTGCATTAATGAGAACGATAATGGTGTAGAATGGTGACTGTATGGAATTGACACTTATGGGGGCCGCAGAGGCCGCTGCTGCCATCAGGGACGGATTGTGCACCTCTGAAGAGCTGGTGAGCGCCTGCCTCAGAAAGATTGAGCAACTCGAAGAGCAGGTTCAGGCCTGGGCCTTTATTGATCCTGAACTTGCTCTTGAGCAGGCCCGTGCAGCCGATCTTGCTCTTCAGGCCGGACGCTCACTAGGCCCGCTCCATGGCGTGCCTGTCGGGGTCAAGGATATCTTTGATACCAGGGATATGCCGACCGAGGACGGAACATTATTGCACAGCGGCCGCCGGCCCCTCGAGGATGCAACAGCGATAAGTCGGCTTCGCGAGGCCGGGGCGATCATCCTCGGAAAAACGGTGACCACCGAACTGGCAGTCTTTTCTCCGGGCAAAACACGGAATCCCCATGACCTCACCAGGACACCCGGGGGTTCTTCAAGCGGCTCTGCAGCCGCAGTGGCAGCGGGGATGGTGCCGCTGGCAATCGGTACCCAGACGAACGGATCAATGATCAGGCCGGCCTCGTTCTGCGGCGTGTACGGATTTAAGCCGACTTTCGGACTTATCTCCAGGCACCTGGTTCTTCAACAGTCGCAGCCGCTTGACCAGGTCGGCGTTTTCGGCCGCAGTATCGAGGATGTTGCCCTGCTCGCGGAGGCACTGATCGGCTTTGATGCGCATGACCCGGACACAACGCTGCAGGCCAGGCCAACGCTGGTGGCTACCCAAGCCGAAGATCCTCCAGTGCAGCCCCGGCTCGCCTTTGTCAAGACACCTGTCTGGGAGAAGGCTGACAACGCGACCAGGGAGGCGTTCCAGGAGCTGGCAGGCCAGCTGGAAGAAGATATTCAGGAGTTTGATCTTCCTGCCGAGTTTGACCAGGCTCATGAGCTGCATCGCATCGTCATGGAGGCTGACCTGGCAAGAAGTTTTGAACCGGAGTACCGTGACGGCAGGGATCAGCTCAGCGAAATTCTGGCTGGCATGATCGAGCGCGGACAGAAGGTTCTGGCCGTTGATTATAACAACGCTGTCGCGGCCGCAGATGAGCTGTATGGAGGGTTGGACAAGCTGTTCGAGTTTCATGATGCGATTATTACACCGGCTACTGTCGGTGAGGCTCCGGCCGGCCTGGAGTCTACGGGAAGCCCTATTTTTTGTACAATCTGGACTTTTTGTGGAATGCCTTCGATTTCCCTGCCGCTACTCGTCGGGGAGAACGGGCTGCCGCTTGGCGTTCAGCTTGTCGGGCAAAGAGGTGATGATGCTCGATTACTGCGAACGGCACGGTGGCTGGTCCAGCAACTGGCGGAGTAATCGAGGTGATGTTGAAGGTGATTGTTCATTTCGAGTTGTCTATCAAGGAGTCATGAAGATATGAGTAATATAATCGCAGGCGGACTGGCAGTAATCATGGCAATGACGTATCTGCTCTATTATGCATACAGGCTTGAATCAGCAATCCTCTGGCTGATCATCCTCGCTAATCTTATTGCCCTGGTATACGATTACTACATGGGAATCAAAGAAGGCGAAGACCATATTTAGGCGTTTTCGTATTGAGGAAAGAGATGATGCGATTTAACCCAAAAGAAATAAAGAGCTGCATGCCAAATGCCCGGCTGGAGGAATAGAAATGAAACCGTCTGTACTGGTTACCAGAAAACTTCCCGACGCCGTTGAGGAACGCCTCAAGAGGGATTATGAACCAATCCTGAACCCCACCGATGCTTTGTATTCAAGCGCTGCCATTATCGAAAAGTCCTCAGAGGTAGATGCCATCCTTCCCTGTCACACCGAAAAATTCAGCGCAGATGTCATTGGCCGCCTTTCCGACCGGGTCAAGGTGATAGCCAATTTCAGTGTCGGTTATGACCATGTGGATACCGAGGCGGCCAGGAAAAAAGGGTTGATCGTTACAAATACACCGGATGTCCTGTCCGATGCAACGGCGGAGCTGACCATCATGCTGATGCTTGGCGCCGCCCGCCGGGCCAGCGAGGGAGAACGGCTGGTCCGCAGCAGGCAATGGAAGGACTGGAGCCCGAGCTTCATGGTCGGTACCCAGGTGACGGGAAAACGGCTCGGCATCATCGGTTTTGGCAGGGTAGGGCAGGTGGTTGCCCACCGGGCGGCGAAGGGATTTGATATGGAGATTCACTATCACAACCGCAGTCGCGTTGCACCAGAGCTCGAGGATGGGGCAATCTATCACGCGAGCCTCGAGGAACTGATGCCTCATTGTGATTTTCTCGCACTGCATTGTGTTGCATCTGCTGAAACAGCCGGTCTGCTTGATAGTGAACGGATCGCACTGCTTCCCGATGGCGCCGTCGTGGTAAATGCCAGCAGAGGTGTCGTTGTCGATGACGAAGCCCTTATCGGCGCGCTCAAATCGGGAAAACTCTTTGCAGCCGGGCTTGATGTCTACAACAACGAGCCTGATATCGATCCACGCTACCGTGAACTTGACAATGCGTTCCTGATGCCTCACATCGGCAGTGCAACTGCAGAGACGCGCGATGCCATGGGATTCAGGGCACTTGACAACCTTGATGCCGTCTTTGCAGGCAGGGAGCCTGGAGACAGGGTGGCCTGAGTCTCTTTGAGAGAGAGCAGGGAGGGAAAGAGCGAGCAGTTTTCTTGAAAACTGCTCGCTCTTTTTTTTGATTCTTCTCAAAGAAGAATTATCACTATGGGGTGGTGCATCATGAATCGATGGCCACTGATGATTCGATCATAACAACAGGTGAGAATACAATGCTTGCTACGGATAAAATATCAGCTGCGTTCAAGGCGATCTGTGAAGAGGCGGAAAAACTCCAGAAAAAAGATCTGTCCAAAAAGACCCAGAAACGGTTAAAGACCATTATCTCGATTGCCAGACACCAGAACGATATTCGCGGTGCCAAAAAAGGAACCTGTACATCCACGAGTCATTGCTCTTCCGAGTAACGGGAGGCGTTGCCAGGGCGGACCGGGCGTCACTCTTCCTTGACACACGGTTGCTGCCGGTCTATCTCTCATCTCAACAAAGACAAGAGACAAAACGACACTCATGAATAATGTTGGATTTGACTTGACCAGCCATATACGCTCCGTTAAAGGCTGGCCTGAACCGCAGGTTGTTTTCCGTGATATCTGTTCGCTTCTCGAGGACAGGTTTGTTTATAAAAAATTGATCGATCTGTTTATCGGCCGTTACCTGGAGACTGATGTAGATGCCGTTGTCGGTATCGATGCCCGTGGATTTATCATCGGCGCACCCCTTGCCTATGGACTCAATGTCGGCTTCATTCCGCTGCGCAAAAAAGGGAAACTGCCCGGAGAAACAATTTCCGAATCATACGCGCTCGAGTATGGTCAGGCCGAAATCGAGGTTCAGACGGCGTGGCTTAAAAGAGGTCACAAGGTGGTTTTGATCGATGACCTCATTGCCACCGGCGGCACAATGGGTGCTGCTGTGAAGCTCATGAACCGGATTGGTGTCGAGATTGTTGAGGCATCAGCAATTATCGACCTGCCTGATCTTGGCGGCAGCCGGAAGATTCTCGAGCAGGGTGTCAATGTCCACGCATTTTGTCAATTTGATGGCGAGTGAAGCGAGGCAAACAAGAGTCATTGGGGGTGCGTGTACCCGTTGCTGAGTGGAACGAGGCAGTTTTCCGACAGCGGATTGAGGAAGCAGTGGAACTTCTGGCGGGCCGCTGCCGAGCCGATGATAGCCACGAGATCATTTTCAAGGAACCGGAAAGACGGCTCAGGATTGGTCTCTAAGGTATTTTCCCGGATAATACCAACCACTGAGACTCCTGTTGTTTTGCGTATTTCAGCCTCTCCAATGCTAACATCCAGCAGTGGATTACCTGGTTTCAGTTCAACCCATTGCAGGTCAAACTGCTGTTCGGCCGCCCGCATCTGGCTCAGAGTCCTGTAATCTGATCCAGATGTTGTCGCGTTTGAGAGGAGCTGGCGGCGAAGATTCTCTGTACGCGATTGAATCTCCGGCACAGGAATTCTCAGGTAGAGGAGAACCTGCCGGGTCATCTCCAGGCCGGCTTCAAATTCAGGATAGATGAGGTCGACCACATCAAGCTCCCTGAAGACGTGAAAAAATTCGGGGTCAGAAATGCGTGCGACGATCCGTATTCCGCTGTTTACTTTCCTGGCGTTGCTGATAATCGAGCGTGCAGTAACGATATTTGGAATAGTCACCACGAGGAGGGAGGCTTGCCCTATCAGCAGCGCTTCCTGAACGATTTCCTGACTGCCGTCCCCATAGACGATTGGATAACCGGCGGTTTTCGCTCTCTCGATGCGCATCTGATCAAGTTCAACCATGACGAAGGGAATAGCCAGCTGCTGCAGCACTTCTGCGATCTGAGAACCGATGTGCCCGCAGCCGGCGATCACCACATGGTTGCGAAGCGTATCATCTGGGAAATTGAGTAGCTCGAGTGATTCGTGCCTGAACCAGCGTTTTTTCATGCCGTATAACCGGGATGTCTGGGATGAGACGAAGGGTGTGAGCACCATTGTGACAACAGCCATAGAGAGAAACATATTGTAGAATTCGCTGCTGATCGAGCCGCTGGCAACACCGATCCTGGCCAGAACAAAGGAAAACTCCCCCACCTGAAACAACCCGAGTCCAACGGCGAGCGGGATGACATTGCGATAGTTAAAAATCCTGGCGATAGCAGCAAAGATACAGCCTTTGCCGATACTCACGGAGACGACAAGGAGCAGGATCAGGGACAAATGGCTGAGGAGAAAACGGGGATCGAGGAGCATTCCGACAGAGGAAAAAAACAGCAGACCAAAGAGATCACGAAGAGGAATGATATCACTGAGGGCCTGGTGACCATAGTCTGACTCGCTGAGAACCATGCCTGCGACAAACGCGCCGAAGGCAAAGGACAGCCCGACCAGGTAAGTAGCATAGCCGACGCCCAGGCCGATAGCCGTAATGGCCAGGATAAAAAGCTCTCGTGAACCGAGCCTGGCGATGCTTTTCAGCAGGTAGGGGAGCAGCCTGGTGCCGAGAAAAAACATGGTGATCAAAAAAACTGCTGCCTTGATCGCGGCAAAACCAAGGATCCCAAGTCCGGCGGCAGGATGATTAAGTTGTGGCAAGATGATCATCAACGGCACCACCGCTAGATCCTGAACGATCAGCATGCCGATCATCACCTTGCTGGAGAGCGTCCCGAGCCAGCCCTGGTTCATCAGCGTCTTGAGAATCACCATCGTCGAGGAGAGAGATATCAGTGATCCGAACCAGAGTGCGGTCTTCCACTCCCAGCCGAAGCCGAGACCGAGCGCGTAGCCAAAGCCAATAGTCAGGAGCATCTGCAGCGGCGTGCCGATAAGGGCAATATATTTTACCGGGGTAAGGTCCTTGAGGGAGAACTCCAGCCCGAGTCCGAAAAGCAGCAGAGCTACCCCTATTTCCGCCAGAAGTTCAATATCATGAATTTCTGTAATCGTCATGCCGCCGGTATATGGCCCCAGGATAATACCGGCAGCGATATAGCCGAGAATCAGCGGCTGATGGAGCCGCTGCATTATCAAACCACAAAGAAAGGCGGTCAGAACAAGAATGATGATATCGGTAGCGATGCCCATAGAGCGACCCTCGATGGAAATGAGACGTTATTATATAAGAAATGCACCACGCTGAAGAAAGCAATTCTACACTTCTTTCCGTCTTTATTCACGCTCACTGTGGCAGATCGTTCCTGTTTCGTGGGAAAATTACGATACGAGACATGGTCCCTCAATTGCGCCACTACCGAGGACAGCTCGGGGATTGTCTCTGACCATCATTCTGATCTCATCGGCTGAGAAGCCGAGGTCTCTCATCTTTTCAAGATAGAAGCTGAAGCCTTCCACCGGGGGCAGATTCTGCGTTTGGCCGAAATCAGAGGAAAGAATAGCGTGTTCAACGCCAATATCTCGAATCTGGTCTCGTATTTCTTCAAGCAGGACGGGATTAGGGCAACTGGGCGTCACGGCAAAAAAACAATGCTCGATGTAGGCTCCCAGTGCAACAGCATTTTTCTGCTGGGAAAAGGACATCTGAGTGACGGATTCCGAAGCGTGGGTGACGATTAATTTGCGGCAGCCCAGCTGGCTGGCCCTTCTCAGCAGCACCAGCGATTCTTCCGGAGACAGATGGCCGGTGGCCAGGGTGACATCGTTGTCAGCTATCATTTCCAGGATCTGGAGACATTCCTTCTTCAAACTCCCGTCAGCTTTCAGAACTGTTGTCCCTGCCGGAGAAGTGCTGGAAAAAGGAAAGGCGGTAGGGGGCTTGCCTGCGCCCCAGACAGAAATGTGATGACTGGCACCATAGGTGGGGAAAAAGACGACATCGACGCCTTCACGGATTGACGACTCAACGGCCGAGCTGTTTAAATCCCCGACAGGAGGATTCAGGCACAGACTGCTGAAGAATCTGAAGTCACCTTCCCCAAGCTTGTTCAGGATAGAGACACGCCCGGCCGTGGAGGTTGTGTGATCCTTGATGAGCATCCCGGCCATGCGGGCCCTCAGGGCCTCTTTGCGCAGAACCAGGGGATCCTGTGACCGGGGGATGACGTCGGGAGCGCTATGGACGTGCAGGTCATAGGCCCCCTGCAAGAGAGATGAATAGGACATTCTGCTCACACCGTGTTGGGTTCCAGTTACTGTGTTGTCTCTGAATCTTTTTAAAAACCGTAGAGTTCTGCCGGGTTGTCCACCAGTATCCGCTGCCGGAGTGCGCTGTCTGTCGTGTAGCGGGCGAATACATCCGCCAGGTGCCCGTCATCGGGCATGATTTTTTTCATCATGACATGCGGCCAGTCGGACCCCCAGAGCAAGCGGTGGGGGGCTCGTCTGAGGAGGGCTTCGGCGAACGGGTCAATATCTGCATAGGGGAGCTCCTCGACGGCAATACGGTAGGGCCCGGTCAGTTTTACCCAGCAGCGACCGGATTCTGCACTGTCCAGCAGGCTCTGGAAACCGGGATGAGCGAGATCACAGCCTGGGCGAAAATAACCGTAGTGACCAACAACGATCTCGGTTGGGAAATCACGGAAAAGAGCGCCAAAGTCGGGATGATCGTCCACATGTACTAATAACTCGACATGCCAGCGCAGGGGTTTGATCCGTTCGGCAAAGGCCGAAATCCCCTCTAGAGGTAGTCCGGCTGCGGGGTTCTTGACGTCTACCAGGTTAAATCGAACTCCCCGGATTCCAGCCTGGTGAAGCGCTTCCAGTTCGGACTGAGCGATATCCATGGGCACCACGGCAACGCCCCGCGCCGGCAGTGAGGTCTCTTCCAGCGCTTTCAGCATAACGCTGTTATCTTCACCGTATATGCTTGGCTGCACGAGAACCAGGCGTTCAATCCCGAGGGTGTGAAGCATCTTTTCATAGTCGGGAAGCAAGGCATCCGGTGGTGTATAAATGCGGGCCGGATCATACGGGACAGTGGCTTCAGGCCCGCAGATGTGGGCATGTGTGTCACAGGCTCCTGCCGGAAACGGCTGCTTTGGTGCGCTGGGGTTGGGACGATAGGGAGCGCAATAGGGGGCCTCTTTTGTTGCCTGTCCGCCGGTATGGTTCATAATGTATTCTCCTATAAAAACAGGTTTGGGAGAAACAGGGTGATCGCCGGAATGAAGGTGAGCAGCAGCAGCACGGCGATCTGCACGAGCAGCATCGGCCAGAGTGCAACGGATATCTTTTCTACCGAGATACCGCTGATTGCCGCACCGACGAATAGCGAGTAGCCAAACGGCGGTGTCGCCATGCCCACGGCAAAGTTAATGACGACGATAGCCCCAAGATGGGTGGGGTCGAGTCCGATCTGCTGGCCCAGGCTCGTCAGCACCGCGCCAAGGATGAGCATGGCGGCGATATTGTCCATTACCGCACCAATGAACAGCAGCAGGGCATTGAGCATCAGCAGTATGACGATGGGGTTGTCTGACACCCCGACAAAACCTTTGGCGATGGCGTTGGGCAAATCCTCCATGGTGACGAGCCAGCCAAAAATACTCGCTGTTGCAATAACAAAAATAACCACAGTGGTGGTCTTCATCGCCGTCAGGACGACATCGGGCAGTTCTGACCAGCTCAATTCCTTGTAAATGAACAAACCGACTATCAGTCCATAGGCGACGCCGATTGCAGAAGCCTCGGTCGGTGTGAAAATTCCGCCGTAAATTCCTCCCAGAATGATGACCGGCGCGATCAGGGCCCACAGTCCGTCCTTGAAGGCAGCGCGAACCTCAGCGTAGTCGATCTGCTGACTGTCCAGCTTTTTCCTGGCAACCAGATCCTTTATGTAGCAGAGGAGCATCAGTCCGAGGGCGATCAGCAGACCGGGAATGATTCCTGCCAAAAAAAGCCTGGTAATCGAAGTCTCGGAGATAACACCCCAGACAATCATCGGAATTGACGGGGGAATCATCTGGCCGATGGGGCCGGAGGCGGTCGCCAGCGCGGTGGCAAATGACCGCTCATACCCCCGCTTCTTCATCTCCGGAATCATGATCTTGCCGATAGCCGCCGTCGTCGCCGGCGCTGAACCCGAGATAGCGGCAAAAAACGTTGCCGACAATACCACCACCATTCCCAGACCACCGTGGAAACGAGCGACCAGTGAATAGCACATGCGGATCAGCCGGCGCGACAAACCGCCTCTGTACATCAGCTCGCCGGCAAGGATAAATCCAGGAACGGCGAGCAGGCTGAACGACTGAGTCCCGGAAATGGTACGCTGAACGGCTACCATCAAGTCAATATCTGTATACCAGAGGCCGATGGTTGCAGCAACACCAAGGGCAAAGACAATAGGGATCCCGCCGAAAAGAAAGACAGCAAAGCAGCTCAGCAGAATCCAGCCGGCATCTGTCATGACTGGGGCTCCTTGTTGTTGAGGAAGAGATGCAGGATGTTGATGGTGCCATGAAATATAATCAAGCCCCCGGCAAGAGGCGCGACGAAATAGAGATACTGAAGCGGGTAGCGGACCGCAGCGGAGACCATGCCCTGTTCCGCCGTGGCGACGGTGTAGTCCCACCCCTTGACCAGGAGCAGAAGACCAAAGGCAATGGCCAGAACTTCCGCAAAAAGATCGAAACATTTGCGCCCGAACGGTGCAAATCGGTCTCGAACCAGGATGAGGCGCACATGCATGTGTTCACGCACCCCGATAGAGCCGGCCAGCAGCACAACCCAGGTGAAAAGAAACAGGGCCAGCTCCTCGCTCCAGGAGAGCGAGGAATTGAATAGATAACGGAAAATTATCTGTAAGATCAGGGCGAACATCATCACGGAAGCCATGACAATGACAAGCCAGCTTGTTATTCGCGCAACCCATGCACCGATAGTGTCCACGGTATTCATCGAGAAAGAACCTTGGTTATCCTGTGAGACCAGGCTTGAGATATTCAGCCATCCGCCGCGATTGAAATGCAGCGGATGGCTGGATGACAGCCTCTTCTTTACTTGACGGCTTCAAGCGTTTTGTCGAGCAGATCTGAACCGATCTGGTCACGGAAGGCTTCGTAAACCGGAAGTACCTGCTGGCGGAAGGCCGCGGGATCATCGACCTCGTTAATCTGGACGCCTTTTTCTTCCATTTCCTTGGCCAGGATGGTGTCGTTCTCACCAACCGTCTTGCGCTGGACCTTGTTGCCGAGCAGGGCGGCCTTCTGGAAAGCATCCTGCTGTTCCTTGGTAAGTTTGTCCCAGGTTTTCTGGGAAACCAGCGCCACTATGGCCGAGTAGGTGTGGCGGGTCAGGGACAGGTACTTGATAATCTCGTAGTAGCGGGCGCTGAAGATCGAGGCAATGGGGATTTCCAGCCCGTCAACAGTGCCCTGTTGTACTGCGGTGAAGGCCTCGCTGTAGGGCATTGGCACAGCGTTGCCGCCCAGGGCGGAAAACATTTTGATGAACGTGGGGGCCTGCATGACCCGGAACTTGATGCCTTCGACGTCGGCCGGTTTGCTGATGGGTCTTTTATTGTTGACCATGTTTCGGAAGCCACCTTCATAAAACGCCAGTCCCTTGATCTTCTTGTCGGCCAGCATGTCGAGCATCTCCTGGCCGATGGGACCATCGAGGATCTCGTGGGCCTGTTCTGCGTTGGCATAGAGGAACGGCATGTCATTGAGCATGAAGGCGCTGACGATGTTAGAGACAACGGCGTTGGTGATAATGGCCATGTCGAGCGTTCCAAAGGCCAGCCCCTCCAGCATTTCCTTCTCGTCACCGAGCTGGCGGTGAGGATAGAACTTGAACTCGATCTGTCCCGGGATGAGCTTCTCCACTTCATCTTTAAAAGAACGGTAGGCAAGCGCATAGTTGTCACGCGGGGTGTCTGGGTTAACTGTGCCGACTTTGATTACCACAGGCTCTGCGGCGCTGCCGGAAACGGGCAAAAGGAGCATCAGGGCTCCCATGACCACAAAAAAGATCGTACTGGTTGACATGATATGCTTCATTGGTTTTCTCCTTGGGTTTGATGTGAAACAGCTCGCCTTCAATACAGCAGAATTGCAGGGTGA
Organism: Desulfocapsaceae bacterium; assembly: GCA_963674815.2. Classification (GTDB taxonomy): domain Bacteria; phylum Desulfobacterota; class Desulfobulbia; order Desulfobulbales; family Desulfocapsaceae; genus MADRE3. Next base: position 452,591 of record CAXXTV010000008.1, read on the forward strand.
CGGCTCAAAGCCGCAGTTCTGCGCTGGTGTAAACAATACTTCCTTTGGAGAAATAATCAAAGCTTTTCCTATAGGATTTGCTTGTCACCACGTGCCTGCGGCGTCGCCGTCCAGGCTCTGATGACTGTCACCCGGGGCAGGTGAACCATCGTCAGCCAGTTTCCTGGAATGATCAACTTCTGGAGAGGGGAATGGAAATGCACCTTTTCCTATCGCAACGTGTCGGCAACCTGCTCCGCTTCGCTAAAGGCTCTGGAAACCATCTCTGCCATCATTTTCCTGCTGATACTAAATTCCGTTTCAGCAGCTTTGAACAGACGGTCGGTGTCATCGTCCTCATCGAAATAGCGAATCAGCGAAACCAGCCGAACCGCCGGCTCTGCTGATGAATGCTCGGACAGGTCATGATGTCCGGCGATGGCCTGGATCAGATAGTCCGGCAGGCCCCACTCTTCAGCAACCAACGCGCCAATAGCCGGATGATCATAGCCAAAAAGGTCCCGTTCCATGACATCGATATCCTCGTCCGTATCCGTATGCCATTGTTGTAACAGGTCTTTGTAAACCGCTTTCTTTGCCTCAGAAATAAGCGGAATCGCCAGATCCTGCAGCAATGCTGCAGTGAAGCTGTCAGCCTGGGTTGCACCATGCAGGTGCCGCGCTGCCTGCCTGGCCAGGCAGGCGCGACGGGCAGAGGCCAGCCAGAAACGGGAGATGTCCATACAGTCCAGCGAGGAAGGAATTGCAGTAGCAACGGCATAGGTGAGGAGCATCGATTCCAGACGGGAACGGCCAAGAATCGTGACCGCATGATGGAGGTTTGAAACCTTGGTGGTCAGACCAAAAGCGGCTGAATTGACCAGCCGCAGGATCTTGACGTTCATGCCTGGATCCATCTGGATCCGGTCTGTGATATCTTTTGTCTCTGAAAGGGGATCACGCAACATACCGAGAACATTCATTACCGTTTCCGGGAAACTCTGCACCTCGTAATCGCCCAGCAGTGATTTTAGTTCTGCCCTTGGGTCCTTCTGGCTTCGTTTGAAAAAATTAAACATGCTCGTTCACTCCCCGCGCCTGGCCATTTTATTGGTGAAGATGGATAGCAGTCCACCGAGCATGACGTAACCGATAAAGACCTCGCAGATGGTAAAAATCCGGGCAGCAGGTGTGGCTGGAATGATGTCTCCGAAGCCAAGCGTGGTAATGGTCACTACCGAATAATAAATGGGGCTGATCCAATTGTCGTACTTGCCGTAATCAACTCCGCTGAGAGCGTAGAGCAGGCTGAAAAGCAAAATAATCCCGAGAATCCACAGGCACCAGCGAGTAAGGCTTCTGCCGCAGTCACTGGTGATCGACCAGAGGTTGTAGATCATGCGGTTGCGTTTACTGGCATCCCGAAATTCTTTGAGATAATTTTCATCGACCACAAACCGCTGCAGTCGATAGGCCCCGGCAAAGTTTATATTACGGATATCCACTCCGTACCAGGTGGCTTTCTCAAATCCACTTACCTGGCGTAGCCGCGCATCCCGCATGTCGGCGTTATTCATTGTTGCCCCAGCAAATGTGGAGAGTGACATATCAGCCCCCCGAAAATCGGCTCCGGTGCAGTCAGCTCTATTAAACACGGCTTCTCGTAATCTTGCCCCGCTGAGATTGGCATGGCGTAAATCTGCCTCCGTTAAATCCGCCTTGGTGAGGGTCGCATCGGTGAGCACCGTGTTGAAAAGCCTTGTTTTCTTCAATGTTGCCATCCCGAGGCCGACCTTTTCGGCACATGCCTCTTCCAGGTTGGCTTCCGTGAGATTGGCTCCGGTCAATTCGGAATCATTGAGTTTCGCCTTGACCATGCTTGCCCTGCTGAAATCAGCTTTGAAAAGACAGGCTCCGCTCAGGTCAGCATCCGAGAGATCGGCTTCGACAAAATTGGCTCCGGCAAGATTTAATCCCGACAAATCCTCACCGCGCAACGAGACTCTACTGAAAACGAGATCAGCCGGGGGAATTCTTTCCTGCGGGTTGTCGCGGAGCTGCCTGATGACCTTACGGGCAGCTTCTTCTGCAGCGCTATCCTGGATCATGATCTTCTTTTGGAAAACGGTTTCGGGCGGGAGCCGTCTTATCGGCGGCTTACGCACCGAGTCCCACGTGAGCCGTATGAAAAATAAACAATCTCCCCCAGTAGTTGCTTCACTGCTCCTCTTGTGAAAGTCAGTTCATCATATCATGTTATTTTGGCCCCTGACTACTTTTATTTGCTCCCCTTGGCTGCCACAGGGCATCGTGCGAGCCTGGGTTTCGCTCTCTTGTGCAATCGCTGCTTTTTCCTGGGACCTCCTGACCGATTCTGAGAAACCATGAAAATCATCATGAGTTTTTGACGAGGTCCTGCCGCCGGGCTCGTTTTTGCCAGGTGTTTCTACCCACCATGTAATGGTGAATCGCTGATTTACCGTCTTCCGGGGGGAGGGGAGAACTAATCCCAACTTGTTAGTTCGGTTAAAGTGATTAATTCTTTTTGTACGCCTGACATGCTCCTGTGAGGCTGAAGCGGCTAACTACACCCGGAGGTGGAAATGATCGAATTGAAAACCCTGAAGCCAGAGGCACTATCCTTCGCCCTTGGCAAGGCCAAGCGCTATCGACTTCTCAACGAACCAGATGATGCGGAAAGCATATGTCGCGACATACTGGCGACAGAGCCGGATAATCAGGAAGCTCTGATTACACTGCTGCTGTCTTTGACAGACAAGTTCGCTCACAGCGGGCTTAATCCTTCATATAACCAGGCAAAGGAAATTGTCGTCAGGCTGAACACCTCGTATTGCAAATCCTATTACATGGGAATCATCTACGAGCGCAGAGCAAAGTTTCATCTCAAACAGGGCGGCCCCGGGGCGGGGGCTACGTCCTATGACTGGTTTGTGAAGGCAATGGAGATGTTTAATGAGGCGCAGGCAGGCTGTGATCCAAAAAATCAGGATGCGATTCTGCGCTGGAACTCGTGTGCCAGAATTCTGAACACCCATCCCGAGGTAAAAGTCGACGAAACGGATCGTCAGGAAATGTTGCTGGACTCCTACGAAACACCCCATTGAGCCAGAGCTGTTACAGCAAAACCATATAAAATCCTCGCATAATCGGGTCCTGCGCCAGGGTGAACAGGCTCGGCGAATTCAGTCTTCTTTGTTCTGCTTGATCAGACGTTTTGTTTCGTTGATTCTTTTGGTGATGAGAATCGAGCGGGGGCAGGACTGTGTACATTTAAAATGATTCTGGCACAGATCGGCGCCGTCAGGCTGACCAAGTATCGCCAACCGCTCTGCTGATCCGCGGTCCCGTGAATCCGCATTAAACCGGTACGCCTGAGCAATGGCTGCCGGTCCGATGAACCCGGGCCGTTCCTCGAGAATCGGGCAGGCGGAATAACACGATGCACAGAGAATACAATTGGTTGTATCGTCAAACAGGAGCCGCTCCTTCTGTGACTGTATCCGTTCTTTTTCCTCGACCGGCTCTTCGTTGATCAGAAATGGTTTAATCGACCGGTATTTTTGAAAGAATTCACCTTGGTCGACGATAAGGTCGCGCTGGACCTCCATATACCTCAGCGGCTCGACCGTTACCAGATCTCCGTCCTTTTCCGCCACCTCCTTGATGAGGGTCTTGCAGGCCAGACCATCCTTGCCATTGATGCGCATGGCATCTGATCCGCAGACGCCGTGCGCACAACTTTTTCGAAAGCCGAGACTGCCGTCTTGAAACCTCTTTATCTGCATAAGCGCATCAAGCAGCCGCTCGTTGGGTTCGATATCAACGGTAAAAGACTGGTAGTAAGAGGTGTCATCCACCGTCGGGTTGTAGCGCTTTATCTTTAGGGTAATATTCATGATCAACTCCGTTGATTCAATAGTTACGCGGTTTTGGCTCCCAGATGGAGGTGTCGACAGACTTCTGCTCAAGGCGTACTGAATCTCCCTCAAGGTAGGCCAGGGAATGAACAAGCCAGTTCTTGTCATCACGTTCCGGATAGTCTTCGCGGCTATGCGCCCCGCGGCTTTCCCTGCGGTTACGTGCTGAGGCTGCAGTAATCAGTGAAAGGTCAAGGAGATTGCCCAGTTCGATGATTTCAAGAAGGTCGGTATTGAACTGTTTTCCCGTATCCTGGACACGAACGCTCTTGTAGCGCTCCCGCAGATCCGTGATTTCTGCTACAGCACGCGCCATGACAGCTTCACTTCGATAAATGCCCACTTTTTCCATCATGGTTACCTGCATCTCCTCAGAAATGTGCCCGCCATGAGGCCCGCTGGAGCCGTCGGTAAGATGAGCGATCCACTGGCGAGCCTCCCGGCTGGCCGATTCTTTCGGGTGCACCATCTCGGCGTGTTTTACATATTCACCGATATGGATACCTGCTCTGCGGCCAAAGACAACGAGGTCGAGAAGGCTGTTGGTTCCCAGACGATTTGCACCATGAACAGACACGCAGGCGCACTCGCCGGCGGCATAGAGCCCGTTGACAATGGTATTTTTGTTATCCAGTACGACGCGTCCATGGATATCTGTTGGAATTCCGCCCATGGCATAATGGGCGGTCGGCAGCACCGGAATAGGTTTTTCAGCGGGGTCAATTCCAAGATAGGTCTGGCAGAAATCGGTAATATCGGGAAGTTTTGTCAACAGTACATCTTTTCCCAGGTGGGTTGCATCGAGATGCACGTAATCATCTATTTTTGAATCTCCCCGTATCCCCCGCCCCGCTTGGACTTCTGTCTGGATGGAACGGGCGACGATATCGCGGGGGGCAAGGTCCAGCAGGGTCGGTGAGTAGTGCTCCATGAACCGTTCATTCTTGCGGTTTCGGAGAATACCGCCTTCGCCCCTGACCGCCTCGGAGATGAGAATGCCAAGTCCCATGATGCCGGTAGGATGGAATTGAAAAAATTCCATGTCCTGGAGCGGAATACCACGCCGGGCACACACGGCTGGGCCGTCGCCGGTATTTGCATAGGCGTTGGAGGTTATCTTGAACATGCGGCCAAAACCACCTGTTGCAAAAAGAACGGCTTTGGCGGCAAAAATGTGGAGTTCGCCGGTAGAGAGTTCCACAACCACGACACCAGAGCAGGTGGAACCTTCCAGCAGAAGGTCAACGACCTGAAATTCATCATAAAAAGAAACATTGTTTTTTATGCATTGTTGATAAAGGGTCTGGAGAATCATATGGCCGGTGCGGTCGGCGGCATAGCATGCCCGTCTTACCGGTCCTTCGCCGAAGTTTCGGGTATGTCCACCGAAGCGGCGCTGGTCGATTCGCCCCTCAGGGGTTCTGTTGAAGGGCAGCCCCCGGTTTTCCAGGTCGTAAACGGCCTGGATGGCCTCCTCGGTCAGTATTTTCACGGCCTGCTGGTCGACGAGGTAATCCCCTCCTTTTACGGTGTCATAGGCATGCCATTCAGCCTTGTCCTCCTCAACATTTCCAAGCGCTGCACTGATGCCGCCCTGGGCGGCCCCGGTGTGGCTGCGTACGGGATATAATTTTGAGAGAACTGCAGTCTTTGAATTTTTGCTCGCCTCCAGTGCCGCATAGAGGCCGGCCCCGCCAGAACCGACGATAACGGTATCGAATTGATGAATCACGCGTACCTCCCGGGTAATAATTGATTGGAACTCCCATGCCTCAATTGGAATAGCCTGCAATATCGGTACTTTTCAAGAAATAGAGCACGCTGCTGCTCGAGATAACAACCATAACTGCAGGCCTTCGGCCGCGCAACGGTCGTTTTTCATTTCTAAAACTAAGCATTTTACGAGCAAAAGTGAGGAAAAAATGCCTGGGAGCTGCCAGAGGACGCGATCTTGGCCTGCCAACGCAACTTCCTGATGCGGATTTCGTTCTTGTTCGTTAGTATACTGTCTATTCGATTGGCTTGAGTATCTGCGTAATCTCTCGTGTCAAGCCAGGTAACTGCAAAGAGGATAGGCGATGACAGAACAATTAGAGGCACAGACAGGGATAAAGGAGAAAAAAGGCTTTTCAGGCCTGCAGGTGCTCGGCATAGTCGCGGTTTCCACGGGCATTGCCGTTGTGGCGACGGTCATTGCTCTCAAGATCTTTCTTTTCCCGGCACCCTTTGAGCCTGTCACGCTGACTCAAAAAGAAGAGCTTGCGCTGACCAGAAAGCTTGAAACCTTTGAAGGTTTAACCCCCGCCACGCAGCCGTCCCAAGCTGAATTCGACGGTGAGGGAAACCTGAAGCCTGAGCAGTACAGCGAAGACACCGGATCAAGGGAAATCAGATTTACAGAACGTGAACTCAATGCAATGGTAGCAAAAAACACGGAGCTCGCCGACAAGGTAGCCCTGGATCTCGCGCAGGATATGATCAGCATCAAACTTCTGATTCCGCTTGACCCGGATTTTCCCATTTTAGGCGGAAAAACGATGAAGGTCAGGGCTGGCGCAGAGCTCGCATATCGGGATGGCAGGCCTGTTGTAAAGTTAAAAGGTGTCAGCCTGATGGGCGTTCCCATGCCTAACGCATGGCTCGGTGGACTGAAGAATATTGATCTGATAAATGAATTTGGCAGTGATGAAGGGTTCTGGAAAGGCTTCGCAGACGGCGTCGAATCGATAGCTGTCGTGGACGGTTTTCTGACTGTCGAACTCAAAGAGTAGAGTTGTCAGGCGCTTGTCCTGATTGATGGAGGAAGACAATGAAAATTGTTGTATTCGGAACAGGGGGTGTTGGGGGGTATCTGGGGGGCAGGTTGGCCCAGGCCGGAAATGACGTTACCTTCATTGCCCGTGGTGCGCATAAGGAGTCAATTCAATCCAGGGGGCTGAGGGTAAAAAGCATCAATGGAGACTTCTCGATTGATCCGGCGAAGAGCACGGATGATCCGAAAACAATTGGCTCCGTCGATCTTGTCCTGTGCTCCGTCAAATCCTGGCAGGTAAAGGAAATTGCAAATCAAATCAAGCCTTTGATATCATCCAATACGATAATTATCCCGATACAAAACGGGGTTGAGGCCCACACCACGCTGTCTGCCTCTATTGATGGAAAACACATTTTTCCCGGCTTGTGTCAAATGATCAGTCTCGTTGAGACTCCCGGCGTTATTTCCCATACAGGGATCGATCCCTATCTGGCGTTTGGAGAATTGGATGGTTCCATGAGTCCACGGCTTGAAAAACTGGCGAAGCTCTTTGCTGCTGTAAAGGGGGTGAGAGTTAATCCCTCCGAGAATATCCTTCAGGAGCTCTGGCTTAAATTTATGTTTATTGCACCGTGGAGCGGCATGGGTGCCCTCACTCGGTCGCCGGTGGGGATAGTGCGCCAACTCCAGCAAACGCGTGAGATGCTTGTCAGGTCAATTCAGGAAGTCTTCGAAGTCGCCCAGGCAAACGGTGTGAAACTAGACGCAGCTGCGGTGAACTCCACTCTCGCTTTCATTGACAAGGTTCCCGCGAACGGCACCGCCTCGATGCAAAGAGACATCATGGAGGGAAAGCCTTCAGAATTACATGAACAATCAGGTGCAGTTGTGAGACATGGAGAGAAAAAAGGCGTGCATACGCCGGTAAACCGTTTCATATATCACAGCCTGCTTCCGCTTGAATACAAGGCCAGAGGAGAAATCTCCTTCTAGCAGAATCAGCCCGGAGCGCCGGCAAGACACGTTGCCTCTCCGGGAAATCCTTTGCTGACGGGGTTTTAGGGAACATCCTGGAGGAACCGATGACGGGCCTCTGACCCAGGCAGATATGCCGGGGACAAGAGTGTTACCCGGTGATGGTACACCAGGCAGGATTCGAACCTGCGACACCCGGCTTCGAAGGCCGGTGCTCTATCCAGCTGAGCTACTGGTGCACATGAAAAGACGTCGTTGTTTTAACACCAAGAAACGGCTGTGTCAATCCTGTTCTCGTTATCACCAGGTGTTGCAACCGGTGGGCTGGTTCATGCCGCCGGATATCCTGAACAAACTGATGACGGGACGTGGTAATTGCGATATTGATACTAATAGTATGAAAACAGGAATCAATAGGCAGCAGGGGCTGACTACAGAGCAAACAGAAAAGAATAGACCCGGACATACATATTCGGGAAGGGCAGATATGAAAAGAATAGTCGTTCATCAGTGGAGGGACTGGATCCTTGAGCATATCGGTGAAGACAGGTATGAATTGATACAAAAAAAGGATCTGTCGGTTCACCCGGTCCAGGCTAAAAATTCGATGGACGCAGAAAATCAGTGTCGGCAGATTATCAACAAGACGAAAGCGGAAAAGACCTAGCCATGGTTTTTTCCGCTTGCACGGGGCATGGTGTTTGACGGGTGGTGACTGCGAAAACCCTATTGGGCCTCTGCTGCCGGCCCGTGGACTATTGAAAATTGACCATGCAGCGGAACAACCAGCTGGATGGTTCCATGCCGGTCAGTACGCCGGCAGGCAATGTTTCGTTTTTTGAGCGTATCGATCAGTTTTGGAGAAGGGGCCTGGATCCAGTTGTTTTCCGAGGTGGATATAACTGCTAGCTTTGGCTGCACCCTGTCGAGTAGCCTGTCTGATGTCGCATCTGCGGAACCGTGATGGCCGACCTTGATGACATCGGCGTTCAGATCTGCAACGCTTTCCAGTAATGATGATTCTGCCGCACCGGCAAGATCGCCCATCTGAAGGAGTTTGAAGCTGCTGTATGAGATCATCAGCGCCAGTGATGATTCGTTCAGAGGCTGCCCTGGCTGTATCGTCTCCCGGGGACTCAGCACTTCAAGGCTGATATCCCCGCAGCTTATACGATCTCCGGCGGCAAGAGTTCGGTACGGCAGATTCTGTCTGATCGTTTGATAATCACTGAAATATTCTCTGGCCGGGTTGCTCGCGCCGTTATCGTAGAATTGTTCTATCGAAAACCGGGGGTAGAGATCGAAAAGCCCGCCAAAATGGTCGAGATGGGGGTGGGTGATGATTACAGCGTCAAGTGTATCTATGCCCAGCTCCTGTAATGCATGGGTGATCCGGTGACCGTTAAGCAGCGGGCCGGCGTCTATCAGTGCGGCGCATGAGCCGGGCTGGTTCAGGATCATCGCATCGCCCTGGCCGACATCGAGAAAATAGATCTGCAGACTGCTGCTGTCCGGGTCGGCGTGAACCGGCAGCGCCACGGTCAAAGAAAAAAAAAGTGCCAGCAGGAGTCTGGTGGAATTGGTCATGATGGCTGTCAGTGTTTCGGAGGTGTTTCACAGCCGATTATTTCAGCCTGCCTGATGAAAAAATCATCGGTCATTCCGGCGATAAAGTCACGAACCCTGGCCGCAGCCGACTGTTTGCTGATGTAATTTTCTTCAAGGTCACTCAGCAGGTCCACCGAAAGGTTCTCTGCCCTGTTATTTTCAAGGTGATCCAGATAAAAAGAGAACAGCCTCTGATAGCACGCCCTGATTGTCGGCAGATGCTCCCTGGTGGCTGGTGCCAGGTAGATGTGGTTGTAGTTGAATTCTTTGAGGGTCTTCAGTGCTTCAGCAACAGGTTCGCTGAAGCCGATATAGCTGTTGTCCCATCCCAGATTCTCCCCCGGCGGGGTGATCCTGCTGTGGCGTATCAGGTCGGTAACCAGCGTGTAAACAATCGTTCCGTTGGTCCTGCCCAGCACCTCCGTGCAGGTGGTGGGAATATCGGACCTGCTGATAAGCTTCAATATGATGGCATCCTCGATGTCTCTGCCGATATAGGCTATCGTATCTGCGAGCCGCACCACACAGCCCTCAAAGGTCATCGGGGTGAGATTGAAAGTCGGATCTGCTGATTTCTTCTGGATTTTCTCATCAAATGATGCAAAACTGATTTGCGGCAGCGGTCTCAGGCTCACCGTGTGGCTTTCTCCATCGTGACAGAGAATTCCATCAAGTGTCTGGACTGTGAGATTCCACCCCTGGCCTTTGCGTTCAAGCTGGTCAAGGGCCCGGACCGATTGGATATTGTGCTGAAACGGTGTCAGCCCGTTCTCCAGGCACAATTCGGATAGAAAGGTCTCTCCCGCGTGTCCAAAGGGCGGGTGTCCTATATCATGGCCGAGGGCGATTGCTTCGATCAGGTCTTCATTGAGATGCAGGAAGCGGCCAATCGTCCTGGCGATACGGGAAACCAGCTGCACATGGAGGACACGATGAGTGATATGGTCATTGCTGACGAGGCAGAAGACCTGAGTTTTGTCTATATAGCGGGCATACGCCCTTGAGTGGAGAATGCGGTCGGCATCCTTGGCAAAACTCTGGCGATAACCCGCTCTTTTTTCCCTGTTTCTGCGAATGCCGTTTGAACTCAACACGGCGCATGGGGAAAGCCGGCGCACCTCTTCTTCGGTGAGTGCCTCAAGGGCAGAGATCTCGGGATGTCGGTCGTTCGTCTCATTCATTTCCAGTTTCATGCAAATTTGAACAATCATAGTCACCCTGCAGAATATAATCAACTCTGCGATGATGGTTGCGGGGCTGGATTTTACTGCTCGTCTGATTATAATAATTGCGCGTTTCCAGAGATGATAATATGCTTGTCAAGCAACAGAGGAGGGGACTGTTTGATGAAAATTGTCATTGAATACTGTGCTGTCTGAAATTACAAACCCCGTGCTTCCAGTCTGGGAGAGGAGTTGTGTAAAAAGTATGGTGCTGAGGTGGAGCTTGCAGCAGGATCGGGCGGAGTCTTTGAAATAACTGTAGATGGGAAATTACTGTTTTCTAAACGTAAGCTGAACCGCTTTCCCGAATTCGGCGAGGTTGCCGCACTGCTCGGCAGGTTGAGCAGCTGACGGATCAGGATTTGCCAGCGGCGTCGTCAACACAGGATGAAATACAGTCGCTGCAGTCAGCATGACGGGCGCCTTTCTCGCAGAAAGCGGCAAATCCTTTGAGGAGTTCGTCGCCGCCGCGCGGACAGACCTGCAGGAATTTCATGAAACCGATCATTTGGGCTATTACTTCAGGCGGCGCTGCGTGTTCTATTTTACATGCCGCTTCTTCTGCGGTGTCTTCACTGATGACCAGGACTTCGGTGAAAAATCGTTTCAGCGAATTGTGCCGGTAAATGACATCTTCTGCAATCGTCCGCCCCTGCTCGGTCATGGTTATTGCTTCATAGGGCGCATAGTTGATCAGGTCTTTCTTGGCAAGGGCCCTGAGGGCCTCCGTCACGGAGGCACGGCTGACGTTGAGGCGGTTGGCGATATCCTTGCTCCTGGCAACGAGTTTTTCTTCAACAATATGGTATATTGCTTCTATATAATCTTCCAGGCTGGCACTGAGATCGATGGTATCTGTGGTTTTTTTCATGATTTCATGGCAGGATAGACCTCTTTGAAAAGCTGAAACAGAAGAGGGCTTGTCAAGAAGAGGTAACGGTAAACAAAATCCACGATACTTTTCTTTTAATTGCCCGTCAAGAAGGAAGGTAGAGAAACCTGGAAGCTGACGATGTGAAAAAGGTATGCTTTGTGAACTGAAAATAGAGAACCTGGCCTTGATTGATTCTGCTCAACTGAGCTTTGACCGGCAGGGTGAAACAGCCCTGGTGGTGATGACCGGCGAAACCGGCGCCGGAAAATCTATCATGCTTCGCGCCATCGGACTGCTGACCGGGCGCCGGGCGTCGGCAGACTGGATTCGCGCCGGCGAGGAAAGCTGCACGGTGGAGGCTCTCTTCGAGGTGGATGACTCCTGTCAGCAGGTGCGGGAGTTGCTTGACTCAGGAGGGTTCGGTGCTGAAGGTACCATTATTGTCAAGCGCATCATCAGCCGCAACGGCCGGAGCAGGCTCTATATAAACGGATCGCTTGCGACTGCACGCTTTGTTTCCGAGATCGGTTATCACCTGATCAATATCGCCAGCCAGCATGATCATCAGCTTTTGCTTCAACCGGTGATGCATCTTGATTTTCTTGATACGCTTGGGGATCACTGGACGATGCGCGGCCGGGTACAGCGACTGTTTGAGGACTGGAAAAAGGCCGAAGAATTCCTCGCCGCTTTACGTTCGCAGGAAAGAGACCGGGAACAGCGCATCGATTTCCTCAGTTATCAGCTCAAGGAAATCAGGACCGCTGCCCCTGTTGCCGGCGAAGACGAGGAGCTCATCAGGGAACGCACGCTGCTGAAAAACGGTGATGCGCTGATAAGGTTGAGCCGGGAGAGCCTTGGTATACTGTCAACGACTGTCGTGGATGATTTGGGCCAGGTGCGGAAGATGATGGAACAGCTTACCGGCCTCGATCCCCAGATTTCCGGTCTTGCAGAAGAATTCAGCGAATATTCCTACCTTGCAGAAGATTTCAGCGCCCGGCTGCGGGCCTACGCCGATGGCCTTGAAAATGATCCATTCCGCCTGGAGATGATCAATGAGAGACTCGCTGAGATACAGACGCTGAAACGTAAATACGGTGAGACAATCAGCGACATTCTCGATTTTGCGGGCAAGGCTGAGCAGGAGCTTGCGCAGATAGAAAATCTTGACCGGGAAATAGCAGAGCAGAAGCGAAAAGCTGGAGAGATTCTTGACAGTCTTCTTGCCCTTGCAAAGCAGTTGAGCGCCGAGCGAAAAAAGACAGCCCGGTTCCTGGAAGCTGCCATGGCAGATGAACTGTCAACGCTTGCCTTTGACAGAGCGACGATAGCGGTGCAGTTTGAAGACCAGCAGCAAAGCCCGGCAGATTTGAGGCCGAGCGGCTTTGACCGCCTGGAATTGTTTTTCGGAGCGAATCCGGGCGAGCCGCCGCGACCGCTCGCAAAAATCGCCTCAGGAGGCGAACTGTCGAGGCTCATGCTGGCGATGAAATGTTTGCTGGCGAAAAAGGACATGGTTGAAACGGTGATCTTTGATGAAGTTGACGCTGGAATAGGCGGTGAGGCTGCAGAGGCTGTTGCCAGGAAAATACGGCAGCTTGCTGATCATCATCAGGTTATCTGCATTACCCATCTGCCGCAGATAGCAGCCCGCGGCACGGAACACCTGAAGGTGGAAAAAGTGGTGGTAAACGGCCGCACCCAGTCAACGGTTGCCCTGCTCTCCGAAGAAGACCGCATCACCGAGTTGGCACGAATGCTGGCTGGTTCTTCACCAACCCGGCAGACCGAGGCCTGGGCATCAGAGCTGCTGAGCAAAGGAAGAGCGGCGGCATGAGCGGCGTGAGGGCGATCAGCCTGTTTTCTGGCGGACTGGACTCGATCTGTGCAACCAGGCTGGTAATGGAACAGGGCATCGAGGTTATCGCGGTTAAATTCGTTACCCCTTTTTTTGGCTATGACATCTTGCGCGACCCGGAGAACTACCGGCTGGAAACAAAGAGAAAATACGGTATTGATGTCAGGGTCGTTGATATCAGCGATGACTATCTGGAGTTGCTGAGACAGCCATCACACGGGTTTGGGAGATACTTCAATCCCTGTGTCGACTGCAAGATTTTTATGCTGAGCAGGGCTCGCGCGATGCTGGCAGAGCTGGATGCGGCGTTTCTCATTACCGGTGAGGTTCTCGGACAACGCCCGATGTCACAGCGACGCGACACGCTCAATGTCATCGAGCGTGATTCCGGAAGCCGGACCATTCTTTTACGACCGCTCAGCGCCAGACTGATGAACGAGACCGAGGCGGAGCGCGTCGGGCTCGTCGACCGGGAGAAGCTGCTCGATTTCAGCGGACGGGGCCGCTCCCGCCAGATCGCCCTGGCAAAATCATACGGCATTACTGATTTTCCGGCACCAGCCGGCGGCTGTATTCTTGCTGACCCAATCCTCAGCCGCAGGATTTCCCGAATCTACTCCGGCACGTTTGTTATCGATCAGAGCTGCATGAATGTTGCTGATATCCTCCTGCTGCTCGTCGGCCGGCAGTTTGTCCTGCCGGGCGGCGGCTGGCTGATACTCGGCCGGGATGAAAAAGAGAACCTGAAAATCGATGAATTGCGGGAGGATGGAGATATTCGTTTCGATATCGAGGAACGGCCGGGCCCGACTGCACTGCTGCGGCGTGCAGATATGATGTACGCTTCCAGGGCGGCCAGAGATGCTGATGTGGCGATTGGCGCCGGGCTTGTTGTCCGCTACGCAAAAAAGGTGAACGGGCTGATGAGCAGAGGAACGGTGGTTGTCGATGAGGGGACCGGCCGCCATGAATTTGCAGTCGAACCGATCGCCGACGAGGCCTTCAAGGATTGGCTCATGTAGGGCTAATCTGCTGCAAGAACAGCGCGCACTGCATCCAGATAGTGTGCTTCGCTCGAGGCCTTGGTGATTTTTTTCAAGGCGTTCTTCTGTTCCGGGAACGAGCCGATAAAATAGATCCATACCTGTTTCATTCTCCCTAAAAGATGGCCAGGCCCTTCAAGCTTTTCTTTCATGGCAAGAAACAGTTCATCGTGGAAGTGTTGCAGTTTCGTTGATCTGTCTTGAGCTGAAATCCGGGCACCTTTGATTTCAGCGGGCAGAAACGGGTTGGAGACCAGGCCCCTGCCAATCATCCAGCGCTCTAGGTTAAACCGCTTGCGTAACTCACGGTAGTCTGAAACAGTGCGTATATCACCATTATAGACAAGCCGGTGAGCCGAAACCTGCTGACATTCCATGAACCTGTCCGGGTGTGTTGGGCCTCGATAGAGCTGCTTTCCCAGGCGGGCATGGATAATGATCTCTGAGAGCGGGTAGCAGTCGAGACGCGGGAGCAGTGTCAGGGATTCCTGGTGGTCATGATAGCCGAGTCTTATTTTCAGGGATAGCCGGGATTTCAGTCGAGGAATGACATGGTCGAGAAAAGCGACGATCTGGTCGGGAAAGGGCAGAAGTCCGGAACCTCTTCTTTTTTTGGCTACCATGGGTACCGGGCAGCCGAGATTCCAGTTGATCTCCCTGTAACCCAGGTCGTAGAGGCGTTCTGCGAGGGCGAGAAAATCATCACCATTGCTGTTGAGCTGCTGGGGAATCACCTTCAGGTCGTTTGCGTCCGGGAAGACATCGGCAAGGAGTTTGTCAGAGAGTCCCGATCTGCGCTGCGGGTTGATAAACGGGGCAATGGCTGCGTCGATGCCGGTGAAATGCTTACAGTAAATCCGCCGAAAAAGGGCATCGGTGATGCCCCGGAGGGGTGCCATGTAAATAAATGGTGTCGCGGGAGTGTCGCTCATGATTCCGGAAGGTAGTGTCTGCATCAATGGTGCCTGGTGCAGTTGTTTGATAATGGTGTGTGTCGATAACAGATATGGTACAGTGAATGCAGCCCAAAAGGCTTTATAAAGTCACCGGAGCATAGAGTCAACACATAATCACTACAAAAAAACAACGATGGTCTCAATAAACAATATACCCGGGTGCTTGGCCGATTATCCCCGCGATCTGCTGCAAATGCTTCTTGAGACAGCGAAAATCCGCTCGGTTTCGCTCTATATCTCAGGGGGTGCGCTGCGCGACTGGCTGCTGGGAAAATCTCCCAGGGATCTTGATTTCACCATCGAATATGATGCCGCCGGGTTTCTCGAGGCGATAAGAAAACAGTATGGCAGCGGAACCATTGTGCCGCTTGGAACCCGCCATGACGATACCTGCCGGCTGGTTCTCGATGGCTTGTGCGTTGATGTCTCCGGATTCAGGGGAGGAAGTGCCACCATCCGGGAGGACCTGTCAAAGCGTGATTTCACCGTAAATGCTCTGGGTGCGGATTTCCTGCAGATTCTGTCCGGCGGGCAGGAGATAGATATCATTGATCCGCTCAATGGGCTTGAGGACATGCGGAGAAAACTCATCAGAGCCTGCCCCGGAGCATTTTCAGATGATCCGCTGCGGCTGTTGAGAGCATTTCGTTTTGCCGCCCGGCTCGGCTTTGAAATTGTTCCGGATACGCGTGCTGCGATCAGGTCAAAAGCCAATCTGATTGGTCTCACTGCTGCGGAGAGAATACGCTATGAACTTGACCAGATAATGCTGAGTACTCGCGCCTACCCTGCTTTTGTCGGCATGAACGAAGCCGGCCTCATTGAATGGCTGGCGCCGGAACTCTCGGAAGGAAACGGCGTCAGCCAGCCCTCGTTTCACCACCTTGACGTGCTTCAGCACAACCTCTTTACCCTTGACTGCATTGAGCGGATCATTGCCGCTCCAGATGATTTTTTTCCCGAGAATCACGAGAATTTTTTCAACTACCTCAGTGACACCGATAACAGCGCTGCGATAAAATGGGCGGCCCTTTTTCATGATACCGGTAAACCCGAGAGCAGAAATGTCCTGCCGGAAAAGGACGACCGCATAACCTTTTACGGGCATGATGAAAAAGGAACCCTGAAATTCAGGGAATTCGCCGAGCGGCTCAAGTGGAGCAAGGCCGGCAGAGATCGGGTGAGCAGGCTGATAGCGATGCATATGCACCCGTTTCACCTCTGCAATACCTGGCGTGCTGAAGGGAGTTTAAGTGAGCGCGCCATGCTGAAAATCTGCCGCAAGGCCGGAAATGATCTCGTCGGCCTGTTCATGGTGGCCATGGCCGACAGCATGGCAGGGCAGGGAGAGGACAGGATCGACTCAATCGAGAAGGAGCTGGCACGACTTTTTCATCGTCTCGAAGCGCTTAACAGAGAAAAGGTGCTGCCGGTCTTGAGCGGACCGAAACTGTTGACCGGGCATGATCTGGCTGATACACTGGGCATCGTACCTGGCCCGGCATTCAGGGAAATTCTCGAGGCACTGGATATGGCAGTAATGGAAGGCCAGGTGACCGAGCGGGAAGGCGCGCTTGAGTGGGTGCGCGGTTTTCTGGAGGGGAAAGGGTGAGCGCGGTCTATTTTGCGGGGCTGACGTCGCGTGTTTCATCTTGATTAAGCACATAGAATGGAATAAAGAGTGCGTAAAGTACAGGATTACTATTATCGGAAGGCCAAAAAAGAAAAGTATCCGGCCCGCTCCGTTTATAAGCTCGAGGAAATACAGAGAAAACACGGGTTGTTGAGGACCGGCGACAGCGTGCTTGATCTCGGCTGTTTTCCCGGCAGCTGGTCGCTTTACGCGTCTGAGACTGTCGGAGAAAAGGGGGTTGTTGTCGGTGTGGATATCCAGGAAGCTGAGGGTGAACCGCGCTCCGATGGTGCCGTTATTCACTGGATCTGCGAGGATATCATGGAACCCAACCTGATTCCTCTGGTGCGCAGGATACGGCCCGCTTTCAAGGCGATAATCTCTGACCTTGCCCCGAAGACGACAGGAAACAGGTGGACTGATCATCAAAAATCCATGCGTCTGGTGGAGCACACGCTCCTGCTTGCTGAAACACTCCTGCATGAAAAGGGCAATTACCTCTGCAAGGTCTTTCAGGGTGAGGACCTGCCGCCGTTCGTCTCCAGGATGAAAGAGCGGTTTGCCACAGTCAGGATAATCAAACCGGAGAGTTCCCGCAAGGAAAGCCGGGAGATCTTCGTTCTCGGAATGGGCTATAAAAAGTAAAAGCAGAACATCTCGTGCGGTGGGCGAATTGCATTCGCTCAATTGGAAAATATCATAATAGGGACCTATATGTCAGGACATTCCAAGTGGTCGACCATCAAGCGCAAAAAGGGTGCAATTGATGCGAAGAGAGGACAGGTTTTCACCAAGCTGATCAAAGAAATTACCGTGGCTGCCCGCCAGGGCGGCGGCGACCCGGAAGGCAATCCACGATTGAGGAGCGCCATTGCCGCGGCCAAAACTGAGAATATGCCAAAAGACAATATCGCCAGGGCGATAGCCAAGGGAACGGGCGGTGTCGATGGCGACAGCTACGATGAGATACTCTATGAAGGATATGGGCCGGGCGGTGTCGCTGTCCTGGTAGAGTGCATGACCGATAATCGCAACCGGACTGTCGCCGATGTCCGTCATTTTTTTTCAAAGAGCAACGGCAACCTGGGCGAAAACGGCTGCGTGGCCTGGATGTTTGACAAGAAAGGTCTGATCCTCGTCGATAAAACAACCATTTCTGAAGAGGAGCTGATGGAAAAGGCCATCGAGGCCGGAGCTGAAGATGTCGTTGAAGATGAGAACGAGTTTCAGGTTCTGGTCGGGGTTGATGAATTCAACGATGTCCGTGATTCTCTCGAAGAGCAGGGGGTCGAATTTCTTGAGGCCTCACTTTCGATGATTCCCCGGAACACGGTGGACATTACCGAGGAGAATATTGCCGTAGCATTACTCAAGTTACTGGAGAATCTCGAAGACCACGATGATGTGCAGAAGGTGCATGCCAATTTTGACATTGCTGCTGACTTGATGGAGAAGCTGTCCTGAGTAAGACGGTCGACCACCATGGAACGCATCATAGGCATTGACCCCGGCTCCCGGATTACCGGCTACGGTGTGGTAGGCTCGGCCGGGGGACAGATTCAGTTTGTTTCCTGCGGTATTATAAAAACAACGGCAAACCTGCCGTTTTCCCACAGGATCAACCAGATTTTTGATGGCATAAACGAGGTGATCCAGTTGCATCAGCCTGATGTCGCGGCTGTTGAAGATGTCTTCCTGTCGACGAACCCAAGGTCTGCCCTGAAGCTCGGGCAGGCTCGCGGGGCTGCCGTGGTGGCGGCCATGCAGAATAACCTCGCCGTCTATGATTACAGCCCGAGAGTGGTCAAGCAGGGTGTTGTCGGTTACGGCCAGGCGTCAAAGGAACAGGTGCAGCATATGGTGCGGATTCTTCTCGGCCTGAGCAGTTCGCCCAGCAGCGATGCCGCGGATGCGCTGGCCGTGGCGATCTGCCATGCCAACCAGTTTCGCATATAAAAAAGGTGTACGAATGATCGCCGCATTGTCAGGTAAAGTCCTTTTGAAAGGAACCAATCGTGCCATAATTGATGTGGCGGGTGTCGGCTACGAGGTTTGCCTGACGGCGGACACGCTTTCCCGCCTACCTGACAAGCAGGAAGAAACCTTTTTGTTTATCCATACCCATGTCCGGGAAGACGCCATTGTGCTGTACGGTTTCCTGGATGAGGATGAAAAGGAAATGTACCTGACGCTGACCTCGGTTTCAGGCGTCGGACCCAAGCTGGGTATGGCGATTCTCTCGGGAATGCGGGTTGTCGATCTCTGCCAGGCAATCGGAACGAACGACATCAGGCGGCTGACCGGTTTACCCGGCGTTGGCAAGAAAACCGCTGAACGTATCTGTGTCGACCTCAAGGACAAAATCGGTCATCTGGGCAGCGGGGCGAGCCGGGCTCATGCTGAAACCGGAACGGTGATACCGGGATCATCGTCAGCCGTGCTTGATGCGCTATCTGCGTTGTCGAATCTGGGATATTCTGACCCGGTCGGCAGGCAGGCGCTGTCAGCAGTAAAAAAACGGCTGGGTGACGAGACTTTTTATGAACTCTCTGTAGAAGCTCTACTCAGGGAATGTCTGAGGGCATTGGCATGAATTTCGAAGAAGACGTATTCAATGAGGAACGGATAACGGATCCCAAGCCCATCGGCAAGGATACGCTCAGTGATACTTCCTTGAGACCGAAAAGCCTTGGCGAGTATATCGGCCAGGAACAGGTGCGAAAGAGTCTCGACGTTTTTATCAGGGCCGCCCTCAAGCGCGGTGAACCGCTTGATCATGTGCTCTTTCATGGTTTTCCGGGACTGGGCAAGACGACGCTGTCCTACATTATCGCCAATGAGATGGGATCCGGCATAAAAGTGACCTCCGGGCCGGTCATTGAGCGCCAGGGTGATCTGGCGGCTATTCTCACCAGTCTCCAGGAAGGCGATGTGCTCTTCATTGATGAAATTCATCGCCTGAACCATGTCGTCGAGGAAATTCTCTATCCGGCAATGGAGGATTATCAGCTGGACCTCATCATCGGCCAGGGTCCCGGTGCCAGGTCAGTGAAAATGGATCTGCCCCGTTTCACTCTGGTCGGGGCAACGACGAGAACCGGTCTGCTGACGCCCCCGCTGCGAGACCGTTTCGGCGTGATTCTCCGGCTGGAGTTCTATTCCCCTGAGGAATTGGTCATTATTGTCCAGCGATCGGCAAAGATCCTGGGGATGAAGATCGATGAAAGTGGTGCCCTCGAACTGGGCCGACGCTCCAGGGGCACGCCGAGAATTGCCAACAGATTGCTGAGACGGGTTCGTGATTTTGCCGAAGTCGGTGATCATGAGATTGTAAACAAGCAGGTGGCCGATAATGCCCTGAATCTGCTGAATGTTGACCGGTTTGGCCTGGACGAGATGGACAGGCGGATCATGCTGACCATTATTGATAAGTTTGAAGGCGGGCCAATCGGTCTGGAAACCCTTGCCACGGTTGTGTGTGAGGAAAAGAATACGCTCGAAGACGTCTACGAGCCATTCCTCATCCAGTCAGGTTTTCTGGCCCGAACCCCTCGCGGCCGCGTGGCAACCGCCAATGCTTTTAAACATTTTGGCCGTAAAATGCGTATTTCCAGCATCTCCCAGCCGTCCCTTTTTGACCAGGATGATTTCTGAGTGACTGACCAGATGGTCACGGCAGCTCCCGGCTGCCTTTTTCCCGTTTCGAGCTGCCCGCAATAGGGCGCAAAGCCTGACATCTTTCTTGCTCATCCCGCCCAACTCCGGGGCTCCTTTCCGCTTTGTTCTAAGTCATAGAGATGGCAGCTGTAATGAATCAGCTGGTCGCTTGTAACCACAAAAAACCACTATTGTTTTTTTAGGATTTCCCTGAGAATTTTTTGTTTTGTTATAAAACATTCATAATATCAGTATAATAGTCACGTCAACAAGGTGTATTCCGGGGTTCTGTTCCAATCTGTCTTATCGCTGTTTTTATACTTGCCATTGGGGCTGATCTTTTCTTCAGCACAATATGTTGTGGTTGTTAATGATTGCTCGTTTGCGTTTATTATGCTGGATTTACGTGTTTTTTCCCTTGACTTTGTTCTTTCACTTAGTATAAAAAGGAAGAGTGTGGAGCAAAGTGGATACAAAGCGGGTAAATCTGGAATAGCGTGTGCGCAACCATGTCTAAAAAGGATGCGATAAAAAGCCGGTTTCGCGGCAGGTCGGAGCATGCTCTTGACCCGAAGGGCCGGTTGAACTTTCCCAGCAGGTTCAAGGATGTTCTGCATGATTATGGCTCCGAGACCCTGATGGTTACGTCCTGGGGCGAGCACCTGCGCGTTTTTCCGGCATCCGAGTGGCAGATATTTGAAGACAAGCTGCTTTCAAAAGGTCGCGAGGAGCCCAATTTGTCGAGCTTCATCAGGCATGTTGTCTCCGGGGTCAGCGAATGCAGCCTGGACAAGCAGGGGCGCTTGCTTATTCCCGCGTCGCTGCGTCTGGAAGTGGGTGTTACCAGGGATGTTGTTTTGAACGGCATGCTCGAGTTTGTTGAGATCTGGGATCAGAAAGCGTGGCTGGTCGAGTCCAGGAAGGCCCGGGAGAATTTTGCCCAATACGGGGCTAGCCTCGCCAAGCTCGGAATTCTCTAGCGGTGGCTCTATCACGCTGGGATATCCATCGGCCCGTTCTCTTCGAAGAAGCTGTGTCCATGCTTCGGGTTGCCGCCGGCGGTATCTATATGGATGGCACGCTCGGACTTGGAGGGCACACCCGCGAAATTCTCAAGCGCTCCGCACCTGATGGAAGGGTGGTCGCTTTTGAATGGGACGAGCAGGCAATAGACAGGAGCTGGCGGAATATCGGTGAATATCGTAGTCGATTGATCGTTATCCGCCGCAATTTTGCAGAGATTGACGTCGGGCTGACCGAAGCGGGCTATGAGCGGGTTGACGGGATCTTAATCGATGTGGGGCTTTCCTCTCTGCAGCTCGATATCGGTGGACGCGGTTTCAGTTTTCAGAAAGACGAGCCACTCGATATGAGGATGGACCAGAGGCGGGAGAAAACAGCAGAATCGATCCTCTCCACTGCCACAGAACAAGAGCTTGCCGATATTTTCTACTACTACGGTGAGGAAAAGCAGTCCCGAAGAATAGCCGCGCGCCTTGTGGAGGCCCGGGAGCAAAGCGCGATCAGGACCTCCGGCCAGCTTGCAGAACTTGTCGGCATGGCTATTCCCAGGAAGTTTCATCCACCGAGGATTCATGTTGCAACCAGGGTATTTCAGGCCCTGAGGATTGCCGTGAACGAAGAGCTGTCAAACCTTGCGGCGATTCTGGATAAAGCGTCCGATCATCTGGTCGCAGGAGGCAGGTTTTGTGTGATCTGCTTCCATTCTCTTGAAGACAGGATTGTGAAGAGGAAATTTGCCGCAAATGAAAAATTTTCAGTGATTACCAAAAAGCCGATTATGCCGTCGGATCATGAAATTAATGCGAATCCGCGATCACGGAGTGCCCGATTGCGTGTCGCCGAACGTCTTGCCTAGCACCATGGAGGATTTATGAACTTTCAAAATCAGGTACACTTCACCGCACAGCAGACAGCAGGATTTGAAATAAGGCAGCAGCTCCGTCGTCGGAGAACCTCGGATCTTCCGGGGGGTAAAATGCTCTGGCTTGCTGTTGCCAAGGTCTCTTGCCTGGTAGTGGTCGTCGTCTGCGGTTCAGCACTCTGGATAAGCAGTCTCAGCAGCCAGACCCGTGCATCGATTCAGGCAGTTGAGGCACAGCTCCATGGTGTCAGAAATGAGCAGATAACGCTGCTGGCCGAACGTGCTCAACTGATGTCGGCCAGAAGCATCCATTCAAAGGCAGAGCAGACCCTAGCCCTTTACGTCCCTGAAGAGGGGCAGGTTTATAAAATCAGATAAACGGTTAACATGACCCAGCGGTCCCGTCTACGCACCCGGGAAGGAAAAAGACGGTGGCTTGTTTTGCTGATTCTCCTTGTTGCTGCAGGCGCCGCGGGGACCGTCTGGTATGCAGTCTCTTTCCGTCCCGGCCTGGTCGGGGAGCTTGCCGGACCATGGGCACTCAAACAGTGGCGCACACCCGTTAACCGGGACTTCGTACGCGGTACGATCTACGACCGGAATTACAAGGAACTGGCGGTTTCCTATGAACGGGTTTCGGTCTATGCAAATATTCGGGAAATCAAAACGCTTGAGACAGTTGTCAAACCGCTGGCAGGGGTACTGGAAGAGCCGGAAGAAACCATCCAGCAGCTTCTCAGTGCAAGCGGCTTAAGGCTCTGGCTCGCCCGAGATATCACCCAGAGGCAGGAAGAGGAGATACGAAAGCTCCAGCTGCCGGGTATTTTTCTTCATAAAGAATTTGTCCGTCATCATCCGTGGAAAGAATCAGCAGCCCATCTGCTGGGTTTTGTCGAAAATGATACCGGCCTCTCGGGGATTGAATTTTATCTCAACCAGCTGCAGGCCAAACACCGTATAAATCCCGGCAAGGTTGAAGCGTTGAAAAAAGTTGGTGACAGTGTTCCGGGTGCTGACGGCAGACATCTCATCCTTACCCTTGATTTGAAAATCCAGGCTCTGTTGGAGCAGTATGTGGCCGAACATACAGAAGGGCAGGCCGACCTGGCCATGGGCGCGATCGCAGTTGAAGCCACAACGGGGGCAATCGTTGGCTACGCGCAAAAACCTTCTTTTGATCCGAATCGCTTTCACACCTATTCTGAGTCGGTTTTTGCCGACATCTTTAATCAACCGGTTGCCGTACCGGCCCCGATCAAACAATTTCTACGCGATATTTCTCTGCTGGAGAGCCAGGGAAATACAAGCGCGCTGCCGTGGAGTATTGTCGCCGAGAAGCGCAAATTAGGGGTGCAGCTTCAGCTCTGGGAAAAGCTTGGTATAGCGAGGCCGGAGGAGTATGACTTTATCAGCAGCACAGCTGCGTTATCTGACCGGGTTGCCTTTGATCTGACGGGATCCGGGCACCGGGATTTTGAAACGGTTCCGGCAATGCTCACTCCCCTGCAGATGCTGACAGGGCTGTTGCGAACGGTGGGCGGTGGCAAGAAAATAGTGTTACATGTGTCTGATCGATATGTGATTCGTCGTAACCAGAGCGAATACCTGCTCGAGGACCTGAAGCCTCAGCAGGGAATTGTTGCGTTTCAAGACGGCACTCCGGCAGAAATTGTGCAGCTTTTAGCAGGTGTCGGTAAAAGTGAGCCTCTGCGCTCTGTGGTAATCGGCGGAAATAGCTGCTCGTATGGTCGTCAAAATGGTTTTCAAACATTTATTCAGTATGGTATCTCTTTTGCAATGATTCCGCTGCCTGATACCGAGTTGATCCTTATGGTAATCAACAGCAGACCCGGATATGATGTGGCCGGTAAAGATGCCGACCAGCCGACAAGCGAGATTTTTCGTCTGATTGCCCCTGTCTCGGCGCGCCAGAAAGTGATGAAGAATCTTGCCGACATGATGAAACCGAAGGAGCAGGAAGAGAAAAACTTCAGCCTTTCAGAGAGCAGGGGTATCGAGTCATCCGTCCTGCCCAGCCAGATGGAAAAAGAGTCTGACGTACTGATAACGAAAATGCCCGATCTTGTCGGTATGAGCCTCAGGAAAAGCCTGCGTTACCTGCAGAACAGCGATGTCGAAGTCAAAATCAACGGAACGGGCCGGGTCGTGAGCCATGATCCGCCCGCTGGTGCCGCCCTGGTGTCGGGCAGCACCGTCACGCTCAACCTCCAAAGAGATGAGGTTGAGGACGCGGGCAGGCCAGGAGGACTCAACAGGCGAGTAGAACCCTCTGGCAGCAGCGCACCTCAGCAGAATCGAAAGAATATGACAACAAAAGAACAAACCTGCATCCCGCTGGAGAAACTGCTAGAAGGCATTCCCTGCCAGCTCAGCCCAGGCACGACAGCCTCAACAGAAATTTACCGTGTCTGTTCGGATTCAAGGAACGTGCAGCCGGGTTCATTGTTTGTCGCCGTCAAGGGGGACACGCGTGACGGCCATGATTTTGTTTCCAGCGCTGTGTCTGCCGGGGCCGTTGCCGTCGTCGTTGACAGTGGAACAGGATTCAGGGCTGCGGCCGATGAGCTGAAGGATATTGTGGTTATCAGCGTTGCCGATACCCGGGAGACATTGGGGGTTGTTGCTTCACGATTTTATGGCAATCCCGCCGACAACTTGAAGATGATTGGCATTACCGGCACCAACGGCAAAACGACGGTATCCTACCTGATGGAGCACGTCATGTCCGCCGCGGGGTTGCGGGTCGGAGTCATCGGAACCGTCAATTATCGCTACCGCAGCAGGGATGGAACCCCCGTCATCTATCCTGCAGGTTTCACCACCCCAGATCCGGTCACCCTCTGCGCCGTGCTGAAGGAGATGTCCGAGGCCGGTATAACGCATGTACTGATGGAGGTCTCATCACACGCGCTCAGGCAGAAAAGGATCGGGCCGATCACCTTTGGGCTGGCGGTGTACACGAATCTCAGCCAGGATCATCTCGATTATCACCGTGACATGGAAGATTATTTTGCTGCCAAGTGCCTGTTGTTCAGGGAGAAGATGGTCCCGGGCGGGCGGGTCGTGATCTGTGAACCTGAGTCCCCGAGTGTGCAGAAAAAAAGCTGGGCCGACAGGCTTTGCCTGTTGTGTGCGGAGCTCGACCTGGTCGCCATTCGCTGCGGCCGATCAGGTGAAATGGAGTTCACCTGCGCCAACCTGCAGATGAACAAATCAGGGATATCCTTTGACTGCGTCGAGGCCGGCGGCCAGATGTATACGATCCATTCTCCGTTGATTGGCAACTTCAACAGCGAAAATCTGCTTGTCAGTGTTGCGGCTCTCAGAGAACTGGGACTCGAACCTGCTGCTGTCAGCGAGCATCTGGCTCAGGCATATGGTGCTCCGGGGAGAATGCAGCGCGTCTTTCTGCCTGCCAGGAGCAGGCAGATGCCCGTTGTGCTGGTTGATTATGCGCACACTCCGGATGCTCTGGAGAATGTACTGGCTACAGTTAAGGCGTTACCTCACCGGACGTTGTTCTGCGTGTTTGGCTGCGGTGGCAACCGGGACCGGGGAAAGCGACCGTTGATGGGTGAAATTGCCGCCCGTTTTGCAGATGTCGCCATCATAACCGACGATAACCCGAGAAATGAACATCCTGCCGGGATACGCGAAGATATCATAGCCAGTGAAGCAATTGGTCGAAACCGGGTCAAGGATCTGGAATGGCTTGTGCGTCGCCGGGAGGGTGAGCGGGGCTGTCTTGAGATTGGGAGCAGGAGCCGGGCGATTGCCGCCGCAGTTCACCATGGCGGGCCCGAAGATATTGTGTTGATCGCCGGAAAAGGACATGAGACCTACCAGATAACAAAGACAGGCAAATCGTTTTTTGATGATTGTCTCTGTGCCCAGGAACACTCACTGGACTGGGATGTTGAGCTTGTCGCAGAAGCGACCGGGGGCAGCATCACGGCTCCGGGAAGCGGCCAGCCGTTGGGGCAGGTGTCGACCGACAGCAGGTCAGTTGGCATGGGTGATATTTTTGTGGCGCTTCGCGGTGAGCTGTTTAACGGGCACGATTTTATTGAAAAAGCAGTTGAGCGCGGAGCTGCCTGTCTCGTTGTTGCCGGGAACAGAGTTGTTTCCGGCGGCGCTGCCGCCTGCGTACAGGTTGATGACACGCTGAGAGCGCTCGGAGATCTTGCCGGCTGGCGAAGGCAGGCCTTGAAGCTGTTCAACAACCCGGTTGTCGTTGGCATCACCGGGAGTTGTGGAAAGACGACCGTAAAAGAAATGACCGCTTCGATTTTCAGCAGGAACTGGCCGGAGCAGGCAGACCAGCCGCCGAACCGGGTGCTGAAGACGGCCGGGAACTTTAACAACCGTATCGGCCTGCCGTTGTCGCTTCTGCCGGCCTCCGTCGGGCAGAAGGCAATTATTCTTGAAATGGGCATGAATCGTCCCGGTGAGATCGACTGTCTGACCAGAATTGCTGATCCGGACATTGCCTGTATCACCAATGTTCATAAAGCGCACCTTGAAGGACTCGGCAGCATAGAAAACGTGGCACGGGCGAAGGCGGAGCTTTTTTCCGGTTCCCGGAACAGCTGCGTGCAGGTTATCAATCTAGATGACCAGCGGATTGCCGCGCTCGGCAGAGCCTATCCGGATCACCGGCAGGTGAGCTATGCTGTCTCGGAAAGCGGAATTGCCCGGGGCCCGGACGTCTGGGCAACGGACCTGACATCAGATCACCGGGGGCACGTGTCTTTCGTTCTTCACGTCGGTGCGGAGAAGGGGAGTGTCCGGCTCCGCTCGCCAGGACTGCATAATTGCGCAAACAGCTGCGCCGCAGCAGCGATTGCCCATGCGGCAGAAATCGATTTTGATTCAATTGTCGAAGGTCTGGAGGATTTCATCTCGCCGGCAAACCGGATGGAGTCGGTAAGGACTCCGAAGGGGCTCAATATTCTCAACGACACCTATAATGCCAACCCGGCATCAATGGCGTCTGCTCTTGATACGATCAAGACGTTTCAGGCACTCACCCGGGTCGCTATCCTCGGCGATATGCTCGAACTTGGAGAGGAGGCTGAGCGCCTGCACGAGGATATCGGCCGTTGTGTCGCCGCCTCCGCTATCGACTATCTCGGTGTCTGCGGCACCTTGTCAAGACATGTAGCCGAGGCGGCTGCCAGGAGCGGTATGAGCGAGGACAGGATTGTAATTTTTGATGAAAAGCAGAGAGTAGTTGACTGGGTCGCCGGGCTGTTGCATACTGGTCAGTTACATCCGGATGACTGGATCCTGATCAAGGCATCACGGGGGCTGGCACTCGATACCATTGTCGATCAACTGATACATACCTGCTGATAAATTAACTGCCGAGAGATCAATGTTTTATCACCTTCTCTATCCACTTCATACCAGCTTCATCGGTTTCAATGTCTTTCGCTATATTACCTTCCGCTCTATCTGCGGCGCCATTACCGCTTTTTTAATCATGATTGTCATCGGGCCCCGGTTTATCAGGATGATGCAGAAAATGCAGATCGGCCAGGTTGTCCGTGATGACGGGCCGGCGAGTCATCTGGCCAAGACAGGTGTTCCGACAATGGGCGGGTTGCTGATTCTTGCCTCGATAATACTGTCGACATTGTGCTGGGGACGCCTTGACAACAGTCTCGTCTGGCTCTTGCTGTTTGTCACTGGATTTTTCGGTTTCATCGGCGGCCTTGATGATTATCGTAAAATCAGCAGGAAATCCAGTGAGGGACTGAGCGCCCGTGGTAAATTGTTTCTCCAGTTTTCGGGTGCGGCCGTTGTCGGTTTTTTTGTTATTCTTCATCCCGGCTTCGACGGTCATCTCAGTGTCCCGTTTTTTAAAAATCTGCAGCCGGATCTGGGCTGGTTTTATATCGTCTTTGCGATGCTCGTTATTGTCGGTGCCTCTAATGCGGTAAACCTCACCGACGGTCTTGATGGCCTGGCAACCGGTCCGACTGTCGTTTCGGCCGCTGTTTACCTGGTTTTTTCCTATCTGGCAGGCAACATTGTCATGTCAGATTACCTGCAGATTCCCTATGTCGCCGGCAGTGGTGAACTGGCGGTGTTCTGCGGTGCAATGGTTGGGGCCTGCCTTGGTTTCCTCTGGTATAACGCCTATCCGGCGCAGATGTTTATGGGAGATGTGGGTTCTCTCGCCCTTGGCGGAGGGCTTGGCGCGGTGGCGATTATTATCAAGCAGGAGATTCTTCTGGCAATCGTCGGGGGAATATTTGTCATGGAAGCGCTTTCGGTGATAATGCAGGTGGCCTATTTTAAAATGACCAAAGGCAAACGGATTTTTTTGATGGCTCCCTTTCACCATCATTTTGAAAAAAAAGGCTGGCATGAAACGAAGGTTGTCGTTCGTTTCTGGATCGTTTCAATTATCCTTGGTTTTCTGGCTATGGCAACACTGAAACTGCGGTAATGAACAGATTTTATAACGTCAGGCGGGGTATGAAAGTCGCCCTGGTTGGATTCGGGATGGCCGGACAGGCTGTGTTTCGCTATCTCGGCCGCTACGGTGCCGAATTGTTTGTTTCCGACCGACGGCTTTTTGAAGATTTGAGCAGAGCCGAGCAGGAGTTGCTCACCACCTATCACGCCAACTACGAAGGCGGCGAGCATACTGGTGCTTTTCTGGGTGGTGCCGAGATGGTTGTGGTCAGTCCGGGAATCAGCTTTGATCACCCTGCGCTGGCAGAGGTTTCCGCTTCGGGAATCCCCGTATTCGGCGAACTTGCACTTGCCGCAGGCAAGTTTGGGTCCCCGGTGATTGCGATAACCGGAACCAATGGAAAGACCACGGCTACCGAACTGATTTCCGCACTGCTTAAAACTGGTGGTAAAAAGGTCTTTGTCGGCGGGAATATCGGCACACCGCTTTTTGATTACTTTGAGTGTGCAGATGATTTTGATACCGTGGTGCTGGAGGTATCCAGCTTTCAGCTTGAACGCTGCGGCTCTTTTATGCCGGATGTCTCGGTGTTGATGAATATAACGCCTGATCACCTCGACCGTCACAAGACGATTGAACGCTACGCCGCCGCGAAAATGAGAATTTTTCACGGGGAGGGCGTCGGCTGTGCGGTCATGAATGGCGATGACAGGCTGTGCAGACAGTTCAAATACCTTTCCCAAAAAGATTCGTTTCTTTTTTTCGGGAAGAGCACGGAGTATGCAGCCTGCATCAAAGGGCCAGGAATTACGATTGCCTCGGCCGCTGGCCCGACAGTCTATGACCTTTCGGAAAGCAGCCTGGCAACGGTTTCCGGGGGAATAAACGCTGCCGCGGCGCTGCTTGCGGTCAGCAGCTTTGAGCTTGATTATTCTGCTGCGCTCGAAACGCTGCGTTCCTTTAGGCCCGGAGCTCATCGATTGCAGGTAATTGCCCGGATCAATGGCGTCACCTTCATCAACGATTCCAAGGCAACAAATACCGGTGCGGTAAATAGTGGTCTTGAGCAGATCGGCACTAATGTCATCCTGATTGCAGGAGGCAAGGACAAAGGAGACAATTACCAGCTGTTGAGAGAGTCGGTGCGCAATTGTGTGAAACAGCTTGTGCTGATCGGCGAGACCGCCCAGAAAATGTCAGAGGATCTGGGCGGTCTTGCGCCTTTTGTCTTTGCCGCAAGCATGGATGAAGCTGTTCAAAAGGCGTCAGCGCTGGCCCGCCGGGGAGATACCGTTCTCCTTTCACCGGCAAGCGCAAGTTTCGATATGTTTGCTGATTACAAACATCGGGGGGAGGTTTTTTCTGCAGCTGTTCATCGGCTCGTGGGCAAAGCAGCGCATTCAGGAGGAGAAAGTGGCCGCCAATAGTGGGCGACGGCCATTCAGGCTGTTGCTGACGGGCGGCGGTACCGGGGGGCATCTCTTTCCGGCGGTGGCGACTGCCCAGTGCCTCTGTGCAAGGCTGCCGGACAGCCGGATTCTGTTTGTCGGCACCAGGCGCAGACTGGACCGGAAGCACCTGGAGCGCTACGGGTTTGAAGTAGCCGCAGTACACAGCTACGGCCTCAAAGGAAAGCGGTTTTGGGCACTTCTTCAGGCAGTTGCCGTCCTGCCGCTCACCTTTGCCGAGGCCTGCTACCACCTGCTGATGTTCCGGCCGGATGTTGTCTGCGGTGTCGGCGGCTATGTAACCGGACCGGTCGTTGCCGCTGCCTGGCTGCTGGGAAAACCGACCGTCATTCATGAGCAGAACTCCGTTCCCGGTCTGGCAAACAGAAAACTCGGAAAAATTGTTGACAGGATTTGCCTGTCCTTGCCTGATTGTCAGTCTTATTTTCCGGCTGAAAAAACGGTGCTGACAGGAAATCCGGTGCGTAGTCGTATCATCGAGGCCGGAGCGGACGATGGGGTGCTGGATAAAAAGAAAACGCTGCTGGTGCTGGGCGGAAGCCAGGGGGCAAGAGCCATCAACGAGTTGGTCGTAGATGTTTTTTCGGCTGCCGATCCGGCGCTGCTGGAGCTGGAGATCATACATCAGACAGGCGCGGCAGATGAGCAGACGGTGAAAACCGGCTATCAGGCACAGGGGATAGAAGCCGAGGTTTGCTCTTTTTTTGACGATATGTCGTCGCTGTACCGGCGTGCCGATCTCGTTGTGTCGCGAGCCGGGGCGACAACACTTGCCGAACTGGCAGTGGTTGGGATACCGGCAATTCTCATTCCCTACCCGCATGCGGCTGATAACCATCAGCAGAAGAATGCGCAGCGTTTTGCAGAGCAGGGTGCAGCGCGCTTATTTTCTCAGGGTGATTTGACAGCAGAGCGACTGGCAGCGGAAATAAAAGCACTGATTGCAGACCAAGATGCACTCAGTACGATGTCTCAAAACATGAAAAAACTAGGCATGCCGGATGCTGCAGACCGGATTGTCGACCTCTGCCTGGAGATGGCGGAGAAATAGGATCGCATGTACAGAAAAACCAAACATATTCATTTTGTCGGAATCGGCGGTATCGGCATGAGCGGCATCGCGGAGCTTCTGGTAAATTTGGGATATCGGGTCTCGGGGTCGGATCTCGGCCAATCGCGCATTACTGAAAATCTGGCTCGTCAGGGCTGTACCGTCTATGTCGGACACCGGCGGGAGTGGATGACCGGGGCCAGCGTCGTTGTCACCTCATCGGCAATTGCGGCTGACAATCCGGAAGTCCTTGCTGCGCGGGAGCAGGGCGTGCCGGTTATCATGCGGGCGGAGATGCTGGCAGAACTGATGCGGCTGAAGAGATTCGGCATAGCCGTTGCCGGCAGCCACGGAAAAACGTCGACATCCTCCATGGTAAGCTGGATGATGGCCCAGGCAGGACTGGACCCGACAATTGTGATTGGGGGGAAGGTCGACTGCCTCGGCGGCAACGCCAAACTCGGTCAGGGCGAATTTCTGGTTGCCGAAGCCGATGAGAGCGACGGATCCTTCCTGAAACTCTCTCCTGTGCTTGAAGTGATAACAAATATTGATCTCGAGCATCTGGATTACTACACCGATATCGATCATATAAAAGCCTCGTTTTTGCAGTTTACCGATAAGATTCCCTTCTACGGCGCCGCGATTATCTGCCTTGATGACCCGCATGTAGCGGAGATCCTGCCGGCAATAAAAAAACGGGTCATCACCTATGGGCTGACCGCCCAGGCTGATCTCTATGCAGAGCGGATTTCCTTTGACCAGGGACGGGTTCGATTTATCGTCAAGCGGGAGATGGAAACACTCGGCGAGGTCAACCTGGCACCACCCGGCATGCACAATGTCTACAATGCGCTGGCAACCATCAGTGTAGGGCTCGAGCTCGAAATATCCTTCCAGGTGATTGCCGAGGCGTTAGCTTCTTTTGCCGGGGTGCAGCGGAGAATGGAGCACAAGGGGACGGTCTCCGGGATAACGGTCCTTGATGATTATGGTCATCACCCGACGGAGATACGGGCAACACTTTCGGCAATAAAGCAGGCCTGGCCGGAAAAACGACTCGTTGTGCTTTTTCAGCCACACCGATACAGCAGGACAAAAGGTTTGTTCAAGGAGTTTCTGACCTGTTTTCATCAGGCAGATATACTGGTTTTGACCGATATCTATGCGGCCAGCGAGGAGCCCATCGAGGGAGTCAACAGCGAACAATTGATGAACAGGATACAGCAGCATGGCCAGCGGCATACAACCTATATCGCCGATCTGAACGAGCTTGCTGAACAGGTCAGGCCGATGCTCAGCCCGGGAGACCTCGTCCTGAGTCTTGGTGCCGGAAGTATCGTCAAGGCCGCTGAGGATCTCCTGGCGCTGCTGAGCCGGGAGAAGGTGTGAGCATGGCACTGAGCAGTAGTGTTAAAGCAGATCTTGGCAAAGCTGTGAAAAGCCCGGTTCTGTGGGATGCGCCGTTATCCGCCTGGACGACGTTTCGAATCGGCGGACCCGCAGATGCCCTGGTCACGGTGAACGGGACAGAGGAACTGCAGGCAGTTCTCTCGCTCTGCGGCGACAAGGCAACCGCCTGGTGCCTGCTTGGCAGGGGCTCAAATGTTTTGGCAGCCGATGAAGGTTACCCGGGGGTTATCATTGTGCTGGGAGATGGCTTCAGGTTCGTCGACATGGAGCGAAGGCTTGCTGACGGCAGGATTCTGATCAAGGCCGGAGCAGCTCTGGGTCTCTCCCGCCTTGCTGAGTGGGCTGCAGAACATGGATTGAGCGGCCTTGAATTTGCTGCCGGCATACCGGGGTCACTGGGAGGAGCTCTGGTCATGAATGCCGGTGCCTGGGGCAGCGACGTTGGCAGCCTTGTCCACGAGCTTTTTCTTGCCGGAAGAGATACTATCATGACGGTACCGGCAAGAGATCTGGACTTTGGCTATCGGTGCCTGAGGGATATCGGGCGATCACTGAGCGGTTATGTGGTTACCGGTACGCTGCTGGAGCTTGTCGAAGGGGAGACGCTGGAGATTCGGAAAAAAATGAAGGAGTTTCGAACGTACCGGCGGGATCGCCAACCGTCTGGGATGGCTAATGCCGGGTCCTTTTTCAAGAACCCTGCAGGTGACAGTGCCGGCCGCCTGATTGAGACATCCGGTCTCAAGGGCTTGCGCGTCGGAGATGCTGAAGTCTCTGAGAAACATGGTAATTTTTTTGTAAATCGGGGAAGAGCGACTGCCCGGGACATGATTGCATTGATGCACAGGGTGCAGGAGGCGGTAAAAAGGGACAGCAACATAGATCTGGAGCCGGAGGTGCAGTTTCTATGATGATCCTGACACGCATACAGCAGCTGCTCGGCAGCTGGATTACCGGGACGAAAAAAGCGAAGGGCGGCATTGATGCCGGACGGGACAGCTTCGCCCGCTTAAACAAATATGAAGGGAAAAAAAAGAGAAATCTGCTTCGAAAAATCAACAATTATCGGGCCCGAAAAACGACGGCAAACAGTCAGTCATTTCAGTCACCCGTCAGGACCAGCCATTGGCGTCGTCGGCTGCTATTCGTTCTCTGCCTGGGGCTTGCTGTCGGGTTGTTCATTAAATCCAGCGGGGGTGAGACGGTTAAAACGTTTCTGGCAGGCCTTGACTATTTTAGTGTTACCAGTGTTGAAATCAACGGTTGTCGCCAGTCATCGGCAGCAGACGTTCGAGCACGTTCAGGCGTTGTGATTAATTCCAGCCTGCTTTTTCTTGATGGTGATCACGTTTCAAAGGCTATTGAGTCACGGGTTCCCTGGGTGAAAAATGTTGGTGTTACAAGGCGATGGCCGGACAAAGTCATTATCCGGGTGCAGGAATATGAACCCGAAGCCATTGTCGCCATGGCACCCGACGGGGTGACTCAGCTGTTTTATATGGACCGGGACGGTGAGCCGTTTATCAGGGTGGAATCGGGTATGGATTTCGATTTTCCGGTTATAACCGGCCTCGAGCTCATCGCTGACCAGGACGAGAGAAAAAAGCGTTTCGAAGAGGCTCTGCTTTTCCTGAAACTGATCGGTGCCAACAACCCGAACCTGCCGGCACAATCGGTATCGGAAATCCACGTGGATCCAAGCGAGGGACTGGTCATTTATATGGTGGAGTATCCTTTCCCGGTCTTTTTCGGAAGCGGCGATGTAGGAAAAAAATATGTCAGGCTCAGAAAGGTGCTTGAGGTCTTGTATAAACCGCGGAAGAAGGGTATGGAGATAGCTCAGGTGACATATATCAGGATGGACTATCTCAATGATAAGGTAATTGTCGGTTACAGTGAATCAGGATGAGTATGTAATGGAAGAGAATTACGAAGTGGAAGAGGGTAAAAAAGAGCCAGCCGCAGGCTCAAGAGAAGGCACGCGGGGAGATCTGGTCGTCGGCCTTGATATCGGAACAACCAAGATCTGCTGTGTTGTCGGCGAAGTGTTTGAAGACGGCATCGATATAATCGGTGCCGGAACGACGCCGTCCCTCGGCATGCGCAAGGGCATCGTCGTCAATATAGAGAGCACGGTCAACTCCATTAAAAAAGCGGTCCGGATCGCTGAAGACATTGCCGGTTGTGACCTTGATGCGGTCTATGTGGGGATTGCCGGCAACCATATAAAAGGGTTCAACAGCCCCGGCATTCTGGCTGTGAACGGACGCGAAATTAAACAGTCTGATATCCAGGAAGTCATAAATGCGGCCAGGACAGTTAAGATATCAGAAAATCAGCGTGTTATCCATGTCCTGCCCCAGGAATACATGGTTGACGACCACACCGGTATCCAGAACCCGCTGGGTATGACGGGCGTTCGTCTGGCAACAAATGTTCATATTGTGACCGCAGACATCGGTGCTGTTCACAATCTTGTTACCTGCTGCAATAAGGCCGGACTGGAAGTGGCAGATCTCGTCCTTGAATCAATTGCCTCCGCCAGGTCGGTGCTTGGACAGGATGAAATGGACCTCGGCGTCTCGCTGGTCGATATCGGCGGGGGGACAACCGATATCGCCGTTTTTTGTGATGGAACAATACGCCATACCAGTGAAATAGGCCTCGGTGGTCACAATTTAACCAACGATCTGTCGGTAGGTCTGAGAACACCGCTTGCCGAGGCCGAGCGGTTGAAAGAAGATTATGGCAGCGCGCTCTCCTCGGTTATCAAGCCGAACCATGTCGTTGATGTTCCTTCCGTTGGCGACCGTGAGCCGAGACGGGTCACCCAGAAGGTCCTGGTTGATATCATTGAAGCGAGAATGATGGAGATTCTCGAGATGGTTGACCGGGAACTTGTCGCCTCCGGCCAGAAAAATCGCATCAACGGCGGTATTGTCCTGACAGGGGGCACCGCCCTGCTCGCCAACATCGTTGATCTTGCCGAGCAGATCTTTGACCTGCCGGTCCGCATCGGTTACCCCGCCGGTGTCGGCGGCAGAATCGATGATGTTTTTACACCCCGCTGCACCACCGGGGTCGGGTTGGTAATGTATGGGAGAGATCAGCAGAAGAACAATATGAACCTTGAGGTTGGAATGGTTGAAAAAATGAAAGGATGGTTCAAAAAAATGATGTGAAAATGACTTTTTTGTTTATCCCGTAAGTTGGAGATGCTATAGTTTTAGAGGGTATTGTTTTATTATCATTACCTGACTTAAATATAGAGAATTGAAGGAATTTAAGGAGAGCGGAATGCCGTTTAGAATGGCTGAGTCAGAAGGTGTCGCTGCCGTAAAGGTCATCGGTGTCGGCGGTGGTGGCGGCAACGCCATCAATACCATGGTGGCAAACAGACTCCAGGGTGTCCAGTTCATTGTTGCAAATACCGACAGGCAGGCCCTTGACCAATCAAAAGCTGATATTTGCGTGCAGATTGGTCCCAGTATAACCAAAGGCCTTGGTGCCGGTGCCGATCCGGAAACAGGTGCGCAGTCGGCTCATGAGTCGATCGAGGAAATCAAAGAAGTGCTGAAGGGCAGTGACATGGTCTTTGTCACAGCCGGTCTCGGCGGCGGAACGGGAACAGGCGCTGCTCCGGTAGTAGCAAAGATAAGCAAGGAACTGGGTGCGCTGACCGTCGCCGTTGTGACAAAGCCTTTCAGCTTTGAAGGAAAGCACCGGCTGAAAAACGCTGAAATCGGCTGGAAGCAGTTGCACCAGTATGCAGATACCATAATCACGGTGCCCAATGATCGACTCCTGGGCCTGATGCAGAAAACCTCAAAACTTTCGGATATGCTGGCACTGGCAGACACGGTTCTGCTGCAGGCGGTAAAGGGCATAACCGATCTGATTAATGTTCCTGGATTGATAAATGCCGATTTTGCCGATCTTCGTACCGTCATGAAAGAGGTCGGTCCGGCAATCATGGGCTCCGGAGTTGCCGCTGGTGAAAACAGGGCCACCGAGGCGGCCAAGCGGGCCATCGATAATCAGCTGCTCGAAGATGTCGGCATCGACGGTGCCCGCGGCTTGCTGATCAATATCTCGGCAACTGAAGAGAGTTTCACCATGGCCGAATTCATGGAAGCTTCCGCTTTGATCCAGGCGAAAGTGGATGATGATGCCAAAGTGGTCATTGGCGCACTCTATGATAACAACCTCGGCGACGAACTCCATGTAACGGTGATTGCAACCGGAGTCGGCGATGTGGGATCGAGGCAGGAAACGATCGCCCAGGTTGACCATCTGCCGCTCAGGCAGCAGCAGAGGCCTGATGTTGAGCCGCAGAATCAGAAAGCGGTCAAGCCTGCTCCCCCAAATCCGCAGAAACGGGTCGCTCATCTGCCGAATTCCAATTTTGATGCGTTTGACAACCTGGCACCTTCTCGCCGCGGTTTTGACAAGGACAGTGAGCGAAGAGACAGCGGCTGGAATGAAGACTACCTTGAAACCCCGACATATCTGAGGAAAAAGGCAAATTAACTTCTTTGGCCTGACTTTTTGGACCGCAAAAAGAAAAGCAGACTACGCCACAGCACGCTTCCTGGCCAGGGTCGAGATACACGGGCGACTCGACTCAGCCGGGAAAAGGGATCCTACCTGAAAAAATGGACCGGCCGCCTCCCGGTTGCCCTGCTCTACCCCAACACCTATAACGTCGGCATGTCCAATCTCGGCTTTCAGATAGTCTATCATCTGCTCAACGAGGATGATCGCCTTGTCTGCGAGCGGTTTTTCCTGCCGGATGGCAGAGCGGACGATCTTCGCTCCATCGAGTCCTCGAGACCGCTCACGGATTTTACTATTGTATTCTGCTCCGTCAGCTTTGAGAACGACTACATCAATATCGCCAGGATTCTTCTGGCAGCTGGTGTTGAACCGTGTGCCGAGAAACGAAAGGATGCTATCTCCGGGATATCGCCGCTGGTGATTTGCGGCGGGGTTGCCGCATTTATGAATCCAGAGCCGCTTGCCGCGATGGTGGATCTCTTTGTCGTCGGCGAGGCGGAACCGCTGCTGCCGCCGCTGGTTGAGCTGCTCTGCAAAGAAAAAAGCCTGATGGGCCGGAGGGAACTGCTGTTCACCCTGAACCGTCAGAAAAGTGGATATTATGCCCCGCGTTTCTATCGGCCGGAGTATGATGAAAACAATCATTTGAGCGGCTATAGTGTTGAGCCGGGATTACCTGAGCGAATTAAAAAAGTGATCCTTGAAACAAAGAACCGGGCTGCCCATTCCGAACTGCTCACCCCCGATACCGAGTTTGCCGATCTCTATCTGCTTGAGCTTGGTCGGGGCTGTTCCCGGGGCTGCCGGTTCTGTGCTGCAGGCTTTATCTACCGTCCGGCCCGTTTGTGGGACAGACAGGCAATTCTGACAAGTCTTTCAGAACGTCACGAGCAGGTACGCAGGGTTGGCTTACTCGGCATGGAAATGACCTCGGAGGATTCGCTGGAATCCATAGCAGAAGAGATCGGCGGCCAGGATTGTTCGTTGTCTTTTTCTTCGCTGCGTGCCGATCGTATCTCCGAAAAACTGCTTGGACTCCTGTCTCGCAGTGATCTCAAAACGGTTGCCATTGCTCCTGACGGCAGCTCCGAACGGTTGAGAAAAGTAATCAACAAGGGGCTGCGTGAAGCAGACCTTCTCAGTGCTGCCTCTCGGCTGGTGGACGCAGGGCTCTACAGATTGAAGCTCTATCTGATGATCGGTCTGCCGACCGAAACAGATGATGATCTTGACGAGTTTATCAGGCTTGTCGCCAGGATTCTTCAGTCTATAAAGCCGATCGGCAGGAAACGGGGCAGGCTGACAGAACTTCTTGTTTCGGTAAACAGCTTTGCTCCAAAACCCTGGACTCCTTTCCAATATCATCCATTTGGGATGAGTGAGCGATGTGCCGGGCAGGAGTGTGTCACTGCCACGCGGGTGGTGAAGGAATTGCGGAGGAAGATCGCCTACCTGAAAAAAGCCTTGTCGGATATCCCCAATGTTCGCGTATCCTTCGACAACCCGGAGCACGTCTTGTTTCAGTCAATTCTTTCCCGAGGTGACAGGCGAATTGGTTCGCTCTTGATTGACATGGCAGCTTCGGGTATATCCTGGAAACGGGCACTGAAACAGCGGGGGTTGACTGCCGAACAGTTTTCTGTCAGGCAGTATGGTGAAGACTCCTGTTTGCCCTGGAAAATCATCGATCACTCGATAAATGATTCCTATCTGTGGATGGAGTACTGCAAGGCATTCCGGTTCGAGGAAACGGTTGCCTGCGATACTGCTCTTTGCAGGCGCTGCGGGGTATGTCATGACTGATGTTACTTCCGGAAACAACTCCGGACAGAGAGATGACCGTGATATCCTCCCTCGGAAAAAGATGAATGACGGTTTGCAACCCTTTACCCTGGTTAAATACTTTTCATTTTCTGCACTGGGTGTCTTTCTTATTGTTACGTTGTTTCTTTCCTGGGTTATATCTAATCACGCCCGCGATGTAATGCTGAAGCAGAGTGAGGATTACTCGCTGCTGCTTGCGGAAAATCTGAACCAGCAGGTATTCAGGCGATTTGTGCTCCCTGCCGTGGTCCGCTATGGCCGGATTGCGTTGAGCAATCCGGAACAGTTTCAGTATCTTGATCGGATTGTCAACGGGTCTTGTTCAGGGGCTGGCCATTGATTCGGTAACGATTTTTGATTCAAGTGAAAACATAATCTCCTATTCTACCGTAGGAAAAGCAGGTCGGGTTGCGGGATAAAGGTGGTATTGAATATGAAAAAGCCCTGCAGGGCATTGCCAATTCACGAATCATTTACAGTGGCTCGGTACTGAGTCTGCTCTCAGATGCCACTATCAGCTGCCAGTTAAATACCTATATCCCTTTCCGGCAGGTCAAGGAGAGCGGAGATGCCGGCGAAGTCATTATGGGAGTGATTGAGATAGTCAAGGATCTCTCCAGGGATTATACCGCGATCCTGAGGCTACAGAGCCGTATTATCATCGTTTCCAGTGTGGTCATGACCGTACTTTTCCTGGTATTGCGGACGATTGTTTCAAGAGCCGGCAAAATTATCGAAAGACGCACCATGGAGCGTTTTAAACTTGAGGAGCAGCTCAACAAAACAGAGCGTCTGGCGCACCTGGGAACGATGGTGGCTACCGTTTCACATGAGATAAAGAGCCCCCTTGGCATTGTGCGCAGCACCGCTGAGATATTGAAAAAACGTATCGCCAGGGTGGCACCGGGAAATGAGAACCTTGCCCAGATTATTATTGATGAGACAAGCCGCCTCAACACGATTGTTACAGAATTTCTCGATTTTGCCAGGCCGCAGCAGCCGATACTCAAAGAGGTCGATATTATTCAGATTCTTGACAGGGTTGTCCGGTTTATTCGTTCCATGGCTGAGGAACAGCAGATCAGACATAAAAACTGATTTTAAGCCTGAAGACATTGGTCAAAGCAGGTTGATGAAGATATGCTCTACCGGGCATTTCTCAATATTTTATTGAATGCCATCCAGGCCATGAAGGATGGCGGAACACTGACGATTATCACTGAGAAAGCTGGCCTGACGGCACGGCCAGGGTCGAACTGTCAGACACTGGTTCCGGTATGACGTCCTGAAAAGGTTGAACAGATCTTTCAGCCCTTTTATACCGACAAGAGCAAGGGAACCGGGCTGGGACTGGCTATCGTCCGGAACAGTATTGCCAGCCATAACGGAAAAATTTCTGTACAGCAGTAAAATCAATGATGGAACAACCTTCACAATCACTCCTGCCCTGAACCGGCTGTCTTGTCTTTGCTGTTTCAGAGCTTACGTTTGGTCAAAACGGACCATACAGTATCAGCTGTTCGGGTAGAGAAGTTCGTCGGAATAAGCGGTATGTCAGGCATTGGAAAAACGCGATTTCTTCGAGCTCTCGCTGATCTCGACGAATACGGTGGCCGGGTCAGTCTCAACGGTCAGGACTGCTCAGATATTCCTGCACCCGCCTGGCGGCAAAGGGTTGCACTGATTCCAGCAGAGTCCCGTTGGTGGTATGATGATGTCAGGAGTCACATGGAAACCGGCGGCCCCCCCGAGGAACGTACCGGGTTGCTTGAATCACTTGGCTTTGAGAGCGACGTTCTTAACTGGCAGGTCAGCCGCCTGTCCAGTGGCGAAAAACAGCGCTTATCGCTTGCCCGGGCTCTTCTCCGTAATCCCAGCGTATTGCTTTTCGATGAGCTCGGCTCCAGCCTTGACCGGGAAATTGGCCATGTGCTGGAGGGGGTTGTAAAAAATTTTCAGAATCGCCGCGGTTCACCAGTTATATGGGTAAGCCACGACCAGGAGCAGATACATCGGGTATGTGACCGGTTGTTTGTTTTCCATCAGGATCGTCTTGAGGAAAGACACCATTTTGGCGGAGGGTGAGGCTCGATCATGTCGGTTACCGCGCTGAGTGTCACGGATCTCTGTCTCGCGTCCGGTCTTGTCCTGCTCCTGGCATTGCTCAGTTTCAAGATGGAACTGGGACTTGGCAGACAGATGATTCTCTCGGCTGCCCGCATGACGGTGCAGCTTCTGCTCATTGGCCTGGTCCTGCAGACATTGTTTGCCAATCGCTCGATTCTGCTTGTCGCCCTGGTCTCCCTGGTCATGTTGATTGCCGCGGGAAGAGAGGTCCGGGTGCGCCTCAAGCGCAAGATCAGAGGACTCTTCGGTTTTGGCGTGGGCGTCGGGGCAATGTTCATATCTTCATTTTCCATTACCCTGCTTGCCCTGCTTGTCATAGTGCGGCAGGACCCCTGGTACGAGCCGCGATACGCCATACCGTTTCTCGGGATGCTGCTTGGCAATACCATGACCGGGGTTGCTCTGGCCTCTGATCGCAT
>CAXXTV010000009.1:0-342227 GCA_963674815.2 Desulfocapsaceae bacterium
GGTTATCCTGAGATACGCAGGCGTGGTTATTGTGATGCCAAAGCGCAGCATTGAAGAAATCTAACCTTGAACTTCACTGTCTCTATCTGCCGCAGTGGCAGGGAGTCACAAGAACTCTCCAGCAGAAAAGCTGCTTTGACATCCTGAAAAAAAGAGAGATGACCGCTATGGGGACACGTCGTTTGCTAGACAGAGATCTCGCTCTTTCTGGGGTTCTGATGATTTGAACATAGGAGGGAAACTCACATCTCCAATTCTGCACTGCCTGCTCCGCAAATCACAGGTCTGCACATTGATTATACTGTCTGCAGTAGGTTACTCCAACACAGTACTAACTCAGAATTTATAATTTGCAAGACCAAAAGATAACCGGCCTGACTCGCTCCCGGTATCAGTAAAACAGCAAGAGCATGGCGATCAGCACGACAAGGAACATGATTGTCAGGCCCGTGCCGGCCCTGATATAATCAATCGTCTGGTAGCCGCCCGGGCGCATGATGAGGGCATTGACCTGGTGGGTCGGCAGCACAAAGGTGTTGGAGGCAGCCAGGGCGACAACCATCGCCGCCAGCCGGGGATCGCAGCCGACCTGCACGGCCATTGCCCATGCCCAGCGGAACCAGCAGGATCGTCGCTCCGACATTGGAGACCACAAGCGTGAAAAATGATGTTAATATGCCGATGATCAAGAGAAAAATAATATCCCGGGACATCTCCGATTGCGCCCATGATGATATTTGCCACCCAGTGCGCTGCCCCGGTCTTCTGAAATGCCAGGCCCAGCGGAATCAGCCCGGCGAGCAGAAATACCGTCATCCAGTCTACTGAACGGTAGGCCTCATCGATGGTCAGCACCTTCGTCAGAATCATGCCGAGAGCACCGGTCAGCAGACAGACGGAAAGCGACAATTGTATGGGAAAACCCAGGAAGGTTGTCAGCGGTTCAAGCCACAAGATCATGCCCACCGTTACAGCAAGCCATGCCAGCGCCGTCGAAGCTCGATCTTCCCTGAGCTCCTCTCCCCTGAACTCTGTGGTAAACGTGAACCAGTTTTTTTTCTGCAGCTCCCGGAATTTCTCCCATCGGCCGAACATCAGGAGCGCATCGCCGGGTTTAATCTTCTCCTGGGTTATCTGATTAAACTGGCAGATACCGTCCCGACAGAGAACGACCGGGACGACGCCGTTTATCTTGCGAAACTGCAGGTCGCGCATGGTCTGACCGGCCAGGGTGGACCGCGGTGTCACAATGCCTTCGAGAAGCCCGGCATTGTTGGGTGAGAAATCTTCGGCAAACACATCCAGCTCACCCTTGAAAACCAGTCCCAGATCTTTGGCACACTGAATGACGTGCGGCTCATTACCTACCATCGCCAGCGTTTCCCCCGACTGGATCAGTTCGTAGCGGGCCGGCGCATAATTTTTCAGTTTCTTGTCGGGCAGGTAGACCCCG
The DNA here is from genome assembly GCA_963674815.2 of Desulfocapsaceae bacterium. Lineage (GTDB taxonomy): Bacteria > Desulfobacterota > Desulfobulbia > Desulfobulbales > Desulfocapsaceae > MADRE3. Next base: position 1,454 of record CAXXTV010000009.1, read on the forward strand.
ATGATCGAGACGTGATAGCGGTCCCTGACATGAAGCTCCTCCAGCGTGAAAGAACCAAAATCTTCAGGCACCTCCAACTCATAGACCCCAGCCACCTCCTGGTAGGTATCTGCCAGGGTGGACGGCATCAAACGATTGTCGTCCATCTCATCTTCTCGTCTTGGCATGATGAAACGTCCGAAAATGACAAAATAAAAAAGCGCTGAGATCACCAGCGCCAAGCCGATGGGCGTCTGGGTAAAGAGACCGAGGGGTTCAACCTGTAACCCGAGAACATTGAGTTGATTCGACTGGTCGATCAGGTCATTGAGCAGAATCGTGGGGCTCGCCCCGACCAGGGTGATGGTGCCCCCGATAATGGCACAATAGCCCATGGGCATGAGGATTCTCGAAGCAGGTATGCCGGTCTGACGGCCAATCCGGAGAACCGCAGGCATGAAAAGAGCTGCCGCTCCGATATTCTGCATAAAACTTGAGATCAAGGCCACCGTGGCCGAAATCAAGACCATGATACGATTTTCGGATTTCCCCGCCGCCTTGATTATCCTGCGGGACAGGACATTCATGCACCCCGTTTTATCAAGACCGGAGCCGATAATGATCACCGCGATGATCGCAACCACGGCATTACTGGACAGCCCGCTGATCGCTTCCTGGGGGGAAACCAGGCCGAGTACCGGTAAAAGCACCATCATGATGATGCCGACCACGTCCACGCGCACCCACTCAAGGACAAACAGGGCGATCACCAGCAGCAGCACGCCAAACACCAGGCCGATCTGCAGGGTAAACGGACCACCAGTTATCTGGCTCTCACCCTCTGCAGCCAAGACCGTGCCGGCCAGGACAAGGACCGTCCCAAGGGTGATTCCAGCACAGAATACAGCATTTTTAAAAGACATTCCCTCCACCCCGCCTGTTCTGCTGCTTGCCGACTCCGATCAGTGTCAGAAGAGATTAGGGGTATCCCGTGAACCTCTCAGGTCGCGAATTGACCCCGGAAACATTGGTCGAGCTCCCATGAGCGACGAACTTCAGCCTTTAATGACATTCTTAAATTGAGCATATCCTCTATACCTTTGCAATACATTTTTTCCGGTCTTTACGCAGAGCGCTTCCAGGAGCCTCCAGAAACGGATCGCGCCCGGATTCATTGACTGCTGGCAGAGGAGGAGCGTAAAACAACCTCTGCCGCACCCGGCCCGGCAATGCCGCGGCGCAGGAGCAGGGTTCCGTCAAGCAGGTACAGATTGGTCAGGGCCAGGCGATAATTGACAATCGCCTCTACTTCGCTGATCCGACTCTCGAGAAGGTCACGCTGGACCCGGGCCACATCAAGTGCCGTTGCTGTACCGACCCCGAAGCGAACCGTTTCGGCCCGGACGACCTCTTCCTGCAGAATGCGTCGTGAGCCGCTGGCAGAGATCTGCTGCAGGCTGCGCTCTACCTCGAGCAGCGCATTGCGTACATCAAGAGAGATGAGCTGCTTGAGGTTTTCAATACTCTGCAGGGCCTGTTGATACCCGGCCCGCGCACGACGGTCACGTGCCCTGGCAGCCCGGTTGTTCACTGGTAATTCAAACTCAAGACCGGCCGTAAAATCAAAACCGGGACCATCGAGGTCAGTAAAGCTGTTGCTGAAACTCTGGGAATATCCGGTCTTGCCCATATTGATAAACAGATCCAGCCGTGGCAAAAGCCCGTTTTTTGTCTGCACTGTTTCCAGCTCTCCGCTCCTGGCCTGCAGGCGGGCCTCATTCAAATCCGGACGCAGTCTGATGGCCAGGGCCTCGTGTTCAAGAACGCTTCCCAGGCGAACCTCCGGTACAACCGTATTTTCACTGAGCCTGATCTGCCGATCCCAGCTTTCAGCGGACGGCGGGTTCAGCAGACGCAGCAGGTTGAGCCGGGCCCGCTCACGGGCATTACGGGCATCGATCAGCTGCTGTTCACGCAATGCCAGTTCGGCATCGGCAACGGCTTTCTCGGTTTCTGCAATCTGGCCGACCTCTATACGGGTACGGATATCCTCGAGTTGCCGCTCGGCCAGCTGGAACGATTCCTGGAATATTTCAACCTGGCGCACGGCCAGGGCATACTCCCAATAACCGTTCTCCACCGTGGCAACCAGGCTCTCGGTAAACCCCCGGAGATTGTATGCCGAAGCCAGTGCCCCGACCTCTGCCTGGTGTATTCCGACAAGATTGACGGAAACGCCGGCATCACGGAGCAGCGCCTGGGTCAGGTTCAGGCCGGCACGCATCTCATCGGAATAGCGGCTGGCGTCAGTGTCACTTCCCGAGAGTGTCAGGTCAAGAGATACGTCTGTGCCGGTCTGGAATCGCTTTCTGATGCCTGCCTCGAGAAGGCCCCGACTGCCGTCGATGGAAAAAAAACGGTCGCTGGCATCATCCAAAGAGCGGTCCCGATAGCGTTCGAAACGTCCCTCTGCGAACAGGACTGGATCAAAAACAGCCCGCTCCGTCTCGACAAAGGTGCCTTCGATCAGAGGCTCAAACTGTTCGACACTCAACCCACGATTGCGCTCAAGGGCTGAGAAAACAGCCTGCTCCAGGGTTAAGTCGAGTATTCCCTCGGGAGGAAACGACACCAATTTCTTCTCGTCCTGCGGTTTATATCCATATCGGCTCAGCTCGGATTCCTGGGAAACAGGCGAAGAACCATTTCCAGGTCCGAGTGTCGGTTCCTTGATCGGTGGAACAGGAGCAGCAATATCGACCGCTCTGGTGTCAAGAAGATCCACAGCTTGAGGCAGGCAACCGCCTGAGACAAGCATCGCCATCATACAGCCTATGATGCTCAAATACGTTCTCATGGGGTCTGTCCGGCTAGATTTTTGTCACGAAGACGTTCTTTGCGCCTGTTAAACAGGACATAGAGCACTGGAATAAAAACAAGGGTGATCAGGGTAGAACTGAGCAGTCCTCCGAGAACGGTGCGCGCCAGCGGTGCCTGCATCTCGCTGCCTTCGCCAATTCCTATCGCCAGCGGCAGCAGTGACAGGATTGTGGTCAACGAGGTCATCAAGACAGGGCGCAGCCGATCTTTTCCTGCCGCAAGCACCGCTGTGAGCAAAGCCTGCTTCTCATCCCGGAAGAGGGTGTTGGCCCGATCCACGATCAATATGGCGTTGTTGACAACAATTCCAACGAGCATGATACTGCCGATAAAGCTCTGGACGTTGAACGTCGTACCGGTAAACAATAACATGCAAACAACGCCGATAAGCGGCAGCGGCACGGACAGCATGACGATGACAGGGGAAAGCAGCGATTCGTACAGCGAAGCCAGTACCATGTAGACGAGAACAACTGCCAGGATGATGCCAAGCAGCATCTCCCTGAACGATTTCGCCTGTTCCTCGATGTCACCGGCCATGAGAATCTCATAGCCCCGGGGCCGGGGGATATTGACAAGCCTGGCCTGCACGTCTGAGGCGATTTCACCAAGCGGGCGGTCACTGACATTGGCGCGTATCCCCACCATGCGCTGCTGGTTTTTGCGCTCGATTTCCACCGGGCCGATACTCTGGCGCGGGGTCATGAGATTGCGCAGCGAAACGGCCTGTCCGTCCCTGTTGGTTATCGTGTTGGTGAGCAATTCATCGAGACTCAACAGTTTGGCATCCTTGAGCTTGACGATGATATCGATCTCCTCACCACTGCCGTCCCGGAATTGGCCGGCATTCGTTCCCGACAGCGCAGTCTCCAGCGTCCGGGCGATCTGGGCGACACTCAAGCCAAGATCGGCAGCCCGGTCACGATCTATCTCGAGCAGCCTCTGGGGCACCCCCTCCCTGCGGCCGCGGCGGGTATCGGTGATGCCGGGTATGTCCTTGATCTGTTCCTCAACCGCTTTTGCCAGCCTGTCCAGCGTCTCCAGGTCGTAACCATGGATTTCTATTTCCAGGTTATCCTCCCCTCCACCGAGCAACCGGGACAGCAGAAAGAGGCCCTGCCCGGCGCGGACACGCACCTCGGCTCCGGGTACGGTGCCGATCTCTTTTCGCAGGTCCGCGGCAACCCCTGCGCTGGAGCGTTCGCGTTCCAGAACGGGAACCAGTGAAACACGGATATCACCGCCCGCGGAATCTCCGCGGCCGCCAGACGACCCCATATCGACAAGAGAAGCCCGCATTTCCGGAACCGAGCCGTTGACGATTTTCTCGACCTTGGCCATGGTTTCGTCAAGTACCTCGAGACGCGTGCCGCCTGCCATGTCGACACTTACCCGGACTTCGCCTTCATCGGAGGCGGGCATGAATTCCGTGCCGATCAGCGGCACCAGGGCCAGGGTCAGGCCGAACATGACCACGACGACAAGGACAACGGTAAAGGGATTTTTCAGTCCGGCCTCCAGGAACGTGCCATACCTGTCATAGAGCTGCACATGCACCCGGGAAAGATTGGCAACCATCCGCTTGAGCAGCCCGGGGGCTGTTTGTTCCCGGCGGACACCAAGAAAGAGACGCGTCAGCATCGGTACCAGGGTCAAGGCAACAATCAGCGAACAGAGCAGGGAGAAGGCGACCACGTAAATCAGCTGCCTGAAGAGCAGACCTGAAATCTCCTGGGCGAACAGCATGGGCACAAAGATAACAAGCGTCGTGCAGGTACTGGCAATAATTGCCCCGGTCACCTCGCTGGACCCCCTGATTGCCGCATCCTTCGGTAGCTCGCGATAACTCTGGTAGCGCCGGAGAATGTTCTCCAGAACAACAATCGAGTTGTCGACCATCATCCCCAGTCCCAGGGCAAGTCCTCCCAGGGTCATCAGGTTGAGGGTCAGGTCGCCGAAATACATCATCGCAAAAGTGCTGATAACAGCCACCGGAATAGCTGTCGTCACCACCAGCGTCGCCCGCACATTCAGGAGAAACGCGAGCAAAACAAAAACCGCAAGAAAGCCGCCGAAAACCATGGTCCGGCCGACATTTGCAAGCGAGCGCTCGATATATTCGGAGGTGTCAATGATGGAGACGAGTTCGATCTGGGGAAAATCGCGGTTAATCTGGTCAATCACCTCTTTTGCCTGCCGCGCGACCTCCACCGTGTTGGTTCCCGATTGTTTACGCACCGCTATACGGACACCGGGCTTGCCGTTGATACGGACGATACGGGTGATTTCCGCGTGGGTATCCACCACGGACGCCACCTGCTTGAGATAAACAGGTGCGCCGCTGCGCCGGTCGACGACAAGGTCGAGCAGCTGCCCGATACTCGTCAGTTCGCCCGGGGTGCGAAGCCGTATTTCGGTATTTCCCGACTCAATCGTACCGGCCGGCAGGCTTATGTTGGCATCACGAATGGCGGAACGCACCGTATCAAGCGAGAGCTGCAGGGCACGCAACCGGTCAGCGTCAATCTCGATCCTGATTTCACGCTCCAGCCCGCCCCAGACATCAAGCGCTGCGACACCGGGAACCTGCTCGATCCGATAGCTGATCTGGTCATCTATCAGGCGGCGCAGCTCAATAGGATCGAGATCAGATGCCGCGCCGTAAAAGAGAATGGGGGCGCTGTTGGGATCAAATTTACGGATTTGAGGCCTGTCGGCTTCATCCGGCAGAATGCTGATCACCCGGTCCAGCCGGTCACGCACATCATTGGAAGCTGCATCCAGGTTGGTCCCCCAGGTGAACGAAACGCGCACCCGGCTGTTACCTTCGGTTGATTCCGAGGTGACTTCCTTTATTCCCTGGATAACCGACACGGCGCTCTCGATAACCTCGGTGACGAGCTTTTCCACTTCCTCGGGCGCGGCATTGCCGTAGGAGGTGTTGATACTGAGGACAGGATAGGAAATTTCAGGAAGCAGATCTATCGGCAGACGGCTCAGGGAGACAGCACCGACCAGAATAACAATGAGCGTCACCATGATCGTGAAAATCGGCCGCTGGGTTGTGAAAGCGCTGATATTCAAAACCGCACCCCCTTATTTTTGCTCCCGCCCGGGCAGCTCGTCTTTGCCGTCGGAGGGAGAAACACGAACACCATCGCTTAACAGGTGATGACCGAGCGTTACAACCTGCTGCCCCTCCTCCAGTCCCTCAACCTGAATCCAGCCTCCATCTTCGATACCGGTCCTGACTTCCACGAACCGCGCCGTCCCGTCTTCGACGACAAAAACACCCTGGGCTCCCTGCCTCTGGATGATTGACGCAGACGGAGCGGCTGTGGTCTGGGCGGCCTGACCAAGCTCGATATGAACCCGGGCGAACATCCCGCCCTTCAGGATGCTGTCCGGGTTGGGGACGGAAATCTCCACCCGGGCCTGCCTGCTTGCTTCGTCGAAAATGGGGGCCATGCGGACGACTGTTCCCGGAAAGGTCTTGTCGGAAAAAGAATCAACGCTGATATTGGCCTGCTGCCCTATCCTCAGATAAGCATAGTCCCGCTCGGCAACATTGATTACCGCTCTGAGCAAGGACAGGTCAACCAGGGTGACCACAGGCGTATTTGCCGTGATATTAGCCCCCTCGTCGACATGCTGTCTGGCGACAAAACGGCAGACATCCCCGCCCTGCCAGTCCGCTCTCAGCGTCGTGTATGATAAACGGACTTCGGCAGCACGCAGAGCGGCCTCCCGCTGCTTTATCTGCGCCTGCGCGAGGTTGACACCGGCCTGCTGTGTGAGTCTTTCGGTTTCAGCAGCCTCAAGTTCAGCGATGGAGGAAACTTTCTGTTCCCTGAGCTTTGCCGCCCGCTGGTAATTTCGCTCCGCTGCGCCAAGTTTGCTGCGGGCCTCGGCAAGGGAGGCGCGGGCAACGTCAAGCTCTGCCTGGGCCTGGGCGAGCTGCTGCTCATACTCCTCACTGTCCAGCCGGGCAAGCAAATCCCCTTTTCGTATGCATTCGCCGAGACTGACGCCGATTTCCAGGATGCGCCCACCGACTTTGGCAGCGGCGTCATATTGCTTTTCCGCCTCGAGGGTACCGCTGAAAACCCGCATTTCAACGAGATCACGACGCTCGACCAGCGCCACCCTGACCCCGACGACAGGCTGTTTGCGGTTAAAACTGCTCGTATCGTTTTTGCCACTGTTCACCCGGTCCTATATACAAAAAAAACGACCGCAGCGGCTGCCAGGACAAGCACCAGGATGATGACTATTTTCGTTACAGTGGCGGATGCTCTATTGTTCATGTTTTCTTCACTTCCATGTCACCGTTAGAATAAAGGCAGGCAGTGCATTGAGCAGACTCCCGCAGAGAACTCAGTCCTATATACAATCTTTCTGCAAGGGTATCTCTAACATTTCCCTGAGGCACCAAGAATTTTGGCGGGCCTGATCCTGGACAGGAAGGAACCTCCAGCGCCTGAATCCTGGAGAAACAGGAAACTTCCGTTATCTGTGCTGTTGTCTAAAAACAGCTGGTCCAACGCTCAATTGTACACCAATCAGTGTAAAAAAGAGTGAGAATTTTTATCGTTGCGTATATCATCAGCAAGCTGAATATATACGTTCTACAAATAACAGCAAAAAGGAACCCATCATGTTCACTCTGTCTGCGGAGCACCAGCGGCAGCTCATGGAAATCGTCGGCACGGACCGTTTTGCCACCGGGAAATCCAGCCTCGAGCTGCATATTCATGACATATCGCCGCACACCGGCGTACTTCCCTGCGCGATCATGTGGCCGGCAAGCACAGACGAGGTGTCGGCGATTCTTCACTGGTCGTACCTCAATGATATGCCTGTCACGCCGTGGGGGGCCGGAACGAGCACTGAGGGCAATCCTGTTCCTGCGGTGGGCGGAATTGTGGTCAACATGACCCGTATGAACGCAGTTCTCGATATCCGGGAAGATGATCTCCAGGTGGATGTGCAGCCAGGCGTTTTCCGCAAGGAGCTGAACCGGAAACTGGCGCCAAGCGGCCTGTTTTTTCCTGTTGATCCCGGCGCTGATGCAACAATCGGCGGTATGATCGCCAACAACGCCTCCGGGGTGAGAACCGTAAAATACGGCGCCACCAAGGATTATGTGATGATGATGACCGTCGTACTCCCCGACGGCAGAGTCATAAGGACCGGCAGCCGGGCACATAAATCTTCGTCAGGCTACGATCTGACCCGTCTCTTTGTCGGCTCGGAGGGAACCCTCGGTATTGTCACCCAGGCCACCTTGCGGCTTACAGGCGTTCCTTCCTCGTATCTTGCGGCAACCGTTGTTTTCGATGAGCTTGAAGCGGCCTCGGAAGCAGTCGCGATGATCATCGCTTCAGGTCTGGAGCCGGCGGCGCTTGAGCTGCTGACGGAAGAGCTCATTTGCCTGATGAACAGGGAAAACGGCTTGAACCTGATTGAAAAACCCTCGCTTTTCTGTGAATTTCACGGCATCTCCGAGGCGGCCCTGCAGGAAACGGCGGAAATGGTACAAGAGCTCTGTGAAGACTGCGGGGCGATAGAGTATCAGCATGGTATGGAAAGCGGACAGAGGAAAAAGCTCTGGCAGGCCCGCCATGAAGCCTGGGAGACGATTCATCGCGCCCATCCCGGCAAAGAAACCCTGATCGTCGATGCGGCGATCCCGATCTCAAAATACCCGGAAATGGTTCTTTTTTCGAAACAGGCAGTAGCGCAGCAGGGGGTGCCGGGCTATGTTTTCGGGCATGCCGGGGATGGAAATCTCCACGTGGTGCTTGTCGGGAACCCCGCTGACCATGACGAATGGGCAAAGCTCGAGTCTATCAACAAGCGCATCGTCGAACAGGCCATTGCCCTTGACGGTACCTGCACCGGCGAACATGGAATCGGCATCGGGAAGCGCCAGTTCATGGAGCGCGAGCACGGGCCGGGTTATGCTGTCATGAAAGAGATAAAAATGCTCTTTGATCCCAAAAACCTGATGAACCCCGGAAAGATTTTTTTCTGACGGAACATCCGCCGGTCCGCAATAAAGGATATCCGCCTGTAGCAAAGCCGCATCCTTGTTTACGCCTGGTTCCTGAGTGTTTATGGCCCTATTTGAATCACGCCGGCTCGTCATCCAAATCATAACAGCAGCGCTTCTCAAGCTGCTTCTCAACACGGGCCGGCGGTTTATTTATCCGTTTGCACCGGCACTCAGCCGGGATCTTGCCGTGCCGCTCTCCGCGGTCACCTCCATTATCGCCACAAGCCAGGCCATATCACTGTTAGGCCTGTTCAGCGGCCCCCTGGCGGACCGGATCGGCTACCGCCTGATGATGCAGTCCGGCCTGGCCATGCTTACCCTGGGCATGCTGGCCTGCGGCCTGCTTCCCGAATACTGGCCGCTTTTCTTCGGACTGATTATCGCAAGTTTTGGCAAAACGGTTTTTGATCCGGCGATCCAGGCCCTCATCAGCCATTCGGTACCCTATGCTAAACGTGGCCGCGTCATCGGTTTTCTTGAAATGTCCTGGGCCGGCAGTACACTGCTCGGCATTCCCGCCTTCGCACTTATCATCGATCAGGCCGGGTTCCGCTTTTCCTTTTATTTCCTCGCGATTCTAGGGGCTATCGGCTGGCTGAGCATCGCCTGGGTCATGCCTGCCGACAGCTCGGACACTGCCGCTGCCGGAGAAAAACCGGCCCTTATTTCAAGCCTTGCGGAACTCTTTGCCAGCCGTCCGGCTGCAGGAATGCTCGCCTTCGGGTTCTGGATCTCACTGGCAAACGACAATCTCTTTGTCGTCTATGGGGCATGGCTTGAACAGGAATTTCTGGCAACCATCATGACGCTTGGATTCAGCACGATTGCAATCGGCAGTGCTGAACTGCTTGGCGAGTCGCTGACGGCTCTTTTTGCCGACAGGCTGGGACTGAAACGAGCCGTGACGGCAGGGCTCGTCTGCACCGCGGCTGCCTATGTTCTTCTGCCGTTTATCGGCTTGACCCTGCCGCTGGCCCTGACCGGTGTATTCTTCATCTTCATCACCTTCGAATTCACCATGGTGACGAGTTTTTCGCTGTCTACGGAGATCATGCCCAAGCGCCGGGCGACCATGATGGCCGGTTTTTATGCAGCAGCCGGCATCGGCCGCATGATCGGTGTGCTCGCTGGCGGCTTTTTCTGGGAAATTGGTGGGATTATCGCCGTTTCGTGGCTATCGGCAGCGGCAACACTGCTGGGGCTGCTGTCGCTCTTATGGGGGCTCAGCACCTGGAAAGGTGTGCGCTGAAGCTGCGGTGTTTCGTTGCTCTACCCGCCCTTTTAAGGGATCATACGGATTAAGCATGCTCGCCTGCGACCAAGAAGGCGAAGACCATTGCTGGAGGATGCCTCGCGCAGGCCCGACGTGGCACCACATCAGGCCCGAAGGGTTGCGGACAGGAAGTCCGCAACTGACAGCAGGCCATGGACGGCCTGTCTGTCAGCCGTGGTGTAACGGCGACAAGGCCGAAGGGCAGCATCTGGAAGCGATGTGCTTCGCCGGCTCTACCCCCTCAAAATCTGCAGAGTACGCTTAATCGGGCTGATCCCTTTTCAGCTCTTTTTCAGTTCAAGGACCAGGTAGAGATCCCCGCGTCCCTGCCCGCTGACCCGGCCTTTGCCACGGAGCCTCAGTTTCTGGCCGGCCTTGCTTCCTGCAGGAATCCGGACTTTCAGCAGTTCCTGGCCGTCCGGGCCCGTAGTCGCCACCTGGATCTCCTTGCCGCTTGTCAGCTCAGCCGGGGTGATGGGCGTGATATAGGTGATATCGTTGCCGGGCGGCGGAGGCTTCACCGGCCTGTCACCGCTTTGCGGCTGCTGCCTGTTTCCCAGGAGGTTGCCGACCGTATGCGCCACCGTTTTCAGCAGTGATTCTTTCTTCGGAAGCGACTTTTTGGCAGAGCGCAGCAGATGCGGTCCGGCAAGTGAACCGAAAAGGAACAGTCCACTGAAGATCATCCCCCCTTTGCCGCCGAAAAAACTTTTCCTGATAAAGTGCGGGCTTGCCCTGAAGCCGGAGCGCTGAAATTCCCTGAGCAAGCCCTGGAAAAGCTGCTGGAACTTCGGGTCACTGAACAGGTCCTTGAGGATCTCTTCCTGGCTGTAGTGAAACCCTTCATTGCCATCCTGGCGGCGCGGACCGCCGACCTTTCTCCAGGCGTCATACTCCCCTCGCTTGACGGGGTCGGCCAACACGCCGTAGGCTTCGGCAATTTCCTTGAATTTTTCTTCCGCCCGGGGATCACCTGGATTCCTGTCCGGATGATATTCCATGGCCAGGCGTCGATACCGGGAACGAATAACGTTTTCGGCGGCGTCCTGCTCAACCCCCAGTATCTTGTAGTAGTCTTTCATGGCTCCGCTGCTCAGAAAAAATCATGCTCTCTGCCGACAATACCCCAAGGAATAGCGATTATGCCAGCAAATATCGCCGGTGCTTCCACATTTTCCCCGATTCCCAACGCGGGCTTCAGCAAACGTGCCTGTCTGTACGCTCATTTCCGGCCCTGCCGTCTTTCCCCGACCGGCTGACGCCTTGATAATAGTTCCTATATCGCTTACAGTTAGGGTGTTCACCTCAAGAACCTTTCTCCTGGAGACCGCATGGCACGGAAAAAACAGATTACCCAGCCACAGATATTTGATCTCGACAGTCCGGAATGGTATCTGAACCGCGAGCTGACCTGGCTTGCCTTTAACAAGCGGGTTCTTGCCGAAGCCGGTGACAGCTCCGTACCGCTGCTTGACCGCCTCTTTTATATTGCCGTTGTCGGTTCCAACCTTGATGAATTCTTCATGAAACGGATCGGCGGCCTCAAGCAGCAGGTTGGCGCCGGGGTCAAGAAAAAGACGGTGGACGGCATGCTGCCTCAGGAGCAGATCGATGCCTGTTATATCGTCGCCCAGGACATCCTGGAAGAGCAGAGGATTATCCTGGACAACCTGAGAAAACTGCTGGAGAAGGAAGGAATCGCCTTCTGCACCTACGCGGAACTCAGCGCAGCGCAGAAAAAGGAAATGGATCTTTATTTCAACAAGGAGATCTACCCGCTGCTGACCCCCCAGGGCATAGACCCTGCCCACCCGTTTCCGTTTATCTCCAACCTCTCCCTCAATCTCCTCGTTGCCACCAGCGACGCCCCGAACAGTACTGTTTTTCTGAACAGGATTAAAATCCCACACGGTGTCGGCGTTCCCCGCTTCCTCAAAGTTGGCAGACGCCACCTCTATCTGACCTTCGAGGAGCTGGTTGCCAATAACCTCCAGCAACTCTTTCCCGGACTGCATATTCACAGCTGCGAGTATTTCAGGGTAACAAGAAATGCGGTTACCGACAGGATGGAAGAACAGGCCAACGACCTGCTCGTGATGATCGAATCGGCGCTGCGTGACCGGAAATTTGCCGATATCGTGCGTTTGCAGATCAGCAGGGATTTCAACCCCATCCATCGGGGCATGCTGGCTGCAGAACTCGGCATCGACGAGAAGGAGGACGTTTCCGAAGCACCGAGTATCCTCGGCAAGTCCGATCTGATGGAGATCGTAAAGATCGATCGTCCCGATCTTCATTTTCCGGTACACCACCCGTGCGACCATCCGCAGCTGCTCAGCGACGAGTCAAACATATTTCATATCATCAGGCACCAGAAGTCGATCCTTCTGCAGCACCCCTATGAATCATTTGATTCTTCAGTGGAGCGATTCCTCAAGGAAGCAAGCACCGATCCCAAGGTGCTGGTCATCAAGATGACGCTCTACCGGACCGGGGCGGACTCCCGCATCATCCAGTACCTGGTCAATGCCGCCCAGAACGGCAAGCAGGTTGCAGTCGTCGTTGAACTGATGGCCAGGTTCGACGAGTCCGCCAACATAAAATGGGCTGAGACACTCGAGGAGGTCGGCATTCACGTCACCTTCGGGGTGGTGGGCCTGAAGACCCACAGCAAGGTGATCTTCGTGGTCAGGCGCGACTACAACGGCCTGCAGCGCTATGCCCACATCGGTACCGGGAATTACCACGCGGGGACGGCCCGCCAGTACAGCGATATCGGCATACTCACCAATGATCCGGTAATCTGCGAGGACTTGACCGAACTTTTTAACTACCTTACCACCGGCTATGCACCAGCGCGCAAGTACCACAAGATATTGCCGTCTCCCAACATGCTGAAGCAGGCACTGCTGAAAAAAATCGACCGGGAGATTAGCCTCCACACCCCTGAATCCCCGGGGCTGATCCAGTTCAAGAGCAATGCCCTGGAGGACAAGGACATTACCAAGGCACTCTACCGCGCCTCCCAGGCAGGCGTCAAAGTAGACCTGATCATCCGGGACAGCTGCCGCCTCCGTCCCGGGATAAAAGGATTGTCCGAGAACATCTCGGTTATTTCAGTGGTCGGCAGGTTTCTCGAGCACACCCGGATATTCTATTTTAAAAATGGCGGCAGCGAGGAATATTTTATCGGTTCGGCTGATCTCATGAAGCGCAACCTCGAGTCGCGTGTCGAAGTGGTAACGCCGGTTGAAGAAATACACCTGCAGAAGCGCCTGCGTGAAATTATTGACGTGCAGCTTCACAACAAGCGCAGTGTCTGGGAAATGCAGGCGGATGGTTCCTATATCCAGCGTCAAACCGGCAAGGAAGACGATCCCAGGAGTGTCCACGAAATTCTAATCGCCCTGGCCGAAAGCAGGCTCGCGGCATCTCCGGTGGCCAAGAAGAGAAAAACCAAAAAGAAAGCCAAGTCTGAAGCCAGAAAAAGAAATTAGCCTGGCAATCCAGCTATTGCCGGGCCCCAGCAGGGCGGAAGAGCCGAAGAAGTTAAAAGGAGCAAGCTGTTGCGGGAATGTCACCGGAATTATGCCCATGGGCCGATGAAGCTGATGACCAGAGAGATCCTGGTTGACTATCAGGGCGTGGAGATCACCTGCGAGCAAACGTTCTATGGCTGCACCATCTGTGATTTTGAACTTCACCTCGACTGGATGAAAGAGAAAATGCAGCAGAACCTCGCGGCAACCTACGAGAACCTGAAAGACGCGTTCTGAACGCCGGCCAGCTATCCGAGCGGCAGGATGTATGGCTGCTGCCCGCGGCCGGCAGCCTGCCCCGGCATCAGTGGTGCGGCGCCGCAGTCTCGGCAAGGTCATCAAAGCGGCAGCTGAGCATCAGTTCACCCTCCTCCAACCGCTTCTCCACCTTGTACGGCAAGGTCCTGAAAAGTCTGATCATTGCCTGGTTTGTCGGGAACGTATAGGCCATCAAGCCGGCAATACCGCTTTCCCGGGTTGCATCGGCAAGTTTTCTGAGGAACAATCTGCCAAGCCCTTTGCCCTGAAAATCCGGGCTCACCGAAAACGCCACCTCCGCCATATTAGTGGTCTTCAGCCGCATGCTTTCGGCAACGCCGACAATCCGGCCAAAGCCGAACTCACCAACCACGGCCACCAGGGTCAGGCTGTTGACGTAATCACCCTGGGAGCGGATTTCCACGTCTTTTCTGGCAAAAATTGTTTTCTGGCCGAAGAAGCGGGAGACAACATCTTCTTTCGGCAGGCTGTAATAGTGTTCCTGGATGCGCCGATCATCGACCGGCTTTGCCGGTCGGATGGTGACCTGCTGGCCGTCAATCTCGATATTTTCTTCAAGCCGCACCGGGTAAACGGCCTTGACCGCCTCACCGAGGGTTCGCTCAGGCCCAATTAATCCCTGGTCCTTGGCGGCGGCAAAAAGCTCTTCACGGAAATCGGGATGGGCGATGGTTATCATGGCCATAACCCGTTCCTGAAGGCTTTTCCCGAAAAGATTGACCGCCCCGTACTCCGAGACCACATAGTGGACATCCCCCCTGGGAACGACCACGACCGTACCCCCAAGGCTCGGAACAATGCTCGATATCTCTTTTCCATCGGGGTCCTGTTGGGTTGAAAAGAGCATCAAAATCGATTTGCCGCCCGGCGAGCGCCGGGAGCCGCGGACAAAATCAGGAATCCCCGATACCCCGGCAAACCGGGGTGGCGGCAGAGGCCTCGGCAGATACCTGGCCGGTGAGGTCCATGGTGTGGGCGACGTTAAGAGAGACCATTCGGTTATGGCGGGAAATGACAAACGGGTCGTTGACATAATCGGAGGGGTGAAAATCAATTGCCGGATTGTCATTGAGGAATTCATATAAATTCTGGCTGCCGACGGCCATTGAGGCAACCATCTTGCCATCATTAAATCCTTTTCTGCGATTGGTAATGTTACCTCTTGCATAGAGGTGCATGATGTCATCGGTGAGAAACTGTGAGTGAATTCCCAGATCGTTCTTGTTCGAGAGCCCCTTCACCGTCGCCTGTGACGCCGCATCAAGGCCGATCTGCAGGGTCGAGCCGTCTTCTATCAGGTGAGTAATATGGCTGCCGATCTGGGAAGGAGCCTCGGACAGGACCTGTTTCGGCGGCACATAGAGCAATTCCTCCTCATGCTCGACAAACAGGTGAACATAATTCACATGCAGGAAAGCTCTGCCCCATGACCCGCGGCATTCTCGGGTTTACCTGGGCGATGACAAGATCAGCCGACCTGGCTGCGGCCATGGTCACATCAACAGAGATGCCAAGGCTCATCCAGCCGAAATCATCCGGCGGGGAGACCTGAATCAGGGCTACGTTGAGGGGCATTTTCCGGGTAAGGAACAATCCCGGAACGTCAGACATGTTCATCGGCGTGATAAACCGTTTCTGCCTGGCGATGGATGGTGACTTCGCCGACCCGAGATAAATGGAACGAATATTGAGGCTGGTGTCTTCCGTGCGGTCGGCTATCGCCGTCAGTGAAGCTGTTTCCCTTCCCAGCAGTCGAACGATTTCAAGTCCGCTGAAACGTTGTTCGCCCGTTCAGTCAAGTGCCTGGACCAGGTGTTGCGGTTCCCCGCACCCGGAACCGATAAAGACCCGCTGTCCGGACCTCACTCTGGCAAGTGCCTTGTCGGCACTTACCGTTTTTTCCAGATAACTGTCCGCCCAGTATTGAGACGTCTGGCATGAGCTTGCTCCTTATGTAGCGCATTGGTGAAATTATGCTTTTTTTGTTAATCTATCGCCTGGAGACATAAAGATATATCTCTTAGGCCAAGATAGCACAAAAAATCCGCTTGGGGCACTTCAAAAACCTCGTGTGCCACTCGACACGTTTTTATTGTCTGCAGAAGATGAGCAGAAACAATGACCCGTGGACAGCTGGCTGCTCTCCTGTAAACAGGAATAGAACGCATTGTCGACCTCAGGGGATATGTTTTCAGGAAAAACTGCTGGAGAATCGAGCGGGAGATTATCAGTCGCTGAATCTCGCTTGTTCCTTCGTATATGGTCAGGATTCGGGCATCACGGGCGTATCTTTCGACCGGATAATCGCGGGTATAACCGTATCCCCCGAGTATCTGGAGCGCATCATAGCAGGCATTGTTTGCCGCTTCGCTGGCAAACAGTTTTGCCATTGACGCCTCCCTGGCGAACGAACGACCCTGTTCTTTCCTGAAGGCTGCAGAGAGAAGCAGCAGCCGTGCCGCTTCCAGTTCGGTGTAGCGATCGGCAATTTTCCACTGGGTAGCCTGAAACTGGGCAATCGGCCTGCCAAACTGGGACCGCTCCAGGGCATATTTTGTCGCGCAATCCATGGCAGCCATACCGATCCCCAAGCCAAGCGAGCCGATGCCGATCCTGCCGCCGGCAAGCTCGGAGACCGCCACCCGGAAGCCGTCATTAAGCTCTCCCATCAGCGCCGCTGCAGGTATCCTGCAGTCCTGGAAGAGCAGCTCGTTCGTCGGCGAGGCGTGCTGTCCCATTTTTCTCTCCGCTCTGCCGATAGTCAAACCTTGCGCACCCGGCTCAACGAGAAACATGCTGATGCCCTTGCCCTTTGGCGCCGAGGGGTCAGTTACCGCCCAGACAACAAAGACCCCGGCAAACGAAGCGCTTGAAATAAAAATCTTCGAGCCGTTCAAAACCCAGGAATCTCCATCACGTACAGCGCTGGTGATCATTGCCGCCGGATCTGATCCTGCCCCCGGCTCGGTGAGGGCAAAGGCCCCGGCAAGATACTCTCCACTGCAGATTTTTGAGATATAGTTATTTTTCTGCTCCTGGCTGCCAAGTGCCTGGATAATTTCATTCACCATATTGTTCACTGACACGGTGACGGCAGTAGACGCGCAGGCCCGGGCAAGCTCGGTTACAGCAATGCTGAAGGCGACAACGCCGGCCTCCGAGCCGCCGTATTCGTCTCTGATGTTCAACCCCATGAACCCAAGTTCAGCCAGTTTTCTCAGGTTCGTATAAAACAGCTCTGTATCTCCGCCGTTATCGAGCTCGGCGGCAACCGGCTCAAGTTCAGCAGCGGCGAAATCGCGGGCGGTATCCTGGATCAGTTTCTGCTCTTCAGTCAAGTCGAAATTCATAGTGTCCCTTTGTTGCTGGATTCATTGTCCTTTAAATTCCGGGGTCCGTTTTTCCAGGAACGCCTTCATTCCCTCTTTCTGGTCGGAACTTGCAAAACAGAGGGCGAAAAGATCGGCCTCAGACATGCAGGCCCGGGCCAGATCCATCTCCAGGCCGCTGTTTACCAGCTCTTTGCAGAGTTTCACCGCAATTGGGCCTTTCAAGGCAATTTTTTCGGCAATCCCCTGACACTCAGGCAGTAACTCCGGCAGGGGAACGACACGGTTTACCAGCCCGATCCGACACGCCTCCCGGGCATCGATAATATCTCCGGTGTAGAGCAGCTCGCATGCCGCTCCCTTGCCCACCAGCCGCGGCAGCCGCTGAGTGCCGCCGAATCCCGGGGTGAACCCCGAGATTGACTTCGGGTTGCCCGAATTTGGCATTTTCACTGGCGATCCTGATATCACAGGCAAGAGCAAGCTCGCAGCCTCCTCCGAGGGCAAAACCGTTCACCGCCGCGATGACGGGTCGCGGAAAGGTTTCAACCGTTGTCATCGCCTCTTGTCCAAGCCTGCCGAATTCCCGCGCGGCAAGTGCGTCAAACTGGTGCATAGAGGAGATATCGGCACCGGCGACAAAGGATTTTTCTCCGCTGCCGGTTATAATGACCGCCAGCACCCTGCTGTCTTGAGCAAGTTCGTTAAAGCAGGAAATAATCTCTTCGAGCGTTTCCCTGTTCAGGGCGTTGAGCGTTTTTGGCCGGTTAATGGTGACGGTTGCCGTTGATTTTTCTCTTGCACAGAGGATATTGGTGAATGGCATGATCGACTCTCCATCTGGTTGCTGTTTTTGGTTCATTCGTCAATACTGAATTTCCAGGCACAATACCAGTCAGCCGGATGATTATCGGGCGGGCAGCCGATACATGTGGTCCTGATCCGGCCGTCGATCGCCCTGGCAAAATAGGTGTATTCAACAAGCCCTGCTGATTTGCAGGGGTAATCATCGAGTCCTTTTCGGACCCGCGCCTCCTGGACCCGGCACTGGTTCATCTGGAAGACAAAACTGGTTTGGGTCTCCTCGCTGATTGACTGGATATTGATACTCTCATATACCCTGAAGCCCAGCGCCCGTTTCAGCCCTTCAAGCCCGCTGTTTTCAGGTATTCCGAGCAGCTGTTTTATAGCGTGTGCCTCAAAGGGCGAGAAGTGCGCCCAGCAGGAATCATTGCAGCGTTTCGCATCATTCATGCCCTCCGAGAATTCTATTGTCTGGAACCAGATGCCGTCATTGACGAGCCAGTTCTTGGCAACCCGCTCCTTGAGGCTTCTCAGTTGATCCTCAGGCATCTGCAGCAGCGGGGACGGAATGCCGTCCTCCATCTCAAAGCCAAGGAGGGCACCGAGGTGTTTCATCTGGATGGCAAAGCTTTGGCGCGAAGCATCCCCGAGAATTTCAAGCGCCTTTTCCATGCCCATCTGGTGCTTCACCTCCGCGAACCACAAGGCGTGATGGATGATAATACGGTGAAACAGATCGACGACAAACCGGGCGGTATCTTCATGGCCGAGCTCTCTTGCGGTCCTGGCATCTCTTGTCATCTTCTCCCTCCGTTAAACGACATTCCCCTCTCAGACAAAGGTGATTCTGTCGCTTATCTTTGTCAGGGTCTCAAGCCCCTGTTCTGTGACAACATGCGTATTTTCGATACCGACAACGCCGGCACCCGGGAGGACAGCCTTGGGCTCAAGGGCAATAATCATCCCCTTTTCAAGTGTCATTTTCTGCCCTTTTGCCAGGAACGGAAACTCATCGAGTTCAAGTCCGATTCCATGGCCGGTAAAGCGTATTTTTCGTTCGCCGGCGCCCATGAAGCTTCCGGCAAGCCCCAGATCTTCGGCCCAGGCGACCATCTGCTCATAGATTTCACCCGTTACCGCCCCGGGCAGTGCGATCGCTCTTGCCTGCTCCTGGATTTGCAGCATTGCCTCATGCGCTCTGAGCAGCTCATCGGGAAGACTGCCGATACAGAAAATCCTTGTATGATCTGCAAGATAGCCCTGCCAGGCAAAAACGTAATCAACGAGGATTGTCTCGTCCCGCCCGATCTTTTTAAACCCTGCCCCCTGGGAAATAAGCGGACTGACACCCCTGCCGCCTGTCGGCGAGGCGAGGTAACTCGGAACAGCCGCCGCGGGCCCCGAGAGCAGGTGGCCGTAAAACAGCTCACTGCCCCACAGGCGCATCCGTACAATACCCTGATGCCCGAGGCTTCTTGCATAGCCTTCAAGCTCTCCGGCAAGAGCGACCTCGCTTTTACCCGCCTGGAGAAAATTGACAACGCTGGCGGCAACCTGGTCGGAATATGCTGCGGCCTGTTTGATCAAGGCCAGTTCATAGTCTGATTTTACCGCTCTTATCAGCCTGATATATAATGAAATATCACTAATCCGGGCGTGAGGAAAAATCTCCTGGAACTGAAAATAGAGGTTTGCCGGCAGGACATCAAGCTCCATGCCAAGATGTTCCGGGAGTCCATATCCCCTTTCAGCCAGGGCTTCGGGGATTTTTTTCGGGCTGACCAGCGAACAGACCTGCTCCAGCGGTGACTCAACCCGGGCACGGCTGAAATCCTTGAAAATCATCAGCAGCGGTTTTCCCTCTGCCGGAACATAGAGCCAGCCCTGCTGGGACGTTCCTGAAAAATAAAAAAGATCTGTTTTCTGGATGACAAGGCTTGCCTCAACATCCTTGTCCCGGAGCATCTTTTGAAATTTTTCTAGCCGCTCCTGCAGTTCACCTGCAGGCGTTGCTGCCTCGTATTCCTGCATAATCACCTCGTTTTCCCCTGGCGGCTTGGCACTGGCAGCGGCGAAAAATGCTCAGCCGCTCGCCGACGCCCAGTTAATAGCTGTAAAAGCCTCTGCCGCCCTTTCTCCCGAGCCACCCTGCTTCCACATATTTTCTCAGCAGCGGACAGGGGCGGTATTTGGAGTCCTTGAAACCGTCATAGAGCGTCTCCATGATCGCCAGGCAGGTGTCAAGCCCGATCAGGTCGGCGAGGGCAAGCGGCCCCATCGGATGATTCATGCCGAGCTTCATCACCGTGTCGATGTCCTCTGCTTTTCCAACGCCATGGTAGAGGCAGAAAATGGCTTCATTGATCATCGGCATCAGAATCCTGTTGGCAATAAATCCTGGATAATCATTGGCCTCCGCAGCAGTCTTGCCAAATTTTTCACACAACTCCCAGGTCACCTCAAAGGTTTCCCGGGATGTGGCCAGTCCCCGGATGACCTCAACGAGCTTCATTACCGGAACCGGGTTCATGAAATGCATGCCGATCACTCTGTCGGGTCTTCCGGTCTGGGCGGCAATCCTGCCGATCGGAATAGAAGAGGTATTCGTGGCGAGAATCACCTGCTCGGGGCAGACACTGTCAAGCTCACGGAAGATTGCAAACTTGAGATCTTCCATTTCAACAGCCGCCTCAACCACAAAATCAGCAGAAGCCAGGTCTGCAAGCCCAGTTGACGTCTGAATCCTGGAGAGTATCGCCTCTGCGTCTGCTGCAGCAAGCTTGTTTTTGCCCACCGCCCGCTGCAGATTTTTTTCAATAACAGCCTTGCCCCTGGCCGTACACTCCTCGTTGATATCATTCATGATAACCTGGAGCCCGCTCGCGGCGGCAACCTGGGCGATGCCGCCGCCCATCTGCCCTGCCCCGATGACACCGAATGTTTTGATTTCCATACAATCACCCTGTCATGAAACGTTGATTTATTTAGCGGTTGAGAACCAGGGCAACCGCCTCGCCGCCCCCGAGACAGAGGCAGGCAAGCCCTTTTTTTGCATCCCGTCGCTGCATTTCATAGAGCAGCGTTGTCAGGATACGCGCCCCGCTGGCGCCGATCGGGTGCCCGATGGACACACTTCCGCCATTGACGTTTACCTTTGCCGGATCAAGCTCCAGCACCTTGTTGATGGCCACCGAAGTCCCGCTGAACGCCTCGTTAATTTCAAAAAGTTCGATATCGTCAAGACCGATTCCCTCTTTTTTCAGGACCTTGGGAATTGCATAGATAGGCGCCATCAGGCAATATTTCAGATCGATGCCATGGGCTGCCTGGGCGCCGATTTCGGCCAGGATATGACAGCCGAGCCGATTCGCCCTGTCCTCGCTCATGACCACGACGGCGGCTGCCCCGTCGCTGATGATCGATGAATTTCCGGCGGTGCCAACCCCGTCCTTTTTAAATGCCGTCGCCATTGCCGCCAGTTTCTCATACGGGGTTGCAACGACACACTCATCCGTGTCGAAGATTTTTGCTTCCCCCCTTCTCTGCGGAATTGACAGGGGGGCAATCTGGTCCCTGAAAACGCCGGAGGAAACAGAGGTCACTGCCCGCCGGTAGGACTCCTCGGCAAAGCGGTCCTGCTGCTCCCGGGTAACCTGCCAGTGATCGCAGATGTGCTCATTGGACATACCCATTGGAAAATCGTTGACCACATCCCAGAGGCCGTCATGAAGCATGTGGTCCTGAATGGTCCCCGGCCCCATGCGATGCCCCCAGCGAGCCTTTTCAAGATAGTATGGCGCCATGCTCATGTTCTCCATGCCGCCGGCGACAATTATCTCGGCATCGCCGCACTGGATAGCCTGAGCGGCAAGCATGACGGACTTCAGTGAGGACCCGCAGACCTTGTTGACGGTAATGGCTTCAACCTCCTGGGGCAGACCGGCCTTGATAGCAGCCTGCTTTCCCGGGTTCTGCCCGTAACCGCAGGGCAAAACCATCCCCATGATGCATTCATCGACGTCGCCCTTGTCTATCCCGGCGCGCTCCACCGCCTCCCTGATAACATGGGCGCCAAGCTCAGTTGCTCCAGTTTTTGCAAGAGACCCGCCAAAGCTTCCAATTGGAGTTCTCACCGCACTGACAATTACCGCATTTTTCATTACAATCCCCACCCGTACCTGTTCATTATCTCTTTTACAGCAGAGGGTCGCTGCCGGTATCGTAAAGAATCGCAGCACCATGCCGAACAAACCGACCAAGCGCTCGGTCGCAATGCTTTGATGTTTACCGACACCGTGTCTTTTGTCAATCTTTTTTACACCCCGGCGATAATCACCCGACCCATTGCACACCTGTCATTCCCGGGTGAGGATAACATCTCCTGGAAGCCATTTCCCGGCACATATCATGTGCTTACACAGAAAAGCGCTGCCGCCCCTCACCCCAAGTAGCTATAGTACGGTATTTTTTTGTTTTTTTCTTTTGCTTTTGGAAAAATTTCCTTTGACAAATACCACGATTTATTATCTAGTTGCCAGAAGAAACCGACCGAGCGCTCGGTTGTGCTCGTGTCCGCTGTTTCCAAGATCGTCTGCCGGCGTTAAAACCAAATAATCATCTGCACAGTGAGGAGTCATTATGGGTATGGAAGATCTGTATAGAGAAGTTATGGACCTGAACATGATGGACGACAATGAGGCTAAAGAAGGTGTCGCCAAGGCGTTTTTCGACAAGCTCAACGCCATGGAACTGCCGGAATACTTCAACTGGGCGGAGGAAATATTTGACGGGCTGCATGTCAAAGAGCGCGGGGACAAAACCGCTCTTATCTGGGTTGATCTGGCCGGAAAAGACCGAAAGACCTACACGTACAGGGAGTTTGCCGCAAACGGCAACCGCTGTCTGAACAAACTCCGCGGCGCCGGGGCTGACAAGGGCGACAACATGTACATGATGGTACCCATCGTACCGGAGACCTGGTTTGCCAGCTATGCCTGCATCAAAGGCGGCCTCGTGGCCGTGCCGACGGCAACGACAATGACGCTGCGCGAGATGGAGTTCAGGTTTGAGACCTATCCGCCAAACTGCATCATTGCAGACGAGAGCTATACCGACATCATCGATGAAGCGCTTGCAAAAACCGGCAAGCAGCCCAAAATAAAACTGGTAAGGGGAACGAAGCCCGGCTGGATAAGCTATTCAGAACTGGCCGATGAATCCGCCGAGGCAGCAGGCGCCAAAACCAGGTCAACCGACATGCTTTTCTGTTTCTTCACCTCCGGCACCACCGGTCTGCCGAAACGGGTTGGCCATACCGCCGTGTCATACCCGGTCGGTCACCTCTCCACCTCGGTCATGGCCGGTGTGCGCACCGATGATATTCACCACAACCTCGGTGCTCCGGGGTGGGCAAAATGGGCGTGGAGTTCTTTTTTCGCGCCGCTCAATGTTGGTGCGACCGCCTCCGGTTTTAATTTCGCCGTCCTGGATGGCATGAAATACCTGGAGGCGATTGTCAGCAATAAGATATCGGTATTCTGTGCGCCGCCAACCGCCTGGAGAATGTTTATCAACCAGGACACCAGCCGGTTCGACTTCTCGGGACTCAGACAGTCCATCGGCGCAGGCGAACCCCTCAACCCGGAAGTAATCTCCAAGTGGAAGAAACTGACCGGCACCGAAATCAGAGATTTTTACGGCCAGACCGAATCAACAGCAATGATCGGCAACGCCCCGTGGATGCAGGGGAAAATGCGGAGTGGTTCTTTCGGACGCCCCTCTTTCATGTATGACGTTGCCCTCGTCGATGACAATGGCAAGGAAATCACAGTGCCGAACGAGCCTGGCCACATCACCGTCAGGCTCGACCGCTGGCGTTCAATCGGCCTGTTTACCGAATATATCGGCAACCCCGAGAAAATGGCCGGCGTCTTTATCAACAACTATTACTATACCGGTGACCGCGCCTCCATCGATGAAGACGGTTACTGGTGGTTTGTCGGCAGGAGCGATGATGTGATCAAATCGTCTGATTTCCGCATCGGCCCGTTTGAGGTGGAAAGCGCCCTGATGGAGCATGACGCGGTCGCCGAAACAGCCGTTGTCGGAGTTCCCGACGAGAAACGGCACCAGCTGGTGAAGGCCTTTGTCATCCTCAAGCAGGGCCGCACTCCGTCCAGAGACCTGGCGCTTGACCTGTTCCGGCACACGATAAATATCCTGGCAAAGTTTAAAATTCCCCGTATCATTGAATTTGTGCCGGAGGTACCGAAGACCTTGAGTGGCAAGATCAGGCGTGTCGAGCTCAGGGAACAGGAAATTGCCCGGATGAAGGAGGACAAAACCGCCCAGAACCAGGAATATTTTTACTGGGATTTCCCTGAACTGAGTTCAAAAAAATAATGTGTAGAGCGCCTGGGCAGTATCGCCTCCTGCGCCTGCCCATGGTTGAGTAAAAGACAAAGCCTTTCTGCCGGAGCAGCCAGATGAATTTTGAATTAAGTGAAGAACAGAGCCTCATCCGTGAAATGGTGCGAGATTTTGCAGAATCTGAAATTGCCCCGTCTGCACGTGAACGCGACGAGGAAGAGCGGTTTGACCGTGTTCTGATGTTTGACAAACTGGCAGAACTGGGCCTTACCGGCATCATCTTTCCGGAAGTTTACGGCGGGGCTGGTGCTGACTATATCAGCTACGCCATTGCTGTCGAGGAGCTCTCCAGGGTCTGTGCCTCAACCGGGGTGACCCTGTCGGCACACCTGTCTCTTGGCGCAAACCCAATCTACCTGTTCGGCAGCGAAGAGCAGAAACAACAGTTTCTCGTCCCCCTTGCCAAAGGAGAAAAGCTTGGTGCGTTCGGGCTGACTGAGCCGTCAGCCGGCTCAGACGCCGGCGGCACAAAGACCAGCGCCGTAAAGGATGGAGATGAGTGGGTCATCAACGGCACCAAGATTTTCATCACCAACGGCGGGGATGCCGAAACCTACGTGGTGTTTGCCCGGACGGACAAGGATGCCGAAAAGCATCACGGGATCAGCGCCTTTATTGTCGAGAAGGGGACTCCCGGATTTTCATTCGGCAAGAAGGAACAAAAGCTTGGCATCCGCTCGTCACCTACGCTGGAGCTGGTATTTGCAAACTGCCGGATCCCTGCTGCCAACCTGCTTGGCGAGGAAGGAAGCGGCTTCAAGATTGCCATGAAAACGCTTGACGGAGGCAGGATCGGCATTGCCTCCCAGGCGCTCGGCATTGCCCAGGGCGCCTTGGACGAGGCCGTTGCCTATGCAAAGGAGCGGAAGCAGTTCAATACACCGATTGCAAACTTCCAGGGTGTTCAGTTTCAGCTCGCGGATATGGCGACCCAGGTTGAGGCATCCCGGTTAATGGTTTATATGGCAGCATACCGGGCAAGTGCAGGCCTCTCCTACTCACAGAGTTCGGCAATGGCCAAGCTGCTGGCCAGCGAGACGGCGATGAAAGTCACCACCCAGGCCGTACAGGTTCTCGGAGGCTATGGATACACCCGTGATTTTCCGGTGGAACGCATGATGCGAGACGCGAAAATCACTGAAATTTATGAAGGGACAAGTGAAATCCAGCGTCTCGTGATCGGCAGCAGCCTGACTCGCTAGATGACTGCTGAGGGACGCATTTCCTATTTTTGAGGTAAGCCATGAAAATTCTCGTTTGTATCAAGCAGGTTCCGGACATGGAATCAAAGTTCAAGGTCAACGCGGCGGGCACCTGGTATGATACTGCCGATCTCGCCTGGCGGATGAATGAATATGATGAATATGGTGTCGAGCAGGCCGTCCGGGTAAAGGAACAGGTTGGCGACGCCGACCTGACGGTTCTCTGCATCGGACCCGAAAAAGTCAAAGAGACCATCAAGAAAGCCCTGGCGATGGGCTGCGACAGGGGGGTCCATGTGCTTGACGACAACCTTTCCTCGCGCGAACCGTACGAGATTGCCTCGATGATCGCTGAATTTGCCACAGACAAGGGCTTTGATCTCATCTTCACCGGAATGCAGTCCCAGGACCGCGGCAGCGCCCAGGTCGGGGTACTGGTTGCAGAAATCCTGTCAATGGTGTCGGTCAGCACCATCGTCGAATTCAGCTATGATAACGGGGTGGCCAACGTCAAGCGCGAGCTCGAGGGCGGAGTCAAGGCGCTCGTGCAAGTCAAAACCCCGGCGCTTTTCACCTGTCAGCTCGGACTCAACACCCCGCGCTACCCGACATTGCCGAATATCATGAAGGCGAAGAAAAAAGAACTGACCTCCATCCCCTCAACGGACCTGCTCAAAACAGAGGGGCGACAGCATACCGAAAAAATGTATTTTCCGGAGAAAACAGGCGGCGGTCTGGTACTCGAGGGAGACGTTGCAGACCTCGTGAACGAGGTGGTCCGGATCTTAAAAGAAAAAACCGGCGTTCTCGCCCGATAGCAGACAAGGTGAAATCATGAAAGTACTCCTAGTTGCAGAATTTCGTAACGGCACCCTCCCGGGGTCGAACAGTGAACTTATCGGGTTTGCCCGAAAAATCGGAGCCGAGAGCAGCATGTTTCTCGTCGGTGCTGCTGACAAGCTGCCCCCCTACGAAGGAACGCTTTACCTGGCCGACGCGGCAGTTCATGGTGAATTCAACCCGGATACCCATAAACAACTGCTGTTGTCGGTAATCGATCGTGAAAAGCCTGATATGGTTGTCTTCAGCCACTCTTCCTACGGCTGGGATCTTGCCCCCCGCATAGCCTTTGCTCTCAGGGCAGCACAGGTTTCAGAGGTTGTCGATGTGGTGGACGGGCTCATGGTCGTTCCCGTCTGCAACAGCAAGCTGCGCAGACAGGTTCAGTCGAAGACGGAGATGACCATCGTCACACTGCAGGCCGGGGCCTTTGGAACAGCCGAGGAGCCGACAGGCAGCCCGAGTGTTGAGACGGTGACCAGCGAGGCTGGGAGCAGATTTTCTTTCGGGGGATATGAGGAAGCCGAGCAGGGTGGTGTCGACCTGAGCAAATCCGAGGTCATCGTCAGCGGCGGCCGGGGCATCGGCCAGGCCGACAATATCGCGATGATCGCCGCCCTGGCTCAATCGCTTGGCGGCGAATACGGTGCCAGCCGCCCGGTTGTTGACGCGGAATGGGCCGAACACAACCGTCAGGTCGGGACGACGGGACAGAGTGTCTCCCCGAAACTCTATATTGCCTGCGGCATTTCAGGGGCCATTCAGCACCTGGCCGGCATGAAAAAATCCGACTTTGTCATCGCCGTCAATACGGACAGGGATGCTCCCATCGGCGAGGTGGCGGATGTCCTCGTTGTCGCCGACCTGAAACAATTTGTACCGGCGTTGACCGATAAAATAAACAGCCTCTAGCGTCTCTTTCTTCCATGATGCTGCAGGCCATGAGAACACAGATACCGTGAGAGAACGGCCCGGATACTGCAGACCAACCCGGATTAACAGGCGGTTGCCCGTTGATTCCTCAATTCATTGAGGTTATTCGCGTTGCATCACTTTACTAACCTTCAGACAACAGAGCAGGCTCAATGACCATCCCAGACACCAGGGAAGTAGCAACCCAGATTAAAAACAAGGAACTGGTAATAGAGCGGAGGCGGCAGATCGTCGATGCCGCGGTAAAGCTTTTTATCGAGCATGGTTATCACAAGACGACGACCCGGGCCCTCGCCAAAGCTACCGGGCTGTCGATCGGTTCGATGTATGAATACATCTCGACAAAGGATGACATTCTCTACCTGGTCTGCATGGCCATCCATGCAGAGGTGGAATTCGGCGTCAAACAGGCGCTGGCCAAATCACTTGAAGGACCCGATGCGCTGGCAGAAGTCATCCGGGAATACTTCCTGGTCTGCGACAGAATGAGCGACCATGTGCTGCTCATGTACCAGGCTACCCACTTCTTACCGCCGAAATGGCAGAAAAAAGTTCTGGAAGCCGAAATCCGCATCACCGCTATTTTTATCAAGGCCATCAATGAACTCAAAGACAGGGGAGCACTCCCTGAACTGGACGAGGCCACCATCAACCTGATGGGCCATAATATCTCGGTTCTTGGCCACACCTGGACCTTCAGGCGATGGTATTTTGCAAAAAACTTTACCGTTGATCAGTATATCGAACAGCAGACCACTTTCATCATGAGATCATTGGTTGAAAAATCGTGCTGATATCCTGGGCCGGAGTCCCCTGCTCTTTTTTTTCACGGGAAATGAAGCCTATCATTCATCATGACGCGTGTTCTCCCGGCCGCTCAATATCCAGCACCAAAATACCCGCGACATTCGTCATTACCCTGATAACCCAGCCCGAAAGAGGAAGATGATCATGAACGCACCCCTTGCCGTCTACAGGCCTCATCACAACATCAGAATCATTACCGCAACGTCGCTGTTCGACGGTCACGACGCCTCAACCAACATCATGCGCAGGATACTCCAGGACAGCGGCGTGGAAGTTATTCACCTGGCCCATAACCGCTCGGTCCAGGAACTGGTAAAAACGGCAATTGAGGAGGATGCCCAGGGTATCGCCATGTCCAGCTACCAGGGCGGTCACGTGGAGGCATTCAAATACATGATCGACCTGCTCAGGGAGAGTGGTGCTTCCCATATCAGGGTATTCGGCGGCGGCGGCGGAGTCATTGTCGCCGACGAAATAAAAGAGCTGGAAGCCTATGGGGTTACAAAAATATATTCCCCCGAGGACGGGACGACCATGGGCCTCCAGGGTATGGCCAATCACATGATTGAATGCATGGACTTTTCAACCCTGGATTTTCACCAGCTCCAGGCGGAAAAACTGACCAAAAACAATACAAAAGAACTCGCCGGGTTCATCACTGCCCTCCAGCATGCCAAGGCAGCCGACCCCGAAAAGCTTGCTGAACTCCTCTCGATAATCGAGCCCCAGGCCCGGCGCAACAGCCCGCCGGTAATCGGCGTTACCGGAACAGGGGGTGCCGGCAAATCATCGTTGACCGATGAGATCATCGTGCGTTTCCTGTATGACAACAAAGACATGCCAATTGCCGTTATCTGCTGCGACCCGTCAAGACGAAAAACCGGTGGAGCGCTGCTTGGCGACCGCATCCGCATGAACTCGATCTCGAATTTTCCCAGTGTCTACATGCGCAGCCTGGCGACCCGTGACTCCGCCAATGAGGTATCAGAAGCACTTCCCGAGGCAATCCAGGCGGCAAAGGCAGCCGGGTTTGAGCTGATTATCGCCGAGACCGCGGGAATCGGCCAGGGAGATTCCAGGATTACCGATCTTGCCGACATCTCCATCTACGTGATGACCAGTGACTATGGCGCGCCCTCCCAGCTTGAAAAAATTGACATGCTTGACTACGCGGATATCATCGTCGTCAACAAGTTCGAAAAAAAAAGGCAGTGATGATGCGATCAGGGATATCCGCAAGCAGGTGCAGCGCAACAGGAAAGGCTGGGAAACCTCCCCTGAGCAGTTCCCGGTATACGGCACCATCGCCTCCAAATTCAATGACGATGGGGTTACCGCGCTTTATCACGGCATCATCGACCAGCTCAACGCCCAGGCAGGGACCCGTCTCAGCTCGACGCTGGAGCGTCCGGAAGCAAAAGTGTCATCATCCAAGGCCATCGTTATTCCGACCGACCGGACCAGGTACCTCTCAGAGATTTCCGAGTCAGTGCGGCAGTATCACGCCAAAACCGCCCAGCAGGCCGAGACCGTCCGAAACGTCTGGCACCTCTCCGAGAGCATCAGGCTGCTGTCCCCGACAGCAGGGGATGCCCCCGACGCTGCTGTCGAGCTACTCACCAGGGAAAAAGAAGCCCAGGCGCTCGCTGTCGACAAGGAGACCGAGGAGCTGATCTCCACCTGGGACAAGGTGCGTGAGGCCTATTCTCAGGACGAACTGGTGTATGAGATACGGGGCCGGGAAATTCGCGTCGCCCTTCACACGATGTCGCTGTCCCACAGCAGGATACCTAAAATTGCCCTGCCGAAATTCACGGATCCGGCAGAGATTTACAGCTGGAGGAGACGAGAAAACCTGCCCGGATCTTTCCCCTATACCGGCGGGGTATTTCCGCTCAAGCGGATGGAAGAAGATCCCACCAGAATGTTCGCAGGCGAAGGCGGGCCGGCCCAGACGAACCGGCGCTTCAGGCTGCTTTCCGAGAATTATGCCGCCAAACGTCTGTCCACCGCCTTTGACTCCGTCACCCTGTATGGCTGGGATCCTGCAGAACGACCCGACATATATGGGAAAATCGGCACATCAGGGGTGAGCATCTGCACGCTCGATGACGTAAAGGTTCTCTATGACGGCTTTGATCTCTGCTCGCCAACGACCTCGGTCTCGATGACCATCAATGGGCCGGCGCCAATCATCCTGGCAATGTTCATGAATTGTGCCAGCGACCAGCAGATTGAAAAATTCAGCGCCGAAAGGGGTCGCAAACCAGATGAAAGCGAGGCGGGAGAAATAAGCAAACAGGTTCTCGCCAATGTCCGGGGGACCGTCCAGGCCGACATCCTCAAAGAGGACCAGGGGCAGAACACCTGTATTTTTTCCATTGAATTTGCCCTGAAGATGATGGGGGATATCCAGGAATTCTTTATCGACAACAACGTCAGGAATTTTTACTCCGTCAGCGTCTCGGGCTACCATATCGCAGAAGCCGGGGCAAACCCGATTACCCAGCTGGCACTTACCCTCTCTAACGGCTTCACCTATGTCGAGTATTACCTTGCCCGGGGAATGGATATCAATGAAATTGCCCCGAACCTCTCGTTTTTCTTTTCCAACGGCATGGATCCCGAGTACACCGTCATCGGCCGGGTTGCCCGGCGCATCTGGTCGATTGCGATGAGGGAGCGCTACGGTGCCTCAACCGGCTCGCAACGGCTGAAATACCATATCCAGACTTCGGGCAGATCGCTGCACAGCCAGGAGATTCAATTCAACGACATCCGCACGACCCTGCAGGCTCTGTGTGCCATCTACGACAACTGCAACAGCCTGCACACCAACGCCTATGACGAGGCAATTACCACTCCAAGTTCGGAATCGGTGCGGCGGGCGCTGGCTATTCAGCTCATTATCAGCAGGGAATGGGGGCTGGCAAAAAACGAGAACATGAACCAGGGCAGTTTCATTGTTGAAGAATTGACCGATCTTGTCGAAGAGGCGGTCCTCTGCGAATTCGACCGGATCACCGATCGCGGCGGCGTTCTCGGGGCCATGGAGACAGGGTACCAGCGCAGTAAAATCCAGGAGGAATCGATGTACTACGAGCGTCTGAAGCATTCGGGCGACTATCCGATTATCGGCGTCAACACCTTCCGCAATCCCGAGGCAAATTTTGCTGAGGAGAACGCCACCCTCGAACTGGCCCGCGCCTCGGACGAGGACAAGAACGAACAACTGCGGCGGCTGGCCGAATTCCACTCTGCCCACCAGCAGCAGGCACCGCAGGCACTCGAAGCATTGAAGCAGGCGGCCCTGAATGGGGATAATATTTTTGAGCAGCTGATGAAAACGGTGCGGCATTGCAGCCTCGGGCAGATCACCAATGCACTCTACGAGGTCGGAGGCCAATACCGGCGGAATATGTAATTGCTTGGGATCATCGGAGTAAGCGTACTCACCTGCGACCGAGAAGGCGAAGGGCATTGCTGGAGGATGCATCGCGTAGGCCCGTCGTGGCAGCGCATCAGGCCCGAAGGGTTGCGGACAGGAAGTCCGCAACTGACAGCAGGCCATGGACGGCCTGTCTGTCAGCCGCGGTAGAACGGCGACAAGGCCGAAGAGCAGCATCCGGAAGCGATGCGCTTCGCCGGTTCTACCCCCCTCAATCTGCAGAGGACGCTTACTCCGGATGATCCTTTTTTTGGTACTCTCGGATAGCGAGCGCCTGAAAGAGGAGGACGCGTGTCGGCGTACCCCGCCCGGGCAGCAGAGCTGGTGGTGGAACATGACCGACCGTTCCGGAATCCGGATGCGCCGCTCTAAGGAAAAGACATTTCAGCGCAGCGGATCGAACAGGTACTCGAGTCCGTTCACTTTGATCTCATAGACGATCTTGAGCATTTCGCCGAGCTTGCCATGAGGGAAGCCGTTTTGTGAAAACCACACCACATACGGTTCCGGCAGATCGATCAGCCGCCGCCCCGCATATTTGCCAAATGGCATTTTCATCCGGGCAAGCTCCGTCAGCTGATGATTTTCAACACTCTCTGTTCCTCTCCTGCCGCTTCCTGCCTCCATGGTTATGATAAACCCTTTTTTTCAGTGGTTTTCGGACGTCTGTTGACAATAACGAGACCCGAGGCAATGAGCAGCACGGAGGCAACAAGGTTAGAGGTGAGCGGTTCATCAAGCAGTACAACACCAAGGATTACCCCTGAAACCGGCATCAGATAGACAAAGGAGTGAAGCGAGGTTGCACCATACTTCCTGATCATCGTATTCCAGGCAACCATGCCGAATGACGCGGTAACAAATATCTGGTAGAGCATTGCCTTGATGATAGCCGGATCGATCCTGCTCACCATTTTTTCGTCAAAAATGAAACCGCAGGCCAGAAAAAGAAGAGACGCCATCATCATCGGGTACAGGGTGATCTGAATCGGGTCATACGCGGAAATGATGCGTTTGGTAAAAACAGCATTACAGCTCCAGACCACTACTGCCAGGAAGACCAGTACATCACCGGTCACCATTTCGGCGGTAAACCTGGCACTGTCCAGGAACAGCAGGGAGACGCCGAAAAATCCGAGAACGAGCCCTGATAATCGCTTCGGGACAATCTTCTCACCCGGGATGAAAAAATGGGCCAGCAGCATAACGCCAAACGGCAGGATATTGGTGATCAGCGTTCCGTGGGAGGCCGTTGTTTTATTCTGTCCGGCATAGAACAGTGACAGCTGGGCGAAGAAAATCAGGGCAAGGAAAAGAACCTGCGGGATTTGTGGTTTCCTGATACGAAGCGGTTTTCCAAAAAACCGCGCCCAGCAGAAGATAGTCAAGGCTGCCAGCGAAAATCTCAGCGCCGCTGAGGTAAAGATGCCGAGCCCGGTAAAGCTGATCTTCACGGCAACCGCGTTGGCACCGAAGAGGATACACAAAACGATTGTGAAAAGAGATGCGTTAAGCGGTAGCCCACCACTGTCTGCACTCTGATATGAACCTGCGTCCCTGCTGTTCAACAAGCGGTCTTATTCCTCATCGCGCCTGTCCGCTGCCGGCCATGGTGGGATTGAGTCAAAGGTTCGGGAAGAAGGCAGCGTCACACCAGTTCCATTTCTTCACCATATTCCATAACGATGCCCCTCTTGCCCAGTGCCTCTACCTTTACCCTGAACTCCTGCGGATCAGCCTCTATCACCGGGAAGGTATCGTAGTGCATCGGAATGGCCACGATCGGATCTGCCAGTTCAACAGCTTTGACCGCATCAGTGATTCCCATGGTAAAGTTGTCGCCGATCGGCAGGAGCATATAGTCCAGCGAATTCATCTCTCCGATGAGTTTCATGTCATAAAAAAGACCGGTATCGCCGGTGTGGTAGACGGTTTTTCCGTCGATGCTGAAGACAACACCGGCAGGTTCTCCCCCATAGATGCCGTCTGGCGTTATCGAGCCGTGATGGGCGATGGTAAACTTGAGCGTGCCGAAATCAAAGCGATGCGCTCCCCCGATGTGCATATTGTGAGCCCTGAAGCCTTTGGAAATGCAATAGTTGGCCAGTTCGTTGACACAGATAAAGAGCGGGTCCTCCCGCTTGGCGATCTTGAAAGCATCGCCAAGATGGTCGCCGTGTGCGTGAGTCAGGACGATATAATCAGCCCGAACCTCTGCCGACTTTACCGGAGACGTCGGGTTATCATCAAGAAAAGGATCGATCAGCAGGGTAAGACCGCTGTCGGTTGTTATCTGGAAAGAAGAATGAGAAAAATATTTTAATTTCATGGTCACCTCCGAATACCCTGCCCACCATCCCGGCAGCAGCCTTTTAGTGTTCTTAGTGCCGATCAGCCAGCATTGCTCAAATCACCATCAACACTCTAACTAGTAGCAGCAATTGCAGCGCGAAGCAATCGCTTTATCTGTCAGAGCGCAGCTTGGTTAAGACGTCCTTGTCAAAGAGTAGCGAATGTCATACTCTGGACAGAGACACGCTGGCTCTTCTCTTTCAGACAATAACCGGGCAAATGGATACTTACAGCAGCTTCAGGGAGCTCAAAGCAGTTGAGACAGAATACTGCATTACCCATGTGGATAGAGGCTCAGACGTCACCATCATCGCGCCGCATGGAGGAAATATTGAGCCGCACACCTCTGAAATTGCCGCATTGATCGCCGCAGACAACCACAACCTCTTCTGCTTTAACGGCTTGAGACAGCGAAACAACCGTCTGCTGCACATTACCAGCCACAACTACGATGAAAAACAGGCCCTGGCTCTTGTGCAAGCCTCAGCAACGGTTATCAGCGTGCACGGCTGCACCCGGAAAGAGGCGATCATTTTTGTCGGTGGACGCGACGACGAACTCAAGCAGCGTATAGCGGCAGCACTCAACCGTGCAGGCATTCCCGCCGTTGCCTGCAACCAGCAGGCCAAACACGGAGGCCTGCACCCTGACAACATCTGTAACAGGGGACTGAGCGGCAAAGGCGTCCAACTGGAGATTTCCAGGCGCCTGCGCGACTCACCGCAGGCCTGGCATAACATTGCCGCAGCGATAGGCGAGGCGCTCGAAAAATGAGCGCCCGGCTGCCTAATAATTGATGTTCATCTCAAATTCCTTAAGACGCTTGTGAATGGAACGAAGCTCGGTAATCGTTGTCCAGTTGGAAATAAAAATTGAGAACGACTCGCGAACCTTGCTGAAGGCATTTGAAACCTGGACAAGCACACCAAGCGTGATCAAGCCGGTAAAAAGCCCTGGCGCCATAATCAGGTAGGGGGTGATAATCATCAGCTGTTCGAAGGAATTCACCCAGATGTCAAAATAGCCGTAATGCAGAAAGAGACGATGATAGTTGAATTTCAGACCGATAAACAGCTCGACGATCGATTCAGTTTTTCCGTAATTCACCTTGTCGTCCTCGGCATAGACCAGCTCTTTTCGAAACGCTGCTTCCACTTTCTGGTTGTTGTATTCGAGTCCGGGAAGTTTTATCCCCACAAACCATGAGATGAGCAGCCCGCCAAGAGAAACCAGCAGCGCTACCCAGACCAGGCTGCCCGGGATCGTCTTGATGTACGGTAGATCAACCCCTGAGCTCAATTCCCAGAGGATCGGCAGAAAAGCGATCAGCGTCATCAGCGCCCGGACGACCTGCAGTCCGAGGCTTTCAAAAATACGGGCAAAACGGTAGATGTCCTCCTGTATACGCTGGCTTGCCCCTTCCACCTCCTCCTCGACGCCCTGCCACTTGGCGACATAGGAAAAGGTCATTGCCTCCCGCCACCTGAACGCATAAATCCTGGTAAAATAAGCGGTGGCTGTTGCAATCAGTACATAAGGAAAGGCAATTTTGGCAAATTTCAGCATTTCTGTCCAGAGCTCACTGACGTCATGCTCCGTGGCCTTCTGCAGGATATTGTAGAAGCCCCCGTACCACTCGTTGATTTTCACGGTCAGCTCCACCTGCACAAAAAGCGAGACGAGCAGGGTCAAACCGCCGCCGTAGGCCCACAAAAACCATCTGCTGCTTTTAAAAAAAGAACGAAACATACCTGGTAACCTTTTCCTGGAAAGCCCTCGCCGTCCGGGCCCGCTGAGGGAATGCCTCCGGCAGCGCCGTGGCTCTTTTGCATACTGTTAGGGGGAGAAAATGCTTTGCTGAACCTGGGCCAGACTACTCACGTAACCGACATCTCAAATTCAGGAGGTTCAAGGATATGCTTTTTGACCACGCACTGGTCCATTGCCTTGATGATTGCCTTTTGATATTTTGGGGGAAATCCTTCGGGTAACTTCAGATTGATGGTCATTTTCGGGTAACGTTTCTCTTCTTCGTCCCACTCATAACTCATGTTCAGGTGCATGCCGGTCGTCTCTATATTTCGGGTCCGGCAGAACTTTACCGCAAAATAACCGGCACACGTTGCGATCGAGGAGGTGAAAAGCTCTGTCGGTGTTGGACTGCTGTTCTCACCGCCTGATTTCTCTGGCTGGTCCGTGGAAATGACAAAGCCACGTATTTTTGCATCTACCCTCGTATTTCCGGGAAAACTCACATCAATTTCAGTTGCCATGCCTGCTGCTCTCCTTTTCTCATCAAATCAGCGGCTCTCATGCTAATTCCGCCAGTAAATCCTTTATCGCTCTCCGGTCAAATCTGTCGGGATCAAAGCCTGCAGTCATCGGCAGTTTGAGATCAGGCTGACCGCCGCCGCTGGATGCCTCGGCATCAGCCAACAGAGACTGGTAGCGATGAATGTCTCCCACCTCCGGCGGCGGACATGCCCGGGCGCCGTCAAGCAGGACAGGAATATCGTCTTCCGGCCCGCTCCTGATGACCTCTTCCAGGGTAATTTCCAGCTCCCACCCTTCGCCGCCATCGTAAAGATAGGTAAAAAGAAACTGCATCCCTTCCTCAAGCTGATGAAGCTCGAAATGCTGTTCATCGTACGCACCATCTTTTTTCATATCCCTGATGCCAAAACCTGACTGATAAAAGATCTTGCCGACCAGAAACTGGTGAGTAGCGCTGTCGTCCCAGCCCATGCAGGCCTGAATCACCCTGTGCAACCCCTTCAGGGTCATCCTGCCGGGCACCTCTATCCTTCGCCAGATAAGCGGATCGGAAAACGCGACGGCAAGCTTGAGCCGATATCCCGGTACCGGTGCATCGGCTGAAGCCCGTTGAGCACTGTTCTGCTGTTTCCTCGAAAAATCGCCGGTGAGCACCTTTGCCATAACCACAACCTCCTGTAAAGACGTCTGTCAAGTCACCTGGTTATGGCTACTGGTAACCATTAATTGTGATTATTCCAGTTTGGCGGCTATTCAAAAAACCTGGTAAAGGCTTCAACCGGTTCACGGGTGGTTCGATACCTGTTTACCCTGGCATCACGATCCTCGTAGCCGAGCGCCATGCCGCAGATGAGTATGGAATCCTCCGGATATCCCAGGGCCTCTTTGACAATCTGTGGATATTCACCAAGAGCAGCCTGCGGACAGGTAGCGAGTCCTTCTGCAACGGCCGCCAGCATGACTGACTGGAGAAACATGCCATAATCCAGGAATGACCCTTTTTCCATCCCCGGATCCATAAAAAAATAGAGCATGACCGGAGCATCAAAAGCACGGTAGTTGGCCACCCACTGCTCAAGCCGCCGCTCTTTTTCCTCGCGCTTTATCCCCAGTGCTTCATAGAGCTGCAAGCCACACTTAAAGCGCCTTGTTTTATAAGGGTCTTTCCATTTCAGCGGATAGTACTGATAGTCCATCTGCGGCTTCTCGCCGTTCCGAAAGGCCGTTTCTATCATGGTTTCCAGTTCCTGTTTCTTTTTGCCGGTGACCACGGCGACCTGCCAGGGTTGGGCATTGACACCTGATGGCGCTTTTCCGGCGCCGTCCAGTATCCTGGAAACAGCAGCACTGCTGACAGGCTCGGCAAGAAAGGCTCGTACGGATTTCCGTGCGGCCAACGCATCATAAACGTTCATAAGACTCCTTTTCAAAAAAAGGTGACACTGCTGTCTGCCTTTGGCTCTCTATCCGGGCCTATCGGCTAAAAATAGATTTCGTTGTGATCGACCAGGTTCAAGCGTTTGCGCAGCTGATTCACGTGGTTGAATATCTTTTCAAATAATTCTTTTTCCATGTGCGTCAGTTCGTTGATGTTTACATGGTTATCCGGTGGTTCACCGCGGTCAATCATACCCACCTGATGCCTGAAGCGCAGCTGCATCAGGTAATTGTACGCCTCCACGATCTCTTCATGGGTCGCTTTGTTCAGGACCTTTTTTTCCAGCAGGATATCAATCCTTTTCAGGGTATTGGTACTCTCCAGCGCATAATTGATTGCATATATCCTCGCGAAACTGACAATCTGGGTTATGACGTGCTTGACGTTGAAGGTGTTTGGATGATCACCTCCCGATTCCACCGCGATCTTGCCGAAAAAATCTATAGGTACCTTGAACGACAGGGTGTTCTGGGCCAGCTGAAAAAGAAATGCAGCCTTGTTTTCGGCCCGGCTGGCGATATGTTCTCTCAGCTCATCGACAAAGCCATGATCACCATAGAGGCAGCGAAAATCAAAAAAAATACTCACCTCCATCAGATCTTCCGGGCTCGATTCGGTGATCCAGCCACTGAAATATTTTTTCCACTGGGAGATCGGCTGACACCATTTAGGGTTCATCGCCATCACCTTTCCATTGCAGAAAGCATAGCCGGCCTGGTCGAGCCAGGTACAGACCGTTTCACTGAATTGCTGGAAATAGGCATGGACCGAAGCACTGATATCGTCCCCGACATCCTCGAAGATCAGGGCGTTGTCCTGATCGGTCACCAGTGTCTGCTCGCCGCGGCCTTCGCTGCCGAGACTGATAAAAGCAAAACGCACGGGCGGCTCACCCGTCTGGGCGAGGGCAAAATCGATCAATCGACCGAGGATCGTATCCGAGACGTTTGTAATGATGCGGGTTATATTTCCCGCATGCGCCCCACTGTCAATCAGTGCCTTGACGATCCTCGGCAGACGTTCGCGGCTTTTTGCTATTTCCTCAACAGTGGCAGCCTCCCGAATCTCCTCGATCAGAAATGCTGCCGAATAGCGATGGACATCAAGCAGTTCCTCATTGCTGATGACGCTGACAACAGCTCCGTTTTTATCCCGGACAGCAAGATGCTTGATGTTTTTTTCCTGGAGAAGGAGAACCGCCTCAAAAATGAGCGCACTGTCTTCAATATGGATCAACGGACTGCTCATCACGTCGCGCACGGGGGTATCAACCGGAAGAGTATCGACTATCACCCGCTCTCTCAATGCCACATCCGTGACGATACCGATCATTTCATCATCTTCATTTCTCACCAGGATCGCACTTTTATGGGCGGCGGTCATCAACTGTGCAGCCCGGTGAATCGTATCATCGGCGCTGCAGGAGATGAAATCGGTCAGGGCATTTCTCACCGGCTGATTGAGAAACAGGATCGACGTTTGTAACTCGACAATGAGATCTTCCCGTTCCCGTGCGCTTTTCTGCTGCCTGCTGACGTCCTCTATCAATCCGTCGCAATACAGCGGCTTTCCCCTGCTGTTTTTGGTCAGAACCATCGAGACCGAGACCATTCGAGTGTCACCGTCCCGCCCTTTGAGAGTGAACAGCTGTTCTTTGACAAACCCTTGATCTTTCAGCAGATCTGTCAGTTTTTTATCTTTTTGATCCTGGCTCATCACCTCAAGAAAAGAAAGCTCTGTTAACGCCGCTTCACTTTCGACGCCGAGCAGTTCGAGTACAACGTGATTGGCCTCAAGGAATTTAAAACTGCCCTCCGCGTTGGTCCGGAAGACACCGATACGCAGGCGGTTGGTCAACAGCCGATATTTTTCCCGGCTCTCGTCCAGCGCCTCCTCGATCTGCCTGGTTCCGCTCTGGTCATGGGCGGTCATGACGACTACCTTCTGGCTGCCAAGATTTTTTCGGGACATGGTCATCAGAATATCGACCTCGTCTCCATTTTTTTTCACCAGCAACGTTTCATGCGGACCCAGCAGGACATAACCGTGCAGGGCATCCATGAAGACCTGCCCGCCACCGGAGCGCCCCCCTTCCCCATCAGCGCTGCCTTTGGGGAAAAGGTCAATCAGCGGCATGGCCTCGAGCTCCGCGGCCGTATAGCCGACAAGCCGCTCCATGCTTTTGTTGGCGTAAATACAACTGCCGTTGTGTATCATCATGATCGGATCAACAGCCGACTCAGCCAGGGTCTTGTATTTCTTTCTCGACAATTCCAGCCGTTCCTCGGCCAGCCGCCTCTTGCGTTCGATAACCAGGCTGTGATGCGTAACGTAGAGCAGCAGCAGGATGAAAGCAATCACCGTCGCGTAGATCATCCTGGTCAGCCGGGCGGTGATCTCCTCTGTCTTTTCTTCGACATCATCAAGATAGACGCCCGTGCCGACAACCCATCCCCATGGCTCAAATTTTATCACGTATGAAAGTTTCGGTACTTCCTGGCTCGTCTCATACTTTTTGCTCCAGATATAATCGACAAAGCCGCTCTGCCTGTCAGAGACTGTTTCAATTATCTCCATAAAAAGACGTTTGCCCGTACTGTCCTCGTAACTGCTCAGGTCCGTTCCTACCAGCTCCTTGGAATAGGGATGCATGAGCAGCTTTGGAGACATGTCACTTATCCAGAAATAGTCCCTGGACTCATCCCCGTAGCGCAGGTGCTCGATCTCGGCAATGGCTTTGGACTGTGCCTGCTCCGTGGTCAAATTCCCGGTATGCTCCTGTTTTTCATAAAACTCGAGGATCCCCCAGGCGACTTTGGACAGTTCACGGATCATCTCGCGCTTACTCTCGAGAAAGCTCTTTTCAAACGAGGGAATGATAACCAGGTAGATGGACCCGATTGCGATCACAATCGCCAGTAAGGTCGGCAACATGATGCCGAGAATGAATTTCAGCCATTGCTGTCTGCGCGTCTGTTCAAGCATGATCCGTCTATAACAATAGGTGAGATAAGCCAGGTATCATGCCGGATCATTTTCAATACTCAATTTCCGGCCGGATCGTTTCTCCTCATTTCTGCTGCAATGCTGCGGCCTACATAAAAAACTGGGTCGGCTGAGAGGAGCGACTGAGCAGTTTCTCCTTATAATTTCTCAGACAGGTGCGTGTTGAGCCATTTTCATACGACTCGATCAACTCAGGTCTTTTAAGCAGCGTGGCAAAGAGCGCCTCCAGTATCTTCGGGTCAAACTGGTGCCCCGCTCCCTGCTGCAGATTGACCACCGCATCCTCAACAGACATTCGGTTAAAATGTTTTCTGCCGGCAAGCATCGTTTCAAAGGCATCGCAGACCGTTAAAATCCGGGCACCCACCGGAATCTTTTCCCCTTTCAGGCCATCCGGATAACCACTGCCGTCATACCGCTCATGATGGTGGAGTATGAGCGGCACGACATCGTCCAGAAAACTCAGCGGCTGGGCGATCCTCGCCCCGATGACCGGGTGCTGCCTGACGATATCCATCTCGCTGCGTGTCAGGATTCCCAGCCTCTCGAGAATATCGTCATGCATGCCGATCTTGCCGATGTCGTGGAGCAGGCCGCCATGATAAATTCTCTCGATCTCTGCTCCCGGCAGGCAGAGCTCCTCGGCGATCGCTTTTGCATACAGGGCTACCTGTACTGAATGCCCGTGAGTGCTCTCGT
The DNA here is from genome assembly GCA_963674815.2 of Desulfocapsaceae bacterium. Taxonomy (GTDB): domain Bacteria; phylum Desulfobacterota; class Desulfobulbia; order Desulfobulbales; family Desulfocapsaceae; genus MADRE3. The sequence continues at coordinate 43,023 of CAXXTV010000009.1, forward strand.
CTTTTGCTTCAAGGGCAAGGGTCAGCCCCTCGACCATCTGCCTGAGGTTCTGCAGCATCTTCTCGTCATAGCTGCGTGCCTTGTGAAGGGCAATCGCCCCTTGTTCACCGAGCGCGGTGATAATTTCCAGCTCACTGGTACTGAGCTGCCTGCGGTTGTAGAAGTAGACCGCAAGGATACCGGACAAAGGTCCGACGATCTCGAAGAACATGCCGGCGATGGAGCCCACACTTTTCTTGCCGATGCTGTCAAGCTCCGGAATTCTCGGGTCTGTCTTCGCGTCTTCAATGAGTATGACGCTGCCTTCAGCCGGATCAAAGATTGTCCTGAGGGTACCATAATCCACATTGGTCAGGTTCCGGTAGGGAAAACCGTGTGAAATCATCGTCTCAATCTGTTCCTTCGCCTGATCCACTATCCAGTAGACACAGCCCTTGGCGCCAAGTATCTCCTTGATGTTCTTGACGATGTTTTCTAGAATCTCCGACGTGTTTTCCCCGCTGTGAATCGCCTTGCTGACCTGTGAGAAAACCCTGAAAAATGTCGCATAGTCTTCGGCCATGAACAACTCCTCAATAGTGCCAATGGGTGGCCGGCATCAGCCATTGCAGGCTCTGAAGCCGAACCTTCAGACTAGATAACAGCCCTTTTTGCAAAATCGCCTATCTGCTCCCGGGAATAGCCGAGCTCCAGCAGCACACGCTCGGTATCTGCACCGAACTCAGCAGGTTCCGTGCGCAAAGAGCCCGGGGTTTCACTCAACTTGACCGCGATCCCCAGTTCCGGGATGACGCTGCCGTCTTCTTTTCTCCTGTCGACGATCGTCTCCCGCTCTCGAAACAGCCGGCTGTCGAGCACCTCGTGATAGTCCAGCACATCACTGTAACACACATCCCGGTCTGCGAGAATACTGTTCCACTCGTCACGGGTTTTTCTGCTGAAGCACTCCCTCAACCGCTCGATGATTTCCACTCTGCACGCGTCATCATACTGCAGATCAGCATACTCTTCCAGGCCAAGCAGTCCGCAGAGCTTCACCCAGAACCGATTTTCCACTGCTCCGATAGCGACAAATCGGCCATCCGCCGTTTCATAGGTATTGTAGCAGCCATAGCGGTGGGAGAGAAGATCGTTCCCACGGCACGGGGGCTGCCCCGATTTCTGGGTGAAATAATGAGGCAGACTGAGATAGCCAAGCAGGCCGTCAGTCATGGAAATATCGATATACTGGCCTTTCCCGCTGAACGTCCTGGCATAAAGGGCCAGGAGTATGCCAACAACAGCGTTCATGCTGCCGCCGGCGATATCGGCAAACTGCACACCGGGAATTGACGGCGGCCCTTTCTCCGGCCCGATCAGTCCCAGCAGCCCGGCCGTTGCCATGTAATTGACATCGTGGCCGACCCGGTCACGCAGCGGGCCGCTTTGCCCATAACCGCTTATGGAACAGTAAATGATCGCTGGATTTATCTTCTTCATGGTGTCGTAGTCAACACCGAGGCGCTTTACCACACCGGGCCTGAAACCCTCCAGCATGACATCACTTTTCTCTGCCAGTTTATAGAAAATATCCCTGCCCTCAGCAGTTTTGAGGTTCAGGGAGATGTGACGCTTGTTCCTGTTGATGGGACTGAAAAACAACTCGTCTTCTTTAAACCTGCGATCCTCCACCGCAATGACCTCCGCCCCGTGGTCGGCAAGGATCATTGAACAATAAGGACCCGGAAGGAGCCTGGAAAGATCGAGAACCTGTATTCCTGAGAGACTGCCGTTATTTTTCATACAATCCTCACCAGTCGGGTTTCTGGGCGATCAGCCCCTGAAACCGTAGTTAGCATGACGGTCAATATTCAACACCTCTCTGAGCCTTTATACCTCGTTCATACGCATGTTTCACCGCCCTCATTTCGGAAACCGTATCGGCACTATCGACAAGTTCCCGCGGTGCGTCTCTGCCGGTAAGGATTACATTCAACCGTCGGGGCTTGTTGGCCAGCAGGGTTACGATTTCGGCTACCGGCAGAAAATCGTAAAGGGGGAGATAGGTGATCTCGTCGAGAACGACAAGATCGTACCGATTACCGTTAATTGTTTTTTTGGCCAGCTCGAACCCCGCGCGAGCCACCGCTCTGTCCGCTTCGATGTCCTCGCTGGCGAAGACGAACCCCTTCCCGCAGATATGCCAGTCGAGATTGTCAATTTTTCCCGCCATCAGGCGTTCACCGTAACTGCCCTGCCCTTTCAGGAACTGGATCACGCACACCCGCTGGCCATGACCAAGCGCCCTGAACGCCGTGCCCAGGGCAGCGGTCGTTTTTCCTTTTCCATCACCGGTGTTCAGAATCACCCTTCCGCTATCGCTCATCTATTCTCCCAACCGTTGGCTGCCTTGCAAGAGACAACCGTTGCGTTTTTTTCACCGATTCCAGCAGGACAGCCGGCCGTGTCATGTCCCGTATTTGCTCTTTATAATCTGCCCCTGCACCCCCCGCCAGGCACATCCATAAAAAACATTGACAAATGTCAGTCAATGAATTTAATATCAGCTAACATCCAGACCGAGCGCTCGCTCAGCCATGGTTTCTTTTTACCCTCTATCAGGCTAAAGCGCTCATATTTTTTCACGACCGGGTAAGCGAGGCAGCCAGAATGTTCAGATGATGCCTCTCTGGGCGCAGGAGACCGTTGAAAGTAATGAGTACGTGGCAGGAACATGACCGTAACAAACGGAGAAAAAGACGAGCGAGCGCTCAATCTTTGACGGCGCGCCTGTCGACACCGTTTTTACCGCCGTTCGGGACCCATTTCCGGACGACTGCAGGGCTTTTCAGATAATTTTGTTTAACTAGATGAAAAATCAGCAAAAGGAGGGCCTCCCCAGACACTGTTGCAGTGGTACAATTCAGTTTCCTGTTTTGCCTCTGGCAAAGCGGATTAGCCCGTTGTTATCAGTTCAGTTCCACACATCCCTTTGCAGTCAATGAATTACGGTCTGAAGCGTTAGCGCTTGACCATTGACGGACAGACGGGAAAACCGAAGCAATTTTCAAAAGGAGGAGAGAATGAATAGTGCGTACAAAAAGGAAATTAGGTACACGCTGATTTTCAGCGCCCTTTTAATTATTTCCGGTCATCTTGGTTTGGTTTTCGTGGCCTTTCCCGGATTACAGGGACACATGATTTTCGGTTTTCCATCACAGTATATCATTCCTGTTGTTATGGGCTGGCTCGGCCTCATGGCGATTGTCGCGGTTCAGGCCAAGCTGACGAATGATCTCGATGATGAGATTGAAGAACTCGCCGGAACAAACGAGAAAATTTAACAGGGGGACAAAGAACCATGGAAGCACAACAATGGGCTCTTGAGAGCCCCACTCTCGGTATCATATTTGTAGGCGGTTCGTTCATCATTTTTTATCTGATCGGCTGGTATTCGCAGAAAATGGCAAAATCGTCGACAGATTACTGGACGGCAGGCAGATCGGTCGGATCGATCACCAACGGTCTCGGTATGGCTTCAAGCTATATGAGCCTTGCTACCTTCATGGGAGTTACCGCGTTAATTCTCAACCTTAAAGTACCGTTTGTCTACATGTGGATTCAGTTTACCCTGTCCATACCGCTCATTACTCTCTGGTATGGAACACCGCTGCGCCGCATGGGAGCCTTCACCCCGGCACATTTTGTCCGTGAACGATATGGTCTCAAGACATCCTACATCACCGTTATCTTCATGATCCTTATCATGGTCATGTACGCCCTCGGGCAGATGATTGGTGTTGCCAAGGTGTTTGAGATGCTTTTCGGCATCAACTATACAGTCGCCCTGCTTTGCGGCGGAGCGTTGATTGTCGGGTATGTAACCATCGGCGGAATGTACGGGACCACGTATAACGCGGCGTTCCAGATGGTCCTGATGGGCGTCGCATTTATTGTTCCGCTTGCCGCAATCATGAAGGCAATGGGCGGTACCGGCTGGTATTTCCCGCCCTTGCTCTACAGTGATATGGTTCCGGCGATGCTTGAGAAGGTGCCTGATTTCTTTGACATGAAGTATGGACTGAAGTGGTATGCCTCCCTGATCCCCTGCTTCACCCTGGGTGCGATGGGGCTGCCACATCTGGGCATGAGGGTCTACACGGCCTCGAACCTCAAATCCGCACGGGGGGCAATGGTCTGGTTTACCTTCTTCTGCGGTATCGTTTTCTGCTCCACCTATACCATGGGATTTTCCGGCGTTTTCTTCCAGGCCACCTCAGCCACGGGCATTGCACCGACGGATTTTGACAAGATTACCCTGATCCTCAACAGTGTGTATAACCCCGCCTGGGTGCTTGCATTCGTTATCGCCGGTGCAATCGCGGCAGGTCTCTCCACGATCAGCGCAAACCTGATGGCAATCGGCGCCATGATCGCCCAGGATATCATCGCCACCATCAAGCCCGACCTCTCAGACAAGACCATGAAGATTATCGGCTATCTGGCCATCTCAGGCGGCGGTCTGGCAAGTATTCTCATTGCCCTGAATCCTCCGACCTTCCTGGTCGTCAGTATTCTCTGGGCCTTCGGTCTCGCCGGGGTAACGGTTGCACCGCTGGTCATTCTCGGCGTCTGGTGGAAACCGGCAAATCGCTACGGTGCTACGGTCGCCATTCTCGGTGCCGGCCTGACCTATATCGCCATCTCACCATACCTGTTCCCGAATTTCGTAATCGCCGGTGGCCTTCCGGCCAAAGTGGGAATGTCGGGCTCACTGTTATGTGTGCCTCTCTGTTTCTTCCTGCATACAACAGTTTCAATGATTACCGACAGTATGCCAAGCCTGATGGCCAAGATACCGCATCAGAAGGACAAGGAACTGGTCGACAGCATCCACGGCTGGTCCGATTACAGCGAGGAACGCTACAACAGCAAAAGCGCCGGCATCATTATTGCCGCCGTCAGCCTCTGTATCTGCATCTGGGCAGCAATACCGGGCGGCTGGTAATCTGGTACACTGACCGCTTCTGACTATGGTCCTGTTCTGCAGCAGTAAACGCTGCAGAACAGGACTTTTTCTCTTTCCGTTTGTCATAAGACATGAGCTATCTCGAACTCCTCCCGTCGATGGTGTCAGGGCATCCCAGAATTTTCCAGATGGCCGTTGACGGCGCGGTCAGGAAACATACGATAATCAATATCATCATCACCGGGGTTCTGTTTGGAGCCTCCAACGTCATCGGCGTTCTTCTGACGGAACCGGGCACTCTGCCGATGAGCGGAACCTACGCTGTCATCGTCCCGCTGCTCTTTTCTCTGTATGGCGTAATGACCATTCTTGGAGCGCTTGCCGGCTTCTGTCTGGTCTACTGGGCGGCGGCGAAGGCATTTAAAGGGCCAGGCGGTTTCAACCTGATTGTGGATCTGATCGGGATGAGCGCAGTACCGTTCTGGATTCTGGCACCGCTGCTCAACTATTCGCTGAGGTTCAGAGGGGAAGAATCACTGTCGCCTGCACTCCTGCTGCCGCTTATCGCAACATTTTTCTGGGCATTCAAGCTTCTCAGGCAGAGCCTGATAACCGGCCAGGGGCTGGCCGAAGGAAGGGCGACGCTGGCACTTGGCTGTATCTGGATATTCAGTATCAGTGCGGTATATGTTTTCCTGCCGTAGCGATTTATGGCTGAACGACGCGGAAAACCTCGACTTTCTCCAGGACATTCTTGTACTCGAACCGCCCCAGCCGTTCACAATGATAGTGATCGCTCAACAATGCCCTGGTATTGCTCGAAATACAGATCTCGCCCCCAGGACAGCCCCGCTCTATGCGGGCGGCGAGATTGACCCCTGAGCCAAGAACGGTATAATCGCAGAATTCTTCCGAACCAATTGTACCGACGACCACTTCACCGGTGTTTATACCGATCCCAAGATCAATATCAACCCCCAGCGTATTCAACCACTTACGCCGCAGATTCCGCATCGCCGCCTGCATCTCCAAGGCTGCTTCCACCGCTCTTTCAGCATGGTCCGCCTGCGCCACCGGGTTGCCCCAGACAACCATCAGGGAATCACCGATCAACTTGTCGACTATTCCGCCGTTTCTCCTGGCAATCGGGATGAGTCTTCCAAAACATTCGCGCATGATGGTTATCAGCTGTTCAGCCTCAGTTACCTCGCAAAGCTTGGTAAAACCGCGCATATCGGCAAACATTACCGTCAGGACCTTGCGTACCCCGTCCTCCTTGAGCATGCCGGGGTTATCAATTGCCATTGAGGCGATGATCGGTTCGACAAAATGGCCAAACGTCTCCTTGATGTCATTCTTTTCCTCCTCGAGGACGGAAGACCCCCAGGCAAGGGCACGTATCAGCGCGACTATCGTGCCGATAAGCGGTGCCGATAACGGCACATACAGATTAAAGGCCACGGAATAGGAGTGAATCAGAATTGCATAGAAAAACCAGGCAACACCGGTATAGATCATCCCTCTGACCGTCCCCTCCTCGAGAATAATGATGCCGGGAAAAAGCGTAAAGAAGAGAATAATAAAAAACGATACGGTCTGCGGTACCGGCGATGAACCGGAAAGTGCGTTCAGTTTGAAGAATAACATGTCAAAAGGGGTAAATATTCCGACATACTGAACGATGCAGAGTGTAGCTCCAATGAGCACGGAGACCAGAAAAAAAACTTTGAGCTCAGCGTACTTGCTGTATTTCAAACGCATCGTAACCATATCAGTGTTCCTGCTATCCGTGCTGACCGAGCATATGCTGGAATCCGCGGATTCCTTTTAAAAAAAAGCCTTCAGGAGAATCGAGTGTTCAATCATCGGGTGAGTCCGGGCTTCCTGGGACCTGCTGAGCCAGCAATTTTAACGCTTTGCCCGCAGTTGTCCGGCGGACACGATTTTCCCGGCTACCAGATAAGCTTATCAAAAACAGAAAGACGAAACAAATGGGAACGGCAGAATAACCACAGAAAAGAAAGAAAGGTTCATCTGGACAAGGCGTATTCGAAACAGGAATGCGGTTTGTGGATGTTCCCCCCGTCCGGTGCCGCCGAGCAGCGGAGCCGCTGGCGGAACCAGGCGCCAAACCTGTCTGAGCGTCAGCGAGTTTTTGGCGTCCCGCCGGTGGCGAGCAGCACAGGGAAGCCCGCAGGGCCGGCATCGCCGGGTGTCTTTTTCTTGATCCTTCTTTTGGACAAGCAAAAGAAGGATGCCAAGCGGCGAGCAAATCCCATCTGATGGACCACTGACTGGTGATTACAGCAAAGAGGTACTCGTTTACCGGAAGAGCCGTCCTTTTTAAGTCGAGCGTTGAAAACCGGCGGAGGGCATTGCTTCCAGACACTGCTCTGCGGCCTGATCACCGTTGCACGACGGCTGACAGACAGGCCGTCCATGGCCTGCTGTCAGTTGCAGACCTCCTGTCTGCAACCCTTCGGGCCTGATGTCGCTCCACGGCGGGCCTCCGCGATGCGTCTTCCAGCAATGCCCACCGCCTCGCAGGTTACAGATACGTGACCTTCATCCGAATGAACCAAACAGACGCTCAGCAAAGCGGCATGTTGGCCTTTTCAACGTACCGATCCACGTCAAATTTACGCCGGCAGCCCGCCTCGTTCATGTATCGTATTTTGCCATAGACACTGCGCTCCCGCCAGGCACGGTCATGAACACCGCCAATTGCCCAGGCGATGCCGGCGTAACCGTTTGGGTCGCTGCCGTCAATGGAGTAGGTGTCGTTTAGGGCTATTGCATACGTCAGGGCCTCTTCCGGTCCGGCGCTCCATTCAAGAATTTTTTTTGCCCAGTACATCCGCAGGTAGCCGTGCAGCTTACCTCTTCTGACCAGATCGAGCTGACAGCTATTCCAGAGAAGCTCGTGGGTTTGAGCCTGCTCAAACTCTTCCAGTGAATAGCGATAATCCCGGATATCGTCTCGATGTTCGTCAAGGCTCTTGCGGGCCCAGTCGGGAAATCCTGCAAAACTGTCATAGCTGGGCTCGTAGAGACAGAAATTGTCGGCAAGTTCCCGCCGCACGATCAACTCCTCCAGGTAACACTCCCGTGCTTCCTGGGAAAGAGAAGAGTGAGAAACCTCCCACGCCAGTCTCTGGGGCGCCAGTTGACCGAAATGCAGGTAGGGAGACATGCCTGACTGCGCATCTTTTGTCGGATCATTCCGGTTTTGCGCATAGTCTTCAAGTGAATGCAAAACTGTGCTCATCGCCCTCTGCGCCGCGGTCTCGCCTGATGTAAGCCAGCAAAGCTCAGCGGCGCTGAGATTTTCTGCCCGGGCCGCCAGACGGGAAACAGCAATGGGTTTACCTGCGGAGGCAGCTTGGTACGGGTGCGTCCGAAGTTCGGGGAAGTCGGTGAGGTAATCAGGCAAGAGCCGGTTTATCTTGGGACGTATCGTGTAGGCGCCATATTCCTTTTTACCCGATACAACCCATGCCGGAATGATATTGTGGCTGTCAATCTCACAGATGGGAAGCGCGAGCCGTTCGCAGAGCTGCTCCAGCAGGCGCCGCTTATTTCTGAGCGGAGAAAAATCGGTGGCCAGGAGATGGCAGTCATGCTGTCCCAGGTGAGAAGCTATCGACTCAACGGGCTCCCCTTCGAGCAGGAAAAAACCGATATTATAGCTGGACAAACGCTGCTGAAGCTCGGCAAGGCCCTGCAGGACAAACGAGGCGTGCCTGAGTGTAGGGCAGCAGTGCAGCGGATCGTAGCAATAGATTACCTGCAGTCCTCTCTCTCGGCTCAGCGCTTCCTGCTGTGCCCACAGCAGTGCCCAGTTATCCGCCAGCCGCTGTTCGCGGCTCATCCAGTAAACTACCGGCCCGTCTCCCCGCCTGCCCTTCTTTATCACCCTGCTTCGCCTGTCTATATCGTCGTTGCGCTTCTGCATCGCGGCTCCCTGCCAACCTATACTGCACCACAAACGTGCCGTGCTCGTCCTTGTCTTTTACCGTCGGAACAAGCCCCTCCATCGACCCCTCATTGCCCCGCATTCCCGGGCTATGGAGCGTGATCCTGTCTTTAGTATTTATCAACCTGGGCAAAACGTGTATGGTTGTGCCCCAATACTGTAACCTGTTTGATCGTACTTACAACCAGCCAATTGCCAACAGCAGACACGTGATGCAGATTGAGCATTATCACCATTTAAAAAGCGGTTTTACCGCAAACCTGGTCGTGGCCGCAAGCGTCGGCGCCTATGGCAGTGTTCTTGGCCTGCTTGCCGCCCAGAAAGGGCTGAGCTGGATGCAGCTGCTGGCCATGAACCTGAGCGTCTTTGCCGGTTCGGCCCAGTTTGTCATGGTCGATATGTGGTTCCCGCCCCTGCCGATACTTGAAATCACCATGGCAGTACTGATCATCAATATGCGCTATCTGCTGATCGGTGCCTCCCTGAATCCTCTCTTCGAAGGCCAGAAACTCTATCGCAAAATACTCTTCATTCACCTGGTTGCAGATGAGAACTGGGCGATTACCATGGCACGCTTTCACCAGGAGACGACCTCGGTCTACTTTCTTCTCGGCGGCGGGCTCTGTGTCCAGGCAGCATGGTGCAGCGGTACGATCCTCGGCCATCGCCTCGGTGCTGTTATCAGCAATCCCGAGCAGTTTGGTCTTGATTTTTCCTTTGTTGCCGTTTTTACCGCGCTGGTTTTCAGTTTCTGGAAAGGAAGGCAGAACCTGCTTCCCTGGCTTGTTGCGGCCACCGCGGCACTTGCTGCGGAATCATTGCTGCCGGGGAAATGGTATATTATCTGCGGCGGGGTCGGCGGCGCACTTGTCGCAGCCGTTCTGCCCGTAAAATCCCGGGAGCTGCAGGATGACTAGCCTGAGTGCAGAGGCAGCAACCTGGCTGACGATCTTCTCGGCAGCACTGGTCACCTACTCGTTGCGGTTGTCAGGGCTGCTTCTGGCTGGCAAGCTGCCGAAAACAGGCAGGTTCAAGAAATTCATGGATGCCTTGCCCGGCACGATCCTGCTGTCGCTGATTGTTCCAGCGGCAATTGGAGCCGGTCCGGTCGGCTGGCTGGCAACGGCGCTGACCGGGCTCTGCAGTCTGAAAACCGGCAATGTCTTTGTTTCAATGCTCGTGGGTATTGCAGTCGTCGCCGCCGGTCGCTGGCTGGGCCTCTGAGGCTGCTGGTCAGTATGAACGGCAGCACCAAAAAAAAGGCGGGAGAGCCTGAGCCCTTCCACCTTTTGTCTGTATCTACGACCGTAGAAAATCAGCAGCCCTTGATTCCTCAGCCGGCCTTGACCTTCTTGGTGTCTTCGTTCTTGGCGTCCTCTTTGACCTGCGGTCCGGCGATCGCGTCACGGGTAACCTTGATCCGGATGTTGTCTGCAATCTCAAGGGTAAGGACATTGTCGGTCAATCCGGTAATCTCTCCATAGATGCCGCCCTTGGTGATCACCTTGTTGCCCTTCTTGAGCTCACTGAGGTAGGTCTGATGCCTCTTTGCCTGCTTCTGCTGGGGCCTGATCAGCAGAAAATAGAAGACCACAAAGATGAGAATCAGTGGAATGAATGAAGCAAATCCTCCAGCCGCTCCCTGGCCGTCCGCAGCCATGGCTGGCGAAGCCGTAGCCAGGGTTGAAGCCCCTGCAGTGGCCAGATAGACGAATCGAGTCATGTTGTAACCTCCTGAAAAATTAAAACTGCAGTGTGTGGTCTCACACACCGTTTTCCGCTAAATTTTGCAGCACATTAATCATTTGCTCTCAAGCCTGCCATAAAAATCGTCCCGGAAGGCGCTGTATCGATCATTTTCAATCGCCTGCCTGATACCGGCCATCAGCGAAACGTAATAATGAAGATTGTGTATCGTGTTCAACTGGTAGGCAAGAATTTCCCTGCTGACAAAAAGATGCCTCAGGTAGGCCCGGGAATAGTTGCGGCAGGTATAGCAGCTGCAGGCACCGTCAACAGGGCTGTCGTCTGCACGATACCTGGTGTTTTTTATGACTACTTTACCGGAGGAGGTGAACAGCGTACCGTTTCTTGCATTTCTCGTGGGCATGACACAGTCAAACATGTCCACGCCGCGCCAGACCCCTTCAACCAGGTCTTCGGGGGTGCCGACACCCATCAGGTAAACCGCCTGGTCATCAGGAAGGTGGGCAACCGTTGCCTCGGTCATGTCATGCATCTGCTCTTTTGGTTCACCGACACTCAATCCGCCGATGGCGTAGCCGTCGAAGCCGATATCAACCATGGTCTCAGCAGACGCTCTTCTCAGTTCAGGGTACATGCCGCCCTGGACGATGCCGAAAAGCAGCTGCTCACCCGCGGTGTGCGCCGCTCTGCAGCGCTGGGCCCAGCGGCCGGTCAGTGCCGTCGCCGCGACCGTTTCATCCCGTGTCGCCGGATAGGGGATACAGGTGTCTAGGCACATCATGATGTCTGAACCGAGTGCCTGCTGTACTTCTATTGAATCTTCGGGGCTCAGGAACAGAGGCGAACCATCAAGATGTGACCTGAAGGCAGCACCGTCCTCGGTAATTTTTGCCAGCTCTTTTAAGCTGAAGATCTGGAATCCCCCGCTGTCGGTCAGGATGGATCCATCCCAGTTCATGAATTTGTGCAGGCCGCCGAGTTGGTTGATCAGGAGATGACCCGGTCTGACAAACAGGTGATAGGTATTACCGAGAATAATTGCCGCGCCAATATCCTTGAGATTTTCAACGGTTACCGCCTTTACTGAGGCCTGCGTTCCGACCGGCATAAAAACGGGTGTCTGAAAAACACCATGGGCGGTTGCCACTGCTCCCCGGCGGGCCCTGCACTCGCTCGAACGAGCATGCAGCGTGTATGGAGATTTTTTCATGCGTATTTTCCCGAACGGTTAATTTTTAACAGGTACAGCTGGATTCGGCGGCAGGGTGCCCGCAGCCGGCAGGCAGCAGATGAGCCTGCAGGATAGGTCATCTGCCCGGTGAGTGCAATAATTAACAGGTACCGGAATTATTAATTTTTTTTTGATTTCCCCTCGTATTTCCTGCATAATATTAGCAGATAACCCGTTACCATCATTGGGAGTGCAATGAAAACAATCCTCATCATAGAAGCTAACAGGGACGAACTAAAAACAATGCTGGACGCCTGCACTGCTGGCGGGATCGATTATAACGTCCTGTCGGCCGGCGACCTGGCACAGTCCCTGACAATCCTCTCTGGCGACAGAGTGGACCTGATCGTCTGCAGTACCATTTTTCCCGGTTATGCCGAGTTCGCAGTCATCGACGAGCTGAGCATCAAGTTCCCCTTTATTCCTCTGCTCGCCATCAGGCCGCAGCAGGCCGGCAGCAGCATCGCTGAGACGGTGCCCGGGGCGAGCGTCATCATGGAAACACCCGTTGCCGGCGAAAAATTTCTTCAGCACATCGCTGATCTCGTGGAACGCTCCTCTACCGGAATCGTCAAGGGGATACCGGTATCTTCATTTCTCCAGATGCTCGAAAACGATGGGGAGTCCTGCACGCTGAGTGTCACCTGTGGCCCGACGACCGGCTCTTTGTTCCTGCGCGGAGGCACGCTTGTTGGTGCTGAGACCGGAACCTTGTCCGGAGAAGAGGCTGTCTATGAGATGATAGCCTGGGAGGGCGTGCATATTGAGATCAGATTTTTCAATGGCCGCAGGGATGACAAAATCACCAAGCCTCTGATCTCGCTGATCATGGAGGGGCTGCGCCTGAAGGACGAGGAGGAGGAAAAGCGCAGGCAGCAGCGGGCGCTGTCAAAACCCGACCACAATCTCAAACAGATTTCTACCGCCGGCCACCGCCTTGCCCTTGAAATCGGCCTTCGCCTGAAAATGGAATTTGAAACCATCGACTCAAACCTCGACAGCGCACTTGTCGGCCTGGTGCCGGACAAATGCGTGATAACGACGACGCCGAGCCATTTTATCATCACCCGCGACGAGATGGCGCTTGGCGACATCGCCCTGATCAAATTCACCTATTTAGGCAAGCTCTGCATGTTCAAGAGCAAGCTGATAAAAACAGTTGAAACACCGTTGCAGCTGCTCTTTTTTGAGTACCCGGAAACAATTTATTATCATGAGATGAGGAAAGAAAAACGCACCTCGATTTATATCCCCTGTACACTCGACCTGGAAGGCGAGGGAAGCTTTTCAGGAACAGTCCTGGACATCAGCAGTACCGGAACCCTCTGTCAGTTGAAATCGAAACAAAACGAATCCCTGCCCGAAGTCAAGATCAAACAGGCGATAGAGCTGAGATGTATCCTGCCCGGGCTCACTGATCAGCAGAGGATTCGCGGAATCATCCGAAATATAAAGACAAACAGCCAGGAGATGCGGATGGGTGTTGAATTCTCCGACCTGGACTCGCGCGTCAGGGAAACCATCAAACACTACCTGATTGAGCCGTAACGGCTGCAGCATCACACCTCACGGGCTATTTTCCTTATGGCCTCCTGCTGGTGCTCGATCGAGTTGAGCAGGAGAAACTGGACGACGGCGCGGCGCAGGTTTTTCTGCTCATCTGTCACCTTGAAATAGGTATCGTTATTGAGGTAGTCGGTCAGAAACCGCAACCCCAGTTCATAGGTGAGCAGTCGGACCCCCTGATAGACCAGATCCCTCTCACCTGCAGGAAAAGAGGCCCCTGACGCCCGGTAGCCTTCCAGCACCGCCCTGCAGATATCGAGATCAAAGACGACATCAGCGGGGTGCAGGGGGTCTTCCCCGATGACGTTGCAGCAGGACCTGAGACAGTCACCGAGGTCACAGGCCAGTATTCCCGCAGAAACCGTGTCAAGGTCGATGAGGGCAACACCCCGCCCGGAATCCCTGTCAAAAAGCATATTGCCTATCTTGGGGTCTCCGTGAATGACCCGTCTGGCAGTTTTCCCGGTTTTACTCAGCGCCTGCAAATGGTCGCCGTCAGCAAGCCTACTCTCGGCCTGCTGTAAGCAATAGCTCAAATCCGGCGCCGGTTTGCGCGTGTGGGTCGAGACTGCCAGCCGATAGTTCCTGCAGTATGATGGAAGATCATGAAAACCGGGCAGCGGCTCACCAATGAGATCGGGGCTCAAATGCTCCAGCTGACGATGAAACCAGCCGAGCAGGCCACCTCCCTCAAATGCCTGGTTGAGCGAGCTGACAGAGGTAAAGCACTGAGTGTCAGCAAAGTATTCCACCATCCGCCAGACTGCGCCCTCACCATCAAGACAGCAGCTCCTGCCGTTTTCAGAAGCAATGACACGCAGTGTTTTCCTGATGACATCCCTGCCTTTCTGCCGGTTCTGGATGTGCTCCGTCACCAGCATCACATTGTCGGCGACGCGCACCGGTTCCGGGAAGACCTCAGCATTCAGGCGCTGCAGGACGACCGGGTCACGGTCGGCAAACCTCAACAGATAGGTGTCATTGATATTGCCCTCTCCGAGCGGGCTCACACAGAGCAGGGAAGAGCGGGGAAGAAAAGAGGGAAGGAGCTGGCGGATATGATCATCGACAGTCGTATTCATCGCCATGTCAAAACCTTTTGCCCCATCAGTGTCTGCTGGCCGTCAGTAAAAAAGATTCCTGCCGAAGCCGGCGGCCCCGAGCAGGGCGGCGTCCCGCTCCAGGATGATGTGTATCGGTGTTGCAGCCAGCAGAGACGCCATCGGCCCTGGAAAATGAAACGCCTTCAGAAACGGCACGAAGGAAACTGAGTTGACCATCCTCGGCAGGATGCCGCCGCCGAGGAATAACCCCCCGGTTGCATAGAGTTTCAGTACCAGATTTGCACCCTCACGACCGAGAATTCTCAGGAAAAGCTGCAGGGTGTTTACACACAGGGGACAGGTGCCGGCCATCGCCGCTTCTGCAATTAATGGTGTGCGGTCTTCGGCGCGGGACAGGCGGCCCTGCAGTTCAGCATTCCCCGTCTCTCCCCGGGCGCAATAAAAATCATAGAGCGTCGCGATGCCGGGGCCGGCGCAGACGTGCTCAGAGCTCACCGCCTCGGCAGATGAGTCGGCCAGCCACTCCAGCAGCTGCCGCTGTTCCCTGTCGACCGGAGCAAACCCTCCATGTCCACCCTCGGTTCCCCGCGGATAGCAATGATCGTCGGTGTGGAGCAAAAATCCTTCTCCAAGTCCGGTGCCGGGTGCGAGCACCGCCCGTATGGGACCGACCGGGCCTCCTCCTCTCTGAAGGCAGAAGAGATCATCCTCGCCCAGCAGGGGCAGACAGGCGGCCACAGCAGTCATGTCATTGATCATGCTGATCTTGGAAAATCCCAGTTTCGCCAGCCCCTTCCTGTCAATCGTCCATGGCAGGTTTGTCACCTGGGCGGTCGTTTCTCCGACCACTCCTGCAATAGCAATGCTGATGGCTTCACAGCGTACTGGCTGGCTGTCGAGAAAGTCGCTGAGTATCTCCCCGATACCGCCCGCCCTGCGGCTGGAATACCGTTTTCGGGCTACCGGGGCCAGTGAATCGTCACTGCTCAGGTAGAGAGCCACATCGGTCTTGGTGCCGCCAAGATCCACTGCCAGGAAGTGTTCTGCCTGTTTGACCGGCATAACGCTTACCGCTGCCCGACGGGCTGATAGAGATGGACGTCCTGCTGCGGATAGGGAATCGAGATGCCCGCCTCGTCGAACTGCAGCTTGATCGTCTCCAGCAGATGAAAATAGACATTCCAGTAGTCTGGGGTCTTCACCCACACCCGGACAACAAAATTTACCGATGATTCGGCAAGTTCCGACACGGCGATTGTCGTTTTCGGTTCAGCGAGAATCCGTTCGTCCGCGGCGACAATATCCTCGAGCAGCCGATGCGCCGCCTTGATGTCATCATCATAGGAGATGCCGATAACGAGATCGACCCTTCTGGTCGGGTTTACATTGACGTTGGTTATCGTATCATTATGGATTTTACCGTTTGGAACGATCAACAGCTGATTATCGGGTGTATGGAGAATGGTGTTGAAAATGGTTATCTCCTGGACCGTACCTGAAACACCCGCGATCATAACAAAATCATTAACCTTGAAGGGCCGGAACAGGATGAGCAGCACCCCGGAGGCAAAATTTGCCAGTGAGTCCTTCAATGCCAGGCCGACAGCGAGGCCAGCGGCACCGATAATGGTCAGAAACGAAGCTGTGTTGATACCCAGCTGTCCCGCCGCGGCCACGATTACGGCAGCCAGCAAAGCGTAATAGATTATATTTTTCAAAAACCTGGTGAGGGTCACGTCAATCTGCTGTCTCTCCAGGATTCTAACAACCAGCCGGGCAATCCGCAGGCAAATCCATTTCCCTACGAAAAAGACCAGGCCGGCAGCAATGATCTTTGCACCCCAGGACAGTGCCAGCCCCATCAGCAGGTTTACATCAAGATTGATCATCTCTTTCCTCCTTTACCGCGATCAGATAGTGTTCCAGCCCCGTCATGAGCAGGATTATTCATCAAGCATACTGATGTCGGCTGCTTCCGTGCGGCTGTTATCGCTGTTTCTGACGACAGAAAATTCAAAGATATGTGACGCGTCAAGAAATACACCATCATTGGTCACATTCGATTTTGAGCAGTGAAAAAACACGCTCTTTGCACGCAAGCCAGCGCCTGATAAATCGTAATAACGCATAAAGCCAAAACCCCGATCAGGATTGTAGTTGAGCGGAACACCACGGAAACGGCTTTCATCGCCGGATTGAATCGGCAAAAGACCGGGAATCAGAAATCCTGAAAGATAGCTGTCTGCCGCCTCTTTGAGTTCATGGCTGACATTGTTGAAGCCTATGACCTCAACCCGGCACCCCATGTTCTGCAGGGCCAGGACCAGGCGGATAAAATCGCCGTCGCCGGTCATCAGGATGACCCTGTCAAGATTTCGGGCCTGAAGCAGGGCATCGATAGCCAGGTCCATGTCGGCATTGGCCTTGGTTGTCAGGATTCCCTCGTCATCGACAAAATGCTTTACATACTTTTTTATGACCTTAAATCCGCACTGCCTGAGGATGTCGTGGTAACGGTACAGTTTCTGCCGGTAATCAGCGTCTTCCCTGGTACGGGCACGGTCCTCGGCGAGATAGGAATTGGCCCGGAGCAGTTCTGAATTTCCGGCATTGGCAAGATCAACAAGGATATCATAGCGCATCCCGTAGCCGCCGCTGAGTCTGATGTTTTCGGCATCAACGTAGATTCCCGTCTTAAGCATGCCCGCGCCCCCGGTTGCTCATTCCCACTCAATGGTTGCCGGCGGTTTTGAGGATATATCGTAAACCACACGGTTGACACCCCGGACTTCATTGATGATCCGGGTAGAAATACTGCCGAGAATCTCGTAGGGAATTTTCGACCAGTCAGCAGTCATTGCATCACGCGAGTCGACGCAGCGGAGGGCAATGACGTTTTCATAGGTCCTGCCGTCGCCCATCACGCCAACCGTCTGGATGGGCAGCAGCACCGCAAATGACTGCCACACCCTGCGGTACCAGCCATTCTTTTTCATTTCATCAAGGACAATGACATCGGCCTGTCGGAGAATATCGAGCCGCTCTTCGCTGACCTCCCCCATGATCCTGATTCCCAGGCCGGGGCCGGGAAAGGGCTGCCGATAAATCGCCTCTTCAGGCAGGCCGAGCTCGAGGCCGAGCTCCCGGACCTCATCCTTGAACAGCTCCCGCAGCGGTTCTATCAGATCGAGTTTCATGACCTCGGGCAGCCCGCCGACATTGTGATGAGATTTGATCGGCGCTTCACCGCGAAACGACACCGATTCGATCACGTCGGGATAGAGTGTCCCCTGGGCCAGGAACCTGACATCACCGATTTTTTTTGCTTCATCCTCGAAAATCTTGATAAACCCGAGGCCGATCCGTTTCCGTTTGATTTCCGGATCGATAACGCCGTCAAGCTCGGAGAGAAAGAATCTGGTCGCATCGACATCGATGACATTGAGCTTGCTCTTCTCCTTGAAAAATCTCAGAATTGACCGTGATTCCCCGGTCCTCATCAGGCCGTTATTCACATACACGCAGGTAAGCTGGTTACCGATTGCCCGGTGCACCATAGCCGCGGTTACCGACGAATCGACACCGCCGGACAGGGCACAGATCACCTTCTGCGTGCCGACCAGTTCCCTGATCGCGCTGACGGTTGTCTCTATGAACGAGTGCATGGTCCAGTCCGGCTGGCAATTGCAGAGGCCGAAGATGAAATTGCGAAGCACATCGGTGCCGATGAGCGTATGCGCCACTTCAGGATGAAACTGGACCGCCACCAGCGGTTTCTGCTGATGCCTCAGGGCGGCAAACGGCGAATGATCGCTGACGGCAGTTGCCTCAAACCCCTCAGGTACGACCTCCACACGGTCGCCATGGCTCATCCACACCTGGTGATGATGGACATCGTCGCCTGTTTCCAGTCCGGCGAACAAACCTTCGGTAAAGCGGACATGGAGTTCAGCCTTGCCAAACTCCCTGTTTTTGGCCTTTTCAACCGTGCCCCCGTGCTGCAGAATCATCAGCTGGGCACCGTAACAGATTCCCAGCACCGGGATGTCCAGGTCAAAGAGGGCCGGACTGGAATGTGGTGCGTCCTCGTCATAGACCGAAAATGGCCCACCGGAAAGGACAATACCCGAGGGTTTCAACGCTTGTATCTTCTCAAGCGGGATCGAGTACGGATGTATCTCACAATAGACTTTTTGCTCCCTGATCCGTCTGGCGATGAGCTGCGTTGTCTGGGAGCCGAAATCAAGGATAAGAATCATCTGGGTACGTGTGTTCATGTCTTATGATCCTCTGCTGATCAGTTAAAAGCGACAATCAAGCCTGCCGCGCCTATCAGGCCGTTCTGTAGTTTGGTGCTTCCTTGGTGATAATGACATCATGAACATGGGACTCACGCAGACCCGCCGCTGAAATACGCACGAAGCGGGCCTTTTTCTGCAGGTCCGTTATCGAAGCTGCGCCCACATACCCCATCCCCGAGCGCAGGCCGCCAAGCAGCTGGTAAATAACACTTACCAACGGTCCCCGGTACGGTACCCGTCCCTCAATTCCTTCGGGAACAAGCTTCGAGGCGGAACTGATGTCTGACTGGAAATAGCGGTCCGAGGATCCCTGGCCCATCGCACCCAGCGACCCCATGCCGCGATATCCCTTGTAGGTTCTGCCCTGATAGAGAAAGGTTTCCCCCGGGGTTTCGTCGGTGCCGGCAAAAAGGCTGCCGATCATGATTGCCGAGGCGCCGGCGCCGATCGCCTTGGCCAGATCGCCGGAATGCTTGATACCGCCGTCCGAGATCACCGGAACATTGTATTTGTCGGCGACCTTCACACATTCCCGCAACGCGGTAATCTGCGGGACACCGACACCTGCGATGATTCTTGTCGTACATATCGAACCGGGACCGACTCCCACTTTTACACCATTTGCACCGGCCTTGATCAGGTCCTCGGCCGCTTCCGCCGTAGCGATATTACCGGCAATGATCTGCAGATCAGGAAATGAATGGCGTACCGCCTTCACACTGTTCACGACACCGGCGCTGTGCCCATGAGCCGAGTCGAGGACGACGACGTCAACACCGGCTTTCACGAGCTTTTCAACATGTGCTTCCAGATCAGCAGCGACACCAATTGCCGCAGCGACAATCAATCGTCCAAATTCGTCTTTTGCCGCATCGGGATATTTTTTGATCTTTTCGAGGTCCTTGATCGTTATCAGCCCTTTCAAGTTGCCGTCGTCATCGACAACCAGCAACTTCTCAATACGGTGTTCATGGAGCAGTGCCTTCGAGTGCTCCAGGGTGATTCCCGCCTTGGCCGTTACCAGATTTTTGCTGGTCATCACATCTGCAACCCTCAGATTGTTATCCGAGACGAACCTCAGGTCTCGATTGGTAACAATCCCGACGAGCTTTCCCTCATGCAGAACCGGCAACCCGGAGATTTTGTAATGACTCATGATATCCTGCACTTCCCCGACGGACTGATACTGCCCGACGACAATCGGATCGATAATCATCCCTGATTCGGATTTTTTCACCCGCTCAACCTCGAGCGCCTGCTCTTCAATGGTCATGTTTTTATGGATTACGCCGATTCCGCCTTCGCGGGCCATGGTGATAGCTGTTGCCGATTCAGTGACCGTGTCCATGGCCGAACTGATGAGTGGGCAATTCAGGCTGATCCTTTCAGTCAGTCTGGTTTTCAGCGAGACCTCGTTGGGCAGGACCTCGGATGCCGAGGGAACCAAAAGGAGGTCATCAAAAGTTAATGCTAATTCAATATTTTCTGGTATCATAGGATACTCCTTTGCGGATCAACACAAACCAGGCGCTCTTTCCCCGGTCAATCAAATGTGATAGGGAACATCAGGTCAAACAGTTTAAAACATCCGACACGAAAATCTCAACTAAATTACCAGCCGTAACCGTCTGGCGGATACAGCCGTAATCGGGCTCTTTCTCCAGCGCCGGCAGCGCAATGATCGTCTCCATCAACCCCGAAAATCCCCAGTTACGTCTGATCAGGCAGGTCACCGAAAAGATCCGCCACGGTGCGGTTATCTGTTACCCGACAGAAACAGGCTATGGTATCGGCTGTGATATCTTCAATCCCAAAGCAATAAAACAGCTTGTCCAGTTAAAAAGAAGGCCGAAGGACAAGCCGTTTTCTTTCATGTGCTCGGACCTGAAAAATATCAGCCTTTACGCACATGTCTCAAATACCGCCTACAGGCTTTTGAAAAAGAATCTGCCGGGACCGTACACCTTCGTTCTTCCCGGGACAAAACTGGTTCCAAAGGTGATGACGACCCGCCAGAAGACAGTCGGTATTCGCGTGCCGGAAAATGAAATCTGCCGGCTGCTGCTCGAAGAGCTCGAGACACCGATCATCAACACCAGTATTCCGGTCAGTGACGACAGCCAGGGCCCGCAGGAGGCCTACGAAATAGAGCTGCTGATCGGCAATCGGGTGGACCTTGTCATCGATGGCGGCCCGGTCTATTCCGACCCATCGTCTCTTATCGACCTTACCGGTGACACTCCCGTCATTCTCAGGGAAGGCAAAGGAGATGTCAGTCCGTTTCTTTAATCAAGGCGTCCTTCAACGATTTACTCATCGTGAAGTGGATCGTCTTTCGCTCCCCGATATCCATGATTACTCCGGTGCGCGGATTCTTGGTCTGCCGGGCTTTGCGGCTCCTCGTTGAAAAACTGCCAAAACCGCGGAGCTCAACCCGCCGACCGTCTGTAATTGCATCAACCATGGATTCCAGGATGATATCAACCGCTACCGCCACGTCCTGCTTCTGGATGTCAAGATCATCACTGATCTGATCTACCAACTCTTTCTTTAACATGCTCATACGGAAAAAACCTCAGTTACATCTTTCTGGATCGTACGATATAAAAAAAAGGTTGTTTTGCCGAATATATTCGGCAAAACAACCTTTTTCCTGAGTGACATCAGCAGAGTATTTCTACTCCTCAGTCGGCGAACCTCCCTCGGCAGCCGCCTTGAGAAGATCACCGAAGGTGGACGGAGCCGCTTCTGCGACTTCGGCCTCCGCCTTCTTGATCTTCTCTACTGCTTCCGCCTCGCCATCATCTTCAAGCGTTTTTACGGACAGGCCGATCTTTCTGTCTTTTGCGGAAACATTGATGACAATCGCCTTGAGTACATCCCCGACCTGATACATACCCACCGGGGTCTTGACTTTGTCTTTACTGATTTCAGAAACATGCACCAGGCCTTCAATACCCTCTTCAAGCTTCACGAAAACACCAAAGTCGGTAACGTTGGTGATCTCTCCCTCAACAACGGTTCCGGACGGGTAGTTGTTGTACGCCGCCTGCCAGGGATCGGGGGTCAACTGCTTGACACCAAGGGAAAACCTCTCGTTTTCCTTGTCTATCTTGAGGACAACCGCCTGGATCATCTCACCTTTGGCATACTTTTCAGAAGGATGCTTGATGCGCTCGGTCCAGGACAGATCAGAGACATGGATCAGTCCGTCAATGCCGTCCTCGATACCAATAAAGACGCCGAAATCGGTGATGTTCTTTATCTTACCTTCGATAATGGAGCCGACCGGATAACTATCGGTGACAAGATCCCAGGGATTTTCCTGGAGCTGCTTCATACCGAGTGAAATACGCTTGGTCTCCGGTTCTATGTTGAGAACCATGACTTCGATCTGATCGCCGACAGCGACCATCTTTGAAGGATGCCGCGGCTTTTTCGACCAGGTCATCTCGGAAACGTGGATTAATCCTTCGACGCCCTCCTCCAGCTCAACAAAGACGCCGTAGTCGGTGATGGAGACAACCTTGCCGACCGTTTTCTCGCCAACCGGATAGCGATCCGTGACCGTCGCCCACGGATCTTCCTTGAGCTGCTTGATGCCAAGTGAGACCCGGTCGTTATCCTTGTCATATTTGAGGACTTTGACTTCAAGCTCCTGGCCGACCTTGTAGAGCTTTGCAGGATGCGAAACACGTCCCCAGCTGAGATCGGTTATGTGACAGAGCCCGTCCATTCCTCCCATGTCGATGAACAGACCGTAATCGGTAATATTGGTAATTGCTCCGCTGATAACCTGACCCTCTTCGAGGCGCGAGCGCATCTCCTCACGCAGTTTGTTGCGCTCTTCTTCAAGGATTGCCCGACGGGAAATCACGACGTTGTTGCGTTTACGGTTGAACTTGAGAATCTTGAAATCATAGGACTCGCCGATAAGGGCATCGAGGTCTTTGACCGGCCGCAGATCAATCTGCGAATAGGGGAGAAAAGCAGGAACGCCGATATCAACCGACATACCGCCCTTGACCCGGCTCTCTATTTTACCCTGTATGGTACCATCTGCTTCCTGGATCTTGGCAATATCTTCCCAGACCTTGATAGCAATGGCCTTTTCACGTGACAGAAGAAGTCCACCTTCATCTTTACGACGTTCAACGAACACTTCAACCGTGTCGCCAACCTTAATTCCTTCAATCCCGTCCAGCCGGAACTCAGATTTGGAAATATAGCTCTCGGCCTTATCTCCGACGTCGACGAGGTAATAGTCATCTTCAACACCGATAATGGTGCCGCCGGCGACATTACCCACCTCAACAACCCTGTTGTTTTCTTCCATCTCAAAGAGATCGGCAAAACTCATCTCCTGATCATTTTCTTCCTGGTTTAATTGATTGCGTTCTTCTGTCATGGATTTACTCATCGCGCAGACAGTCTGCACAGTTTAATGTTTATCTTTACCTGCCGGGAGCAGGCGCTAAAAATTAGAAGGGCCGCATATCCTGTTACAGAATGCAACCCTGACAATTAGAAACCCGTTTTATACCACGAAAACCGTGGAGGCTCAAGCCTTTATTGTGCTGCAATCCAAATTTTCTGACCCGGCACGAGCGCTTCATGCTGCTCTGGCTGATCGCGCCTGATCCCGCCCAAACCCTCTTGATTCAGTCTGTTTTCTGTCTCTCGGGGCCCGTTTCCACCGGCAGCCGCGCCCTTCTCCAACCCTCGATGCCGCCATCGAGATTGTATACTTCCTGGTGCCCCATGGCGAGCAGCGCCCTGCCGACCACATAGCTCCTGCCGCCGACGGCACAGACGACCAGCAGCGGCTGCTCCTTGGGCACCGCCAACCGTCCCCGCATCACCTCGCCGATAGGAATAAACAGCGAGTCCGGAAGTCTCACCTGCCGTCGCTCCTGCGGGGTTCTGACGTCGATCACCAGCAGATCCTTTTTCTGTTTGATCAGCCCCTGTGCCTCCACCCCGGAGATTGATCTGAAACGGTTCCCTTCCGGGGCCGCTTCTGCTGATGAAACAGCAGTTTTTGACGCAGATGGCTGCCGGTCTTCCTCCGCGGAACAACTGGTAAAGACCAGAAGTGCCATGAGAAAACCTGCCATCATGCCGAAACGAAAGGGCATCATCGCTTTTTGTGCAATCATGTCAACAAATCACCTTGAAACTCAGATTCCAACACCGTGAGTCAGTTACTATAACCATACTTTTTCAGGCTGCGAGCTTCTGTTGAAAGGTGTCATATTTTTTTACCGTCTGCGGGGCGCGGCTTTTCGCCTCCGGGCAGGATATTTTTTCTTGCCGCTCCTCACGGGGGTCGGTTTCGGCTTCGGCGGCTCGATCAGCAAATCGTCTTCCGGGACGACGCATTCAAGCTTCCGGCTGATGAATTCCTCGATAGCGGGCAGATAGAACGATCCGGTCTCGCAGGCAAAACTGATTGCCACGCCATCCGCTCCTGCCCTGCCTGTTCTGCCGATCCGGTGAACATAATCTTCCGGTTCGTAGGGCAGGGTGTAGTTGACCACATATTTGATGTCGTCAATGTGGATTCCCCGGCCGGCAACGTCAGTTGCCACCAGCAGCAGATTATTTCCGGAGCGGAATGATTCCAGGCGCTTCGTCCGCTTGTACTGAGGAACGTCGCCGGTGAGCAACTGGCAGTCAACCCCGTGCGCCTGGAGCTTGGCGACCAGGTCCGCCGCTTCGCTTTTCATGTTGGCAAAGACCAGGATTCGGCCGTTGCCAGTTTTGCTGGCCAGGTTGTAGAGCAGCGTAAACTTTTCTTTTTCAGTCGTCAGGTAGACCCGCTGCTCGATCCGTTCGACATCGACCGTCTCCTCCCCGGCTTCCACCGAAACAGGGTCTGTGCACCACTGCGAGGCAAGCCGCCTGACATCGTCGGTTATTGTCGCCGAAAAAAGCATTGTCTGACGTTTTTCCCGGGGGGGGAGATGGCCAAGTATTCTCCTGACGTCAGGAATGAAACCCATATCAAGCATGCGGTCTGCCTCATCGATCACCAGGTTCGTGCAGCAATCAAAAAAGATGATCCGCTTGCCGATAAAATCGAGTAAGCGCCCCGGTGTCGCTACGATTATGTCACAGCGCCGCCCACTCACCATTTCCTGCTGTTTCCGGTAGTCGGCGCCGCCATAAACAGCACAGATGTTGAGCGGAGTAAAAAAACCGAGTTTTCTGCCGTCCTTGGTAATCTGGATGACCAGTTCCCTGGTGGGTGCGATAATCAGTGCCCGGGGATGTCCATTTGCCGGCCAACTCTTCTGGTCGCTGAGCAACCTGCAGTAGAGACTGATCAGGAAGACTGCTGTTTTACCCGTGCCGGTCTGGGCCCGGCCGACAAGATCTTTTGAATCAAGAACAATCGGCAGGGCTTTTTCCTGTATCGGTGTGCAATACTGAAACTTCTGGGAGGCAATGCCCTGCATGATACTCAGATCAATCGGAAAATCATGGAACCTGCTGCGCCCCGGCAGGGGAACAACCTGAAAATCATCTAAATTCCACTCACGTTTTTTCTTCCCGTGCACCCGCCTTTTCACCGGCAGTTCAACGCTCCCCCCCCCAGGCCCGACATCCTCCACCACCTCCGCCGCCGGCGCCGGCTCCTGTTCGCCGTGGAGGAACTCGTCTTCACGTCCAACATCTCTTTTTTTATTGGAAAACGGGAATATTCGTCGACAGGCTTCCTTTCCCGAACGGGTCAGCCTGTGGAGATGGGAGACGGCGCTTCCGGCCAGCCGTTTCATACGATGTGTCATCTGAACTGGTGTCCTGGTAAGATTGTTGCTGTTCTGTCTGGAGAAAAAACAGGGTTACTGCGCTGGAAAAGAAAAAAGCACGCGGCGTCCGTCTCTTTACCGTCTTTCACTCATGTGGTTACACCCCGGGTCCGAGCAACCCGGAGCAGAGCGAAGCTTTATCTGCCCTGGACCTTGAGTTCTTCCATAAAGGGGCCGAAAAGCTCTTCATATTCGGGGATGGCCTTGCGCAAAATCACGCCGAAGTGCGCCGTGTCCTTATCGTTTACCACAAGGTTGGCCGAACATGCAAGAGCCTGTAGGTTATAAAAGGTTTTGAATTGGGGACCCAGCAGGACATAAAAGATGTAGCGCCTTCGTGACATGCTCATTGAGCTCATCAGCTCGTGGAAACTGTTTTCGTCAAGGTCTTGACCATCAAATGACGCCTGCATCACAATTGATGAATATTCAAAGAACTGCATTTTCTCGATGGCGTCCGCAACGTTATCAACCGTTTCGGCTCGGTACCCGAGGCCGGTAAGGGCGCCAACGACCTGTTCTTCTGTTTTTTCGTCCTGAACCAGTACCATGGCCTGGGGGATATCTGAGACGACCGACTCCTCTTCGTAGTCGCCGTCTGCAAGCCAGCTCGTATCAGGCGGCTCCGGCGGTTTAACATGGATGGTCCCGCCCCCCGGCAGAATGTCCCGTCCCAGGACGATCGACTCTCCGCACTGGCTGCATTTGAGTCGCAACTTCTGGCCGGAAGGGAGCTTCCTGAGGCTATTTTCTATCTTTGCATTTGCTTTATGGGCTTTTCCGCATGCGTTACAGGTTATATTCATCATTGTCACTTTGTTTCCCGTTAAGCATTGATGAGACGACTACAGCTGCTCCAGTCGGATGGTGGTCAGGCCTCGGCCGGTCGGTTGTCAGTAGCCAAGCTGGTCCGCTTCTTCCTCTTCCATGGCAAGACCGGTAAGAGATGTTGTGGCTTCTCCCCGTGCTGCTTTTATTCTGTCCAGCCCACGGTTCACCTCATTGCGGTGTGAACAGTAGGTAACCGCCGTTTCTTCGGTAATCAGACCGTCAGTGAAGAGTTCAAGGATATGCTGATCAAAGGTTCGCATCTCAAGGGCTGATCCCGCCTTGATAACATTGTAATACGTCTTTTCCTCTGTTTCTCCGTTCATGATCAGATCTTTTACCCTGAGGCTGGTCCGCAGAATTTCCATCGCAGCGACCCTGCCGCCGCCGACTCTTGGCAGCAGCCGCTGGCTGACAACCCATCTGATGGTATCGACCAGCCGATGCCTGATCTGGGGCTGCTCTTCCTGCTCAAACATGCCAAGCACACGGTTCATGGTCTGGCCGGCATCGATGGTATGCAGGGTAGAAAGAACCAGGTGCCCGGTTTCCGCAGCAGTGAGGCCGATCTCCATGGTTTCGCGGTCCCGCATCTCACCGACCAGTATTACCTTCGGGGCCTGGCGGAGCGCCGCTCTCATGCCGGTTGCAAACGAGCTGAAATCATTTCCCAGCTCCCGCTGGTTGAACGTTGCCTTGTGGTGGGGATGGACATATTCAATGGGATCCTCCAGGGTGACGACATGAACGGAACGCTCCTGGTTGATCCGGTTGAGCAGTGCGGCGAGCGAGGTTGTTTTACCGGTACCGGTCGCACCGGTAAAGAGGACGAGCCCATTCAGCTCCCTGGCCATCATGCCGAAAGCCCGGGGGAAATTCATTCCTTCAATACTCGGCACCTTTGTTTCAAGCTTACGCAGCACGGTGGTCAGATAGCCCTTCTGGGTAAAGATATTTACCCTGAAGCGGGCCAGATCCCCCAGGGAATAGGAGAGATCGCACGAGCCGTTGGCGACAAGATCGGTCAGCAGACGCTTGTTGTTGCCGATAAGATTCAGGGCAAAGGTCTCTGACTGGAACGGGGTCAACCGCTTGATCGGGGGCTCGACCTCAACCGGCACGAGCACTCCTGAGGATTCAACCTGCAGACGCTTGCCGACGGTGATGTTGAGGTCAGAAACATTTGGATTGGATTCCAGCATGACGGTTATCCAATAATCAATTTCCGTCTTTTTCATGACGATCTCCTGAAAAATTGTGCAATAACGATTATTTTCATTTTATATTGCTATAAAAGAAATACAAAGTACAATTTTTTTTAATCACTATTTCATGGACTCGTAAAAAGGCTAATTTCTATATGGCTAAGTAAAAAGCTTCGTATGCGAGGCGCGCAAAATTTCTGTTATTTCGGCGTACTCCAGTACGTCGTGATGATAGAAATTTTGAAGCAACGAAGCAGATGAAGCGTTTTTACGACGCCATCACTATTTCATTCTACCAAAAGGAAACAACTCATGGCAAATCCACTCCGCAGCAACACGACAACTCAGGGAAGGCGCATGGCCGGTGCCCGCAGCCTCTGGCGGGCAAACGGCATGACAGACGAACAGATCGGCAGACCGATCATCGGCATCGTCAACTCGTTTACCCAGTTTGTGCCCGGGCACGTTCATCTTCACGAGATCGGCCAGCACATGAAAAAAATCATCGCCGACCAGGGCTGCTTCGCTGCTGAATTTGACACCATCGCCATCGATGACGGAATTGCCATGGGCCATGACGGCATGCTCTACTCGCTCCCCTCGCGTGAGCTCATTGCCGACTCCATCGAGTACATGTGCAATGCCCATACGGTTGACGCCATCGTCTGCATCTCAAACTGCGACAAGATCACCCCCGGCATGATGATGGCGGCAATGCGACTCAACCTGCCGGCTATTTTCGTCTCCGGCGGCCCGATGGAAGCTGGAATCGACGGGGAACAGCGCTATGACCTGATTGATGCGATGATAATGGCAGCCGATCAGAGCCTCGACGATGAGCTCATTGACCGGGTCGAACGCTGTGCCTGTCCGACCTGCGGATGCTGTTCGGGGATGTTCACGGCCAACTCGATGAACTGCCTCAACGAAGCGCTTGGCCTGGCGCTTCCGGGCAACGGTACCGTGGTTGCAACCCATGCGAACCGGACAAAACTGTTCGAGCAGGCTGCCACACGTATCGTTGAGATGGCCGAAGCCTACTACACGGGCGGAGATGACTCGGTCCTGCCCCGCTCGGTCGGAACAAAAGCGGCATTCATGAACGCCATGTCCCTCGACATCGCCATGGGGGGCTCAACCAACACGGTACTGCACCTGCTCGCCATAGCCCATGAGGCGGAAGTCGATTTCTCCATGAAAGACATAGATGAGCTGTCGAGAAAAATACCGAACCTCTGCAAGGTTTCGCCTTCATCTTCCTACCATGTCGAGGATGTCAACCGGGCTGGAGGCATTCTCGGCATCATGGCGGAACTTGACCGTGCCGGACTGCTCGACACCACGGTGAAGCGGCTGGAGAGTCCAAATCTTGCAGAAACCCTGAAACAATACGACATTGCCGGGGGCACGCCGACAGATGCAGCGCTGTCGCTCTACTCCAGCGCCCCGGGAGCATCGGGCAGAAACCTGACGATGGGGTCCCAGTCAGCAACCTACGAGGCGCTTGATCTGGATCGCCGCAAAGGATGCATCCGCGACCAGGCAAACTGCTACAGTAAAGACGGCGGGCTGGCGGTCCTCTATGGCAACATAGCGGCAGACGGCTGTATTGTCAAAACGGCCGGCGTGGATGAGTCAATCCTCGTTTTTTCGGGTACGGCCAGGGTCTGCTCCTCCCAGGAAGAAGCCTGTGAGAAGATACTGGGCGGCAAAATCAGCGCAGGCGACGTGGTCGTCATCCGTTATGAAGGTCCGCGCGGCGGGCCCGGCATGCAGGAAATGCTCTACCCTACCTCGTACCTCAAGTCAATCCATCTCGGCAAAGAATGCGCCCTGATAACCGACGGCCGTTTTTCCGGCGGCACATCCGGACTCTCCATCGGGCATATCTCCCCTGAAGCGGCCGCCGGAGGAGCCATCGGGCTCATCGAGGAAGGCGATCGGATTGACATCAATATCCCCCAGAGATCGATTGATGTCGCTGTCAGCGACGACGAATTGGCTGGGCGAAGGAAAAAAGAGGAAGCAAAAGGCAAAGCGGCGTTTACCCCACCTGCCAGACCGCGCGCGGTTTCCCAAGCCCTGAAGGCATACGGGCACCTGGCGTCCTCCGCCGACAAAGGGGCCGTCAGGGTCGTTCCCGAGTGATGGCTGTTCCTGGGACCCGGAGCCATGCATTCCGGGTCCCAGGAACCTGAATGACCTTATAAGATCATGTTATCACTTGTTTTTGTCTCGAAAATGCAAGAGAGAAAAAATCTTGCTTTTCAAACTGCAGGCATTACCGTTATCTCAGTAGGAATGGTAATCACTATTGCGTAACTTTTACCTTGCCCGGAGAATGAGATTATCTACCCTGTCTGATCGTCAGGTACTACCATAAAACAGCACTAATACCTTCAGGGAATATCAGTGAAAGCAACCGACACCAAGAACCCAGAATATTTTCACAAAGTGATTGACTGCCAGTACGCCTGCCCGGCCCACACCCCGGTTCCGGAATACATACGCCTTATCCTGCACAAAGAGTTCACCAAAGCCTACATGATAAACTGGGAATCCAATGTTTTTCCGGGAGTTTTGGGCAGGGTCTGCGACAGGCCCTGTGAACCAGCCTGCAGGCGGGACAGGGTTGAAGAAGAACCGGTCGCCATCTGCAGGCTCAAACGGGTTGCCGCCGACAACAGAGAGGATATCCTGCCGCTGCTTCCCGCCGTGCCGGAAAAGAAAAACGGCAAACGGGTTGCGCTTATCGGCGGTGGTCCAGCCTCTCTGACCGTGGCAAGGGACCTGGCGCGCCTTGGCTACGAACTCGACCTCTATGACGACCAGTCCAAGGCGGGCGGTTTCATGAGAAGCCAGGTTCCCTCGTTTCGCCTCCCCGAGGAGGTGCTCAACTGTGAGATCGATTACATTCTCGACATGGGAATAACAACCCACCTCAACACCTATGTCTCCGGCCTCAGGGAAATCTTCACCAAGAAATACGATGCGGTCTTTGTCGGCTGCGGGGCTCCGCGAGGCCGCGACCTGCCGGATCTTCCGGGGAGAGAAGAGGCTGCCAAGTCTATCCATATCGGCATCGAGTGGCTTGCCGGAGTTGTTTTCGGCCACGTGGAGAAGACAAAAAAACGGGTTCTTGTCCTCGGTGGCGGCAACACGGCCATGGACTGCTGCAGAACCGCTCGCCGGCTTGGCGGTGAAAACGTTTCTGTCATTGTCAGGAGCCCCCAGTCTGAAATGAAGGCCTCAGAATGGGAAATCGAAGACGCCATCAAGGAAGACATCCCCATTATCGACAATCACGTACCTCTCGAATTTGTGCACGAGAACGGCAAGCTGACCGGAATGATGTTTGAGAAAGTGATGCCCCGCTATGACGACGAGGGCGGCAGAAAGCTTGTCTCAACCGGTGAAGACCCGGTTTTTTTTGAATGTGATGAGGTTCTTCTGGCAATCGGCCAGCAGAATGCCTTCCCCTGGATTGAGGATGATATCGGCATTGCGTTCAACGAGCGGGGTTTGCCGGAACTTGACCCGGTAACGCTGCAATCATCGCTCCCTGAGGTTTTTTTCGGCGGCGACGCGGCCTTCGGCCCGGGCAATATTATCATAGCCGTAGCCCATGGCCACGAGGCCGCGATCTCAATAGATCTTTTCTGCCAGGGCAAGGACCTCCATCAGCGGCCGAAGCCGGATGTCAGCCTTGCCGGTCAGAAACTCGGGTTCCAGGACTGGATTTATGACTCCGATATAACCGAAGACCAGCGTCAGATCGTACCGACTGTCGAAAAAGCAAAATCATTAAAAGACCGGCTGATCGAGGTTGAACTCGGGTTCGCTGTGGAAAGCGGCAAAACCGAGGCAAAGCGCTGTCTCAACTGTGATGTCCAGACGGTTTTTGACGTGGCCCTGTGCATCGAATGCGACGCCTGCGTTGATATCTGCCCGACCAGCTGCATTACCTTTACCGAAAACGGCGAGGAAGATGAGCTCAGGGAGCGACTGCTGGCTCCCGCACGCAACAAGGAACAGGCACTCTACATTTCCGAGGAACTGCCCTCGGGCAGGATCATGGCTAAGGACGAGAATGTCTGCCTGCACTGCGGCTTGTGCGCCGAACGCTGTCCGACCGCAGCCTGGGACATGCTTAAATTCCTCTACAAATCTGCGGTTGCCGGAGACAAATGATGAGATTAAAACGCGTAAACGACTTTGTCGTCCGCTTTGCCAATGTTAACGGCTCAGGCTCCGCCAGTGCCAACAACCTCTTTGCCAAGGTAATTTACCGTCTTGGTGTGCCGGTCAGCCCGAAGAACATTTTCCCCTCCAATATCCAGGGGCTGCCAACCTGGTACGAAGTGCGAATAAGTGAACGGGGGTATTTGGGAAGGCGCGGCGGGGTGGATTTTATCATCGCCGTCAATGGCCAGACAATGAAGCAGGACTACGAAATGTTGATCCCCGGCGGCTATTTTCTCTACGACTCTACCAGGCCGCTGCCAGAAGATTACCGCCGAGACGACATCACCGTCATTGGCGTCCCCCTGACCCAGCTCTGCAACGACGAATTCAGTGATCCCCGACTCCGACAGCTGCTGAAAAACATCATCTACATCGGTGCACTCGCCTCTCTGCTCGACATCGGCCTTGAGCCGGTCGTCGAATCGATTCAGAAACAATTCAGCAAGAAACCGAAACTGGCGGAACCCAATGTCAGGGCGCTGGAAATCGGCTTCAACTATGCACAGGAGCATCATCGCGACAGCTGCGATCTTTCAATCCGCCCCTCCGATGCGGTCGGTGAGCGTATCCTGATAGACGGCAACACCGCGACCGGCATGGGCGCACTCT
This sequence comes from Desulfocapsaceae bacterium, assembly GCA_963674815.2. GTDB lineage: Bacteria > Desulfobacterota > Desulfobulbia > Desulfobulbales > Desulfocapsaceae > MADRE3. Next base: position 75,518 of record CAXXTV010000009.1, read on the forward strand.
ATGCAGGCGCCACCGTCGCCGGCTGGTACCCGATCACCCCTTCAACCTCGGTGGTTGAGGCCTTTGAACGATATGCCGGGCGCTACCGGATTGAGCCTGAAACAGGAAAAAAACACTATGCGGTGATCCAGGCGGAAGACGAACTTGCGGCAATCGGAATCGCCATCGGCGGCGGCTGGAATGGTGCCCGCTCATTTACCGCCACGTCCGGTCCCGGCGTGTCGCTGATGAATGAATTCCTCGGGCTTGCCTACTTCGCTGAAATTCCCGTGGTGCTGATCGATGTTCAGCGCAGCGGCCCAAGTACAGGCATGCCCACCAGGACGCAGCAGTCAGATATTTTATCCTGCGCCTATCTCTCCCACGGTGATACCAGAAACGTGCTGTTGATACCGAGTGACCCGTACGAGTGTTTCCAGATGACCGCAGATGCCTTTGACCTAGCAGACCGCCTGCAGACCCCGATAATCGTGCTCAGTGATCTTGACATCGGCATGAACGATCACCTCTGCAAACCGTTTGACTGGGACGACAGCCGGATCTATGACCGGGGCAAGGTCCTGAACTCAGCTGATCTCGACAAGATCAGCGCCAAGTGGGGCCGCTACCTGGACATCGACAGGGACGGTATCTGTTACCGGACCCTGCCCGGCACCCACCCGGAAAAAGGAGCCTACGTGACCCGCGGCACCTCCCATAACGAATATGCCGCCTACACCGAAGAAAGCGCCGCCTACGAGCGCGGCATGAAACGGCTGCTGGTTAAATGGGAAACGGCCCGTCATCTCGTGCCTGCCCCGGAAATAATCATCAAGGACAAAACGGCTTCCATAGGGGCCCTGTTTTTTGGCTCGTCAACGTATGCGGCCCATGAAGCACTTGAGCGGCTCGAGGAGAACGGCCTGGTCATCAACAGCATGAGAATCCGGTCATTTCCGTTCCAGCAGGAAGTCTTCGAGTTCATCGATCAGCATGAAATCGTTTTTGCCATCGAGCAGAACCGTGATTCCCAGATGAGGATACTGCTTGCCGGGGAATGCCAGGTCTCGCCGGGTAAACTGGTTGCGGTGACCAATTTTAACGGGCTGCCGATCACGGCAACGATGATCATCAACCAGATCCACACGAAGCTGCTTTCCAGAGGCAGCCAAAACCTTAAAATGGCGGTACAGGGGGAGATCATCGCATGAGCGTCAAAAAGCCCGAATTCAGGCATCCGGATGCCCAGAAGAACAGGCTGGGCTATACCCGAAAAGACTACGAGGGAGCCATTTCTACCCTGTGCGCCGGCTGCGGCCATGACTCCATCAGCAGCGCCATCGTGACGGCATTCTTTGAAATGTCCATCGAGCCGCACCGGGTTGCCAAGCTCTCCGGCATCGGCTGTTCCTCCAAGACCCCGGCATATTTTCTCGGCCGTTCACACGGCTTTAATTCCGTGCACGGGCGCATGCCGTCGGTGGCTACAGGGGCCAACATGGCCAACCGTGACCTCGTCTATCTCGGCGTCTCCGGCGACGGCGATACTGCCTCCATCGGTATGGGACAGTTTGCCCATGTGGTCAGGCGTAATCTCGATATGATATACGTGGTGATGAACAACGGCTGCTACGGCCTTACCAAGGGCCAGGACTCCGCCACTGCCGACAAAGGCTCCAAGAGCAAAAAAGGGGCGCCGGTCTCCCTTGAATCAATAGATCTCTGCGAGATCGCCATCCAGCTCGGCGCAGGCTTTGTCGCCCGTGGTTTCTCCGGTGACAAGAAACAGCTTGTACCGATGCTCAAGGCTGCCATCGCGCACAAGGGGCTGGCCTTTGTGGATGTGATTTCGCCATGCGTGACCTTTAACAACGTTCCCACCTCGACAAAGAGTTACAGCTGGGTCCGCGATCACATGGAAGCCACCAGGTCTTTTGACTTCATTCCGCTCATGCAGGAAATTACCGCCGAGTATCCGCACGGTACCGCAATTCCGGTGGCGCTGCACGATGGCTCGATCCTCAAACTCTACAAGCGGGAAGACAAGGAAATCATCACCAGCAGGCGTGAAGCGATTGCCGAGCTGGAAAAAACCAAGGAGAAGGAACAGATTCTCACCGGCATCCTCTATCTTGATCCGGACAGCCAGGGCACCCACGAGATCCTGGGAACCACGGAAACGCCGCTTAACACGCTGGGAGAAAAAGAACTCTGCCCGGGCAATGAGATACTGCAGGCCTTCAACGAAAGTTTTCGCTGACGGTTTTCGCTCCTGCCTCTACACCGTCTGTTTTGACGGGCCCCCTGCTGTTCGCACCTGTACCAAAAACATAATCGTGGAGAAAAACGGTGGAACGGGTTACTCTACACTCCAGTTGAGCCCACAGAGAAAATCGCACCACCGCGTTAACCCGAGACCTCATTTGACCCGCTTGTGAACGTATTCCGGCTGTTCATCATCACACTGTTCAGTAGTGGACTGCTCCTTTTTTGCTCCCCTCCCGTAAAAGCTCTGTCCAACAACCCCGTCGAAACGACGCTGGCCTATTTCCGCCAGGTGCCGTGCCTGGAAGAAGAGCAGTATCACTATTACAAGGGCATAATCCGGGCACTTTCCTACACCAGGATGAGAGCGTTCAGGGCTTTCTGCTCACTGCCGGAAATCAGCGCCGACGAGGCCATAGACTCGCTCCAGAAACTCGTTTTTTATCCGGTGCGCTTTGACCAGGTGGAAATCCTGGAAATGTTTTTTAAAACAGGGAATGCAACCTTTGACGGCGGCTGGACTGTCCTTGAAAAAACGGCTGGGATGAAATTCACCGCCGGCCAGGCCGCAGCAGAACTGAAGGGCTCAGCCGAACTCGAGGCGGATCGTTTCCTTTCTATCATCGACACGCTGCGAACGCTTGACGACAGCGGCTGCTGGGCTGCCCGGGCCCTGTTCGGGGTTACGGGAATCAGCGGCCCGAGTGTAGTGCGCGGGCTGACGGTTATCAGTTCGATGAACGATCGACAGCATCTGGCGGTTGAAAAAGCCTGCAGCCTGTTCAGCAAGGATCCGCAGCACATCCCGACACTGCTGGAGTCGCTGAAGTACCTCTCCGAAACCGAGGCAAACACGGTTGCAGCCCTGTTTTCCTCGGAACAGATTACTCCCCGGAACGGACTCGACTGGCTGCAAAACTATTTTGCCCTTCCGCCCGGCAATGGTGACCAGCACTTTATCGAGCTTCCGGATACAAAAAAATCACAGCTCCTTGCCGCATTTTCAGACGGAGCAGATTACCTGATCTGGAAGCTCAACAACCTGCACAGTGTCACAGACGATTATGGAAGTGAAATCGGCACCGGCACACTGGTCAACAGCAGTCAGGAACGACTCCAGGAGCTGTTTGAAAAACTTCACCCGGCAGCCCGGCAGCACTATGAAACAAGATTCCAGGCGGCGCTGACACAAAAGCAGCGCTACGATGCGGCCGCCATCCTCAAGGATGCCACGGCCCGCGCGCGCAGGCTGACGGCACAGGACCTCAGTTCTGCGACTGTCTACATCCTGCTGTCCCATGGCAGCGAACTCTACGATTCTTCTTTTCGTGATATCCTGGTGCCGGTCCTGCTCGAGCGAATCAACAGGATGCACCGCGGCAATCTGCTCGCTTTCCTGATGCAGACAGACCCCGAAAACGGCTACATCTCCGATTTCATCGTCAGCTGTGCGCAAAAAGGAAAACTGACCGCGTTTTTCCCGACAGATCCCGGCGAGCAGCGCGACATTCTTGACCTGGTGGCCAGCTCCGCCTTCCGTGACGAACAGAGCCTGATTTTATTTTCCGCCACATTCAGTGCGCTCCTTGAAAAAATTGAGCCGGAAGTGCGCACCTACCTGATTGAAAGGATCATTGCGGCTATCCGGCAGCAGGAATCAACCTTTGCCCTGCAGCTCCGGGTCATCCTTCAATATTACCGGATCGAACACCCGGATCTTCTCTCGGCGGGAGATCTTGAAAAAATAACAAAGGTCATCCGCCGCTATGGCGAAATTGACCTGTCACCATTTGTCTCCACCGATTTTTCCCGCTGGAAGGCGGACCGCCGTCTCGCCAGTCTGTCGGTATTTCAGCATGACGACGATGGCAATGTCTCCTATCGCTCAAACGGCCGAAACCTCCTGATGAACGGTTATCAACCCAGGCTTTCGCGTACGCTCTCACTGCTTCCCGAGGATGATGCCCGCCAGCTCAAGGCCCGGCAGCTGATCCGGCAGGCAAAACAAAACCCCGGCACCGTGATTGGCGAGCTCTTCGCCCTTTCAACCACGGCGCCGGTCGTTGTCGAATGGTACAAGACGGTCAACGACATTGAATTGTCCCATGCGGTTACGGTATACCAGAATGAGATCACCCAGCAGCAGCTGCTCAAACAGTTTCTTGAAGAGAAAATGGAAATGTTCGCCCAGCGCGGCCACAGTTACTGGAGGGCAGAGCAGCTCATTGAGCCGATGACAAAGATCATCGAGAGCGGGGCCGTGTCGAGAGACGCTATTTCGGCAATCAACCGCTTCCTGAGTATCGGCTCCTGCGGCGGATTGAAAATTTATACCCAGTTGAACAAATTATTCAACCATTCGGTCGACATCCTGGCGACGATCGGCACCGGCAAGGCAGTGGTTAATGACCCTTACAACCGAAAACTCTTTGAGATCATAGCCACAACCTCTGATACTGTCGGCTGGAAGGAGATCAACCGCCAGTCGGCATCGATATTTGCCGAAGGCAGGGGTGCAGATTATCTGCAGCCCGGATCACTCCCGGCGATTCTCCATAAAATGATGGACACACGGAAACCCAACTGATGCCAATCCGCAAACGCGCAGAGCTTCGCACGCTCCTCGGTGACATTGAGAAAGGCCGCCGCAAACAGCTGTATCTCTGTTTCGGAGAACGCTATCTCTGCCGGCAGACAGCCGACCAGATCGAAGAGACGCTTCTCAAGGCTTCCACAGGTACGGTTCATACCATTGACGGCAGCGCTGAAGAGAACAACAGGATTCTCTCACGCATCCTCAGTTTCAGCCTGCTGCCGGGCACTCAGATCTATCGGGTCAATGACACCAATCTCTTTCTCAGCAAAAATATCGGCTCCCAGATCTGGGACAAGGCAGTCCAGGCTCACCAGCAGAACGATCCCAGAAATGGCGCCCGCCATCTTCTTGACCTGCTCAACACTGCGTCAATCACCCCTGAGGGAGCACCTGTATTTTCGGGCATCTCCCGCGACCAGTGGCAGAAGCTCTTTGGTTTCGAGTATCCCGGCGACAACCTTGGCTGGGCTGACGACCTGCTTGCCGACGCCGATTCGCAGCCTCCGTTGCCTCCAGGCACGGCTGCAGATCGTTTTTTTGCGGCAATCGAAGCCGGACTGCCGGATCATAACATCCTGCTGCTCACCACGGAAAACATCGACAAACGCAAAAAGCTCTACGCCTCCATAAAAAAACATGGAGAAATCGTCGACTGCAGTGTCGCCCCCGGTTCATCACGCCATGCCGTCCGCGAGCAGAAAGACGTTGTCACGGAGATGGTCGCGACAACACTGGCGCAATACGGCAAGACCATTGAGCCGCGTGCGCTCGAGCTTCTTTTTGAGCGTGTCGGGTTTCATCCCGTGGCCGTGGTCATGGAGGTGGAGAAGCTCGCCCTTTATACCGACGAACGAAAAAAAATTTCACTCGGCGATATTGAACTGCTCGTTGCCAGGACCAGGGAAGATGCCATCTTTCAATTGACCGAAGCCCTGGGCAACAAGGACAGGGCGGCAAGCCTGTCCATCTTCAATAACCTGATCGGGGACGGCATACACAGCCTTGCCGTCCTTGCCTCAATCCGTAACTACTTCAGGAAACTGCTCATTTTTCGATCCCTGATGCTCGACTCAGACCCGCCATGGCTCAGAAACATGACTGCCAGCAGCTTCCAGAATCAATACCTCCCCGCCCTCAAGGAAAAAGAGGTGTGGACCGATCTTCTCGGAGGACACCCCTATGCGCTTTTCATGAGCTTCAGCAAAGCCTCCGAATTTTCAGTCTCTGTTTTGAAGAAATCACTCTGCCTCGTCCTCGAAGCAGAGTATCGCTTGAAAGGTTCTCCAATACCGCATACCATTGTACTGGAGACACTGCTGCTGTCACTGATTTCTCTGCTGAGCGGCCGGCAAAAGCAGCAGCAAATCTCGAATTAGCGCATCGCAGGATTGAAAACAGACTGATGAAGATTATAATTTAGGCATTGAAGAAAGACAGGTCCTGAAGATTAACCATTTAAGTACAAAGATTTATAACAGGAATGGCCGAAAAGAAAGGTGATCTGCAGGGATCGGTTATAACCGAAGAGGTGATAGAAACAAGAGAGCCTCCGTTATTCAAGGTTCTACTCCATAACGACGACTATACGACCATGGAGTTCGTTGTTTCGATACTGGTAAACATTTTTCAGAAATCCAGGCATGAGGCAACTGCAATCATGTTGAATGTTCACAATGAGGGGATCGGTATTGCAGGGATTTTCACCAGAGAAGTTTGCGAGACCAAGATTGCCATCGTTCATGAACTTGCCAAGAAAAATGGGTTCCCGTTGCGCTGCACGATGGAAAAAGAGTAACATAATCATATGAGTGAGACACATGCTGAGTAAAACATTAGAGGCGGCACTGATAAAGGCAATCAGGGAAGCGAAAACCTACAATCACGAGTTTGTCACCGTCGAGCACATGCTCTACGGGCTGCTCCATGATGAACTGACCGCCTATATCATCAGCGAATGCGGTGGGTCTGTTGAGACGCTGAAGCACAAACTAGAAGCTTTCTTTGCTGCTGAAATCCCGACCATATCCAGCACGACAGGCGGTGATCCCACCCAGACCATTGCTTTTAACCGGGTACTGCAGCGGGCGGTTGCCCACGTCCAGAGTTGCGGCAAAAAAGAGGTGGATTCCGGAGATGTGCTCGTTGCCATATTTTCCGAGGCGGAATCCCACGCGGTCTATTTTCTCAGCTCGATCGGCGTCGGCCGGATGGCGGTTGTTCATTTTGTTTCTCACGAACTGCCGGAAGGGCTGCAGCAGGCACCGCTGCCCAAAATGCCACCTCCCGGGGCAGACGGCCAGGAAGGTGCACCGCAAAAAGATGACAAGGCCCTGGCTGAATTCACCGTCAACTACTCAACGCTTGCCGCCGAAGGCAAGATCGACCCGTTGATCGGCAGAAATGCAGAGATCAACCGCATGATGCAGGTACTCTGCCGCCGCAAAAAAAACAACCCGCTGCTTGTCGGCGAACCGGGGGTCGGCAAGACGGCTATGGCGGAGGGTCTTGCCCTGCGTATTCATGAAGACCGGGTGGCGCGTAATGAGGGTGCCAAGGGCGTGGTCCCCGAACTGCTGCAGGATGTCGAAATTTACCTGCTTGACATGGGTACGCTGGTGGCCGGCACCAAATATCGCGGCGACTTCGAGAAACGGCTGAAAAATGTTGTTGCAGCGATTGAGAAAAAAGACAATGCCATACTCTTTATCGATGAAATGCATACGCTCGTCGGGGCAGGTGCTACCAGCGGCGGTTCCATGGATGCCTCCAACCTGCTCAAACCGGCCCTGCAATCGGGTATCCTGCGCTGCATCGGCTCGACGACCTACGAGGAGTACAAGAACCAGATAGAAAAAGACCGGGCGCTCTCCAGGAGATTTCAGAAAATCGACATTGAAGAGCCGACGGTCGACGACACCTTTCACATCCTCAAAGGGCTGCAGACACGCTACGAGGAGCATCACCATATCCGTTACTCCAAGGCTGCCGTCCGCGCCACTGCTGAACTTGCCGACCGCTACATCAACGAGCGTTTTCTGCCGGACAAGGCCATTGATGTCATGGACGAAGTGGGCTCCCTGTTCAGGCTTGAGGGCAGGGAAAACGCAACGGTGAAGGTTGCCGATATCGAAAAAATCGTTTCCCGGATCGCGCGGATACCGGCACGCACGAGAAAGGCGTCGGAAAGAGATTCGCTGAAGAAGCTCAAGGAACGGCTGCAGACCGTCATCTTCGGGCAGGACAGAGCAATTGATGCGGTCGTCCAGGCGGTCAAGCGTTCATCCGCGGGCCTGGGCAATCCTGATTCGCCAACCGGCAGTTTCCTGTTTGCCGGCCCAACCGGCGTCGGCAAGACAGAAGTGGCCCGGCAGCTGGCCAAGGCCCTGTCCGTTCACTTTGAGCGATTCGACATGAGTGAGTACATGGAGAAGCATGCCGTTGCCAGGCTCATCGGGGCACCCCCGGGATATGTAGGATTTGACCAGGGCGGGCTGCTGACGGAAGCCATCCGCAAGCACCCGTACTCGGTTCTGCTGCTTGATGAAATCGAAAAGGCTCACATGGATATTTACTCGATCCTGCTGCAGGTGATGGACCACTCCACACTCACCGACAACTCAGGCAGGAAGGCCGACTTCCGCAATGTCATCATCATCATGACAACCAACGCGGGAGCCCGTGAAATGGCGGCCAATACCATCGGCTTTGTCGGCGACAAGAAAGGAAAGAGTGCGCAGGCGGTGGACAAATTATTTTCCCCCGAGTTCAGGAACCGGCTCGACGGCACCATTACTTTCGATTCACTTGATATCAACTCGATGAAATGCGTTGTCGACAAGCTGATCATCGAACTCGAAACCCAACTCTCCGAGAAAAAAGTCGGTATCCGCCTGCAAAGCGGGGCCCGGGACTGGCTCGCCAAAAAAGGCTATGACCCCGACTACGGGGCCCGGCCGCTGCGACGCCTGATCATGAAGGAAATCGGCGATACCCTGTCGGAAGAGATTCTGTTCGGCCAACTGACAAGAGGCGGCATTGCCACCATTGACATGAAAGCGGACAAGCTGACCTTCACCTATGATCATTAACAACGGCTCACACGAGTTCCTGAAAGCTTTGAGAGAGGTGCTGCATGAGCAACTGCCTGTTCTGTAAAATTGTTTCGGGCGAGATTCCCTCCGACAAACTCTATGAGGACGATGATCTGCTGGCATTCTGGGACATTGCACCCCAGGCCCCGAAACACTTCCTGGTCATTCCCAAAAAGCATCTGAGCGGCCCTTCAGAGGTAACGGAAGCGGATGAAAAACTGATCGGGAAAATAATGCGGCTCGGTGCAAAACTGGCAGCAGATCATGGAATCGGCGACGATTTCAGGGTGGTATTCAACAATGGAGCCGGTGCAGGGCAGACGGTTTTTCATATCCACATGCATATCCTCGGGGGCAGGCCGATGGGCTGGCCTCCCGGCTGATAACGCCGTCTCCGCTGAGCCCCTTTCCTGATATATGGTGCGGTCCCCCCGGGTATCGCACTTTCCTTTCATCCTTATTCCTGCTACATTGCTATCCTATCCGTAAAAGCAGTCCCCCATTTGATCCAGGATTTTCCTGGCGAAACCACAGGTCATGAGTGAAACACCATGATTGCAGAGCTTCTCAACAGCATCAACATGCTGTCCAGCCAGCAGCTGCTGGCCATCACTCCGGCAGCCATCTTCGGGCTGGCGTGTATCATTTTCGGACTGCTGGCCTCCAGGTGGAAACGGAAATACCGGTCGCTGCAGCGCGATCACCTACTTCTTGAGGAACGGCTGAGATTCGAACAGCAGTTCCGTCTGGAACGGGAAAACCAGCTTGAGGCGACGACCGCAGAGCTCAAAATGCAGTTCAGGGATCTGGCCCAGAAGATATTCGATGAAAAAAGCCGGACATTTTCATCCCAGAACAGTGAAAAGCTCGATATCCTGCTGCGGCCATTCAAAGAACAGATCGATTCATTCCGGGACCGCGTTGACACGATCTTTGTTGAAGAGACGAAAGAACGGGCATCGTTGAGACAGGAAATCCTTCACCTCCGAACCCTGAACCAGCAGATCAACGAAGAGGCTCGAAACCTCTACCCGGGCAATCGCAGGCAATCGCCAGACCCAGGGGGCCTGGGGAGAGCTCGTGCTGGAAAAACTGCTTGAACAGTCAGGGCTGCGAAAGGGCCATGAATATGATGCCCAGAAAGGAATGCGTGACAGCAGCAACCACCTCTATAAACCGGACATCATTATTCACCTGCCGGACGGCAAGGATATCGTTATTGATTCCAAGGTCTCACTCTCTGCCTGGTCGCGTTACGTCTCTGCCGGAACTGCGGAACAGGCGTCGCAGGCCATGAAAGAGCATCTGCTGGCCCTGAAAAATCATATCAAGACCTTGAGCACAAAGGACTACAGCTCGCTGAAGGGACTGCAGTCGCTCGATTTCGTGCTGATGTTTTTGCCCATCGATGCCGCCTTTATCACCGCGACCCAGCAGGAGGAATCACTCATTGCCGAAATGTATTCCCGCAAGATCATCATTGTCACCCCGACAACCCTGCTCGCCACCCTGAGGATCATCGAGCATATCTGGCAGCTTGAACGGCAGAACCGCAATGCCGTTGAGATTGCCAACCGGGCAAGCCTTCTGTACGACAAGCTGCGCGGCTTTATCGAGGATATGGACAAGCTCGGCACACAGCTCGACACCACCAGGGACACGTATGACAGGGCAATGAACAAATTGAGCAGAGGCCGGGGAAACCTTGTCTCCCAGGCAAGCTGTTTTCCCGAGCTGGGCATACAGGTCAAAAAGGAAATCGCCAGAGAGCTGCTCCAGTGAGCAACCCCCCGTATCAATCCGGTTTTCCTCCCAGCCTGCAGACATTCCGCCGCAGGACAGCAGGCCTCCCGTTTCTTGCCAAATCAGGGCAAACATGGTACTCACATCTTCACATCGTACACCGTTGACTTTGAGCCGGACAGTAAACACTGTTTCCTGACAATCAAACCGGGGGATTATCATGCTGCTGCATCATCACTTCATTGATGTCGCCAAGAGACTCGGCGACAAACTGGCAATCCATGATTTCACGACCAACAAAGAAGTCTCCTACAGCCGTGCGCTCCTGGCCTCCCTGCTGCTGGCCGGTGTTTTCAAAAAATATGACCGGGGATTCATCGGTGTCATGCTGCCCACCTCGGCAGGCTGTATTCTGACCAAGATCGGGCTGATGATGAGCGGCCGCATTCCGGTCATGATCAACTACTCCACCGGGGCCGAACTCAATGCCGCCTACGCCCAGCGCAAATGCGACTTTCGTACCATTATCACCTCGCGGACCCTGCTGGAAAAAATCAACTGTCCATTTGTCGAGGGTATGGTCTATATCGAAGACATCATGGAGCGCTTGAGCGGACTGCAGAAAGTGAAGGCCGCGCTCCTCTCAAAGCTGCCTGCAGCTGTTATCAAGAAACTGGTGCGCGGAGGCACTGACGATGATTCTGCAGTCATTCTTTTCACCAGCGGCAGTGAAAAAGACCCGAAAGCGGTGCTGCTGACCCACAGAAATATCAGCGCCAACATCATCTCTGCCAGCAAACGCTTCAATTTCGACGGCAGTGACACCTTTCTCTCCTCGCTGCCGTACTTCCACGTCTTTGGACTCACCGTCAACCTGTGGATTCCGCTGTACCATGGCGACACGATCCTGACCTATGCCAATCCGCTTGAATACAGGAAGATCTGTGAAATCGTCAGGGACCACAAGGCAACACTGATGGTAGGTACCCCGAGCTTTTTCTGGGGATACCTGAAAAAATCTGAAAAGGGTGATTTTGATTCACTGCGCATTGCCCTGGTCGGTGCGGACAAATGTCCGGACTCGCTGCGGGAAGCCTACCAGGAGAAGCATAACCAGACACTCTATGAAGGCTATGGGGCCACCGAATGCTCTCCGGTCATATCAGCCAATTCACCTGAGGACAATCGCCCAGGCAGCGTGGGAAAACCAATACCCGATGTCCAGGTACGGATCGAGAACTATGAAACAGGCGAGGAGTGCGGACCCGGCGAGGACGGCAGGATACTGGTGAAGGGCGACAACGTCATGAAAGGGTACTTCGACGACTTTGAACAGACCTCACTGCATATCCGCAACGGCTGGTATGACACCGGAGACATGGGCAATATCGACAAGGACGGCTATCTCTGGCACGTTGGCAGGATCAAGCGGTTCGTGAAAATCGGCGGAGAAATGGTTTCGCTCGTCAAGATTGAATCGGTGCTGGACAGCCTGCTGCCCGACGACGCCCACTGCTGTGTGGTCGAGATTCCCGACTCCACCAAGGGTGCCCGGATCGTTGCCGTCATCACCGAGAAGATCAATGAGAAAGCGATGTTGAAGCAGATGGCGGAACAGCTGCCCAAAATAGCGTTGCCGAAACAGTTCATTCACTTCGACGAGCTGCCGAAGATGGGAAGCGGGAAAATCGATTTCCGCACGATTACCGAAATGGTCAGGGAACAGCGCGCGGAAAAGCGTAACAGTTAACGATCCCCGGCATGTCAGCTGACCACCCCCCTCAGACGACAGGGCGAAGCGCAGGTATCCTGCGCTCACCGCTGTTTGATATAGCCCAGTTTGTCGGCCTGCTCCTCTTTCTGGGCTGGCTCTCGCTGCGCTCCATCGAAAATCTTGGCTATCACTGGTCCTGGTATCAGATTCCTGCACTCATTCTCAAATCCACGGCGGATGGCATTCAGCCCGGACCACTGCTTCTCGGCCTTGGAGTGACAATAAAAATTTCGGCGCTGAGCCTTGTTTTCGCCTTTGTCATCGGTCTGGTTACTGCTCTTTTCAGGTTGTCTCACTCACCTGTCGCCCGTTTTGTTGCCAGGATTTATCTGGAATTGAGCAGGAACACGCCCCTGCTGATTCAGCTCTTCTTTATCTATTTTGTGATTGGACCACTCTTCGGGCTGGAACGTTTTCCTTCAGCGGTGCTTGCCTTGAGTCTTTTTGAAGGTGCCTACGCCTCGGAAATTTTCAGATCGGGTGTCCTCTCGGTTGACCAGGGCCAGATTGAGGCAGCAGCAAGCCTTGGCATGAAAAAAAGCTATATCTACCGGCTCATTATTCTGCCCCAGGCGATCCGCACCATCCTGCCGCCGCTTACCAGCCAGGCAATATCGTTGATCAAGGATTCGGCACTTGTCTCGACCATCGCCATATATGACCTGACGATGCAGGCACAAGCCCTGATTTCTGAAACCTTTCTTACCTTTGAAATATGGTTTACCGTTGCCATTCTCTATCTGATGATTACAATTACCCTGTCTTTTTTTCGTCACGTATCTGGAAAAACGGCTCAAGATTTCCTGACAAGCCGTCAGTCTTGTCACGTATCACGTCTACTACTAAACAGCACATTCACGGAGAGGAATCCATGGTTACACGCATCAGACTGTTATATGTTTTTTTCATTTCCCTGCTGGCACTGTCACTGTCCGCCCAAGCGGCCCCTGCGGCAACACTCCAGCAGCAGCTGGTCCAGGAGAGCACTGTTGAAAAGATTGTCAAAAGCGGCGTTCTCCGGGTCGGCATGGACACCTTCCAGCCGTGGGCAATGAAGGACAAGAACGGCAAATTTATCGGGTTTGAAATCGATGTGGCGACCCGGCTCGCCGAAGATATGGGTGTAAAGGTGGAATTCGTGCCGACCGCCTGGTCAGGAATAATTCCGGCGCTGCTGACCGGAAAATTCGACGTGATCATCGGCGGCATGGGGATTCTGCCCAAGCGGGCGTTGAAGGTCAACTTCACGCAGCCCTATGATTTTTCCGGCATGTCCATTGTCGCCCACAAAGAAAAAGCGGCGGGATTTTCATCCCTTGAGGATTTCAACAAAGCCGACGTCCAGGTAGCAGTGAAGCTTGGCACCTCTGCGGTCGCCGCGGCCCAGAAATACCTGCCCAAGGCTACGCTGCGCATGTTTGAGAACGAAACCCAGACCTACCAGGAACTGAGAAACGGCAATGTCCATGCGGTTGTCGGCTCTGCTCCGAGACCGGCATACGAAGCCCTGCAATACAGCGACACTCTTTACCTGCCGCTCAAGGGAACCTTTACCAAGGAGCCGATCGGCTTTGCCCTGCGCAAGGGAGACCCGGACTCGCTGGCATTTTTCAATTCATGGATTACCGGGGTCTGGCTTGAAGGGTGGCTGAAGGAACGCCACGATTACTGGTTTGAAACACGGGAATGGGCCGACCAGGTCGAATAGCCCGAAGCTTACAGCTACTCAGATACCCAGGATACTCCTCTGCACGCTGCCGCGAGAAGAGCGGCAGCGTGCTCCGGCCGCCTTCTCATGGACAGACCCCGCTACCGGCTTACCGTGCTTGATATTTTTCTGGTCGCCGCTCTGGCGGGATCGTTGCTGTTCATCATCTATCGGCTTGTTTTTGTGCTCAACTACAATTGGAACTGGGCGATCATTCCAACCTATCTCGTCCGCTTTGACAGTGAGAGCGGCAGGTGGACGGCAAATGTCCTGCTTGAAGGACTTTTCACCACGATCAGGCTCTCTGCCTGGGGCATGCTGCTGGCCGCCGTCCTCGGCCTGCTCATGGGCCTTGCCAGAACATCCCGGCGGCTGTTCTTCAAACTCTGCGCCAGGACGTACGTTGAGCTGATACGCAACACCCCGCCGCTTGTCCTGGTGTTTATCTTTTACTTCTTTGTCAGTGACCAGGTGCTGCCGGCCATCGGTGCCGAAACCTTTGTTCGCGGGCTCTCAGAAAGGGGAAATTACTGGTTGCATATTTTTGCCGCCCCGCCGGAGCTGTTTGTTGCCTTTCTCTCAGGGACAATCACCATCGGTATTTTTCAGGGTGCCTATATCACTGAAATTGTCAGGGCCGGCATACAGGCAATTGATATCGGACAGTGGGAAGCATCGCGCGCACTCGGCCTCAACCGTCTGCAGCAGATGCGGCTGGTTATCCTGCCGCAGGCTCTGCGCCTGATGCTGCCGCCGCTGGCAAATGAATTTATCAACACGATAAAATATTCCTCGATCGTCTCGATAATATCAATCCAGGAGCTCACCTTCCAGGGGATGCAGGTTATGTCCTCGACCCAGGTAACAATCGAGGTATGGCTTACCATCACCGGGATGTACCTGGTGCTCTGCCTGACTCTGTCGTTATGGGTGCAGTGGCTTGAGAACCGACTGAACGTGCAGTCCTCCTGATGACGCCTTACCGGAAGACAGGAACCCCATGAAAGCCACATCCCCATTTACCATCAGGAATATCCGCCTGTTTATCGCCTTCAGGATTTTTTTTTAATGCGCGCTTCTACTATCCGGTATTCACCATTCTTTTTCTCGATTACGGCTTGACCATAGAACAGTTTGCGCTGTTGAACACGGTCTGGGCGATCACCATCGTCTGCGCTGAAGTCCCCTCAGGTGCACTCGCCGATCTTCTCGGCCGCAAACGGCTGCTGGTTCTCACCTCGGTACTGATGATCGTCGAGATCAGCGTCATTGCTTTTGTGCCGATCAGCTCGATCACCGTGGTTTTCTGGGCCTTCCTCGTTAATCGTATAGTGAGCGGCCTGGCAGAGGCCATGGCGAGCGGGGCAGACGAGGCGATTGCCTATGATTCTCTGGTAGAGAACGGCAACCCGGAACACTGGCCGCAGGTGTTGAGTGTGCAGATGCGCCTCAAGGCCCTGGCGGGAATCATCTCCATGACGGCTGGAGCGATGCTCTATGACCCGGAATTGGTGAATAGACTGTTGGCATTACTGGGTATGGAGGCGGCGGTTTCCCAGCAGGTGAGCATGCGATTCCCAGTCTACCTCACCCTGGTTCTTGCCTTTCTTTCCCTCTGGACAACACTTGGACTCAAGGAAACCGGGGATGAAGGGGAACCGGGTTCTCACCAGTTTTCCCTGGCAAACATCTTGCAGGCGGGCAGGCTTACCTGGCAGGCGGGTTTGTGGATCATGAAAACTCCCTTTGCCATGGCAATCATTCTTTTCGGGATGATGTACGATCACGTCCTGCGCCTGATGATCACCCTGACCAGCCAGTATTTTCGCCTGATACTGCTGCCGGAAGCTAGCTTCGGGCTGATCATGGCCCCTGCTCTCTCTGCTCGGCCTGCTGATCCCGAAGATTGCCGAGCATATGGTGGAAAGATTCAGCCCACAGCAGAACTGTCTCTGGCTGGGGCTCATCTCCTTTCTGGCCCTCTGGGGGCTCACCGGCTTTGTCCCCTACTTCGGCATCATCCCCATTGCATTGGTGAGCGTCGGCCTGCAGTTAACCTCCTTTTTCACCAGCCATTATTTGAATCGGGTCACCTCCTCGAAACAGCGGGCAACCGTGCTAAGCTTCAAGGGAATGGCTTTCAATCTGGCCTATGGTCTCATCGGCATACTCTTTGCGCTGCTCATGCAGGTTCAGCGCAGCGCTGTTCATAGTGGTAATCCGGACCTGATCCCTGAACTGGTTGAAAATGAGGCTTTTCAGGCGACCATAAGCTGGTCTCCCTGGTACGCGGTGCTGCTGACGATACTGATTGCTCTTTATTCTCTGCACCTCTTGAAAAACAGTGACATTCACCGCTCTATCCCCCGCCAGCAGGGATGATGGAACCGTTCTCGATCTTCCGGTGATACAGCGTTCGCTCGGTCACCCCCTGCCGGTTGAAGGCGATGGTGCCCTGCAATCCCTGAAAAACGCCGATCTCGCGGATAAGCCGGCCAAGATTCTGTCTCCTTTTCAACTGTCCCAGCGCTGTCAGCACGATCTGTGCTGATTCGTACCCATAGAGTGCACCATAAGCAGGCGCCTGGTGAAAGCGGTTTTTCATAATGATGGAGAAATGTCCGGTACCCCTCAGCCGTATTCGTCAAGATCATAGGACTGGAAAAATTCCATTCCCTCGACCGCCGCGCCAGCCTGACGAACAAGCTCCGGTGTGACCGACCAGCCATTCGTCAGCACCGGGATATCATGTCCCTGTTGCTTCTATTTGACTGCAGATACGGGCCAGATCCGACGCGGAGGCAAGAATGTAAACAGCATCAGGATCATCCTCTGCGGCCTGGCTAGCGAGCAGGCCGAAGTCGGTATCGTCCCTGGTTGTGTATGATGTTGCCTGGACAATCGAACCACCCAGGGCTTCGATGAAATCGATGAAATAACGTACCCGGTTCTCGGCAAACTCCCGGTTGGTCAAATCATAGAGTATCGAGATAAAACGATATCCCCTTTGAGTAAAAGCCAGCTCCGCCAGCATCTGCGCTTCGCTTCTGTCTGCCGGGGAAACCCGGTAAAAAAAAATCCCCCCGTTCCGGGAAGTCCGCACTGTTTGCAGTAGGACTGATCATCATTATTCTCTTCAGCTCAGCCAGCGGTGCGGCGACCCGCGCCATTTCGGCGGTCACCGGCCCGACAACGCCGACGACGCGCTCCCTGTCAAAATATTCCATACCTCTCATGGCACTCTCGGGGTCTCCTCTATCGTCCATGATCAACAGCTCCAGCCTGCGTCCGGAAATACCGCCCGTTCTGTTCACCTCCTCGATTGCCAGGATAACACCATTCCTTGCCGCAATGCTGATATCACTGACGCCACCGGTAAAACTCCCCATAAAGCCGATTTTACAGGGATTGAGAGTCGAGCACGACAAGGTGGAAAGAAGAAGAACGCCTATGATCATACTGCCAGATGTCCTGAGGCCTGCTGTTCTGCCTTTCATCTTAACCCACCGGAATCAACATGAAGAACCTTCAATTGAGAAAACGTATTTTTACTGCAGTACCTGTAAAAAAACACAATGACCGCCAATACTCAACACAGAGTTCAAAATTTCGACTCATTGTGGTATAGTTGTCTGATTCAAAATATGACAAATATGACATCCCTGCAAATCATATGATAAGACGGTATCACGCGTGCAGCAGACCAGCCAGGCACGCCCGTGTGTTCTCCCATCAACCTGCGCCCTCACCGCTATGAAAACCATCCCGTCGCAACTGATCTATTTTCTCCAGAACAAGACGACCCGGCGAAATTTTGGCATGCTCCGGAAGTTTCTCCTCTTTCTGGCACTTATCATCTGCCTCTACTCGGTGCTGTTTCATGTGCTGATGAATTATGAGGGCCGTTATTACAGCTGGATTACCGGTTTTTACTGGACCATGACCGTGATGTCGACCCTGGGTTTTGGAGATATTACCTTTCACACCGATATCGGGCTGCTGTTTACCATGGCCGTCCTGCTCTCCGGGGTCCTCTTCCTGCTGATACTGCTGCCCTTCACATTTATCCAATTCTTTTATGCCCCCTGGCTGGAAGCCCAGGAAAAAGCACGCACCCCGCGTGAACTGCCGGAGGATATCAGAGGTCATGTCATCATGACCAGTTTTGACCCGATCACGACCAGGCTCATCGAACGCCTCGATAAACAGGGGATTCCCTATGTCATTGTCACCGCAGACCTCGGGCTGGCAAACGATTTAATCGACCAGGGATTTCGGATTGTCGTCGGAGAACCTGACCGGCCTTCGACATATCGGGCGCTGAGGATTGAAAACGCGGCGATGGCCGTACTCACCAATGACGACCTGACCAACACCAATCTTTCTTTTACCATACGCGAAGTGAACCGGGATGTGCCGATCATCACCAACGCAGAGCACGAACATTCTATCGATATTCTTGAATTTTCCGGAAACATTCAGGTGTTCCAGTTTATGAGGATGCTCGGAGAATCATTGAGCCGGAGAACGCTCGGCGTCGGGATGACGACCAATATCATCGGCAGGTTCAACGATATTCTTATTTCCGAAATGACCGCTCTTGAGACAGCGCTGGTCGGTAAATCACTGACCGAGGCAAATATCAGGCAGAAGACCGGTGTCACCGTTATCGGCATCATGGAGGAGGGAAAGTTTATCGCCTCCTCCCCCCATACCGTAATCACCCCGAAATCCATTCTGATGCTGGCCGGGTCAGCCAGGCAGCTGGCCTCCTTTGATCAGATGTACATGGTAAAGAGATTTACGAAAGAGAACGAAGTGCAGGTCGTCATCCTCGGGGGCGGGCGTGTCGGCCATGCAGCAGCCGACACACTTGCCCAGCATGGCGTGCAGTATCGAATCGTCGAAAAACGAACGATCAGGACAGAGGGGGTGGCCGATATCAACAATTTCATTATCGGCGATGCGGCTGATATCTCTACCCTCAAGGCAGCCGGTATCGAAACGGCTCGATCGGTGATCGTCACGACCCACAGTGATGAAATGAACATTTATCTTACCTTCTATTGCCGGCAACTGCGGCCGGACATCCAGATTATCAGCCGCTCGACACTTGAACGAAATGTGTCAAAACTGCACATGGCCGGTGCTGACCTGGTCATGTCCTATGCATCGCTTGGGGCCGGAACCATCTACCAGATCCTCCAGCCGGATGGAATCTCCGTGTTCAGCGAAGGCCTGGCGGTACTGTCCATTACTGCCGGTGTTCAATTCGGCGGTAAATCGATCAAGCACAGCACCATCCGTGAGAAAACAGGATGTTCGATCCTCGCCATCAAACGGGAGGAACAAATGATAATCAGCCCGGAACCGGATTTCGAGATAACAGAAACGGACGAGCTGATCATTATCGGCACGACGGAGAATGAAAAACGAATCCACAATTTATAACAATTTCCGGAAACACAAAACTTTTTTTCCAGTTATCCAGAAAACTCCGCTGGCCCGACTTCACCTGCCGACTTAACCTACTGTAATACCAAGACAAAATACATCCCTTGCCGGGAATAGTACTTGCATGTCCAATGGAACCGGATGTCCATTTATGGCGGGAAGATGTCGTATGCGGGGGGGAGAATGACCTCTATTTCGATTCGTCAGCTGGCTGTGGCGATGTGCAGAAAGAATTTTGCCGAACTGGTCAGCTACCAGATAGACAAGCGATCACTCGCTGATCTGGATGCAGCCATTGAAGAAGCAAAGCGCTGCCTGCCTCCTGAAATTCAGCTTGAAATTGACGAAATCATAAAATACAGCGATACAATAACGGCTGACAGAGGTTTCTGGAGCACTGACTGCGGCAAGGCCCTGCGGTTTTTTACCTCCAAGACTGAAAAACATCTCGCAGATCGTTTCATCCGCGTGACAGAAAAAGAGCTGATCGAGATTTTCCATATCATTGTCATGCACGCTGCATGGCTGGCCCGGAAAGAGCCCCGGCAGATCGGTCTGCTGCGCAAAAGAGCACTCCGGTCACACAGCAGCGACATCTACCCCCAGCAGCGTCCCTGCCACGCCTGAGTGCCTGTCGGAGTCTGCACTTCAGCTTCAGAGATCCCGGCTTTCTCCACCACCGTTTCTGCTCCTGAGATAGGCAATGATATCATCACTCTCATACATGGCGGTCTGACCATCGACAAGAAACGGCACCATCTGGCTGCCCCCCCGCGCCTCAACAGCTGACTGCCCCGCTGTCCCGGGTCCTGCAGGGATAACCTCAAAATCCTCTCCTTCGACGAGACCGAGTTCAACGGCAGCCCTGCTGACTTTTCTGCAGAATGGGCAGCTGTCCCATAAATAAAGTTGAATCACCTGTGCACCTTGTTGAATTTTCCTGTTACACGGGACCGATCAGCTTCGAATCCCAATTCCTTTTTTCAGCAGATAGAGATTGACGGAAAACAGCACGACCGAAAAAAGAAGCAGCATGCCGAGTCCTGAGACCACGGGAATGTCTGAAATTCCCAGGAAACCGTAGCGAAATCCGTCAATCATATAGACAATCGGGTTTGCCCGGGATAATGTCTGCCAGAAGTCTGGCAGCAGGGATATCGAATAAAATACGCCGCCAAAATAGGTGAGCGGCGTGATAACAAACGTGGGGATAATGGAAATATCATCGAATTTTCGGGCAAAGATACCGTTGATCATTCCGGCAAGCGAGAAAACAAAACTTGTCAAAATCGCAAAGAGTATCACATAGCCGAGGTTAAACAGCGGTATCCCGGTAAAAAACAAGCTGACGAAGGACACCAGAAGACCGACACAGAGACCGCGGACCATCCCCCCGGAGACATAGCCGAGCACAATGATGTAATCCGGTGTCGGACTCACCAGCAGCTCCTCGATGTTGCGCTGGAATTTCGCACTGAAAAAACTTGAAACCGTATTGGTATAGGAATTGGTTATTATCGACATCATGATCAGGCCCGGGGCAATAAAAGCCATGTAGTCATAACCGCCGACATCCCGCAGCTGAGAGCCGATCAGTCGCCCGAAGATGATAAAATAAAGCGTCATCGTGATAACAGGCGGAACGAGCGTCTGAACCCAGATCCGAAAAATCCTGGTCGACTCCTTCCGGGTAATGCTGAACAGCGAAATAAGATTTGGACTCATCACTCCACCAGCTCCAGGAACAGCTCTTCGAGCCTGTTGCTCTTGTTCCTCATACTCTCGATAACGATGTTCTGGCTGCTGAGATGCGCAAAGAGATGGTTGAGCGACTCTTCCTTGCCAAGCGTCACTTCAATGGTCGTCTCATCGACCACTGAAAACTGGAACGGTTCAAGGGGCATCAATTCGGTCACGGTATCTCTGGTATCAAGGACAAAGGTCTCTTTATCGAGTTTTCTCAAAAGCTCACGCTTGCTGGTGTTTTCGATCAGTTTCCCGTCGGCGATGATCCCGATCCGGTCACAGAGCCGTTCTGCTTCTTCGAGGTAATGGGTGGTCAAGATGATGGTTTTTCCCGAGGCGTTGAATTCTTCCAGAAATTCCCACATTCCCCTGCGCAGCTCGACGTCCACTCCGGCCGTCGGCTCATCAAGGACCAGCAGGCGGGGCTCATGCACGAGCCCGCGGGCAATCATCAGGCGCCGCTTCATGCCTCCGGATAGTTCACGGGCTGCAACATTTCTTTTTTCCCAGAGGCCGAGCTTGCGCAGATATTTCTCACTACTCTGCCTGGCCTGCTGCCGTGGAATGCCATAATACCCGGCCTGCTGACAGACGATATCCTGAACTTTTTCGAAAATTGAAAAATTGTATTCCTGCGGCACAACACCAATGAGCCGTTTGGCCGCAGAAAAATCAACATCGATATCGATGCCGAAAATTTTTACGGTACCGGCCGTCTTGGTAACCAGGGAGGTAATAATTCCGATCGTTGTTGTCTTTCCCGCACCATTCGGGCCGAGCAGTCCGAAGAAATCGCCCTCCCCAACCGTCAGTGAGATGCCGTCAAGGGCCTGAACACCGCCGCCGTAGCGTTTGTAAAGATTGTCTATTTCCAGCGCCTTCATACATCGCCTTTTAATGCTGCGCGCTGCAGAGAGCAGCAAAATAGTCGACCATCTCCTGAGCCAGGTTTCTCCCCTCGAGCTGTGAGACCTGCATGATGCCGGTCGGGCAGGTAATGTTGATTTCCGTCAGTGTTTCGCCAATGAAATCAAGCCCTGCAAAGTGGATTCCGCGGGCCGCCAGCCAGGGGCCGAGTTCATTGACAATCTGCTGCTCCCTGGCGGTAAGCGTGGTTGCCAGCGCATCACTCATGGCAAAATTGGCGTGATATCCTTCTTTTGGCCGGCGCAGGGATGCGCCGATGCACTTTTCGCCAAGCATCAGGACACGCTTGTCACCATCATAGACCGAGTCGAGAAACTCCTGGGCCATAACCGGCCGCGACCCGCCTGCGGTGAACTGATCTATCAGTTTCAGGTCTGCTGAGCTGACCCGCTGCACTGATTTCCCCTGAAAACTGTCGAGCGCCTTGACAATGCCGCCATCATGCTGTCTGAAAAATTCAATGAGCTGGTCCACACTGGAGCTTACCAGAGTCGCAGGCATGTATCGGTGGAAGGGCAGGGTTATCAGTTTTTCATTAAAGTCACGCAGCGCCGATGGATCGTTCACAACCAGGGTTGCCGACAGCGAGAGCAGCTGTGTGGCGTAATGAAAGGCCATGTCATAGGGAGGTTCCTTGCGCATCAGGATCAGGTTATAATCGTCCAGCTTCCGGCACTGCTGGGCGCCGCTTGAATCCTCGGCGATCACGGCGGCCTCTCTGTCAAAAAACAGTTTGTCAATTGTTGCGGTATCGACCCTGAAATTGCTCTTTCTTCCCTGGTTAATCAAAGCAAGGGATGTATCGGTCTTTGGATTCAGCCCCTCAACCGAATCAAGCACAACCAGCCACTGCATCTCTTCTCTCTCCTTTGTTCCTGTCAAACCGACGAGTGAATCGCTCTGCCGCGAGCCAGACTGCCGCGATGAGCTTCTTCTCTCACTTTTGTCGGGTAACAATAACCTTGAACATCGTTAAATCCACCCCGGGGACCATGTTTTTTTCCTGAATTATTACCGTAAGTTCAAATCAGCACGCGCCGGTCGGACAGAACCATGACCAGTGCAGGGATCGCGGGCTCTGCTCAACCATAATGTATCCTGTTATTACAACAGCATTTTCTTCATTTTGGCCTCGTTGACTACTCTTTCACGTTCAACTAGGTTCCCATAAACCCTGCGGTCCGGACTCCTTTTTTTGCAGACAACTCAGGAGCATGGTCAAGAAGTACAAAAAGACCTGCAGGAAGACGGGACTCAATGACAGATACGGCCAGGTGCAGGTTGTACCGGAAGCCGACAGGAACAGGGCAAAGCAAGGCAAAATAAAACATCAATTGCTCAACAATCTTGTCCGAATAGATTTTTAGGGGTAGATTGGCACTGGTAAACCAATCTCATGATAGAGGATCGTGACATGTTCCAGACACGCAAGCTCCATAACAGCAATCTTCAGCCCCGGGCTTTTCAACTATGATACAGCGTCAACAGAAATCAATCCCTGCCAGCGGCCAGGGTCTAGCGTCGTTAGCACCGGCAGTCGTGATAGCACTTTTCCTGCAGCTCGTTACAATACCCGTGCTGTCTTCCCAGCTCCGGGCTGAAAGCCAGTATGTCATCCCCACCGCAGAAATTCCCTTACGCCGAGGCCAGGGAACAGACTACAAGATTGTTGCCCTGGTCAGTGACGGTACCCGGGTCGAAGTTGTCGAACGGGGCGAATCATACAGCCTGGTCCGTCTGGACAATGACAAGGAGGGGTGGATTCTCACCCGGTTTCTCAGTGACAAACCGCCGCTGACCCAGGTTGTTGATGAATTGACCAGGGAAAACGAAGCACTCAAGGTGCTGCAGGAGCAGAGCGAGGAGAAACTGGTCGTACAGCAACAGCAGAGCAGTCAAAAGCTTGACGAACTCAGTCAGACGCTTATGGAAACAGATCAGGCACTGAAAGCAACCCAGGCTGAAAAATCCGCCCTCGCCGCCTCCTTTGAAAAACTGAGAAACGATACCGCCAATGTAATTGAAATCAAGCAGGAACTGACAGACGTCACAGCCGAAAACAAAGCAATAAAAGAGAAACTCACGGTCCTTGCCAGGGAAAATGAAGAGTTGAAAAAC
Source organism: Desulfocapsaceae bacterium (assembly GCA_963674815.2). Taxonomy (GTDB): domain Bacteria; phylum Desulfobacterota; class Desulfobulbia; order Desulfobulbales; family Desulfocapsaceae; genus MADRE3. Next base: position 99,919 of record CAXXTV010000009.1, read on the forward strand.
GATGAAAAAATCAACTGGTTTCTCGCCGGGGGAGGCGTTCTTTTGCTCGGCATCATTATCGGCAAGATTACCAGCAGATCGCGCAAGCGCAAGCCGTCACTCCTGTAACCCGCCGATTCTCGCGCCGAGATCCGGGAGCAGATTCATCTTCGCTCCTCAGGCCCGATTAATTTTTTGAGCCGGGAACCATCCAGAGAAGAAAATGATTATACATAGAGATAGATGCAGGGAAGCTGTCTCTTTATTCTCGCACGGGTGAATTCGAGTGAATGTTTCTTCATCAGGGCAACGATGGCTGATCGACCTCCTGCAGGACCCGGAACTCTACGATCATCCGGTACGCTGTTTTGAGGTTATCGAAACCCACATTTCCTGGGTCATTCTCACCGGCGACTTCGCCTACAAAATCAAGAAACCGCTCGATTTTGGCTTCCTTGATTTCTCCTCACTAGAAAAGCGGCATCTCAACTGCCGCGAAGAATTACGCCTGAATCGCCGGCTGGCACCGCACTTATATCTTGAACTGGTGAAGATCAGCGGCTCAACAAAGCGCATAGAGCTGAACGGGCCCGGGCCTGCCCTCGAATATGCGGTGAAAATGGCCCAGTTCCCGCAAACAGCGCAGCTTGACTGTCTACCTCCTGAAAACGGGCTGAGCGATGAGATTATGGCCCGGCTTGCTGAGAAAGTTGCGCAGTTTCATCTGTCAGTGGCGGCCGCCCCGAAGAGCAGTGCGTGGGGCGGAGTAGAACATGTTCGAAAAACGGTGCTGGAGAATTTCGAGCATATTCGCCGCTCTGTCCAGGATCCTGCACACTCGGCGCAGCTCACTGAACTGGAGCACTGGAGCAGAACGCAGCTCGAAAACCTTGGCGCAGAAATCGCCGAGCGTAAAGCGCTCGGGTTCGTGCGGGAGTGCCACGGGGACATGCATTTACGAAATATCGCCTGGTGGAAGGACGACATTATCATCTTTGACTGTATCGAATTCAATGCCGGGCTTCGTTTCATCGACGTCGTCAGCGAGATCGCTTTTCTGATCATGGATCTCGAAGTCCGCCGGAAAAAAACACAGGCCAGCCATTTTCTCAACAGCTACCTGAGACTGACCGGCGATTTCGCAGGTCTGAAACTTCTCCGTTTCTACAAGGTGTACCGCGCGCTCGTGCGGGCCAAGGTCGATATCCTGCTTTCGGTTCAGGAGCAGCCCGGTTCAAAAGCACAGGTCCAGACACTTGCTGACTTCGACCGGTATCTCGACCTGGCTGGGAATTACACGCGCCCGCCCTCGCCGCTTCTGCTTGTCAGCCACGGGATGTCGGGAACAGGGAAATCTTCCGGAGCCCGTTTAATCGCCGACAGGATGCCGGCGATCGTGGTCAGTTCCGATGTCGAGCGCAAGCGTATTTTCAATGATACAGACAGCAGCACAGCTGCTTTTGAAAAAGGGATCTACACGCCCGAGAATAACTGGCAAGACGTACGCCCGGCTTGGTGAACTGGCGCGCTGCCTGCTGGCCGCAGGCTATAGTGTTATCATCGATGCAGCAAACCTGAAACGTGCGCAAAGAGAGATCTTTGCCAACCTGGCAAAATCACTCTCTGTGCCGCTTCTCATTCTCTCCTATACCGCCGCTGCCGCAACGCTGAGAAGCCGGGTGGACAAACGTGCCCGCAGCGGCAGTGATATTTCCGATGCGACGGTTGCGATTCTTGAGCACCAGCTGGTCGCCCGTGAGCCGCTCACGGCTGATGAGCGACTCTGTGACCTTGAAATCGACACGGAGCAAACCATCGACATTGAGCAGCTACTGGCTCAGATTGACAACGCCCGTTAATGCCGGGAAAGATCTGACGACCTGAACCCGTGCCAGCACACTATTTCTTTTCTTTCAGCAGGTCCCGTATCTCGGTTAGGAGCAATTCTTCCTTGCTCGGCTCGGGAGGCGCTGCCGGCGCCTCTTCTTCCTGTTTTTTCAGGCTGTTCATAAACTTGATGGCCATGAATATAGCAAAAGCGATGATGGTAAAATCAACCATCGTCTGGATGAAATTCCCGTAACTCAGTACCACTGCAGGCACGTCTCCTGCTGCCTCCTTCAGCGTTATCGCCAGGCTGGTGAAATCCACTCCGCCGAGAAGGACGCCGATAGGGGGCATGATCACATCGGCAACAAATGACGAGACAATTTTTCCAAACGCGCCGCCGATGATGATACCGACAGCCATATCAACGACATTTCCCTTTACTGCAAAATCCTTGAACTCCTGCATCATTCCCATGATAATTTCTCCTTCCAGGATAATTAATCAACACTGTTTTGAGGATACCACCGACTCGTCAGCTGACAGTCAGAAAAACTCTCATACGCTGAAACCGCAACACAGCTTCAATTTGAAACCTACCCTAAGAACGTGACAGGAATAAATCAAGAGAACAGCCCAGCTTTTCTGGCTTTTCTCTTTAGGCAAGATCGTTTATGGCCGGGATTTTTTTAACGCCAGCCTGGTCGATTTGCCTGTAAAAGCGTGGTTCTGCTGGTCAACAGCACAACTCCCCTGTTTGTTGAGGTTTGGAGACAAATCATCTCCCCACTCAGTGCCTTTCAACGACAACCTTAAAATAATAATTTACAAGTTACTTGACATCTATTTTTTAAGATATTATTCCATATATAAGAATATCGTCCATATATGGAGAATAAATGAATCCGCTGCATAAGATTTTCTCCGTTATTGAGATTGTGGTTGCCTGGCAGGAGAGAGGCGCGACCTACTCCGACATAGTAAAAGCCTCAGACCTTCCAAAGTCCTCGGTTCATCGGATACTCAAAGATCTCACCGAACTCAGATATCTCAAGTTTAACCCGACGACAAGACGGTATTTCGGCAGTCTCCGCCTTGCTGCACTCGGTGCGGAGGTAATGGCCCATTTTCAGTTGCGCGATCATATCCATCCCTTTCTTCTCGATCTTCACCAGGAAACAGAACATACCGCTAATTTTGGCGTTCTCGATGGCAACCATGGAGTGTTCGCAGACAAAGTGGAGTCCCGTGATTTCGGCGTCAAACTTTTTTCTGCAATCGGCAAAACATTCCCCCTGCATTGCACAGGCCTCGGCAAGGTATTGCTCGCATTTTCACCTGTGGAAACCCTCGACCAATTTCTGGAGGCGCCGCTCGTCCCTGTAACAAAGAAAACAATCACTGATCCTGGGCAATTAAGAAAGGAGCTAGCTGCAGTTGCTGAACAGGGCTATGCACTTGATAACGAAGAGATTACCCGGGGAATCATGTGCCTTGCCGGGCCTGTCTTCGGATTTGAGCACGACCTGGTCGGTGCCGTAAGTATCGCATTTCCAGCCTCCGTCAAGCATGACCGAGGAATTGAGCGGGAGATAACAGCAATAAAAAAATATTCGGCCGTGATATCGCAATCCTTAAGCGGCAATAAGGCCGCAATTTATAATAAAATTTAATTATTGAGGAGGGATCGTCATGAAAAAACATCTGCTGGCTGGATTATTTGTCCTTTTGGGTCTGGCCCTTCTGCTCGTTGGTCATGCCGGAGCCGAAGATTTCGTTTTTAAATATTCAAACTCTCAGTCTGATACTCATCCACGATCAGTATCAATGTACTATTTCAAGGATCTGCTGGAAGCAGCTTCAGGAGGCAGGATAAAGGTCGAGCTCTACACGTCAGGAGTACTCGGCAAGGAAGCCGAGGTCCTTGATATGGTAAAAACCGGCAACCTGCAGGGTTGCCGCGGCGGTCTTTTCGAGCGGGCCAACAAGATGTATCTGCTCTATACACTGCCGTTCATGTTTGACAATACAGACCAGGTGCTCAATCTCATGCGCGGTGACTTCGGTACAAAGGTCAACGAGGGCGCCAAAGAAAACGGCTATTACATCCCGGCCTGCGGAGTTGCTGGAGGATTCCGGAACATTACCAATAATGTCAGGCCAATCAAGATGCCTGAGGATATCAAGGGGCTCAAGATGAGGACACCACCCATCGATATGACCATCAAGACCTTTAAAACACTTGGTGCAAATCCGCAGATGGTCGCCTACACCGAGACCTACATGGCATTGAAATCGGGGGTGGTTGACGGCCAGGAAAATCCATTTTCCAACACCGTGGATATGAAATTTTATGAAGCACAAAAATACCTGTCGGTGGTGAACTGGCAGATTCATCCTGATCCGTTTTATGTCAACCCAGACTGGTATCAGTCTCTCCCGGCTGACCTGAAGCAGGTTTTTGACGCCTCAGCCAAGGCTGCAATGATTTACAGCGACACCATCTGGCTCAATTCCGAAAATAATTATTACAGTTTTCTGCAGACAAAACTGGAAACCAACACCCTTGCACCCGAGGTTACGGCCAAATTCGCTGAGGCGGCCAGGCCGGTCTGGCAACAGTATGTCGATGACGGCTATTTTTCCTGGGATGATGTTAATGCCGCCCAAAAAGCAGCAAAGAGTAATTAGGCTCTTTAATAATACCGCAAATGTCCTGCCTGCGTCTCTTCAGGAGGCTGCTGTAAGACATTTGCGGCAATTTCTGCTGAAACGGTGACACATGGATTCTCTGAAACGGGTATCATACCTGTTAAGCCTCATCCTTGACGGGATCATCGCCTCCTTTTTTACCTTCATTCTCCTGATTACCATCCTGCAGGTGATCCTGCGTTATGTATTCAACACCTCTGTCCTGGGGGGCAACGAGGCCATGGAGACGCTTTTCATCTATACCACTGCGGTAGGAGCTGCAGTAGCTGTGCGAAGGAGACAGCACATCAATATCGGTTACTTCGTACAATTGCTGCCCCCACTTCTTCAGCGCCTGGCGGATATTGCTGTCCATGTCCTGGTCGCTTTTTTAAACGGTGTAATTATCTATTACAGCATTACCTGGATCAGCAAGGTCGGAACCAACGAGTCACCTGTCCTGAGGGTTCCGGAGTGGATATTCCAGTTCAGCATTCCCATCGGCTGCAGCCTCGTCATCATCTTCTGCCTGGTGAATATCTCTCTAGTAATACATAATGAACAGCCGGATCAGGGAGATGAAACATGCTGATACTTCTTGGCAGTCTGCTGTTTTTTCTGATTCTTGGTGTGCCGATTGCCTATTCCCTCGGGTTATCCGCTTTTGCCTATTTCTGGATGGTTCATCCCGAGCTGCTTTCCATACTGCCTGCAAGATTTTATGCGGGGATGAACTCCTACGCGATGATTGCCATGCCGCTCTTTGTGTTCATGGGGCTGCTGATGAATTCAGGCGGTATTACCGCCCGCCTGATTGACTTCAGCCTCATGTTTGTCGGACGTTTGCGGGGAGGTCTCGGGCTGGTGAATGTTATTGCCAGCATGATCTTTGGCGGCATATCCGGCTCATCGGTTTCAGATACAGCCTCTGTCGGAGCCGTCCTTATTCCAGAAATGAATAAAAAGGGGTATTCCCTCGAGTTTGCCAGCGGTATTACCGTCGCGTCGTCAACCATGGGGATGATCATTCCACCGAGTGTTCCGATGGTCATCTACGCATATATTTCCGAAGAAAGTGTCGGACGCCTTTTCCTGGGAGGTTTGATTCCAGGCGTGTTGATTGGCCTGTTAATGCTCATTATCACAGTGGTTGTTTCCTATTACAAGAAATTCCCCAAGGTGGAAGTAAGCCTTTCGGGTAAGGAGAAGATAGCCCTGACGGGCCGTGCCATCCCCGCACTCATCATGCCTGTTTTCGTCGTTGGTGCCGTGGTGCTTGGTTTGGCCACGGCGACTGAATCGGCCGGTCTGGGAGTGCTGTATGCATTTTTTGTCGGGCTGCTGCTGTTGAGAGAGCTCGAGCTGAAAGCAGTTCCAAAACTATTGCGCGACTCGATCCAGACCAGTGCCACGGTGATGATCATTATCGCTCTTTCAAAACTCTATGTCTGGATTCTTGCCCTGGAGAGAATTCCGCAAAGTCTGGCCCTGTTTGTTTCCGGGCTCGAGCTGCCGATATTCGTGATCCTGTCTGTTGTACTTTTGATCATACTGCTGGTCGGCACCTTCGTTGATGTAAGCCCGGCAATATTACTGCTGACCCCGGTTTTCCTGCCAGCCATGAAACTGCTGGGAATCAACGGTATCCAGTTCGGCGTGATCCTCATTACCGGGCTTGCAATGGGACTGGTGACCCCTCCGGTTGGCATGTGTCTAAATGTATGTTCGGCAATTTCCAAAGTTCAGATTGGCACAATATTCAAGGCTGCATTACCTTTTCTACTGGCAAATCTGATAACGCTGATCCTGATTACCTATATCCCTCTACTCAGCCTCTGGTTGCCCTCATTGCTCATGGACTGAGACCGCGAAGCAGGAAGCAAAAGAAGATAATTGCAACAAAAATTTACCGGCACCATTGAAGAACAGAAGATAATCTAAAAAATATCATAAGGAGACAGGAATCATGGAGGTTCGCAACGCAATACACCCCGACCACGCAGCTATCCTCGATACAGACGAACTGAGAGAACATTTTTTAATTGAAGACCTGTTCACCTCAGGGGAGCCAAAACTGGTCTACACCTTCTATGACCGGCTTATTGTCGGCGGTGTCGAACCCACAAACCCCGTTGAGCTCAACATTGATCCTGGCGTTATCGGAGCCGAATATCTGCTTGAGCGCCGGGAGATGGGTGTAATCAATATCGGTGGACCTGGCAACATAACCGTCGAGGGGAAGAAAATTGATATGGCCCGGCGTGACGGTTTATACATCGGCAAGGGAAACAGAGAAATCGTCTTCAACAGCAGCGACACTGCCGACCCTGCACGCTTTTATATACTCAGTACCCCCGCTCACAGTGAATTTCCCATTGAAAAGATAACCTTTGCAGACGCCGAACCTGTAGAGATGGGTGCAATGGAGAACTCAAACAAGCGCACGATTCGCAAGTACATTTATCCGGGCGGGGTAGAAAGCTGCCAACTCGTCATGGGCATGACAACGCTTGAGACCGGCAGCATCTGGAACACCATGCCACCCCACTCGCACCAGCGCCGCATGGAAGCATACCTCTATTTTGACATGACCGATGAGGATCTTGTATTTCACTTCATGGGCGAAGCCAGACAGACGAGACACCTGGTAGTCCGCGAGGGGCAGGCAGTGCTCTCCCCGAGTTGGTCTATTCATGCAGGCGCGGGTACCGGCAGCTACACGTTCATCTGGGGCATGGCCGGTGAAAACCAGGCCTTTACCGATATGGACCATATCGCCATGGCGGAAATAAGATAGGATTTTCCTGGATTTGACAGGGAAGCCTTGCGCCTGAGCATCTTTTCAGGCTCACCTGGAAAAACCCATTATGAACCCAATTTGCAAAGGAATATTATGCCTAAAGTATCATTTGATTTAACTGGAAAAGTGGCTCTTGTCACAGGCGGGACGCATGGTATTGGAATGGCCGTTGCCAGGGGCCTTGCCCAGTATGGCGCAAAGATATGCGTGAATGACATCGACGATGCCAAGCTGGCAGCCTGTAAAGAAGAATACAAGAAAGACGGCATCGAGGCCTATACACTCAATTTCGATGTGACATCCGAGAAAGATGTTGATCGGGGGGTCTCCCAGATTGAAAAGGAGGTCGGGCCGGTTGATATACTTGTGAATAATGCGGGCATCATAAAACGCATTCCCATCCTTGAAATGGCTGTGGAAGATTTCAGACAAGTCGTCGAGGTTGATTTGATTTCTCCGCTCATTGTAAGCAGGCGTGTTGCTCCCTCGATGATCAAACGTCGTGCCGGAAAAATCATTAACATGTGTTCAATGATGAGCATTTATGGCCGCCAAAACGTCTCAGCGTATGCTGCTGCAAAGGGTGGTTTGAAACTCCTGACTCAGAATATGTGCTGTGAATGGGCGAAATACAACCTCAATATCAACGGTATCGGCCCCGGCTATATCGCCACGGCCCAGACTGCCCCGATCCGTGTCGACGGCCATCCGTTCAATGACCTCGTCATGACCCGCACTCCTGCAAATCGCTGGGGCGCGCCCGATGACCTGGCCGGCGCGGCGGTTCTTCTGGCTTCTGATGCCGGCCGCTTTATAAACGGTCAGGTGATCTACGTTGATGGCGGGATTGCCGCCAATTTTGGTTACGTCAAAGGGGAAAACGAAGTGTAGTTCGCTTCTTTTTCAGAAAGCGGGGCCTGATGTTTGGGAATCCAGGCCCCATCGTCCTGTTCGCGCAAATTGCCTGGCTGATCCCTTAATAAAGAAAGTAATGGAGATTAATCAGCAGACCCTGGGGAGGAAACAGTATGTTTTTCAAAGGTCTTGCAGTTGCGTCAGCGTTCTTGTTCTGTATGTTGCTTCAGGCTCCTCACATTTTTTCAGCTGGGACAGACACTTCAGCTGGCTCCACTGTTAGCGGGAACCAGGATGATCCCGGACTGCCTACAACACCTATAGCACCAGAGGGGTATTTTGAATTGCTCCAAAAGCTGGACAAGCTGGAAGAGTTGCAAAAGTTTGAAAAATGTTACCGGGATACTATCTCGATTTGTACCAAAGAATACGAGCAATGCTCCCAGGAACCGGATATCAGGCATCCGGGTCTGAACGCCTGTCTGGAAATAAAGTTTGATTGTCTGGAAACATGTAAAAGGGATTGCAGCATATGCTGCAACCGCGATGGAACGCCCGAGTGTTCCACAGATTGTCGAAAAACAAGAGCTTCATGTGAAAAAAAATGTGAAGAGGATGGAACGAGATGTACAATGGGGGCGATGATGGGCAAGCCTGTAAAACCCATAGATAAAAATTGTGAAGAGCGGCTTGAACAGTGTAAAAAGGTTGTTGAAGAATTGTGTGTCGAAGACCTTTGATAACAGTGGTGGAGATCTGGCCCGGATATTCAAACACCAGACCTGTTTCTATGGTGATTATATGCAAGAGCGCCGAGTATAGAACTGTTCAGTCCGATACAGTCCACAAAGAGCAAAACATAAATCTGTATCACGGGAACACGGCTTCCAATGTCTTTGTTTCTCCAGTATTAATCAGCACACCTTCAAAGGCTTTCGTCGAATGTTCTTTTAATTCGATCACAGAAACCGTGTAGACCCCGGGCGGCAGCTGAACAATCCGGGACCCGTTTTGGGGCCAGTTCGTCCAGTTTTTGAAAACCTTCTTCCCCTGCTCATCCAGGACTTCGATCGGCGTTGCAATCGGCGCTCCATTAGAGGTCGCATGAATGACCAGCTCCCCGGAAAAAAACGCTGCTGTCTTTTTCACTGTCTGGCCCGGAGCAATTTCAAGAGGATCAAAAACGATGAAGGGTTTGCCTGCAATTTCGTCATCGACCACCTCTATTCTGTAGCTTCCCGGCAGCAGTTTACGCTCGACAACTCCCGTTTTAAAATGGGTCTGCTCACTGTGAAAGCTTTTTGTCTCTCCCTGTCGATAGTAGCGGACCGTGGTTTTTTGGGGTTTGCCGTTCCGCAATGCAGTCAGCAGGATACTGCCATCAGAAAAATCGGCTGTCCGCGTCACCGTTTCGCCAGCGATTATCTCGATATTTTCGAGCCTCACCTCAGGAGCGGAACCACCGCTCACGCTTGAATCTTTCACGCTGACACTGTATTTCCCCGGGGTCAACCTGATTTCGGCCAGCCCTGTTTGTGCTGAAGAGCTGGCAGGCACCCAGCGCTCACCGGTCTCTCCAGCTTTCAGCTCTATTTGAGCGCGAAACGGCTTTGAATTCTTGGTAACCGTTATCTCCAGTAATCCGTGCGGTGGCGTATGTTTCTTTACCACTTCAGCTGCGGCAGCAGAAAACTCCGAGGCGTTGTCAGCCGTGAAATAGGTTCCACCGCCCTCTCTGGCCATGCACTCTAATTCTTCTTTTTCTTCTTTGGTCACATCAAAACCGATAACGTGCATGATGAATCTGATCCCCGATTCCTTGAGGGTTTTAACGAGCCCACAGGGATCGGGATCACAGGTCTCCTTACCGTCGGAGACCAGAATAATGGTGGCCGTCTCTTCCAGGTCCCTGAGGCGCTCGGCAGTCAGGCGGACCGACCGGCTGATTGGGGTTTTACCTTTCGGCTTCAGCTTTTGTATTTCGGAAATCAGCCTGTTTTTATCCAAACGCTTCAGGGCGATAATCTCTTCGACATCATCGCAATCCCCTTTGCGCCGATGGCCATATGCCACGAACCCTACAGCAGAATCTTGCGGCAGTTTTTCGATCAGATCAGTGAGCACTTCTTTGGCAATTTCAATTTTCGTCTTGCCGTCGATCTGGCCCCACATGGATCCCGAGGCATCAAGAATCAGGACAATATTCCCGGGATATTCCGGCGGATTCTCAGCGGGTGCAACACTGGCAGCAACACCAGGCCCGTCTTCTTTGCTTCCGGGAGACTCAACCTGCTGCTCCACGGTAACCTCAATCTCACCCGTTTCACCTGTTACATAGAGATCATACGGCAATTTCTCAGGTGAAATCTCCCAGAACATGCTTTCACCACTCTCCAGGGATATACGCTCAGAGATCAGGATTGTTTTATCCTGACTCCTCACTTTTACCTCGGCAGATGCGGGTGTCTGGCCTGCAACAACTGCTTGAGCGGTAATAATAACATAGCGGTCAGGTTCCAGGCCGACAGCATGAGAAAATGTCGGTTTGATCAGGATCTTGTTGGTTATTTTGGCTTTGCGGGGTCTCGGTTTTTCCTCGCTGCTTTTTAGTTGATTCTTTGCGGAATCGATCTTTCTGTAACCATCTGGAATTTCGAACAATAAATGATCAACAGGACCGGGAATAATATCCTTGATCTCCATTACCGGGCTGACATTCATGCCGTAGGTAATTTCCCTGAGGACAAAATTGAGATCTTCTGAAAACCATACGCGACTTGCAAGCCGTGAATCTCCTTTCTTTCTGTATTCAATCACCTGGCATTCATACCCTGCGACAGTCTCTTGTCCAGCGGCAACCGCATCCATCTCCCTGCGCATGAACGCCCAGCCGGCAACGGGGTTCATCATCATGGTTTTGGTTAGGTCCCTTTCCTCCACGTACTTTTTTTCCTGTGGGATCAAGCCGATGCAGACCTGGGTTTCCTGGTCGCAGATGGTGGGTGCAGAGGGTATATCAACAGGGCCCGCTGTCTTCTCGAGGCGATAGACGCTGTCTTTGACATTGAGCTGGTAGACCAGGGTTTCCAGCGAGGACGTAATCGAGAGCAGCGCCGAAAACTCCGCTCCTCTGGCGCAGGGCTGGATAATTGATAAACAGAGTATAGTTATGACAAAGAGCAGGCAGCGGCAAGAAAAAAACTGCATCGTCTATCCTCCATGTAAGGTGGGATAATACAGCCCTGTCCAGGGCAGACTCAGTAAATCCTGCTGCTAGGGGCAGTCGCCAATACGCCGGCCCTCCATATGGCTCTTCATCTGCATCACCTGCTGCCCGCTGATTGTCATCAGCATGTCGCCTGAAAAAGTGTTCCCTCTGTATGTTATATCACCGCTTCCTTCCATATTTCCTCCGGGAGTGGTACACCGCAAGGTCCACTTGACCCTGTCGCCTTCCTGGCTGACGCTTTCTACACTACACTTCTGGCCCGGTTGATTGTTCTGAGGCACAAGATCCTGTTTAGTGATACACTGTTCAAAAGATGTTGGAGGCAGGCTCATTCCGGACATATCTACTGTCGTGGTGATTTGCCACAAACCCTCCTTCATGTTGAGTCCGGCGGCTCCGGCAACAGCTGTTATGAAACATGACCAGAAAACAACAGAAACGATAATCCATGTTTTTTTCATTTCATCCTCCTTTGCTTGTCTTCGTCCTGCCTGCTGAATTAACGAAAAATTAAGAATCAAAATGATCAGACCAGTTCACAAGTCACTCGTTTTATGTTCATTGGATGCTGCATTTAAATAGGCCTCGGAATATGATTTTCATTACTTCATCATAAAAGCAGAATACCACCAGACCGTCTAAAAAACGATATATATATCGATATTTCAGCTATATACCACGCTGTTAACCATATCAAACCGGAGATCGACCAGACATTTGAAACTTCGAAAAAATTATATGCTCTCATTCATTTTTCAAAAGCATGTATTACGGTTGCCTTATGAACTCTCATCTCAACATCGGAACCTGCTCCTGGAAATACGACTCCTGGAGAGGCCTGATCTACCCTGAACAAGGTCCCGTCAACTACCTCAGGGAGTACAGCCGTTACTATGACACTGTCGAGATTGACCAATGGTTCTGGTCCCTGTTCAAGGGTGACAAGGTTGTCCTGCCAAAACCTGACACGGTGCGGGACTACGCCCGTTCAGTGCCGGAACATTTTATCTTTTCAATCAAGATTCCAAACAGCATCACCCTGACACATCACTACAACAGGGACAAGAAAGCAGCCCTGCAGCCCAATCCCTGCTTCCTGTCGATCGAGCTGCTGCACCGGTTCATCGATTGCCTTGAACCGTTGTCCGGCCATATTGGGCCGTTGATCTTCCAGTTTGAATATCTGAACAAGAAAAAGATGGCGACAAAGGAAGCGTTCTTCGAGCGATTTCATGAATTTGCAGAAAAGCTGCCAAAGGGATTCAGCTATTGTCTGGAGCTGAGGAATCCGAATTATCTCTGTTCAGACTATTTCAGTTTTCTCTCGGCGAGCAATCTGCATCACGTATTTTTGCACGGCTATTACATGCCCTCAATCTTTGCTGTCTACGAGGAGTATAAAGAGCTGCTGGGCAATCTGGCGGTAATAAGGCTCCACGGCCCTGACAGAGAAGCTATTGAAAAGCGGAGCGAGAATACATGGAACCAGATTATCGCCCCCAAAGACACCGATCTTGCGAGCCTGAAAGAGATGATCGCTGGGCTCAGGGCTGCCCAAGCAAGGATATTTCTCTATGTCAACAATCACTTTGAGGGCTCGGCCCCCAGGACAATCTCCAGAATCCACGAGATGCTCGAGTCATAGCCCCAGGGACTTCTACCCCTCCTGCTGCAGCGGCCTCATTACCCGTGCCGGCCCCTGTCAAAATGCGCCCTCCCTCAACAGCCCGGCACATCGTCTTGAGGAGACCTTCTGCCATTCTCCCGGGATGATAAAAAGCCCGCATATAATGCAGGATAAGCAGCTTCTGCAGTGATACGGATACGAATTGAAGAGGAATGGCTGTCTGTTCACGAGTTGTCTCTGCCAGGAACAGCAAAGGAGATGATTCGAGCCCGGAGGACAGAGCCCTCTGGCAACGGATCCAGTGTTTTTCAGGGACAGCCAGTCACCTCAGCTCAACAGCCCATTTCCTCTTCAATTGGTGGTACTTTTAAACTGTTTACTCCTCCGCAGCAATTGCATTCTACGGTTCAGCCCCTGTGTCTACTTGCCGAAAAGACTGAAAAGAGCTTTTCTGGCAGAGCCCAACGCTGGCTGATGGGCGATCAATTCTTTTAACTCGCCCGGGTCAAGGTGGACAGCTCCGCAGTCTTTATTGACACAGATATCTATTTTGACATGCCCTTCGTCTATTTCAGCAAGGCTCTGCGTACCACACCTGAAACAGTGGTATTTGTGTTCTTCGCAGTACTTCTCGCTGCACTCTTTGGCTGCTTTCTCGCGCAGTGCCTCGAGCAGTTTTTTGTCACGCTCTGCAAAAAAGGCTTCCTCTGATCCTTTGTGCACTACCTTTACTTTGACATCTTTTTGTGCCATGACTCCTCTCCTCTGTGCTTATTCATGTGATTTTATAACCTTGTAAGAAAAAAGGCCGCTTCCTAAAAGACGCTGATCTGGTATTTTTTAACCCCCTCTGCGCTTCGCTCTTCATGACGGTAAACATGATAATGATGCGCTGCAAATCCTGTGCAATGGTATAAAACCTCACCAACACGTGTTTCTACGTTCAGCCTCTTTGTCAAGCAGGCGCCTTCTTTTACCGGATAACGACGCCCGGCCAGTCAGAAGCCCGCTCCGGACGTATATAATACTGTCTTGTGTAAAAATATCAATCATCTAAGAACGATTTGCTCCGGCTGTTTTCAGTTTTGAAATAGTCACCATGGCAGTGTCTTTCTCGGTGTGCTCAGCTTGTTATTGGTCAAAACAGCTTGTCTCATGCCCGATCACGCCGATCAAGCCAGTCGCGTTATGCCCAATTGAACCTTTATTCCCAGCGCTGCAAGTAACGGAGAGCACAGTTCTTGATATAGCATCAAACCGTGCTAATAATAGTGTCTACAGGTTGACTTTCTGCCTTATCACGGAAGAAGAGCAGGTGTAAATCTCAAAACCTCCAAGGAGAAGATTATGACAACCCCGGAAGAAACAGTACCTGAAAAGACAAGTCTCGATAAAACGGTGGATATGCTCTCTGGTTTGAAGGAAATGATTCATTATGCAAAATCAAATATCGAAAAATTGTCTGAATTCTGGCTGTTTATGGAAGATGAGGTAAAAAGAAAAGAATTTGCAGAAAAGATAGATGACCTCCTGGACAAGCAATCTTCCCTCCACAGTGATCTGGAGGAAACGGCCAATGAAATCCAGGCGGAGATAACCCGTATCAAAAATGAAGGGGGAACTTCACTGTAGCAACGCGCTGCAGTCGAGCGAAACAACAGCTGAGCACACCTGGACATAACCGGCACTCTCTTGAGTATCAGCTTGGTGCCGGATCAAAACGACAGTGCGATTATGCCAGGCAGTCACTCTCTTCCACCAGGCCCGTAACCAGTCAAAGTTACGGGCCGCCGAAACTCAGCCTTCTGTCTAGCCTGTTCTATCCACTCAAATCATGTGCTGATTCGATTCCGGAGTCACACCAACTGCGGCATCCAGGACAGGACCGGCGTCACTTGCCTTTTACCGATACTCCTTTCAGACAAGCAAAAGAGGCATGCCCGGCGCCGGGCAACGGGCTTCTGCTGGACAACTGAGTGATGATTACAGCAAACAGGTACTCATTTACCGGAAGAGCCGTGTAATCGACGTTTATCTTTCATGTATCACCCCGACCGAATCCCTTTTGTCTGGTATTGTGGATAATGTTTCCGGAAATCCGGATAAAAAAAGAGTTTTATTTCCAGTCAATTAGTTGACAAGATGCACATATTGACTGGAATCTCTGTGGGTTACCATAAATACCACAATGTGGTGCAATAATTGCATAATTGTAATTACGTTTAGGCAACCCTAATTGATTATCGGTACATGATGTCTAATCGAACAAAGTCACATTAACTAGGCTCTGGAGATATATGTTATGAAAAAGGTACTCGCACTACTGGTGAGCACACTCTTGCTGTCGATTGGCAGCGTTGCCTCAGCAGACCCGATTAACACCTTTACCAGTTCGTTAACCTTCGAAGGATTCGCTGTCTATGCAGACCACCGAAGTGGTCCAGCATTCGGCCCGCTCTACGGAATCGGTTACGCCGAATATTATGGAGATGAAAACCTGCCAAGCGATTTGTCCATGGAGTATGACTGGACACTGAGCTATGATTTTCATGCCCAGGGCGTGTATACCACAGGTAGATCCTGGGATTACTTTGATTACAATGTTTCCAGAAGTTTTGATCTAGGCAGTTTTGCCCTCGGTGACAGTGGAAATCCTGTCACATCTGGCAGGAGATTCATTGAGAATCTCGATCCATTTGCGTTCAGTCCCGGACTTGGCGGATACATGCATTTTGGTGACTGGGAACATGGTGTCGTGCTAGCAGGACTTTCTCTTCCCATCGCTAATCTGAAGAGTGCACTTGTACGGTTCAATGGTGATGTCCAGTTAACGGCGGCGAGCCCTGTGCCCGAACCAGCAACAATGCTCCTGTTCGGAACAGGGTTAGCCGGTCTTGCCGGCGCGGCATTTAGAAAAAAGAAGTAAAACCATAACACACACATCTGGAAGGATTTTCGGGCAGGGTATACACATATACCCTGCCTTTTTTAATTCAGCCGGACAGCTGGCTATCCCTTCATACCAGAGATAAAACGATAATTTTAATATGCATATTTGAACACATTGAACAATATTATTGCCATTAGTGATACTATTTCTGTACTTTACTAAACCAATTGCTATTCGTTATTATAGGTATTAATGTGCTTATATATACATCTTAAATAGGATAATATCGTTCAATGTGATCAAATGGTAACATTATGAAACATGAAAACATGTCTCCGCGTGCCATGGCGCAAGAGCTAGGCAACAGGGTGAGGCAGGCCAGGCTCCGGGCTGACCTGACCCAGTCTGAGGTAGCGTCACGATCCGGCCTGAGCAGGAGGACCATCCTCAACGCTGAAAAAGGCAAGGTCCAGCTGGAGAATCTTGTCGCTATCCTGGCAGCGATGGATATGATCGCACACCTTGATATGTTTTTACCTGTGCAGGAAATATCCCCGATCCAGCTGGCAAAACTCAAAGGGCAGCAGCGGCAGCGGGCGTCAGGCACCAAGGACAAGAAAGCTCCAGGCAAGGAGTATAAACCATCATGGTAATGGATGTCGCCCGGGTAAAATACAGGGGACATACGATTGGTGCTGTCAGTTTTGACACTGAAACGGGCAGAGGCTCTTTTGAATTTGAGCCTCGTTTTATCGAAACAGGAATCGAGCTGTCGCCCATAAAAATGCCGTTGTCCCGAAAAATATATTCATTCCCGGAAGCTGACCCGGCAGCGTTTCATGGTCTGCCTGGAATGATCGCCGACTCGTTGCCTGACGATTTCGGCACCGCTGTATTAAATAGTTGGGCGGCCAGCCAGGGTATATCGCCCGCTGCTATTACCCCACTGCAACGCTTGAAATACACAGGCAAACGCGGCATGGGCGCCTTAACCTACCATCCCGCTGTCCGCAAGAAAAACCTGAATGCTTCACAGCATGTCGAAATTCAGTCTCTGATTGCCATTGCCCAGGAAATCCTGGATAAGCGAGAGCATTTCCAGGTAAACCTTGGCACCCGGGGCCGGGAAGACAAAGAAGCAATGCTGGCCTTATTGTCGGTGGGTGTCAGCGCGGGTGGTGCCAGGCCAAAAGCGGTACTCGCGTTTAACCGTGATTTCACACAGGTGCGCTCAGGGCAGACAGATGCTCCGGAAGGGTTTACTCATTATATAATGAAATTTGATGGCGTCAGTGAACACAATACAGACAGGGAGACCTTTGGCGACCCGCTCGGATATGGAGCGATGGAGTATGTCTATTACCTCTTGGCGACTGCTTGTGAAATAGAAATGATGCCGTGCCGCCTGCTCGATGAAGGGAAAAGGCGACATTTTGTCACCCAGCGCTTTGACCGGCAGGGAAATAAAAAGAACCATGTACAAACGTTAAATGGCCTGGTGCATGTCAGCTACAGGCAGGTAGGCTCCTTCTCGTATGCTGAACTGCTTGCGACCGCAAGAGAGCTTAAGTTAGGCGCCGATGACGCAATGCAGCTGTTCAGACGCATGGTGTTCAATGTTGTGGCACGAAACCATGATGATCATTCAAAAAACGTTTCATTCATGCTCGATGATCAACATCAATGGAAATTAGCCCCCGCTTACGACCTGGCCTACAGCTACAAGCCCGGCAGCCGTTGGGTAGATAGTCACTGGATGACGCTCAATGGGAAACGGGACAATTTCACCCGGGAAGATTTTTACAGCTTTGAATCACTGAGTCCGTTATTCAGCAAGCGAACAATTGACGGGATAATAGATGAGGTTACAGAGCATGTTTCAAAATGGAAAACCTTGGCCACCGAGCACAGCGTGCCGAAATCATTGGTCAAGCTGATAGGAAGCAATTTACGCCTGTTGCTCTAGCAATAGCTTGAGAGTACAGTTTTCTGAGGCCGTCCTGCGAAAACAAATAAAAAACCGAGTGTGATTCCATAAACGATATCTCACTCGGCCATTCTTCACCGGCGAACCTGCCTGGCAATCATTAACAGCATATACGACATTGTAGTGTTGTTTATCTCGACACCAGCTATATCAGGGTAATCTTGAATAAACGCAATGAACAGAGACCCAACAGCTACAAATGAAAAACTTATCGGAAATCCAGATGTTACTCAGACAAAAAACACGAAAGACCCGTAACTATCTAAAGTTACATGTTTTTACGTCAATGGTGCGAAGACGGAAGGTGAACAGGTCATTCTGCATTGACGTTGGTTCATCGAGGAACAGTATCCCGCCCACATGATCTGCTAGGAAACTGGAGTCGTTGATTCTTCGGCAGCCACCGCATCAGTTACTAAAAAAGAAGAAAGGAAGTGTTTCTATGGATTTCTGAGCATGCACTTGATATCGTGGAGAAACAAAAGATACAAGCTATAGAGAGCCCAGAACTTCTCTATGAGAATCCCATAATTAAAATGCAAATAGATTTCCTCTCGTGAATACAAAACAAAAACTCCACGACTCTTTCATATTCTGCGTGTTCATGATGCTGGGGTCAATGCTGCCCGGTTGTATCATGGTACATGAACAGATTATCCCACATACTTTTTACACCCTTCTTGATCTCAAAGTTGAGGACGGGGATGTCCTGTGCTTACTAAAAAAACAAGAGACTCGATCGGAATTATCAGTAATGCACGCTATCATGAGTGAACCTTCAAAAACAGCTTACTCAAGTCAATCGGTCGCTCTTTTATCGTTTGGCCTGGAAGAGCTAATGAACGTGGATGAAGAAACAATAGAGGTTAAAACGCAGACAGAGGTAATTCATCGCAAAAGCATATTTGGAAATATCCATCTAAGCATAATCAATGGAAGCTTACTGTTCGGAAGAGATGTCGTAAATGATTTAAAATATTTTGCTTTTATAGAGTTGTACGGAGAGAAGAAATCCTACCCTCTATATGAGGATCCTAACGTCAGAGTGAAAATGAAGTCGCTGGACAATGAAAGAATGTATTATACGACCAACGACACGGATTATTACGTTTATTTCATCAAAGAGAAGAAATCCCAAAAACTTGAGTATACATTGGCTTCGCCTGATCCGGACAATGCAAACCTTGGCCCCGTCGAGTCATTAAGAGAAGACCTTTTCATAGAATATGTCGGCGAGGATGCCAGTGTATTTAATAATGGAGTTCAAACGCCATACAAGGTGAAAATTGTAAATACGAGAACTAATCAGACTTATTCCAATTTCATGCTCCCAAGCTACAGGTTGATATATGATTATCAGAACATTGAGCAGCATGAGGAGATACTTTCGAGGGCAGATTTCAGGGGAATTGCTATTTCAGATACATACGGTAATGTCTTACACTATTTATCTAAAGAGAAAATTCCGGAATATAGCAGAGCAATGTTCTACGAGGGTAAAGTAATCGCAGCAGGAACATCTGTACATCATGATCGTCTAGGGGATTTTCAATATATCGACATATTTATTTGGGACTATAAAAACGACAAACTGATCACTAAAAGTTATCGTTGCGGCAGGGCCGGCTTATAAAGACGGTTAGTCTGAAAAGCACCTATCAAGAAATAGCACCATATGTGACATTGTGGTGCTTCTGAGCAAATCCTCTAACGGTGTCGATAAGATAACGTATAATATTTTTCGCACATTTTTTTGAAGAGGTGGCCTCAACGTGGTTAATTGGCAGTCGCCAAACAAACCATAAACCACTTGAGGAGAGGCCACCATGAAGGAACAATACACTAAGAAGCTTGGCAATGTCATTGAGATTAACGAATCTGAAGTACAGAATCACTTGGGTGAGTTGGTTCGCACGACGGTCGAAGAAACATTAAATTCAATGCTTGACGCCGAAGCTGATGCTTTATGTAACGCAACGAGGTATGAGCGAACCGAATCTCGCACTGATACAAGGGCTGGTTACTATGAGCGTGATCTGCATACCCGCGCTGGAGAGGTAAAGTTGAAAGTCCCCAAACTGTCGATCAGCGTGCAATAATGAGCCCCAAACTGTCGATCAGCGTGCAATAATGAGCCCTTTGCAAGGGGATCTCGTCTAATCTTTTTTTCCGTGTTAATGCTCTATCACTTGATTCGTCTATAATCGGTTTACTTATAGAGATATCACTATCATCGATAATGAATTTAGATGTCTCCCAGTTATTTGATATTTCTTTTGAGAGTCTGTACTGATGAATGGGATTTGGTATTTCCAAGGTTCGCCTTAATGTTCCAACCCTTGCAAGATTATATTTGATTGTGCTAGCAGATTTTTTAACACTAGTAATAGCTTCAGGTAGACCTAATATATCAACAAAATCGCCAGCCACTGCTTCTGCAAATGAATCTGTATTGAAAGGAGGTGGTAATTCTGCTGGAAAATATCCAAATTTTAACAAGTCCGGAATGTCGATCATATTTTCGCCTAAATGTAATTTTCCCATTATGATGATGTATTTGTATTAATTATATTATCAGATCACTTGATAGGTTACTGCAATAGTTAGGGGTAACCCAACCAAAACAAATTTGCAAAGTAATTTCTAATAGTTAAGAATCATTCTTATAACAATCAGAATTGACATATTCCTATAAGAATGCAATGAAGCGTTTCTTAACATAGCAGACATACCACAATGTAACCTAACAAATTGTCCCTCGACTTTTCCAACTCTATCCTGCTAAAATAATAAGATTATTCCAGTTGAATCTTAATCACCAACTCCCAAAAGCGGAGATCAGGAATGAAATGGGCTTTCGTTGACTACGAAAACACAGGTTCCCTTAAGGAGCTTAAACTCTCAGATTACGGTCGGATACTGGTTTTCTGTGGACCAAAGAACACTCAAATAAAATTCGGCTCAATACCGACAAATGAATTTTGTAGTATTGAAATCATTGGGGTCAGCACAATGGGCTCAAACAACCTTGACTTCCATATAGCATTTCAACTTGGTCGATTCCATGAATCTGCAGGACCTGAAATAGAGTTCAATATTATTTCAAACGACCATGGCTTTAATGGCCTTATAAGCCACCTCAAGAAGATTGGCCGCAAATGCAAAAGAATTCCTACCAAAACGATAGTTGAACCACCAAAAAAGAATGTGGTTTTAAGTGAGTGCGCATCTATTGTTATTACTCGGCTCACAGTATTAGATGGCAGAAAACGCCCGAGAAAAAAAGCAGGGTTAGTTAACTGGATAAAGTCGCAGTGCAATGGCATTTCCAATGGATCCAAACCTAGCCATGTATTCAAGGAATTAACCACTGCTAACCTGATTGGAGAAGATCAGAACAATATTCGTTACAATCTTAAATAATCATGCTATTCGAACGAGAATCTCTCCACTGTGGAAAGGCGTTGTTGGCATCGCTTGCTAAAGAGATTGAAGAAGTTGAGTCTGTCCTATCCATTCAACAATGGGCACCTGATTTTTCTTATCCATCCAAGTCAACAACACTTCGTAATCAAGCCGCTTACAATAAGTCCCTATCAACATCTCTAGATGAACTGGGATGGCAACTACAACCACGTCTTAGTCATTGTCCAAGCCTAATAGGAGATTTTGCAAAGAGACTTGTTTTTGGTGAAATTCAATTTGGAAACAGTACGACTCTATATCGAGACTTCTACAAATTTCAGTATGGGCTTCAAAATGGTTTATTGAGTCTTGCAATATTGGTTGTACCTTACGACGAATATTCGTTCTTTCCAACCCGTTCTGCAAGCGTTAAGAACATGGCTAATTTTTCTTTAGCAAAAAGATATTTCACTGTTTTACCGATATCAGTACCTACGATTATCTATGGATTACACTCAAATGGACATAAAACATCTGCTGAAAAAACCTCTACAAGAGCACCACAGATGTTGCTCTAAATTATGATAGAAATGGCATCAAATAAATTTTCAAACTTAACTTCCATTATCCTCTCCTTTGCTATCCTTATAGTAACAGGTTCAGCACTCATAATTGGTGCCGGGTCTGATGGTTTTATGTGGATACTAGCTGCAATATTTCTGTACTGCTCTGTCCATGCTTTTATCATTACTACCCTCCACGAAAAGAAAACGAGCATCTCTTCTCAAATATTTAAACGATTATTCCCAGACAAAGCACCTACTCCAAGACATAAGGCTAGAGAGCCATCACACGCCGGATCTTTTGCCAGTAAACAAAAGAGGAGTGACTCGACAAACTCAACAAGCAAAAGCAACAATTCCTCACTATCGATAAGAGATTACCTTTTCAAAAACCACCACCAGCTTAATGATGAAATCATTCATGCTATTGAATGGAAACGATTCGAGTTGTTATGCCATTTGATTTTCGAGGCATCAGGATACAATTCGGAATTAACTGGAGATGGGGCTGATGAAGGCATAGATATACGGATATACGATACAAGCGTTCCTCGGAAACCACTCTATCTTGTCCAATGTAAGAAATATCGAGGTAATCAGAAAATAAGCAGAGAGAATATCCAACAGTTGAGAGGACAGATGGCTACCGAGAATGTTGAGAAAGGTGGCTACTGCTCAACTGGAAGCTTTACTGGTCCTGCCAGAGAATACGCAAAGACTAACAATATTGAGATATTCGACCAAAAGAAAATCATCAAGTCATTCAATAAACTGAACAATTTTGACAGAGAAATTACCCTGAGGAGATTACTTAATGGAGATTACTGGACTCCTTCCTGCGCGACGTGCGGTGAGAAATTTAGACCCAAGAAGACCAAGAAAGGCAATATGATCTGGTGGTGTAAAAGCTCTCATACGCACGGCTGGAGTAGTATTTCCTATTACGAAGCGGCACCAATAAAGAACGTTCATTAATTGGAATTCATCACAATGAAATTACCAGTTTTTTTATATAATTTTTCAAAAACTTACGTACCCTCTGTACTTTTTCTATGTATCTCGTATTTGCTGACGAACAATTTTGCAAATATTCCTAAAATCATTTTCCCTTTTCAATCTACTGAGCGATATCAACATGCAGTACCCCTAAACAAGCAAACACCAGAGGAAAATCATCCCAGACCCTCAGCAAAACCTATACCAACAGCTCCCAAGTACTACTATATAGTTGAATTTACTAATGGTGGAAGTATGAAAGCCAAAGAGATCAAGACAAACAATAATATCGTCAAAATTATTATCAGTGATAGTTATGATATGACCATGTCAAAAAGTGATATTAGATCGATCAACAAATACAGTTTATAATTACACACCGAACCTAATAGTATCTGAAGCTCTAGGTACATAAACTATGACCACCTATTCATATGACAACAGGCCTTCTATGACCAAAGGAGCCATTTCAAGCCGTATCAGGCATATTGCGAAAGAAAACGAGTATCATGTTCGAAAAAGTAAGGGGCTCTGGTATATCGGAAATATGGCCTGCCCTCCAAGAGCTACTCCTCACGAAGGCTTAACTGACGAGCAAGCAATAGAGTGGATAAAAGAGAACGGCTATTTCAAATATCCGGTCTGACTAAAAGCAAGTTATATGGCCGAATCGAAAGTATTTGAATGTACTAATTGTGGGAAAACCGTTGAGTCTTGGTCTGACGGAAATCCATACTATTATGATTGGGAAACAGGAAAGAAGAAATATGCCTATCACCCCAATCACGAGGGTCTCGCGCTTTGCATAGGAAATGATGAAGAGCATCTCTGCCTATCTTGCGGACAGGAATTCAAAATAGATAATCAAACCCCAATTTCCAAATGTCCAGACTGCTCATCGAATCAAATATCAAAGACAATTTTTCTTGATGACGAAGAGTGTCCATTCTGCAAGAATGGATTGTTCAAATATTACCCGAAGCGAAGTTCAATTTCTTAATAGAAAAAGTAACCTTCTTAATCCATCACCATCACAGAAAACGCCTATCAACCAGTAGCACCATGTGCGACATTGTGGTGTTTTGAACAAGTCCTCTAATGGGGTCGAGGATTGTTTCTCTCAAAAAGAAATCCAACTAAAGAAATCCAACTAATCCAAGCATGGTCGATCATTCAAATACCATAGCAACATTTATCCGAGCTAAAAATCGGTTAGGGCACAACTAATAGTCAAAGACTACCAGGTAAAACAATTAAGGAAAATGGTACTTGCCGGAAGATTTAAAGGGGCAAAAAAACGAAAGGCCCGTAACCAATTAAAGTTACGGGCCTTTTATGTAAATGGTGCCGAAGGCGAGACTCGAACTCGCACGACCGTGGGCCACTACCCCCTCAAGATAGCGTGTCTACCAGTTCCACCACTTCGGCACTATATCTGCTCTATTGGGCCGGTTTCTCCTCTTCTGCCGGCTGGACAGCCTGCTCTGCTGTCTTTACTGCCTCCTGCTCTTCAGGTACGATGAGTTCCGCTTCCTTCTGGACCGGCTGTTCCGCTGCCGGCTGTTCACTGGTCAGCGAGCTCATTACCGAGCCGGAACCGCTTTGCGCCGACAGGTAGGCAAGAGATATCGAGGTGACCATGAAGACAACCGCCGCAAATGTGGTGATCTTGTTCAACAGCGGCAGCGGTCCTTCAGTGCCGAAAAGAGACTGGCTTGAACCACCGAAGGTGGCACCTATGTCAGCTCCCTTTCCGTGCTGAAGAAGCACGATGCCTATCAGGAACAGGCACACAATAACATGGACGATGATCAGTATGGTCTGCATCTCTATTTTTTCTGCTTGAAATTAATAATCCGCCCGAATGATTCACTATCCAGGGCGGCTCCGCCAACCAGCGCTCCATCGATATCGGGTTGGGCCATCAGCTCATCGATGTTGACAGGTTTGACCGAGCCACCATACAATATTCTCAAACCCTCGGCAACACCTTTTTCAAAAAGACTCTCAACCAGCCCCCGGATGAAGGCGTGGGCCTCCTGGGCCTGCTCGTTTGAGGCAATCTTGCCGGTGCCGATAGCCCAGACCGGCTCATAGGCGATGACAACCTTTTCCATCTGTCTGGCGCTGACCTGGGCAAGCCCGGTTTTAATCTGTTTCTCGAGGACCGAAAATGTCGTGCCGCCCTCCCGTTCTTCGAGGGCCTCGCCGACACAGAGGATCACCTGCAATTTGAATTTAAGCGCTCCCCGTACCCGCTTGTTGACAAGCTCATCGGTTTCGCCAAAAATCTGGCGACGCTCCGAGTGGCCGACAATCGCGGCCGAAGCTCCGGCATCCCTGAGCATGGTCGGGGAAATCTCCCCGGTAAAGGCGCCGGAAGTCTCCCAACAGACGTTCTGGCCGGCAACGATCACCCCGGAATCACCGATGACATGAGACACTTCACTGATGATGGTATAGGGAGGCGCAATCAGCACTTCACGGTCCTGCCGATCTGTAAACGCTTTGGCAACGCCGGCGGCAAGGGCACAGCCATCGACCAGGGTCGTGTGCATTTTCCAGTTTCCGGCGATAAGGGCTTTTCTCTTCATCCTGTTCTCCACTCTCTATAGTTATTGCAGCGCTTCAACGCCGGGCAGTTTTTTGCCTTCCATCAATTCCAGAAAAGCGCCCCCACCAGTTGACATATAACTGATATTCCCGCTTTCCCCAGCCTTCTTGACCGCTGCATTTGAGTCCCCGCCGCCGGTAATCGACAGCGCATGCGAGGCAGCAACCGCATGGCAGAGCGCCATAGTCCCACGGGCAAACGGATCCATCTCAAAAGCTCCCATCGGACCGTTCCAGACGATTGTCCTGGCGTCAGCCAGCGCCTCCTGGAAGTAGGTGGTGGTCGCCGGGCCGATGTCCAGTGCCAGCCAGCCCTGCGGGATATCCCGGAAGGTGACGCACTTTGTCACCGCGTCGGCTGCAAATCGGTCTGCAACGACAAAATCAAAGGGCATGTAGATTTTAACCCCTTTCTTCTCGGCTGCATCGACCAGTGTCCGCGCCGCATCCAGCAGATCCTCCTCGACGAGCGAGCCGCCCATGTCGACTCCCTGGCTTTTCAGGAATGTGTTGGCCATTGCCCCGCCGATTATCAGTTTGTCGACACGGTCGAGCATATTCTGCAGGGCTCCGAGTTTCGATGACACCTTGGCCCCGCCGATCAGGGCGACGAGCGGCCTGACCGGATCACCCATGGCCCTGGCGAAATAATCAAGCTCTTTCTGCAGCAGCAGGCCGGCACCTTTTTCGGCGACATGGGCGGTAACCCCGCTTACCGAGGCGTGGGCGCGGTGGGAGACGGCAAAGGCATCATTGATGTAGACATCGCCGAGCCGGGCAAGATCTTTTGAAAACTGGGGATCATTTTTCGTTTCCTGCCCGTAAAACCTCAGGTTCTCGAGAAGAAGCAGATCTCCGGGCTGGAGAGCCGCAGCCTTTGCTTCGACCTCCTTGCCGACACAGTCCGGCACAAACTGCACCTCGGTGTCCATCAGGCGGCCGAGGTGCGCCGCCACCGGAGCCATGCTGAAAGACTCAACCCGCTTGCCTCCAGGCCGCCCGAAATGGGAGCAGATGACGGCCTTTCCGCCCTGTGCCCGGATATATTCAAGGGTCGGCAGAGCCATTTTCATGCGGATATCATCGGTGATGTTCTTCTCGTCATCCATCGGCACGTTAAAATCCACCCGGACCAGTACACGCTTGTTTTTCAGGTCGATATCACGAATACTTTTCATTTTGCCTGTCCTTCCCCGCCAAGGTTTAGAATTTTTTTCAATACCAGTGCATCATCGGAGGGCTGTCTGTAATAGTTAATTCGCCTGCCGACTTCTGTAAAGCCGTGGCCCAGATAAAAAGTGATGGCAGCGTGGTTGCGGGACCGCACTTCAAGATACATCTCGCCGACGCTCTGCTGCCGGTACAAACTGAAAAAGCCTTCCAGCAGCATGGAGCCAAGCCCCCGGCGCCGCACTGACGGCCGGACCGAAATCCTCAACAGCTCTGCTTCAAAGGTGCTGTGGCGGCAGCACCCCCAGCCAGCGACGGAGGTGCCGTCACAAACAACAAGCGCTGCACCATCGAAGCGCCCGAGCTCTGCTGCGATCGATGCTTCAGACCAGGCCGAAAGCTCAGCGCTTTCAAGAGCCGCAACAACGGGAATATCGGCTGCTGCCAGGCGTCTGATCGAGCAATTCTCAGACCATGCTGTCTGCAACTTTTTCCGTCAGGTCGCCGAGCATGTTGGTATAACTGCCAAGCTCGTTGTCGTACCATCCGTAAATAACTGCCTGGGTTACCGGTACTTCGAGCATTTCCCCACCGCTCACTGCCGAGGCCTCGGTCCTGGACAGGTTCACCCGGATCGTGGCAGTCCGCGTGTGGGTTTCACTCCCCTCGATAACCGCGGCGGCTTTCGGCAGTCCGATGATATCGGAAGAAACATTCTGCTTTTCGGTAAATACCAGGTAATCATTGCTCACTGCGTAATCCCGGTACACGGCGTTGATGAATTCCCGCCTGGTCGGGTTCCCCGGCTCATCCTGGATATTGATGACGAGCACGATCAATGACCCGGTCGATGTCGGAATCCGGACCGACTCGGCAATAAAGCCGATATTCTTCATCTCCGGGATAACAAGTCCCAGCGCCTTGGCAGCTCCTGTTGTGGTAAGAATGATGTTGTTCAAAATTGAACGATTCTTCCTCAGATCAGCGGCGCCCGCCTTGGGCAGGCGGTCGAGCACCTGCTGGCTGCCTGTCGCGGCATGAACGGTCACCATGGAGGCGCTGAGCAGGTTCTCGGCCCCGATCGTTTCCAGCAGCGGTTTGATCATGTATGACAGGCAGGTGGTCGTGCACGATGCTGCCGAAATAATGTGGTGCCGGGAGGGAATGTAGTCATCATCATTTATGCCCATGACCGTGGTCACTGCATCGCCCGGCATGTCGAGCCCTTTTGACTTGATCTTGAAAGGGGCCGAAAGCATCACCTTGACGGCACCTGCCTCGAGATGGCCCCGCAGCGCACCGCCGGGGTCGCCGGGGTCGGTCGTCGGATCATTGAAGGCGCCGGTCGTGTCGACCACCAACCCGACTCCATTTTGTCGCCAGGCGATATCTTTGGGGTTCCGGGATTTTCTCAGGATTTTTACCGGAACGCCATCGATCAGCATCGAGCCGTGCTCCTCGTCCAGTCCTTCAATAACACGCCCGCCGCGATGCCCATGGAGGTAGGAACCAAGTCGGCCATAAGTTGAATCCCGTTCGATAGAGGCCGCCAGGTCTTCGAGATTGTTGCCGACATTACGGCCGATATTCACAACAATTTCCGAGAAATGTTTGCGCGACACATGGCTCCACAAAGAAAGTTTGCCAATGCGTCCGAGACCGTTGATACCTAATTTCATGGTCATCCTCCCCCTTTTTGAGTAGGTTGTACTGTCCGGCGGCTGTTCGTCATACAAAGAAAAGTCGTCACTTGTCATGTTACTGTTCAGCTGGGCCTGCACGTCGCCCGGCCCTGGACGAAAAGGCCAACAGCGCTGCAGCCCACAGCCTCCATTAATAGCACACACAGCACAAAATTCCAGTTCATTATCATGCAATTTGCAACGAAATTACAGCAGGCGACCCTGATCCGCCGCTACAAGAGATTCCTCGCCGACGTACGCTGTCCCGACGGCAGCGAGATGACCATACACTGCCCCAACTCCGGTTCGATGCGTTCATGTTCGGAGCCCGGCAGTGTTATCTGCTACTCGTTTTCGGACAACCCGAAGCGGAAATACCCGCACACCCTTGAAATGGTCCAGGTAAATAGTACCTGGGTCGGCGTCAATACCTCACTGACCAACCGCATCGTCGCCGAGGCCTGCAAAAGTGGAGGAATCAGTGAATTCAAGACATTTGACAGCCTCAGCCGGGAGGTCACAACCTCCGAGGGCAACCGGCTGGACCTGCTGCTGGTCTCGGCAGGCCGCAAAACCTATATAGAGATAAAGAGCAGTACGCTGGTGACGGACCGGTGCGCGCAGTTCCCTGATGCCGTCACCGCCCGCGGGACCAGGCATCTCCAGGAACTGGTCCGGCTTGTTGAGCTGGGCCATTCCGGGGTGATATTCTTCCTCGTCCAGAGAGACGACGCCGACCGCTTTGAACCGGCAGCCGCCATCGACCCGCGCTATGCCCGGACGCTTGTCGAGGCTCACGAAAAAGGCGTCAAAATTCTTGTCTACCAGGCATCCGTCACGCCGCAGTCGATCACGATAGTCCGCCCGCTGCCCTGCACGTTGCCGGATATCAGCGACATCTAAAACCGATGCTGCTGCTGAAACGAACAGACAGGCCGTCCATGGCCTGCCGTCAGTTGCGGACGTCCTGTCCGCAACCCTCCGGGCCCGTTGCAGCTCCACGGCGGGCCTCCGCGATGCGTCCGGAAGCAATGCCCGCCGCCTCCCTGGTCGCAGATATCTGCGATTGAGGCCGACGAACCTTTTTTTAACAATAATCAGTGTATGAGAACCTCGTAGAAACAGAATCGATGGCTAAGTAAAAACTTCGATAAACAAGAAGTGGTGTTTTTTCAAGTGTGAAGGCATACATATGGTATGTCGAGTGCTTGAAAAAGTGCCACGACGCAGGAGATCGGACTTTTTACGACGCCATCAACGTATGATGTCAGCCAGACGCCCCCACCGTATCGAGGAGAGGCGATCGATGGAGAACAGCGGTTTCTGGATATCCCAGGACCAGTAGATGATAAGGGCCTTGCCGAGTACGTCCCGACTATCAACATACCCCCAGAACCGGCTGTCATAGCTGTTGTCCCGATTGTCACCCATAACAAAGAGTTTCCCCTGCGGGACGACAATCGGCCCGAAATTATCCTTCGGGCTCATCCCCGCAGGCAGATTTTCTGTTGAGGCAAAATGGGCATGAGGATCTTCCACTTTCTTGCCGTTTATCATCAGTGACTTGTTGATGATCTCTATCTTGTCACCAGGTACGCCGATTACCCGCTTGATGTAATCGATCTTGCGGTCCTCGGGAAAGCGGAAGACAACGACATCGCCATGTTTCGGATCCTTTATGGGAATCAGCTGCGTACCGGTAAACGGCACCTTGATGCCATAGAGAAACTTGTTTACCAGGAGATGATCACCGATCTGCAGCGTTGGCAGCATGGACCCGGATGGTATTTTAAATGCCTGAATGACAAACGTTCTGATAAAGAGGGCGAGCAGGACGGCGATGATGATCGCCTCCGCGTATTCCCTGAAAACTGATTTCTTCTTTTCTTCCCTGTTCACCTGCGCATCCCCGTAACGTTCTGTCATATGATTTCCCCTGAGCCAATTCTTCCCGGCCAAGCTACTTGAAAATGGTGGATATTACAAGAGAGATCAGGTATTCTCTGCGTGGAGTGAATGTTTTCTCTTTTCCATCAGTAATTTACAGCGTTACAAGGCCTGCTGACCAGGGCCCGCTTACATGGTCGATATATCGTGGTAATCCAGTTTCGAAATGGTTATTGAGGCGAATAAATACCTGTTAAATGTAAGAAAATTTTTTGTACTTTTTTCGCGTTTTTCTTGACAATTGATTTATTTTATGTCCTAAATGTAATTTAGTATGGAAAGTCTATTACTTACTGGCTCTTCCCGCTCTTTGTACAAAAATTGATACTCAAATACTGGTCGTTACAATGAAACTGCCGTTTTTATCTTCAGAGCAATTGGTCGTCGGGGTGGACATCGGTTCTCATGCAGTCAAGGTGTGCCAGCTCAAGCGAACGGATAAGGCCTATTCGGTCCTCAGTGTCGGCAGCGCCCTGCTTCCGGAAGGTGCGGTTGACGACGGCACACTGAACGAACCTGAGGTTGTCGGCGAAGCAATTGCCGGCTTGTTCAAAAACCTGAAAATCAAAAGCAAGAAGGTTGGTTTCTCGATTTCCGGCTACTCGGTAATCGTTAAAAAGGTTAATCTGGCCGTGATGGACGACAGCACCCTTGAAGAACACATCATGGCAGAGGCCGAACAATACATCCCGTTTGACATCCAGGACGTCTATCTCGATTTCCAGGATCTCAAGACCAGCACCGAGGAAAATGAACGTACCGACGTCATGCTCGTCGCCGCCAAGAAAGACATCGTCGACGACTACCTCGAGATGCTCGAAAACATAGGGTTGCAGGCAACAATTGTTGATGTTGACGGTTTTGCGCTGGAGAACACCTACGAATACAACACCCCGAAAACAGAAAATGTCGCCCTGGTGGACATCGGCGCCTCCAAGATGAACATCAACATCATCTCTTCCGGCATGTCGGTGGTGGCCCGTGATATCGTCGTCGGAAGCCGGCAGTTGACCGAGCACATCCAGAATCGATTTGATCTCGATTTTGATGAAGCGGAGGCGATCAAACTCGGACACCAGCCTGCCGAAGACAGGAAGGATGAAATTGAGAAGATTTTCTCAACCGTCTGCACGCAATGGGTTCTCGAGATCAAAAAGGCGATCGATCTCTACCATTCCAACTATCCAGAATCGCCGCTGAAAAAACTCGTGCTCAGCGGCGGTGGTTCCAAGGTTACCGGGCTTACCGATTTCCTGGCGAATGAGACGGGTCTTGAGGTTGAACTGTTCAATCCATTCGTCAACATGACGTCCAACGATAAGAAAATAGACCGCGATTACCTAAAAATTGTCGGACCGGAGATGGCCATTGCCTCAGGCATAGCCATCAGGCCGTCAGCAATATAGGAAATCCCTGAAACCAGGTGCCCTATGCTAAAAATTAACCTGCTTCCGATAAGGCAACTCAAGAAACGTGCGAAAGCACGCAACCAGATTGCTGCCGGCATCGTTGTCTTTATCAGTGTCCTCGTTCTGCTTGGCCTGGTCGGCATGCTCCAGGCGGGAAGAATTTCAAATCTCAAAGATGATATTGCCGCAAAAACCGTAGAAAAGAAATCCTTCGACAAGGTTGTCCAGGAGCTTGCTGATCTTGAAAAGAAGCGTCTGGACCTGAACAACAAGATACAGATCATCAATCAATTAAAATCCGACTCGTCCTTGACGGTGCATGTTCTTGATGAAGTTGCAAAGCTTATCGACAACAACCGAATGTGGCTGACTGCCCTCAACCAGCGGGGGAGCAGCCTCAAACTTACCGGTTACGCCCTTGACAACCAGACCGTGGCCCAGTTCATGGATGAGCTGGAGACGTCGCCCTTCATCAAGTCGGTGAGCCTCAATAACTCATCGCTGAAACAGGTATCGGGCACGGACCTCAAAGAGTTCGGTCTGTCCTGCGTCGTATCCATGCCGCAACCGGAAGGGGCACAGGCAGAAACCGAAGCAGATTCGCCGTCATCATCTCCTGAAAGTGTCGACTCATGAAAAAGAGTAACTCAAAATTTGCGGCCTTCATCGACGAAAAATATATACCGATGGGGAAAAATGTTAAGATCGCGCTTCTCGCGCTCTTTATCCTTGTCCCCATCGCGCTGTTCTATTTCCTGTTTTATCAGCCGAACAGCGATAAAATCGCCGGGCTTGCAAAAAACCGTGACCAGCTGCACCAGGAAATTCAGGACCTGAAGCAGAAAGAACGGGACAAACCGAGGCTGCTCGCCGAGGTTGCCAAGGTCGAGGAAGAGTTTGAGGAGGCGGCAAAAATGCTGCCGAAAGACCAGGAAATACCAAAACTTCTCAAGGACATATCCGCACTTGGCCGCAATGCGGGGCTCGACTTTCTCACCTTTGTGCCGCGACCGGTCACCCCGAGGGATTTCTATGACGAGATCCCGGTGGACATCGATATTCGCGGCCCGTATCACTCGATGGGATTTTTCTTCGATCAGGTGAGCAAGCTTGATCGAATCGTTTCTGTGACAAATACCAATATGACATCACCGCAAAAAGTGCAGGGTGAAATGCTGCTCAGCTCGAATTGTCAGCTGATGACGTATCGGTTTACCAATAAACCGCTGCCGACAGACGATAAGAAGAAAAAGAAAAAGTAACCATTTATTCCGAGAAAAGACTTATGTATACAACATCCAGACATAATAGGTTCAGGCGCGCTTCTTGCGCAGCCTGCTTATTTTTTCTTTTCGGATCACTCTCGGTATCCGTTGCCCAGCAAACACCAGCAGAGAGTCAGGATGTAAATCAGGTACCGCTTGAAATCAGAAAAAGCGCAAGCACCTTCGAATACCAGATCGAGGGTCGCCCCGATCCCTTCCTGCCGTTTATAACAGAACGTGTGAATACCAACGAAAACCCTGATGAGATTATTGACAGAGACCAGATCCTGAGCGGCATGCAGCTTTTCGAGCCCGGCCAGTTGACGCTCGTCGCCCTGATGGTTGCTGGCAGCAACAAGTATGCCATGGTGCAGGATTTCACCGGCAAGGGATATGTCATAGAAGAAGGGACCAAGATCGGCAGGCGCGGTGTTGTCGCAGATATCGTAGAAAACAAAGTCATCATAGAAGAACAAGCACTTACCCGTGGCGGAAGAACCTTAATCAACAAAATTGCCATGGTTTTAAAGAAAGAGGGAGAAGAATAAACAATGTATACTCGGCTTACCACTACATTCTTGACCATATTCTCCATCGTCTGTCTCACCTTGACCTTCCTGGTATCACCGGTGCCCGCCGCCCCGGGAGACACCTATGTGGTCACGGCTATAAATACTGATATTCAATCAGATGGCTTTGTGATGACGATCTCCGGTGAAGCGGTTCCGGTCTATACGGTCACTGAACGGTTCGATCCCTTCCGGGTCATCGTCGATGTCGCCGGGGTTCAGTTCAGCGACACAGTCCAGCTCGACAAGGTTTTACCGGCCAACAAATTTGCCAGCCTGAAGATAGCCGAGATCAGCAACCAGCAGCCGCAGATCGGCCGATTCGAGTTTACCGTCGCGGAAAACATTGTCTACGACGTAAAACAGACCAACAACGACCTGAGTATATCCCTCAAGGCCCAGGCAGAGACAGCCGCTGCACCGTCCCCCGGCCCCACCGACAAGGTGGCCGAGTCGGTTTTTGCCGTGCCCGACCAGGCCGTGAGCATGCTGAACCCCGAGGAACAGAAGAGAGCCGACGAGATGCAGAAACTCAAGGACAGCTTCTCCTTCTCCGGATACAACAATGAGAGAATCAGCGTCGATTTCTACAAGATAGACCTCCACAACGTCTTCAGGCTGTTCCGCCAGATCACCGACCTCAACATCATTGTAGATGAAGCCGTGAACGGCTCGATCACCCTGGCGCTGACCGATGTTCCCTGGGACTTCGCCCTTGACATCATTTTAAACCTTGCGGACCTGAAGAAGGAAGAGCGCTACAACACTATCGTCATTTACCCGAAGGACAAGGAATTCCTCTGGCCCCAGCGGGCTGTCGACAACCTCTCGTTTGAAGCCGATGTCGAAGTGGTCCAGGAAGAGGCCCTGATCATCGAACAGTCGACAAACCAGCCGGCCGAGATCATGCAGGCGAAGGAACTCCTGCTCAAGGGTGCGCGGCTCGAGAAAAAAGATGATTATGAAGAAGCAGTTGCCCTCTACGAAGAGGCCCACGCACTATGGCCCGAAAACACCAGGATATCAAACAGGATTGCCAACATCTACCTGGGCCGGCTGAACCTCAACGCCAAAGCGTTTCATTACGCCCAGAAAACGCTCCAGAAAGATCCCGCCGACACCAAGGCCGCGCTTTACTGCGCCATTTCAGCTGCCAACATGAATAAAATCGCCGAGGCCACCGAATATTTCGGCCAGAGCGTCAGTGACAACCCGCCGAGGAAAGAAGCGCTTATCAGCTTCGCCGCTTTCAGTGAAAACAATGACCAGAAGGACGTGGCACTGAAACTGCTCGACGCCTACAGTTCAAATTATGGGGACACCCTGCATGTAATGGTGAGCAGGGCCCGCATATACGACAGCATCGGCCAGAAAGACAAAGCGGCCGCCCAGTATCGTGCGCTCTTAACATCCGGTTTCCAAATGCGACCAGATCTCAAGCAATACGTTACGGATCGAGTGTCTGCTGAATAATGATAACCATAGTTCTAATGGCAAATTAAATGCTCAAACATCAGCTATCATCTTTGCCGAAGAGGTTCTGAAACATGAAGTTAACCAACCGTTTTTCACGCTCTTTTGCCGTCCTTCTGTTCCTGGTTTTTCTAGCATCCTGCGCTCATCAACAGCAGGCTGTCACCGAGAAGCCGATTACACCTCCAGAGCAGCAGGCAGCAGCGATGCCGGACTTCAAGAAAGCACCGGCAACGCTTCCCGTCATGTATCAGAATCCCGCCTACATGGTTGATTCTGATGAGCAGGACGAATTGTTCTCGGGTAGCGAGGATTCCGTCCTCAAGGTCGGCGCCACCATCAAGTCAACCCGGGGGCCGCAGCCGCTGTGGGATATTCTCAAGCGCCTCGCCGCCCTGAAGAAGATGAATGTCTCCTGGGCCAGCGACGTCGACCAGAATGTCCTCGTCGATGTCGATATCAGCGCCGGCGATGATTTTTACGGGGCCATCGACAACCTGCTCCGCCAGGTTGACTATTTTCATGAGATGCAGGGCAACACCATCGTCGTCAAATACAAGGAAGTCAGGCAGTTCCGTATTGCCATGCCGTTTGTTAAATCAAACTACAAGACCGGGACCGGCGGCAATGTCCTGGGCAGCAACGATGCCTCGAACAATATCGACGGCACCATCGAGCTCAAGAGTGACGATAACACCTTCGACATCTGGGATAATGTCCGGACGAACATGGACAGCATCATCGCTCTCTGGAACACTGAAGCAGTTACCCCGGAAGCTGCTGCTGAAGAGGGTGCCGAAGAAGCACCGGTTCCGGCAGAGACCCCGCAGCAGGCAACACGCCGCGTCTCATCGGGGGGCGTCACCTACCTGATTGACAGGCCGGTCGGCATTATCACGGTAACCGCACCAAGACCGCTTCTTGACGAACTGCAGCGCTATTTTGACAGTCTCACCAGTGAACTGTACAAGCAGATAGCCATTGAGGCCAAAATCATAGAGGTGCAGCTCACCGACAATTCGTCTCTTGGCATTAACTGGACGAGTATGCTGAAGAACAAGAGCCTGACCGGGCTGGTCACCTTCGGCGCCACCGGCAGCGACGCCAGCGGAAATTACACCCAGGGGCAGGTCTGGCCGTATGTGTTTTCAAATGAAGACTCATACAACAACGGTACCGACCACGGCAACATCTACGATCCTACCCGCTTCGTCTCCAAGATCACCATGGACGCTCTCGGCTTTGAGGTATTTCTCAATGCCCTGAACGAGGAGGGGGATGCCAAGATTCTCTCCAATCCGAAACTTTCCGTGATGAACGGGCAGCCTTCGCTGTTGACCGTTGGCCGCAACGTCACCTACATAGAGTCGGTCGAGGTCGATATAGACAATGAAACCGGCGTGAGAACCTATAGCGCTGAAACAGCCCGTATTCTCTCGGGTGTCGGCCTGGCGCTCACCGCGACAATACTCGACGACCAGGAGATCGTCATGAATCTTGTCCCGGTCACCTCCGAACTCGAGGGGGAAATCGAGTACAGACAGTTCGGGGATGGCGGTGAAGTGGGCCTGCCGATTGTCAACGTCCGGGAGATGAGTACCACCGTCAGGGTCAGAAACGGGGAAATGCTCGTCATCGGCGGACTCATCAGCGAGGTAGAGGACACCCAGGGCGAGTTCGCGCCGGTTGTCGGATCGATACCGATTGTCCGCTACCTGTTTGGCTACGAACAGAAAATAAAGCAAAAACGTGAGCTGATCATTCTGCTGAGGCCGCGAATCATATAATACCAGTGACACTATCGTTAAATTTGTCGTACTCAATCATCACTACATTTGGCAGGGAGATTATTATGAACAGGCTGAAATATCTGATCATCGGAATTTTAGCGTTGATCATGGCCGGTTGCGGCCACACCGTTGTTGAAACACTGAACGTTCCTGAAGGGGCCGGGCCGAACGCCCCCGGTTTCGGGAAGCGCGTCGTGATTCTGCCGTTTGCTGACTATTCCTACGCAGACTCGCTTGTCTCCGCCCACCGGCGCTACCTGCAGGTAGGCGAATCATTGAGTGATCGCCTGGCAGTAAACGGCTTCAACCAGCCGATTCAGGAAGATGTCTTCAGGTATCTGATCGAGCAGGAGTTGATTGCTCTGGTTGCCTATCAAGACAGCAGCTCGACCTCTCTCAACCAGGAGCTGAGCAACGAGTGGTCCGAAAAGATGAAGGGAATCCTCCAGGGATACCTCCAGGAAGAGCGGATGGAACGCACCAACCGGGTAATGCAGAGTCCCGGCACGCACGGGTTGACAGAAAAGACCATCCGCAAGATCGGCAGGCATTTTAATGCCGATTACGTGGTCAGGGGACGAATCCTCGAGTACAAGACCCGCCAGGATCCTTCCTGGGAGCCCTGGAAAAAAGGTATCCTGCCGTTCGTCACCGGCGGAACCAGCCGGATTGCCTACGGATTTGCCGGCTCTGACCAGTACGATGTCTGGAATCAGATGTCCGCCGGTGCATCAATCGGCGCCCTTGTCGGCTATGACACCGTCTGGCCGTTTGACGACAAGACCCTGTTCGGGGCCAGCAGCGCAACCTCCAACGCAATATTCTGGGGAACCGCCGGCGCAGGTCTTGGCAAAATGGCGAACAACAGCGGCAGAATTGACCAGGGCCGTCGTCCAGATGCGCATCTGGATCCAGGAAGCTGCCACCGGCAACGTCATCTGGACCAACCGTATCAGGGTCGCCGTATCACCTGAATCGGTATTTGCCGACGCTCAGTATGACACCCTGTTCAACAATGCGATCGAAAAGAGTGTAACCAGCCTGATCGACAACTTCGTCACCTACGGACTGGATTAACCTCACTGTACTGCCAAATGGAAAAGGCCGTTCCCCATACCGGGTGAACGGCCTTTTTGTTTAACCCGAAAATTTCATTTGAAATACCCGCACATGCATTTGATATTATTGTGTTTTAATTGATTCTTGCTGTTTCTCCACGGAATATCCTGGTTAAAGCGTGCATCCCACCAGTGTCAATTTGATGTTCCCTGCTCCTTCTGCTTTTTGGCATTCTGAAACAGCGCCATGAAATTGATCGGCTCCATCTGAAACGGCATAAAGCCGCCATCAACCGAAGCCTGGCTGACCAGCTGCCTGGTGAACGGGAAAAGCAGGGGTCGGGCAGTCCACGCCGAGGACCATCGCCAGGTGCTCCTCGGGTATGTTCTTGAGCATAAAGACCGCCCCGTGCTCGATTTCCAGGATGAACATCACCTTCGGATCATCTCCCTTGCCCGTCACCTTGGCGGAGATCTCCAGGGTTACTTCCCAGTGGGGCCTCGTCGAGCTTCTTGTTGTTGAGCTTCAGGTTGAGCTCCACGTTGGGTTCACTTTTCTGCGGGGTAATAAAAAACCTGGGGGGCATTCGGATTCTCAAACGAAAAATCCTTGATAAACATTTTCTGCATGCGGAATTCCGGTTTCGGGCTGTCTTCCGCCGTGGTGTTTTTTTCAGTCATGGTTCATCCTCGTTGAATTGCTGTTAGCCATTTTGGTTTTCATCCGGATTGAGCCTACTCGCCTGCAACTGCAGAGGCGAAGGGCATTGCTGGAGGATGCATCGCGAAGGCCCGCCGGGGCACCGCATCAGGCCCGAAGGGTTGCGGACAGGAAGTCCGCAACTGACAGCAGGCCATGGACGGCCTGTCTGTCAGCCGTGGTGGAACGGCGACAAGGCCGAAGGGCAGCATCTGGAAGCGATGCCCTTCGCCGGTTCTCTCCCCCTCAAATTCTCCAAAGCATGCGTAATCCAGATAAACCCATTCTGGTGTGTTTGGTCGGCATTAAACTGCATCTGGCCTGAAGGCGCAAGTTATTTACATGCTCAGAGCCTCTTCCCGGCAGATCGTATCGACCGCCTGTCCATTACCGGCTTATACCGTTTTCCAGAATCTGTTTGAGGAACATGCCGGTATGGGACGTGCGGTGCGTGGTAATATCTTCGGGTGTTCCGGTGGCCAGCACCTCGCCGCCGCCCTCTCCGCCTTCGGGTCCGATGTCGATGATCCAGTCGGCGGTCTTGATCACGTCGAGATTGTGCTCTATCACGACAACAGAATTGCCCTGGTCAACAAGCCGGTCGAGAACGGCGAGGAGGTGTTTGATATCTGCGGGGTGCAGCCCGGTGGTCGGCTCATCGAGAATGTAGAGCGTGCTGCCGAGGCTGCGGCCGGAGAGTTCCTTGGCAAGTTTGACCCGCTGCGCCTCACCGCCTGACAGCGTGACCGATGACTGTCCGAGCCTGATATAGGAGAGCCCAACATCGTAGAGGGTCTGCAACCGGTTTTTGATGGCCGGGATATTTGCAAAAAATTCAAGGGCCTCGGCAACGGTCATCGTCAGCACCTCGTGAATCGTCTTGTCCCGGTAGCGGATATCGAGCGTTTCCTGGTTGTACCGTTTGCCCTGGCAGGTCTCGCAGACCACGTAGACGTCGGGGAGGAAGTGCATGGCAATACGGAGCACGCCCTCGCCGTCGCAGGCTTCGCAGCGCCCACCCTTGACATTGAAACTGAAGCGGCCCGGCTTGTAACCGCGGGCACGCGATTCAGGCAGCTTGGAAAAGAGATCCCGCACCGGCGTAAATACCCCGGTATAGGTCGCCGGATTTGAGCGCGGCGTCCTGCCGATCGGACTCTGGTCGATATCGATGATCTTGTCTATTTTGTCAAGGCCGCTGAGCTTCACCCCAGACTGTTCGGCAACCTTCAGTTTCCCGGCCTTCCCCACTTTTGCCAGTTTGAACAAGGTCTCCATGACCAGGCTGCTCTTCCCGGAGCCCGAAACACCGGTCACCGCAGTCATCACCCCCAGCGGGAAATCGACCCGCACCTTTTTCAGGTTATTGGCCACGGCACCGCTGACCTTCAGAGCCTTGACCGAACGCCTGGTGACCTTTCTGCGCTTTTCCGGCACCTCTATGCGCTCGCGGTCGGAGAGATAGGCTCCGGTAATCGATTCCTCGCAGCCGAGAAGCCCCTTGATGTCACCGCTGTAGACCACGTCGCCGCCATGGACGCCGGCACCGGGCCCCATGTCGAGGATATGATCGGCGGCAAGTATGGTGTCCGTATCATGCTCGACGACGATGACCGTATTACCGAGATCACGCAGCTCCGTCAGGGTGTTGATCAATTTCTGGTTATCGCGCTGGTGCAGCCCGATACTCGGCTCATCGAGAATGTACAGGACGCCGGCCAGGCGCGAGCCGATCTGCGATGCCAGCCTGATGCGCTGGGCCTCGCCGCCGGAAAGCGTCCCAGAGGTCCGGCCGAGGGTCAGGTAGCCGAGCCCGACATCGCTTAAAAACGATAGACGGTCGACAATCTCTTTGAGCACCGGCTCACCGATGGTGCGCTCCCGTTCGTTGAATGGCAGCAGCGGCAGGCGTTCGAGCAGCGCCTCGATCGACATGTTGGTGAGCTCAAAGATATTGTGGGAACCGATCCGCACCGCCAGCGGCTCCGGCTGCAGGCGGGCGCCGTGACAGACCGGGCACACCTGCTCGTTCATGTAGCGGCTCAGTTCGTCCCGGATCATCTGTGACTGGGTCTCATGGAATCGGCGGTCAAGCTGCGGGATAACGCCCTCGTACTGTTTCACCGCACTCATCTCCCGCCGCCCCTTGCGGTAATAGAAGTTTATCTCCTCGCTGCCTGAGCCGTGCAGCAGGATTTTCTGGTGCCCGCTCGACAGTTTGCCAAAGGGCGTCTTCAGTGAGAACCCGTAGTGCCTGGCGACCGCGGCGAGCATCTGGCCGGTGTAGGTCGACTCGCTTCTCCAGCCCCAGGGGGCAAGTGCGCCGTTGACCACAGAAAGGCTGCGGTCCGGGACAATCAACCCCTCGTCAAAAAACTGTTTTACTCCCAGTCCCCCGCACTCGGTGCAGGCGCCCCGCGGGTTGTTGAAGGAAAACAACTGGGTGGTGAGCGGCGGCATCGATATCCCGCAGGTGTGGCAGGCGGCAAGTTCGCTGAACAGCTGCTCCCTCTGCTCGTCCGGGAACAGGGCGAGCAGGAAACCTTCGGTGACCTTCACCGCGGTGGCAACGGAGTCGGCGAGCCTCCTGCGCACAGAGGGTTTCAGCACGAGCCGGTCAACAACAATCTCTATTGAGTGCTTTTTATTCTTGTCCAGGTCCGCGATATCATCGGTGTGCATGATGTCGCCGTCAACCCGCGCCCGGACGAATCCTTCCTTGCGTATCCTGGCTATGAGCTGTTCATGGCGGCCCTTGCGTTCGGCAACCATCGGGGCAAGCAGGATGACCCTGGTTCCCTCGGGTTTGGACAGCAGCGTGTTGACCATGTCC
Organism: Desulfocapsaceae bacterium; assembly: GCA_963674815.2. Classification (GTDB taxonomy): domain Bacteria; phylum Desulfobacterota; class Desulfobulbia; order Desulfobulbales; family Desulfocapsaceae; genus MADRE3. Next base: position 141,277 of record CAXXTV010000009.1, read on the forward strand.
TCGACGGACTGGGAGCGTATTTCCTCCCCGCATTCGGGACAAAAGGGCCTGCCGCAGCGGGCAAAGAGCAGCCGCAGGTGATCGTAGATCTCGGTGACAGTGCCGACGGTGGAACGGGGATTCTTGCTGGTGGTTTTCTGCTCGATCGACACCGCCGGAGAGAGTCCCTCCAGGGAATCGACATCCGGCTTGTTCATCTGGCCGAGAAACTGGCGGGCATAGGTGGAGAGCGACTCGACATAACGCCGCTGTCCCTCGGCATAGAGGGTGTCGAAGGCAAGCGTCGATTTGCCCGAACCGGAAAGCCCGGTAAAAACCACCAGGGCATTTCTCGGCAGATCGACATCTATATTTTTCAGATTATGCATCCGCGCCCCGCGGATACGCAGTGTCTGTGGTTCCATAAGTCCTGTAAATAGTTGATAACGCTCTTTTCCTGCTGATTTTATGGTGCCAACAGGATATAATGCTGATCGGCTCGACAAAAGTCAAGATTGCAATTATGATGGCGTCGTAAAAACTCTTCATCTGCTTCGTTGCCACAAAATGGATATCATTTCGACGTAATCCAGTACGCCTGCATGATATACATTTTGTGCGCCTCGCATATGAAGCTTTTTACTTAGCCATCGTCAAGTGAGTTATTTTCTGCCGAATTGTAATAAAAAGGAACACCACAATGAATTTTCAGGATATCATTTTAGAACTGAACAAATACTGGGCCGAACAGGGCTGTGTCCTCCAGCAGCCCTACGACATGGAAGTCGGAGCCGGCACCTTTCATCCGGCGACCCTGTTAAAAGCCCTCGGACCCGAACCCTGGAAATCGGCATACCCCCAGCCTTCACGCAGACCGACCGACGGCAGGTACGGGGCCAACCCGAACCGGCTGCAGCATTATTACCAGTACCAGGTGGTCATCAAGCCGTCTCCCCAGGACGTCCAGGAGCTCTATCTTGAAAGCCTCACGCGCTTTGGCCTCGACCTTCTCGAACATGACATCAGGTTTGTCGAGGACGACTGGGAATCCCCGACGCTCGGCGCCTGGGGGCTGGGCTGGGAGGTGTGGCTGGACGGCATGGAAATTACCCAGTTCACCTACTTCCAGCAGGCCGGCTCGATCGACCTGCACCCGGTGACCGCGGAGATCACCTACGGCCTCGAACGCATCGCCATGTACCTGCAGGGGGTAAACTCCGTCTACGACATCAAGTGGAACGACGAGGTCACCTACGGGGAGATCTTCCACCAGGCAGAAATCGAGTTCTCCACATTCAACTTCGAAGAGGCAAATGTCGAGAAGATGATCGACTTTTTCAACACCTATGAAGCGGAAGCCCTCAAGCTGGTGGATAAAAACCTGATCCTACCTGCCTACGACTATTGCCTCAAATGCTCACACACCTTCAACCTGCTCGACGCCCGCAAGGCAATCAGCGTTGCCGAACGGACCAGGTATATCGGCCGCATCAGGAACATCGCCAGGAAAGTCGCCGAATCCTATGTCGCCCAGCGTGAAGAAATGGGCTATCCGCTTCTCAAGCAGCGCCAGCAGGCGAGATGAGCTGTTCATGAAAGAAAAGAACCACCGGGGAACCTCCACCAACGGAGCACGTATCATTACGAACGGGAAACGCTTACCACTGCCGCCTCTATGACGTGAATTATTACCAGCTCTTCCAGTTAACCAGGGAACCGTTTGCAAATTCACCGGATCCGGATCTGTTTTTTTATTCGATCCAGCACCACGATTGCCTCCAGAAGCTCGAGCTGGCCCTGCGGCTGCGCCGGGGGCTCAGCGTCGTTATCGGGGCGGTCGGCACCGGGAAAAGCACCATGTGCCGAGCCCTTCTCAAGACGCTCGGCGATAGCGGCGGCAGCGTTTCCGCCCATCTCATCCTTGACCCCGACTTCAGCTCCGCCCAGGAGTTCCTCTCGACCATCATCAGCACATTCGCTATTACGGAGAGCTGCAGTTCCGAGTGGCAGATGAAAGAGGCCATCAAGAACTATCTCGTAAACCAGGGCGTTGACCGCGACATTATACCGGTGCTGATTATTGACGAGGGACAGAAACTGCCGGGATTCTGTATTGAGCTCCTGCGTGAGTTCCTCAACTTTGAAACAAACCAGAACAAACTCCTGGAAATTGTCATTTTCGCCCAGGAGGAATTCACCGAGACCCTGAAAAGCAGGCCGAATTTCAGCGACCGGATCACCTCCTATCACACCCTTGGGCCGCTCGGCTTTAGAGAAACCCGGCAGCTGATCCGCTACCGGATCAGCCAGTGCCGGCCGGGACTGGCTGACGGCCCCGAGCTTTTTCCGCTGCCGTCGCTGCTGCTGATCTACCTGCTCACCGGAGGGTATCCGCGCCGGATCATCATGCTCTGTTCGAAAGTCCTGCTGGCCATGCTTGTAAAAGAAAAGGCAGCGGCGACGCCGGGGCTGGTCTGGAGCAGCGCTGCAGAGACCTCGATCGGACGGTACAGGACCCTGCGCAGGATCGTCCTTGCCGTCAGCATACCCGTTTTTCTCGTCTGTGGCCTGCTCCTGCTGACCTACAGCGGCGTCTTCAAAGAGGATACCGCTGTCTCGCCGCCGCAACAGGCCGCCCCGCCCCTGGCGCAGACACCTGGAACGCAGCCCGAACCGGCGTTTACGGCAGGCGCGGTGCCGGCAGTTCAGCCGGAAAGCATCACTCAACAAGGGGATGGTGCCGCCCTCGCGGCCCCTGATGAGCTCGGTTACCTGACCGTGCTGCCGGGAATGTCGCTTGGCAGGATGATCACCCGGATCTATGGCAGGTTTTCCGAGGAGAGGTTGCGCCTGGTCCTCAAGAGCAACCCCTATCTCGACGATCCGGCCAGGCTGAAAGTGGATACAAAGATTTTTTTCCCCCGCCTGCCCGATTCAGAAACCAGCAGCTTCACCCCCGTCCTCGTCAGCCTCGGCGCGTTCACCAGCCTGCAGGAGGCCTACGATTTCCTGATATCGACCCTGGATACGGACGAAGAAATGCGCATCCTGCCGATCTGGAACAGGGAATCAAACCTCTCGTTCCTCGTTGTCCTCGATGAGATTTTCCCGCAGCAGGAGCAGGCCAGGCAGGCCATGGAGCGGCTCTCCAACCGCTTCCGGCAGGCCGCCGTCGTCGTCAGCGAACTAGATGGCGTTCCGCTGTAGGATCCTTTCGAAGCATCCTACTATAGCTCATCATGCACATTGTGAATTACCCCGGTTCGATGCTGGCGAGCAGCACAGGGGGGAGGCGGGGGCATTGCTGAAGGACGCCTCGCGGAGGCCCGCCGTGGAACGATATCAGGCCCGGAGGGTTGCGGACAGGAGGTCCGCAACTGACAGCAGGCCATGGACGGCCTGTCTGTAAGCCGTCGGGCAACGGCGATCAGGCCGAAGAGCAGCGTCTGGAAGCCATGCCCCCGCCGGTTTTCCACGCCCTTCCAGCAGACTCCTAATACTGGACAACCGAACTGGGCTGCCCTGAGCTGGAATTGAGTTGAAGAGATAAATCATCCACGTACACCCAATTAACATAATCCTTGTTGGCAAAATTATGTACGCCGATTTCCGGGGGGCGGTCGGTTCCGAAGGTTTCGGTGGTCAGGGAACTGTCGACGAGAGGATTGGCATTTCCGCTGTCCCAGGGAATCTCTTGGTAGAGGGCAAAATTCCAGTCGATGGTATCACGGGGGTAGAGATCAGCGCCCTGCATGTAGCCGCTGATGAGGTTGCGGCGGTCATCATGGCCGTCTCCATCGAGGTCCTGCCGGTTACCGCCGCCGTCTAGAACATATTCCTCCTCAACCTGCACCACCAGGCTGGCCCACTCGCTCAGAGACTCACCGTCGAGGAGATTACCGCCGGCAATCTGGTGAGAATCAATCAGGCTGTAACTTCCCTCCACATTTTTCCAGAGGACGACATAGAGGGTTCCTGGGGACAACCCCCAGGTGCAGAATTCTTCGGGCAAACTGTCTTTATCCGAGCAGTCGTCGACCTTCAGGAAGGACAACCCGTACATTTCGCTGCCGGTATCCCGAAAAGTCAGCCCAACAAGAAATTCCGGAAGCTCATCCTTTTTCGTTTTCCCCTTGGTGCGCTCCTCTATTTTCACCTTAACCTGCACGTCATAACTCAATAACTCATCGTTGGTTAACCAGTGTGCAGCCAGATCCGGAAGTGTTGCATCGGGGTTGGTCCAGTTGAAACGCAGATAGGTCTCATCGCCTTTGAGTCTGACGGCAGAGTTCCCGTCGAGGTCCTTCTTTCTACCTTTCAATTTGCCCTTCTTCCCATCAAATTCAAAATTCTCATTGAACTCATCTATTGACTCTTTATCATCGTCAAATGGAAAGTCCATGGATACGTTCAATTTGGTGATCCGGTAGGTGATCTCCCTGGTAGCGTTGAGCTCACGGGCTCCCTGATCGAGAATTCCGGTTGACACCAGCGTGTAGACAGGCTCAGCATAGGAGAGTGCGAGCTGAAAGCTGTCGCCGTTGGCAAAGCTGAAGGTGTGCCCGTCCAGCATTGGTATCAGGGTGTCGGGGCTGTTGATGTTTTTATTGATGACCGGTATCGCGTACTGCCCGCCTGACTCGGCCAGGTAAAAGGCCCGGAAGCCATCCATCGAGCCGAACTGGTTGACGGAGGAGGTGGCGTTCATGGTCAGCAGCACTGCGCCCATGGCGCCGACAATAACCATGACGATAACGATGCCGATCAGCACCGATCCCCGGTTGTTGGCGCTGCATGGCCGTTTATACCCTGAGTTTTGAGCAGCGCGACGCCTGTGATTCATCATATCCCCCTTTTACATGTTACGCGGCGCGACCCGCGTCTGCAGATCGATATCGATTGCGTCGGGCCCCTGCAGGCTGAGGCTGATGTCGATCAGCCGCGTGTCCGCCGACCAGGCCGAAGCACCGGCGTTGTAATCATTGTGGTAACTGAACACCAGCCCGCTGACCTGGTCAACCAGCACCTGGTTGTCAAGCAGAAGCGAGGCGCCAACGAGCCGCAACTCATGGTTTTCCTCCACTCCTGCCCGCAGGGCGGTATACACAATCCGTGTCGGCGTGGCTGTCGAGGCAGCGGAAAGCGATTGCAGCTCCTTTGCCATCCGCATCATTGCCAGCTGTCCCTTGGCGGTGGTGGCGGTTGTTTCCCTGGCGAAGACAAAGCCGCGGGAAAAATGGACGAACCCCATGGTGCCGGCCAAACCGAGGAACCCCAGTAGGGCGAGGACGAGGATCAGCTCGAGCAGAGAAAATCCCCGGTTTCCTGATAAGCGCGGCGTCTGGTTTATCGGGTTATCTCGCATCAGGCTCACCTACGGCAGCTCGTCGGTAAAAAGTGTCGTGAAGGTGGCCCCAAAAGTCACCGGCCGGATTGTAACCTTGAGGACATGCTGGCTTCCCCCGGCGGCAGTCTCCTGGTCGGCGCCGTCAAAGAGGATAAAGCGGTTTTCCAGGACGTGGTAGTCCCCGTAACCGTTGCTCCGGTCCGTGCCCTCCGCGCCGATATCACCCTGCAGAGCCACGAGGTCAAGAGTGTTGCCGGCCTGGCGGCTGCGGTAATCGGCACTCATGTTTTCCATGGTCCGGTAAATCGACAGGGTATTCCTGAGATTGGTGAGCGGCTCGCCGGACCTGGTCACCGTAGTTCCCAGGTAGGGCAGGATGACTGCCATCAGCAGGGCGCCGACGGTCAGGGTAATGATGACCTCGATCAGGGTAAACCCTGCTGCCGCAGTGCTGCAATTTGCAACCTGCTCGCGGTCTCTGCCGGGAATCATCATGGGATAAAACCGGTGAGCGGGGAAATGGTGAACGACTCGCTGTCTGCACCAGCAGTGACGGTGACGGTAATGGCACCGGCTCCGGGATTTCCCCACTGGTTGAAGACGATCGGGTTGGCGGTCGTGCTGACGCTGCCGGTGGCAAGCGTCGCCACGGCCCCGCTCTCACCGGGCAGCGCGGTAGCGCTGGCCGCGCCGTTTTCCTCGAGGGTGTATGAGCTGCCAGAAAAGTTGATGCCCCAGCTCTGGTCGCTGTTCATGGCCCGTGTCTGGGCATAGCGCAGATGCCCCTTGACCATCTCCATCTCAGCGATCAGTTCGACACTGTTGTCCATGACCCGGCTGATGACAACGGCGCTGATAATGCCTGTCAGCACAAGGACGCAGATGAGCTCCAGCATGGTGAAGCCATGGCTGCTGCGCAGTGGGATTGCCGGTTCACGCGGGGACACGTTTTACCTCGAAGCACCTGAAAAGTCATTTTAAAACAAAACGACAAAGGCCCCGGTAAAACAGATCCGGGGCCTTTTAAATGGTCATTGCAGAACGAGTTAGAAAAAGCTATTCAACCGGCAGATAGGCTGTGCCAGTGGCACTTGCACCTTCAACATTGGTGCCCGCGACGCCAGCTACAGTTATGGTAATTTCTCCTGCTGCGCCATCGGCAAAGTCTACGGTAAAATCACCGGCATCATACGGATCAACCAGAGGGTCTGTGGCCAAACCAGTCAGGTCAGCAAGATCTCCGGGAACAGCACTGGTCCGTAAAATATATCGTGCCGAGATCAGATTGACCTGGGCGATTCCTTCGCTGACCGCTGCTTCGGCAGCCTTGTCACGGGCATCTGCCTGCAGGTTGATAAACTTTGGCACGGCCACTGCAGCCAGGATGCCGATCAGGACCAGCACCGAGATGATCTCGATCAGGGTAAAGCCTTTTTCTGAACGTAAAATTGGTTTCCTTTCCATTTTTCTTCTCCTTTTTTTCCCGTGCCTCCTGAACGGGCATCCGGGACTGTTTTGTGATTGGTGCCAACCGTTTGCCGTCTGTCAGCGTGCGGGACACAAGATAATCAGTTGCCTTTCCTTACTCTCTTTTCGGACAACAACCGTTGTATGTTAAGAAAATTGTATGGTAGGGAATTATTTTTTTCAAATTTTCGCCGACAATTTTATTTTTTTTGGGTTTTATTCCTGTTTTTCCGCTTTTTTTTTGGTTTCCCCTTGCTTTTTCTATTTTTTTTCTTCTCAGGAGTGCTCACCTGTCGGTGACAGTGAGGCGGGGGGCATTGCTGGAGGACGCCTCGCGGAGGCCCGCCGTGGCACGACATCCACAAAACGCATTCCTGTTTCAAATACGCCTTTTTCGGATGCGGCCTAAAAATCTGTGACAGGGAAGGCGGGGGGCATTGCTGGAAGACGCATCGCGGAGGCCCACCGTGGAACGACATCAGGCCCGAAGGGTTGCGGACAGGAGGTCCGCAACTGACAGCAGGCCATGGACGGCCTGTCTGTCAGCCGTCGTGCAACGGTGATCAGGCCGAAGAGCAGCGTCTGGAAGCAATGCCCTCCGCCGGTTTTCCACGCTACACCTTAAGAGTATACCGTAACAACGTTGTTACTGAACGATTTTGGTGAGATCCCACATGGGCAGGAAGATCGCCAGTGCGAAAAAACCGACGACGGCGGTCAGGCAGACAATGAGCACCGGTCCGATGGCCTCGCCGAGGCCCTTCGTGGTGTACTCGACCTCTTCGTCATAGTGGCTGGCGATCTGGCGCAGCATCTCCTCGAGCGAGCCGGCCTCCTCGCCGATCGCCACCATGTTGACCACCATCGGCGGAAAGAACTTCGCCTCCTTTAGCGGCTTGGCGATCCCGTGGCCCTCCTCCATCTGCTCAGAGAGCCGGTCAAACTCCCGGGCGATGGCGCTGTTGCCGATGGCATCAGAGATGATGGTCATCGAGCTGAGGATGGTGACGCCGCTGGCGGTGAGGATGGAGAGAATGCTGGCAAAGCGGGACATGGCCGCCTTGTTGAAGAGCGGCCCGATGATCGGCAGCCGCAGCTGGATCAGGTCGCGCAGGTAAGCGCCGGAGAGGGTTTTCCCGTACCAGCGGAGCAGCAGGTAGGCAGCGATGGAGCCGCCGAGAAGATAATACCAGTAGTGCTGCAGCCCGTTGTACATGGCAAGGCATATCCGGGTCGGCAGCGGGAGTTCCAGTCCGGCGCTCTGGAAAACGCCGACAAATTTGGGGATGACAAAAGTCAGCAGGACGAAAAAGGCCAGGCCGAGCGCCGCCACGACCATCTTCGGGTAACGGAGCGCCGCCTTGATATCCTCGCGCAGCCGGTACTCATGTTCGCTGATGTAGATCAACCGGTCAAGGACCTCGGGCAGCGTACCGCTCACCTCGCCGGCCCGGATCAGGCTGCAGTAGAGCGGAGGGAAGATGTGGCCCTGTTTCAGGAAGGCATCCGTCAGGGTGCCGCCCTCACCGATGTCCTTGTCCATCTGGTCAAGGGCGGTGATCAGGGTCCTGTTGACCGACTGCTCCCTGAGAATGCCGAGAATCCTGACGAAGGTGAGTCCGGCATTGAGCATCGTCCGCAGCTGCTTGGTGAAGAGGAGCAGTTCGGGGGTTTTTACCCTGGCGCGCAGGGAAAACGCCCCTGACCCGGCGGAGCGTCCCTTGTACTCCTTGAGATCAAGGGGTATCACATCCCTGCCGAGGAGCAGACTGCGGGCCTCGTCGATGGTGAGCGCATCGACCTGGCCGCTGATTTTTTCTCCCTGCTGGTCCCTGCCGCTAAATGAATAGATAGCCATAAAGAATGCTCAACGTGTTACCTGACGAAAACAAAACGAAACGTTTACAAACCTTATCACTGGTTGAGGACCACGGTTTCCGTCGCTTCCTGGAACGTCGTGATCCCCTGGGCGATCTTGTCCGCGGCGCTCGTTTTCAACAGACGCAGCTTGCCCGCCCGGACAAGCTCACCGGTGATATCCTCGGACGATCTGCTGCTGAAAATCATCTCCCGCACATGGTCGTCGACCGCCAGGATCTCAAATATCCCCACCCTGCCCTTGTAGCCGGTATTCATGCACAACGAACAGCCCCTGCCCCGGCTGAACCTGGGCTCGGGATAATCCTGCAGGCCCCAGAATTCGACCATCCCGGGAGGCGGTTCATAGGCTTCAATGCAGTTCGGGCAGATGCGACGCATCAACCGCTGGGCCGCCACGCCGAGCAGCGAGGCGGAAACCAGGAATGGCTCAACGCCCATGTTCTGCAGCCTGCTGATGGTGCTGGTCGCGTTGTTGGTGTGCAGGGTGGAAAGAACGAGATGGCCGGTGAGCGCCGCCTGGGTGGCGATATGGGCAGTTTCATTGTCGCGGATTTCACCCACCATGATGATGTTGGGATCCTGGCGGAGAATGGCGCGCAGCCCCGATGAGAAGGTCATCCCGGCCCTGCGGTTCAACTGCACCTGGCGAACGTTCTCCATCCGGAATTCCACCGGGTCCTCGAGGGTGATGATATTGGCCTCCACGGTGGCGATCTCGTTTAAGATGGCATAGAGGCTGCTCGATTTGCCGCTTCCGGTGGGTCCCACCGACAGAAACATGCCGTACGGCTGTCTCACCATGTGCATCAGCTTGTCCAGGTCATCCTGCTCGAGCCCCAGTTTTTTCAAGGGCAGCGCCCCGGCGGAGACGTAGAGCAGCCTCAGCACGAGGTTTTCCCCGTAAATGGTGGGCAGCGTCGAGGCGCGGATATTGATCTCCTGACCATCCACCTCGATGTTGAACCGGCCGTCCTGAGGAATCCGGGTGTTGGCGATGTCCATCTGGGCGAGGATTTTTACCCGCGAGATGATGCCGCCCAGCATGGTCCGCGGCGGTGGCGGAATTTCGTGAAGCTTGCCGTCGATGCGGAGACGGACCTGGGCCTTTTTCTGGTCCGGGCTGATGTGAATGTCGCTGGCCTTTTCCTTTACCGCCTGGCGCAGGATGGAGTTGGTCAGGCGGATGACCGGGGCGGCGTCGGCGCTGTCCTCCAGCACGCCAAGCGTCTCCGCGCCTTTAATCTCCTTGTGGTCGTCCTCAGCAAGTCCCAGGTTGCCGATGGCCTCGTCCAAATCCGAGCGGATACCGTAAATCCCGTTCATCAGCAGGGCAAACTCGCTCTTTGAGCAGATAAGCGGCTCCACCTCCATGCCGGTGTGGTTTTCAACCAGGTCAAGGGCGGAAATGTCCAGCGGGTCGACCATGGCTATTTTCAAAACAAAGGCGTCCTGCTCGAGGGGCACCAGCTGATTCTTGAACGCCATCGAGTGGGGGATCAGCGATGCCACCTCCGGTCCGGTCCTGTTTATCTCCGGGTCATACTTGTCGATCTGGAACTGGCGGCTGAGGGCCGAGATAATCTGGTCCTCGAAGACAATGCCGCTGTTGATCAGGTAGTCGCCGAGCTTGAGACCGGCTTTTTTCTGCTCGGCAAGGCTCCGTGCGAGCTGCTCTTCCGTCAGCAGCCCCTCCTCCACGAGGATTTCACCCAGACGTTTTCTTACTTTGCGCACAGCCGTTTATCCTTTCCCCAAAATCATCTTGTTATTCAACAGATAAGCCGTCATTGCGGTATGCTCTCCGGCATGCTGGAAGCAACGGGCTCGGCCTGTGCTATTTTGCCACCCTCGTTCAGAATTTTCGGGGTTATGAAGAGCAGCATCTCTTCGAACTGGTTGGCCCGTGAATCCTGGCTGAACAGGTGGCCGAGGATGGGGACGTCCTTGAGATACGGAACACCGATGTTGCCGTCTGTTTTCAGGTTCTTGGACAGACCGGCGATGACAACCGTCGTGCCGTTGCGCACGATGAGCTTGGTCTCGGCCAGCTTTTTGATGATCGTCGGGTTGCCGAGCACGGTGTTGGTGAAATCCACCCGGTCATTGGTGGTCTGCAGGTCAAGTCTGACCATCTCGTCCGAGATCACATGCGGTGTCACCGTGAGGCGGAGCACGGCGTCCTTGTATTCCACCTTGATATTGTTGTTTTTGTCAACTGTCTGGAACGGCACCTCGACACCGCTTTCAATATTGGCCTGAATATTATCCAGGGTCGCGATCGAGGGCTGCGAGATGATGTTGACCTTGCCCGCCTTCTGCAGGGCAGAAAGCTGCATGTCGAGGATATTGCCCGCCATGTTGAAGTGCAGGAAACCGGCGGCGACCGGGTTCACCGAGCCAATGGCGGCGGCAGGCAGATCGATGCCGAAGCCCTGACCGCCGATACCGCTGCGGTTGGTCCCGTAGACACCGGGATCGTACTCCACTTTGCCGGTATCTTCGTTGTAGGTGCCGTTGATCCCGCCGGACGTGTAGGCCACGGACTGATCGCGGACGTCGAGCTCTTCAACCATCAGCCAGCCCCACTGCACCCCAAGCTCCCGGGCCGTATCCTTGTTTGTCTCTATGATGTGCGCTTCGATGAGGATCTGCGGGGTGGGCCGGTCCAGCTGATCGATATGGGCAAGCAGGTTGTTGATGTTGTCCTCGCTGTCCTGGATGATCAGTGAATGGGAGTGGATATCGACAGATACCGATCCCCGCGGCTCGCCCTTGTCATTCTTGCCGAGCAGAAGGGTAATGGATTCGGCGATCCTGGCCGGATCGGAAAACTCGATGGGCACGATCCTGTTGACCAGCGGCGCGACCTGCCGCTGCTCCTCGAGCAGCGCCTCACGCTCCACCTGCAGCTTGAGATCGTCTATGGACTGTATCTGCAGGAGATTTCCCTCCTTGGACAAAAACAGGCCGTAGGTCCTGATCAGGCCGAGAAAAACATCATTCCACGGGGTGTCGACGATGTGGGTGTTGACCAGCCCCTGGACACTGGGATTGATGATGATATTCTGGTCGGCGATCCTGCCCAGAGCGCGCAGCACAGTCGACAGCTCGGCGTCGACAAAGGTTATGGAGATCTTCGTGTCGGGAAGATCGTCTGCCGTCACCCGATCCTTTGGGGCCGCTGCAGTGGGGCCTTGTGTTGCCGATTTCTCAGCGTGGCGCTGCGCCGCTGCCTGGGCTGCCCGGCGGCTGGAGCCGGACGGCACGGTCGGCTGGGAGGTTGCCGCCCTGGCCTTCCATTCCTCGTAGACCAGGTCTTTTTTATCCGCCGGGGTCGCGCAGCCGAAGAGCAGAAACAGTGCCGCAAGTAATACCATGGCAGGAGAAAGGGACAACCTGCCCGGCCGCTCAGTCCCGGCATTGTCCTTGGTAAATGTATTCATGATCAGTCAATCCTTCTGAAGGGAACATGCGTCGGTCTGCCGTTTTTTTCCATTATAATTTCCATCGGATCTATTTCTTTCAGCACAAAACCCTCTACCAGATCGCCGATCCGGTATTCGATGCCGTTGATCACGGCGAGGATTTTCTCTCCCATATTCATGTAGCCGGAATAGGTCAGGGTCACCGCTTCTGCCGGCGGAGTTTCCTGCTCGTCTGCCTGCTCCTCGTCAGCCACGGCAACAGCTGCAAAGACGTCATCGGGCCAGGCAGCGGACAGCCCCTCGAGAATCTCCAGGGCAGTGGACTGCTGGCGGGCAGCTCCGCCTGGGCTCAGCTCTTCCTGGACAAGGGAAAAAGCAGCCTCCGTCGTGGCCGTGCCACCCCCTGAACTGCTGATCCTGGTGCTGCTGCGAACAACATAATCAACCGCGCCGTAAATGAGGGCGATCGCAGCCAGGGCAACGAAGATCAATTCCCTTTTTTTATTCGATTTGCTCGCCATCGCCACTTACCTGACCTGTACGCTGAAATCAGTCTCGAGCCTGAGCCCCTGCGCTTCAGGCTCGAGGACAATGCGCTGCAGACGGTCCAGGTAGCCGACCTCCAGAAGATCACCCAGCATGGTCTGGAAGCCGCTCATCGTGCCGTACATGGTTGCCCCGATCAACATGGTCTCTGAATCCTGCCCCATCGACTCCAGATCGGGCCGGACATCGGCCAGCAGGATCCCGGAATTCTCGGCAAGCCTGCGCAAATCGGCGAGGACCTGGTCCGCCTCACCGGAAGACAGCGGCTCGAACACGACCGGCTGCACTCCTGCCGTTGTCTGCAGCCCGGCAAGCCGCTCGCCGAGTTGCCGCCTCAATTCCGAGGCACGCGTGAGGTTCTCGATCCGGCTCCTGGCCTCGCTGATCCTTCGCTCCAGTGAGGTTTTCTGCACGATCTGCAGCGCCGGGCCGAGGATGACGGCGACAAGAACAACCGCCAGGCAGGTGCCGATAACGATCATGTTGTGCCTGCTCAGATGGGGAATGGATACTGCCATTGCTCAACCCTTATTCTCTTCGTTCAATTTTGTCGAATCAAGCGCCGCCTTTATCTCGACAGTGAAACTCAGCACCTCGGCATCATTATAACTATCGGCTGCTTTCTCTAAAACAATAGCGGAAATAATAAAGGAATATCCAGCGAGTTTGCGTATGTATTTGGCCAGAATAAACTCCATTTGCCCTCTATTTCCGGTAACGATCCCCTCCAGGGAAATGGATCGCACACCCTCCTGCTGACCCCCTTTTTTGTCCGTAGGCATCATATCACCGAGCTGGAGGCGAAGCAGCCTGATCTCGGGAGGGAGCGAAGTGGTTATCTGCCCGAGCAGCGCAAGGGGCAGGTAGCGTTCGCCAAGTACCGTCAGCTGACGGCCTTTTTCCTTGAGTTTGCCCAGTTCAGCCATTAAAAGGGAATTCGCCTGGGTCTCGTCAACAAACCCTACCCGGCCCAGTTCACTGCTCGTGGCCTGGAGCAGGGCCTGCTTATCCTGCAGCTGCCCGCGCTGCCACGAGAAGACAAGTGCACAGGCGGTCAGCAGGACAGCAGCCGAGAACATGGCAATCCTGTTGATCTTTTTCTCCTGCTGCTGTTTTTCCTTTTCTGCCCGGGGGAGCAGAAAATTTTTTGTCTGGTCAGGTTGCGAGAGTGCCAGGTCAAACGCTGAGGCCAGCCGGTAGCCGCCGCCGGCGCTGTCGGCCGGGGCGATATTTACCGGCCTGGCAAGTCCTGCAAACGGGCTGTGGACATAACAAGGCATTCCGGTCTCGGAGGAGAGATAGGCAGCAAAACGGGTGTCGTTAAAAGGGATTCCCGAGAGGTGTATGGACGTGCAGCGCGGAATTTGAAAATTGTTGCGGAAAAAGTCAAAGGTCCGCTCAATCTGTCTGACCAAACGGACAGGCGCCTGCAGGCCAAGGTCGAAGATATCGCCTTCCCCTTCGCTGAACAGTCTGTTCTCACCGACCGGGGCCGCTGTTTTCAGGTCCTCGGCCAGAATCAGCTCCCGGCACTGCTCCTCGCTCAGGATGACCCCACGCGCGGCAGCCATCTCGATGAGGGAATCCATGAAACTGGCGATTCCGGTTTTGATGTCCCTGCTGAAGACCAGCGCATTGCGGAAATAGATTTCGATGAAAGACTTGTTCTCACCGATCACCAGCCGTGAGAAACTCTCGTCCTCGCTGGCGAAGCAGTTCCTCCTGATTTCATTCTGCAGGGCAACGGTTGGCGTGCTGATACCGGTGAGCGGAAATCCTGTTTTCCTGAAAAGCTTCCCCAGGTTTTCGACATCATCGCGGCGCACGAGATAGACAATCGCCAGGATCCTGGTCAGGGAATCCTTCTCGACCTCCTTGATCAGGTCAAAGTCGAGTATGGTGTTGTCACGATCAAAGGGTTCCTCTTTCTGCATGGTCCAGTAAACTGAATCAGCGACTTCTTCGTCAGGGACCTTGGGAATAACCACGTTGTGAACCTTGACCGATTCCCTGGGCAGGCCGCACCAGAGTTGAAGGTTCCGGGTACCGGCGCAGAATCTGCCCAGTTCTTTCTGTAAAAAAGAGGGGAACCAGCCGGCATCGAGCAGGTCTGCGAGAAGCGTCTCCTCATCACTGAAAACGTCTTGCTCGTAAGGGACAAAACGAACCGTCGAATGTTCGACACTCGTGCCGGAAGCGCTCAGCAGCGCGAGGCCGAGGCCATCAACCCGCAACTCAACGCCAACGGTTGCCTTTTTCCGACCCAACCCGGAAAAGAGGGAGCCTCGCTGCTTTGCCTGGTTCCGGGGGGTGGCCGCGGCAGGTGATACCGGCCTGGAAACCGTGACCGGCGAGGCAGACGCCCGCATCTGCAGACCACCGGCCGGCAAGGGTTCAAGCCCCGGCCGGCCGTCGCCGGAGCTGTCGCTTTTGCCGGACTGGTCCAGGCGGATGCGGGCCAGGAGCCGCTCCGTGGAGGTTATGTCATGTTTTTTCGTCATTATACTGTTCAATTGGTCGCCGCCTGACCAAATTTACTGAAGTATGCAGCATAAAAGAAATAATCACCGCACTGCATGATAATGCTATCAAAAGAAGAAGAGAGAAGTCAACTTTTCATTTTCTAAAAATGGACCACATTACCCATTGATAAGATTTGAAAAATAAGGATTCGTTTCGGATGATTCCCCCGCCTTTCCTGCTTTATTTGTTCCAAGCCTGATGATCGTATCGGACAACGGCGCCAGCAAATTAAGGATTCATGTCTTCTTTCTCCCGGCAACCCATTAATATTATTATTTTTGTGTCCATCTGTACCACTTTACAGGATAGCTTTTTTGGGTGGCATGGACAGCTGCTCGGGGCAAAGCCGCTTCTCCTTGCAGAAAAATGTCCATTTCCCATTCTCAGGCAAAATGTTTGTGGTACAATAGTGTGAAACCAAGTCTGAAAGCGGTGGAATAAGGTGAGCCTCAACAAAGGTGGGAGCGATGAAAACAGAATCACCGGAGGAACTGTTCGATTCTGAAGATCTCAGAAGCGGCGACCCCTATCTGGACCGACGCACCGGCGAAGACCGGCGGGTGAAATATTCACTCACCTATTTCAGCAGCGGCGGAAAGGAGCGCAGAGACCATGGTGAGCGCCGAAAACGGCTCGAACGCAGAAAGGGATACATCCGCATCACGTCCTGGACAAGCGTCGGCCCTTTTGCAGAAGATGAATGAGTATCAAGGTGGTTCAAGCACCTTTTTTTTGCCCGGAGCATTGCTCCTAATAACCGGCCCCCTGCATCGCTGAAAGGGCGAGCTTCGTGTAGCGTCCCAAGATTCCTTTCCGTGGCGGACGAGGTATGCTGCCGGCCTCACTTCTTTTCGCAAGAACCCCGGCAATCGCTTCAGCACCGAGCTTTTTCCCCTGAACGCCCACGACATCGATGGTCCTGTCCGCCGCACTGTAGGCGATAATATCGTTTTCCTCGACAAAGGCGAGGGGACCGCCGGCGGCCGCTTCCGGCGAGACATGGCCGATAGCCGCACCTTTCGTGCCGCCTGAGAACCTGCCGTCGGTAATCAGGGCCACATGGCCGTTGAGCCGTTTGTCGCAGACGAGCGCCTCCATCGTTATGTACATCTCCGGCATCCCGGAACCCCGGGGGCCTTCGTAGCGGATGACGATGATGTCCCCCGGGTTGATGCTCCCTTCGATCACTGCCTGGTAGGCGGCCTCTTCGCTGTTGAACACCCGGGCGGGACCTTCGTGAGCGCGCATTTCGGCAATGCAGGCGGAATACTTGATAACGGCCCCCTCCGGGGCGAGATTGCCTTTCAGGATCGCCACCGAGCCGAACTCCTCGGCCTTGCTGATCGGGGAGATGACCTGTTCCCTTGAAATCCCGTAGTTATTAAGATAACCGAGGTTGCGTGCAAAAAAATTATCCCGCCGCAGTTCCTCCAGATTTTCTCCCAGCGTCCTGCCGGTCACGGTCATTACCTCCAGGTTCAGCATATCCCCCAGTTCCTGCTGGACCATCGGTATGCCGCCGGCAAACCAGAAGGTTTCGGTGAGGCAGCTGCCGCTGGGAATGAGGTTGGCAAGGTGGGGGACCCGGTGATTGATCTCGTCAAACAGTTCCGGCTCGAGAACCAGGCCGAGCTCCCTGGCGATTGACGGAAGGTGCAGCAGGGCGTTGGTTGACCCGCCGATGGCGCTGTGGACGATGATGGCATTCTCGAACGCTGCCATGGTCATGATGTCGCTTGGTTTGATGTCTTTTTCGACAAGCTCCAGGATATGCCTTCCCGATTTGCGGGCACTCTGCAGGATATCCCTCATCGTGGCCGGCATCAGGGCGCTGCCGGGAAGCGCCATGCCAAGCGCTTCCGCCATGCACTGCATGGTGCTGGCTGTGCCGAGAAAGGCGCATGCCCCGGCGGAGGGACAGCCGGTCAGCTTGTAGTCCCTGACCTCGCCGGCGGTGATTTCCCCCGCTCTTTTCTGGCGCAGGGAAATATCGCCGGCAATCAGCGAGGTTGTCATGTTCGGGCCCGATCTCATCGTGCCGCCGGGAATGAAGATTGTCGGGATATCGAGCCGGGCGGCCGCCTTCAGGTGAGCAGGCACGGACTTGTCACAGGAAGCCGAGAGCACCATGCCGTCCCAGGGATTGACGCTGCCGTGGACTTCGATCATGTCGCAGATGGCCTCCCGGGAGGCGAGAATGTAGTTCATGCCGTCATGCCCCTGTCCACAACCGTCGCAGATATCGGTGGCGTGGAACTGGGCGGGATAGCCGCCGCATTCGAAAACCCCGTATTTCGCCTGTTCCATCAGCTTGTCCAGGTGAACGCTGCCGGGATGGCTGTCTCCATAGGCGTCTTCCAGCAGGATCTGGGGTTTCTTCACGTCCTCTTCGTCCCAGCCGGAACCCATCTGCAATGCGTCAAACTGGGCCCAGAACTGTCTATTCGGACCACTTTTCTGTTTATGTTTAGTCATCTTTTCTCCACCGTGATTACTATCAGTTGTCACTACCGCCTCTCATTTGTCTTCCTGCCCATACTACTCAAATAGCAAAATTTTTCCCGCTTATAATGACTGGTAGAGCAGAGGTACAAGTGGTAATATACGCTGCTGAGGCTTATCCGAATAGCGTGTTTTTGACCAGGAACGCGCCTACTGGATGTTTTCCGTTCGGTGTTGCCGAGCAAAATCAATCTGATGAACTACCGGGTAGAAAGTAGTACAAACAGGCACGTATGTACCAAAAGAACCACTCTTGAAGAGAAATCAGTTTATCGAGGAGACAGGAGATGCAATCCACTGATATAAAAACGCTGAACAATAAAGTCGCCTGGATTACCGGCTCATCGCGGGGGATCGGAAAAGCCATAGCCGAATATTTTGCCGCGAAAGGCGCAAAAGTAGTTATTCACGGCAGCAGGCCGGATTCCCCCAAAGCATTCCAGGAAGGAGAGAGCCTGGCGGCCAATGCCGAAACAATCGAAAAAGCCTCCGGTTCCCGCTGCATTAGTGTTGCCGGCGATCTCACCGACTATGATGTGGTTCAGGCTGTTGTCTCAGAAATACACCAGAAGATGGGTCAGATCGACATTCTGGTCAACTGTGCCGGCGGCGATATCGGCTCAAGGGGTGTCCAAGCCGGCAGGGCGGGAAAACCGGAGGGCAACGACGCCCTGTCCATCTCCGTTGCAGACCTGCAGAGCGTCATGGACCGGAACTTTCTGACCTGTGTGCTCTGCTGCAAAGCCGTTGCCCCGGAAATGATGGCGCGTAAAACCGGCAAGATCATCAACATCGGCAGCATCGCCGCCCTCACCGGCATCCCCGGCTCGGCAATCTACGCTTCCGCAAAAGCGGCGGTTCACGAGTACAGCCGCTGCCTGGCAATCCAGCTCAGGCCCTACGACATCAACGTCAATGTGATTGCCCCGGGAGATACCCTCACCGGCAGATTCGTGGCCTCCAGGGAAACCGATGAAAGCCGCAAGGTCAAATCCGGGACCCTGGACCGCTACGGCTGGCCTGAAGAAATAGCTGCCGCAGTCGAGTTCCTGGCAACCGATGCCTCAAGTTACATCAGCGGACAGGTCATCCGGGTAGACGGCGGCAGCCAGTGCTGGCCCGCCTGATTCCGATTCTGTTCATTTTAGAACCTCTCTCGCCTAAAATGAAGAAAGGCAGGGCCAGTAATGACCCTGCCCGTATAAATTCAGTTTTGTGGAAAAACTATTTATTGCGTCTGACCCAATAAAACTGAGGCTGAGCCCATTTTGTTTTGGTAATGCAATATTAAATACATGCTTCTCTAAATACGCTTTCAGCCCACTTGTTGATGCTTTTTCCTTTTGCCTCAGCGGCGGCAGCAACAGCGGCATGAACTTCAGCCGGAATACGAATCATAAGGTTTCCAGAATATGGTTTGTTCGGCTTTTGTCCGAGCTGTTTACAGGCAGTGAGATAATCGTCTATGGACTCACGAAAGGCTGTTTCAAGCTCCTCTACAGATTGACCGTGAAAATTGATGCCGTCTTTTGTACCGATCACTTTACCGACAAATATACGGTCCTCATCGTCAAACTCTATATGTGCAACATAACCTTTGTACCTCATGGTTTAACCCCCAATTTTATTAAGAATACTCTTACGGCCTTAACACGGTATCTGAGAGCTTCTTTCTCAGGGTGTGGCCGGTGGAAGTACTCTTTAATACCATCTTTTTCAAACGTAACACCTTTGCTACCCTCTATAACCTGGCAACCAACAGCGATCAGGAGTGATTCTATTCTCTTCCAGTCAATGTTACCGTTTACAGGATCACTAAATATCGCATTGAGTGTTTTTGTTTGTTTTTTATTCATGAGTAATGATAGCAACTAATGATATCACATGCAATCAAAATATGATAGCCCAAAGCGATATTCGAGAACAGATAAGACATCATTAGCAAAACAAATGGATGTCCCCATTTTCCCAATTTTTGTGGCTCAGCTGGAAATTTTTACTACCGAAATTTGATTTTTTTTCTACAGATCTAGAATACGATTTACGATATCTTTTGTTTCGTCAGAGAACCTTGAAAATTCGTCCTCTGTCATCGCTCGGTGTTGCCTCATATGACATATTTTTTCTAAAGCATTGCTGCGTTTGAGCCTGGTAGATCAGACTGGTAGATCACAAGGGCCAATTCTACAGCTTTCCAAACAGATTGACTTTGAGTGGTACGAGGAGTATGCAGTTGATATAACTGGCGGAAGTGCATGGGAATCGAACCCACCCAGCGAGCTATTAACCCGCTACACCGGATTTGAAGTCCGGGAGAGCCACCAGTGCCCTATCCACTTCCTTTTGGGTAATTCAGAGGAAATAAACTTAATAATTATTGACCTGGAAAGCAACTTATTATTATAATAGGCTGTTTAACAATCAGGTTTCTAGTTTTTTATTGCAGATTCAAACACTTAAAAGATAAGCGATCATTATATGCAGTGCGAGAGACTGATAGGCCTTGCCAAGTCATGGTATACGAGTGTCAGGAATGAGACCATGGCTCCCGCCCGTATGGTCCAGTTCATCAAGCAACATGTTGCCAGTTGCCCCGTGTGTGAAGAAGACCCGGACATCAAGGATGAAATTGTCAGAATCACCGAGATTATTCTTCCCGACTCAAAGATTCCAAAAGCTGTCCGCATGAAAAAGGAACAGGAAGAGGCTGCCCGACGTGAAGCGGAAGAAGACGAAATTGATGATGATGAAGAAGATGATGATGACACCGACGACGAAGAAGAGGATGAGGAGTTTGTCGACGACGTAGAAGAAGACGAAGAACCCCTCTCAGAGGAGGAAGAATTATAGATACTCCGCTCTTCTCTGTTTTCCCGGAAGCATAAAGGACAGCGCTGCGGCAGAGAGTCCAAAGAATGTTGCCAGGAAAAAGCTCAAGGCAAACCCTCCTGTCATTTCTGCCAGCGCCCCGGCGCAAAACGGCCCGGCAATCTGCCCGATACCGAAGACAAACGTGACAAAACCGAAGACCGCCGCTGCCCTCTGGGGCCCGGCGAGATCACCCACCAGCGCAGCCATTATCGTTGGCACGCTCCAGGCAACAATCCCAAAGCAGAAAATAGACGCATAGAGGAACCCTTCCGGCAGGGCGGCTACTGCCATGGTGTAGGCGGCGGCCTGAATCAAAAACACTGTGACCAATCCGGCCCTTCTGCCAAAACGGTCGGATAACGAGCCAAACAGCGGCCCTGAAACAAGGCTCAGGAACCCCACCCACGACCAGAGGTGACCAGCCTGCTGCTCGGTAAATCCGCGCTCCTGCACCAGGGAGGTAACAAAAAACGTTGCATAAATCACATAGGTAAAGCCAAACAGAAAGTAAATGGCCGCACAGTGGGCAAAAATCGGTTCAAACCGTTTTGCAAAGAGCCCGTGCGGCGCACTGATTGCCTCTTTCGGCAACGTCGATGCCTTCTTCCTCTGAGCCGTTTTTAAATCAGACGGTTTATTTCGAATCAGGAGCAGGCAGATGACCGCAGCGCAGCAGACCAGGCTGCCGAGCATAATCCAGCTCATCTGCCAGCCATACCCTCCGCTGTTGAGTTTCGGCACGAGGTAGCCCGACACGATTATCCCGAGACCGTTGCCGATAACGACGAGCCCTGCCGCCCGGCCCCGTGATGTCGGGGGAAACCAAATGGAGATCAAGGCCATGATCGGCACGTTGGAGAGCGCGCTGCCGACACCGGTCAGGAAGTAGAACAGGGTGATGAGAGGGAGCTGATCAACAAAGCCGATACTGATCATTGACAGGCCAACCACCAGCAGCGCCACGGAAATGAGCAGCCTGGGGCTGTATCGCCTGGAAAGGTTGCCGCATAACAGAACAGCCAGCAGGTAGCCGCAGAAATTTACCGTGCCGATGCCGCCCATCTCCGCATAGGAAAGATTGAGTGCCTCACCCATCGCCGGCAGCAGCATACCGAGGGCAAAACGACCGATGCCAAGGCTGGCAAACAACCCGCAGATTCCGGCAACGACGATCAGCCAGCGGTAAGGAGAGGCGTTATCCCCGACAACCATTCATCATGTTCCTTGTCTATTCGAGAAAATATGGCACTTCTGTTTCAATCCTGATAACGTTTAGCCTAGCCGTATGATACTATGAAACCCGACTGCTGACAGCCATCATTTTATTCACCCCAACCTCTCTGGCAAAATCCAATGACTCAAGCGTTTAACCCGTTTACCGACAGGCTGAGCCGTGATATCCGCAACGAACTTTCGGAGTCGCTGCCCGAGGCGATTGCCATAGGATCACTGGAACCGGTTCTCGCTGTTGCCGACCACTTTCTTGCCGGCAGCATTCCGGAACCGCATCAACACTACATCAGCAGCCGCCTGCAAAGATATGAAACCGCCTTTGCCCGGTTGCCGGCCGATACCGATGATCATCTGGCAATTGCCGTCATCCTCTGGGACCTTGATCTTTTTTTTGAAGTGCACGAGATCCTGGAGCCGCCCTGGATAAAAGCGCAGGGAGACAGAAAACTGCTGCTCCAGGCACTCATCCGGGCAGCCGGGGTCTACATCAACCTGGAGTTGGGATATACTGATCGGGCCGCAAAAATTAGCGGCAAGGCCGTCCCGGTCTTAATCAGGTTTGAGCAGGAACTGAGCAGGCACCTGAGAGCAGATAAACTCATCGCGGCGCTTCAGGAACTAGCCCCGTACTCCCCTCAAATCGGGCTTTGAGACGACTCCACCGCCTGATGAGCACATCGTCAGGCGGTGGAGTCGCGGATATATCGCTTGGCTTGTTGCTTCTTTCTAGAGTAATTCAGCTATCCTGGCTCTGATTCCCGCCGGATCGCATCCCTGGTGAACAACCTGCTCGCCAAGACCACCCTGTCCCTCCCTGCTGGTCCCGATATGTGCGTATTTTGGCGCGAAACCGTTTTCAAGCAGCCAGGTGCCATATCTGACGCCCAGCCCGGATTTGGTGCTCTGGCTCTCGACAACCAGCACAAAGGGGCTGTTTCCAGC
This sequence comes from Desulfocapsaceae bacterium, assembly GCA_963674815.2. Classification (GTDB taxonomy): domain Bacteria; phylum Desulfobacterota; class Desulfobulbia; order Desulfobulbales; family Desulfocapsaceae; genus MADRE3. Next base: position 163,993 of record CAXXTV010000009.1, read on the forward strand.
TACGGCAAGCATCTCCTGGTCCACCACGTTGAGGGTCGGCTTGTTGATCAGGCCGATATTGATACCCTCTTCTCTCATCCGCTCCACAACATCGAGGCAGCGATAGAGCATTTCACCATAGGAGACGAGATAGCCCGCCTCGCCTTTACGAATCATCTCATCCTTGCCGGGAGTAAAGGTGTAATTCTCATCATAGAACAGTGAACCGTCACGCTTCTTGATATACGGCGTCGCAGAGCGGGTGGAGAAGACGAAGCGCAGTCCAGGATCGTTGAAGACACGCCTCAGCATTGCACGCAGCTGCCTGGTGTCGGCCGGAAAGTAGAGCCGGGTTATGTCGTGTTCTGCAAGACCGTTGTCGGCGAAGAAATTGTTGATGCCGAAATGACAGGTGTTGTCAGCCATGTCGTCAACGCCAGAATGGGAGAAATGGGCGAGCACGTTGGCGTTATTGAGACGGGCCATGGTAATCTCGGAAACAACCATCTCGAGAAACGCGGCAAAGGTCCCGAAAATCCCCTGCCTTCCCGGCTCGGAACCGAACCCTGCGGCAACAGAGAAGTTGTTGCGCTCCATGATGCCGCCGCTCACATAGACCTCGGGATGGTTCTTTTTGATATGGTGCAGGCCGCAGGAGCCTTCGAGATCGGAGTCAACGACAATAACCTTAGAGGCGGGATTCTCCATCGTATCAAGGAGTTCACTGACGATTACGCCGAAGTCGTCGCGGCACTTGCCGGTTTCTTCGGTGGAACCGAGATACGCTGCCTTGCTCTTCGGCCACTGGGTTTCTTTCAAGACTTGTACCGCCCCATCAAGCCCTTTGGCCTCAAGGTACTCGATAGCAAACGGAACCGGGATGACGTCATGGCCTTTCGGCAGCCCCTCGATACCCGGGACGGCCGGTGCCATCTTGCGTTTGTTGATCACTGCTGCAGGACCGTCCGTTTTGACTGCTTCCAGAATGGCAGCAAACAGCGCGTCGAGATCTTCACCGGCAACTTCAGCCACCGGCAAACCGTGACCGGCCAGCGTTTTAGCGACACTATATCCCTTGAGATAGTCGCTGGGATGACCAGCGATGGTCACATCGTTGTCATCAATAATCAGCTTGACATTGAGCCCCCTGGCCACGGCATAGCGGGCAGCTTCGGCATCATCGCCTTCCTGCTGGGACCCGTCGCTGCCGAACATCACCACAACCTTGCTGCGGTCGGCCTCTGCAACACCATTCACATAACTCCACAGGTGACCGAGCCGCCCGGAGCTGAAAAAGACCCCAGCCGCCTCGTCGCGCTCCGGGTGACCGTACAAGCCCCTTGCCAAACTCCCGATAGTGCAGCAGATCATCAAAGGATTTATGGCCATTGAGTGCCGCCATCATATACTGGATGGCCACCCGGTGACCGGCCTCGTCGAAGTAGACCGGGAAAAAACGCGCGTCCCCTTTCATGAAAGCCATCCATGATCAGGACCTCAGGGACAATATCGTACGCCCCGCCGGTATGCCCGCCAAGCCCCTTGACATTGGCCAGCGCAGTAAAGAAAATCAGACTGTCACGAACGAGCCCGATATTAGTTTTCAGCGTTTCCCGCTGCGCATCGCTCAGCCCCTTCTGGGAAGGAGTAAATGCAAGTGATTTGTACCCACTCAGATCTATCGGAAATGTCATCTATGCCTCCAGATACTATTCTGCCGTTGAAAGTAAGTCAGGTTCTCAATGAACCCCTGTCAATTGGAAAGCTTTACCATATTCGAGATTATTGACAAAAACCACAATTTTTCCATATTGAAATCAGGTCTAGAAATAGGACGCTCAACCAAGAATTGTCCCTTTTCAAGACCTGATCAATTTTTTTCTGAAGCCACTCATATCGAAGATGATGCACGCTAATCTGTTCCCCCCATCGACACGCAGCCGAGCATCGCAGCCCGCCCCCCTTTTCTTGGTTCTACTTTTGGACAAGCAAAAGAAGAACGCCTGCTACAGGCAAACAAAACCTCTCTCAAAGATGAACCATCAGATAACTCCAGAAAAATTGCAAGATTCCGGACCTGACCCCCAAACTTTTGCATTTTCTCACAACCCCCATCATCGAAAGATGATGCACTCTAATCTTTTCCCCCCCCATCGACACGCAGCCGAGCATCGCAGTAATTGTCGAAAAAAGAGTTTGAACTGTCTGAGCGCCAGCGAGTTTTTAAACTCTCGACAATTACGAGAAGCGCAGGGTACCCGAAGGGTCAAGTGGCGCGGGTGTCCTTTTCTTGGTTCTGCTTTTGGACAAGCAAAAGAAGAACGCCTGCTGCAGGCAAACAAAACCTCTCTCAAAGATGAACCATCAGATAACTCCAGAAAAATTGCAAGATTCCGGACCTGACCCCCAAACTTTTGCATTATCTTTCCTATTACCTAGTTTTGGACAAAAACAAAAAAAATGAATAAGGTAGATGCTACATTTGCATTCAATTCACATTGCTCTTAACTAGCTGTCCCAATGATGCGCATCCAGGGGGGAAGCTGCCGTGTTTAGCGTCGATCAGGTAATTGCCGACAACTACCCGGAACTCAACAACAGCAGGCTGTTTGCTCCTGTCCTCAAACCAATCCTCAGGTGCCTGCTGCATGAGCAGGCCTTTGTCGATTTCGCTGAACGATATCCGCACCTCAAGGGCATCGATTTCGTTGAACAGGTCCTTGACTATTTTCACTTCACCTTTACGGTTGCCGAAGAGGAGCGGGAAAACATCCCCGCAGCCGGCAAGGTTGTCATTATTGCCAATCATCCGATCGGCTCACTTGACGGGCTGGCGCTGCTCAAAATGATTTATCATGTCCGCCCGGACGTGAAGATTGTCGCCAATGATCTGCTGATGGCCATTGAACCGCTCAAATCCCTGCTGCTGCCGATCCGCAACATGACCGGCACCTCCCAGAAGCATCAGATCCAGCGGATCAATGCCGCCCTGGACCAGGATGCAGCCATTATTTTCTTTCCATCAGGAGAAGTTTCCCGGCTTGGTCTCAAAGGAATTCAAGACGGCACCTGGCAGCAGGGTTTTTTAAAGCTGGCCGAACGCGCCAAGGCCCCAATCCTGCCGGTTCATATCGAAGGCCGCAACTCGACATCTTTTTACCTCGCCTCACTGGTGGCAAAACCGCTTTCAACCATCATGCTCGTTGGCCAGATGTTTCGTCAGCGCGAAAAACAGGTGAAAATGACGATCGGCTCCATTATCCCGTTCAGGAGCTACAACAACATCACCATCGACCGAAAAGAGAAAATCAAACTTTTCAAAAAACACCTGTATCGACTGGACACTGCTGGCCCTCTACTGTTTGAAACCGAAGCGGCAATTGCCCCTCCGGAGCAGAGAGCGGACCTCGCCAGGGCGATGAGTCATGGTGAGCAGCTCGGCACCACACCGGACGGCAAAAGCATTTTTCTCTATGAAACGATGGAATCCCCCACGCTCCTCAGGGAAATCGGCAGGCTGCGGGAAATCACCTTCAGGGCCGTTGGCGAGGGAACCGGAAAACGGCGGGATATCGATCATTTTGACGACTATTACCAACACCTGCTGCTCTGGGATGAAGAGGCGCTGGAAATCGCCGGTGCCTATCGTTTCGTCGATGCCGAAAAAGTCCTGGAGCAGAAAGGCACAGCAGGACTCTACTCCGGCAGCCTGTTCGACCTCGACAGGCAAAAATGCCATTTCCTGAAAAACAGCCTGGAGCTGGGCAGAAGCTTTGTCCAGCAGAAATACTGGGGCAAGAGGAGTCTGGACTATTTGTGGTACGGCATCGGCGCCTTTCTGGCAAAAAACCCTCATTACCGCTACCTGTTCGGCCCGGTCTCGATATCAAACATGATGCCGCAGCTGGCCAAGGAACTGCTGATCTACTTCTACAAACTCTACTTCAGCGATCCCAAATCCGTAGGCTGTTCAAGAAACCCGTTCAGGTTCTCCCAGCCGCTGGCAACACTGGAGGCAGCCTTCAGCGGAAACGATTACCGCGCAGACTTCAAAAAGCTCAAATCACAGCTCAGCAACCTCGGTACCGCCGTACCGACCCTTTACAAACAGTACACCGAACTCTGCGAACCGGGAAGCGGCGGCGTAACCTTCCTCGACTTCAACATAGACCCGGACTTCAACGACTGCGTAGACGGCCTGGTAATCGTCGACACCCAGAAACTGAAGGAAAAGAAAAGAAAACGCTATATGGAAGGCTCAATACTCAGCTAATGCAGAAAGCGGTGCCAGACCACTTTTTTAGCATTAAATTTTTAATGCGAATGAAGAAGCTGAGAAGATAATGGTTGAACCGATCGCCAACCGTCTGATGAGTACTCTGCCTGCCACAGATCATAATTCTTTTGCAAATTAAGCCAGAGATCGGGGGTCGTATCAAAAGCCCGAGATAACCTCAACGCCATATCTGGAGTTATAGCCCCTCTCCCATTAATGATTTTAGACAAGGTCTTCCTGGAGACACCAAGATTTGCGGCCATCTCAATAATTGTTAACGAAAGTGGTAACAAGTAGTCTTCCTTTATTATTTTGCCCGGGTGCGTTGGCTGCCTTTTAATAGTGCGCATGATTTGATTACCTCCATCAATGATAATCGCCATAATCGACGATATAAGCATCACCATCGATAAAATCGAAAATTACTCTCCAGTTTCCAGAAACCCGGACTGAATATTGACCATCCCTGTCTCCTTTGAGCTGGTGCAAGTTTGAACCGGGATAATTCATATCTTTAATATCGTTTGATGCATTCAACCGATCTAGGATTCTTGCAAGCCTGCTGGAATGCTCTGGTAGTATCCCTCTTTTACTTCCAGTGTAGAAGAAATTTTCCAATCCCTTATGCTTGAAAGATTTGATCATAATAAACAAATTGTAACCTTAAGGGTTACGAATGTCAATGACATGATGATTGATTTGTGCAATTTGGCACTTGGCCACGGCTATTGCATTAAAACATCACCGAAAGATGATGCACACCAATCCTTTGCCCCATCGACACGCAGCCGAGCATCGCAGTAATTGTCGAAAAGAGAGTTTAGACTGTCTGAGCGCAGCGAGTTTTTAAACTCTCGACAATTACGAGAAGCGCAGGGCACCCGAAGGGTCAAGTGGCGCGGGTGTCCTTTTCTTGGTTCTGCTTTTGGACAAGCAAAAGAAGAACGCCTGCTGCAGGCAAACAAAACAACTTATAGCGATGAACTATCAGATAGTTCCTGAGAAAAACGCAAGATTCACCTGACCCTGGTTTTTTGCATTTTACCACACTTCCCATCATCGAAAGATGATGCAAACTAATCCCTTTCCCCATCGACACGCAGCCGAGCATCGCAGTAATTGTCGAAATAAGAGTTTGAACTGTCTGAGCGAAGCGAGTTTTTAAACTCTCGACAATTACGAGAAGCGCAGGGTACCCGAAGGGTCAAGTGGCGCGGGTGTCCTTTTCTTGGTTCTGCTTTTGGACAAGCAAAAGAAGAACGCCTGCTGCAAGCAAACCAAACAACTAATAAAGATGATCTATCAGACAACTCCGGGAAAATGCAAGATTCCGGACCTGACCCCCAAATCTTTGCGTCTGGGTATGCAAACAAAACAACGAGAAAGGGTTAGGCTGATTAGAAAAAATCAGATAAATAATTGCGGGGTACCACAGATGAAGTACAAGACTACCCAATTCCAAAAATGTAATCAATCATAATGTGCCTGCTGTCCTATTCTAATCAAAATTAACCCAAACTCCCCCTACCCTCCACGAGAACAGCTAGCCATACTTCCATTAATGCGTTTATAATAGATTGATAACCAAGGTCGCCCAATCAACCATCAACTCAACCAAGGACCGGCGCCTCCATGAACCAAAAGGTCTTTATCCTCGACACCAACGTAATCCTGCACGACAGCTCCTGCCTCTACCACTTCGACGAACACGACATCATCATCCCGATCACCGTACTCGAAGAACTCGACAGCTTCAAAAAAGGCAGCCAGATTATCAACTACCACGCCCGCCAGTTTCTAAGGGAACTGGACAAGCTGAGCAGCGACAAGCTCTTCAACGGCGGCATGCGGATCGGTGAGGGCAAAGGCAAAGTCGCCGTTCGGTTGGAACAGGGCATGCATCCCGAGCTGAAGAAAGTATTCCCCAATGTTGAAAAAGAGGATCACCGCATCCTCAACATCGCCTACTACCTGTCTGAAGAGCTGAAGGACCACAGCGTTGTCCTGGTCAGCAAGGACGTCAACCTGCGCATGAAGGCCCGCTCGATCAAACTGATGGCCGAGGACTACACAACCGACCACGTGCGGGACCCCCACCATCTCTACTCCGGCTGCCGCTACGAAGAAAACTTTCTCAGCAGAGATGATCGAATCGCTCTACAACCAGACCGGCATCCTGCAGCAGGAGAGCTACAGCCCGGAAATCCCCTTGCACCCCAACGAATATCTTGTCCTGAAAAACGGCAAGAAATCTGCCCTGGCAACCTATATAGAGGGCGATATCGAGAACACCTACGTTATCAAACGGGTAAACAAAGACAGCGTCTACGGCATAACACCAAGAAACGCGGAACAGTCGTTTGCAGTCCATGCCTTGCTCAACCAGAATGTCAAGCTGGTGACCATTTCCGGCAAGGCGGGGACCGGCAAAACCCTGCTGGCCCTGGCCGCAGCCCTTGAAACCCGTTCACAATACCGCCAGATCCTGCTCACCCGCCCGATTGTCCCGCTGTCAAACAAGGACATCGGTTACCTGCCGGGTGACGTCCAATCAAAAATCAAGCCCTACATGCAGCCGCTGTATGACAACCTCGCGGTCATTCGGGCCCAGTTCCCGGAAAAAAGCGAAATGTTCCAGCGCCTCCAGAAACTCCTCGATGACGAAAAACTGATCATCGAACCGCTCGCCTACATCCGCGGCCGCAGCCTGGTAAAAATGTACATGATCGTCGACGAAGCCCAGAACCTCACGCCCCATGAAGTAAAGACCATCATCACCAGGGCAGGAGAAGGCACAAAAGTCGTCTTTACCGGCGACATCAACCAGATAGACCACCCATACCTGGGCATCAGCTCAAACGGCCTCTCAACCCTGATAGACAAAATGCAGGGCCAGAAGCTCTACGCCCATATTGATCTGCAAAAAGGAGAACGCTCAGAACTGGCAGAGCTAGCCAGCAACATTTTATAATTTGCCCAATTAACTCAACATCAGAAAGATGATGCATACTGATCTTTCCCCCCATCGACACGCAGCCGAGCATCGCAGGGCGCTCCCTTTTCTTGGTTCTACTTTTGGACAAGCAAAAGAAGAACGCCTGCTGCAAGCAAACAAAACAGCTTATAAAGATAAGCCATCAGCCAGCCCCGGAACAAAACGCAAGAATCGAGACCTGATCCCAGTTTTTTGCATAAAAAATGTAGTGTTTCGAGACCTGACCCCAGATTTTTGCATTTCCTTAGGATAATGCATCATCTAAAAGATGATGCACTCCAGTCTTCTACCCATCGACACGCAGCCGAGCATCGCAGTAATTGTCGAAAAAGAGTTTGAACTGTCTGAGCGAAGCGAGTTTTTAAACTCTCGACAATTACGAGAAGCGCAGGGTACCCGAAGGGTCAAGTGGCGCGGGTGTCCTTTTCTTGGTTCTGCTTTTGGACAAGCAAAAGAAGAACGCCTGCTGCAAGCAAACAAAACAACTTATAAAGATAAGCCATCAGCCAGCCCCGGAACAAAACGCAAGAATCGAGACCTGACCCCGGTTTTTTGCATTATTTGATTAGTTTTCTGAGTTCGGGGAGCAGCTGATCTCTCAGGTCCGGGCGTTCCAGGGCGAAGGCTATGTTTGCAAGCTGGAATCCTGCCTTGTCGCCGCAGTCGAAGCGCTTGCCTTTTAGTTTGAAGCCGAAGATCGGCTGGTCTTCGAGGAGTGCTGACATGGCATCGGTGAGCTGGATCTCTCCGCCGGCGCCTTTTTTCTTTTTGCCGAGGTGATCAAAAATTCTTGGTGTCAGGATGTAGCGGCCGATTACGGCGAGGTTTGAGGGAGCATGTTCTGGGTCGGGTTTTTCGACCATTGACTTTATCTGGACTGTGCCGTTGAACCCTTTATCCGCCTCGATGATCCCGTAGCGGTAGGTCTCTTCCTTCGGCACCTCGACAATTGCCATCAGTGAGGCGCGGAGGCGGTCAAACTCCTTGACCATCTGGTGCAGCAGCGGGACTTCGCTCTGGATAAGGTCGTCTGCGAGCAGTACTGCAAAGGGTTCATCACCAACGATATCTCGTGCGCACCAGATCGCGTGGCCAAGCCCGAGCGGTTCGCTTTGCCTGGTGTAGACAATATTGCTGGAGCTGGGAACAATGGATTTTACCGCCTGGAGCAGGTCGTCCTTTTTCTGCTCCTCGAGGATTTTCTCCAGCCTGAGGTTGGTGTCAAAATGGTCCTCGAGCGCTCCCTTGCCGGATCCCGTGACAAATATTATCTGCTCTATGCCGGCGGCCAGTGCCTCCTCGACAGCGTATTGGATGATCGGCTTGTCGACCACCGGAAGCATTTCCTTGGGCATTGCTTTGGTGGCCGGAAGAAACCGTGTGCCAAGACCTGCTATGGGAAATACCGCTTTTTTAATAATCATACGTCCTCACATTTTTGTGTTGATTACGGTGTGAATGATAAATTTGTCCTTCCAGACGACGACACTAAGATCTGTTACCGAATTTTTACCCAGTCATTGCTGAAGTATATAATTTCTCAAGGATGATCTCAAGGTAAACACCTTTTTGCGAGAAGACAAACGGCAAAAAAAAAGCAGGGCCTCAACTGACCCTGCCATTTTTTCCATATTTTCAGAAAATCTATTTTTTCTTTTTCCTTCTCGCTGTTATAGCAGCAAGTCCTGCCAGCCCTGTACCGAAGAGCAGCATTGTTGCCGGCTCGGGAACCGGTGCTACTCCATTGCCGGCAACGGGGTTATAATCAATTGTTAACACAGACTTGTTCAGATAAAAATCGCCCCATAAGGACACCACGTTTACTTTGAAAATTCCATTTTCCAGGGCACTTAAACCAAGTTCATATGAATATGTTCCTGAATTTACCTCCCCAAGTCCCCAGGTCCCGTCCTCAGCAATGCCAAAGGCAAATTCCATTGAAAAAAGACTTCGGTCAGGATCATCGTCTTCAAAGGTAAGTTCAAGCTTCCCACTCAACAAGCTCTCTGCCAGGGGGTCAAACACATACTGGTGATTCCAGGAAACCCAGTCACCAATACCTTCGAGATAATTGACTTGCTCACCACCGTAGCTCAAAAGGTCAGTGTCTAAGATATCTCCACCACTGGCTCGGACATTTTCTATTGCTGATAAATCAGTTATATCAACCAGTGTTATTGGGTCTGCACTTGAAAAAACCGGTGCTGCCAACATCATCAGTGCGACCCCTAATCCAGCTACATACCCGCGCTTGCACATTTTTTTTCCCTCGATACTAAGATTAATGGCTCAAATGCACCAATTTTTTGTTCTGTATGGAATGAGTCCAACAATTTCTTTCACACGAAATTAAAAGCATTATCTATGCCATCTGGCTTTAGAAAAAATATATGTACAATATCAATATATTAGACAAGTGTGGTAGTGACTGTTGAGCAAAAATAGCGTGGAAATCTGGAATTTTTTTCTGGAATTATGGAATTTCTATCATATTCCCCGAAAATAGATGCAAGATGTCCGGTGACGGGGAGATGAGACCCCGTCCTGAGCGCCCCTTTTTGAAAAAGCGGACCAAACAAAAAATAGTAACCGACTCCAATCCATGGTAAATCGGAGGCAGTCGCACATTTGCTCAAACACCAGAGAGGTGCTTCATGAATGTTCTCATCGTGCTCGGCAGTCCCCGGAAAAACGGCAATAGTGAAGTCCTTGCCCGGACCATTGTGGAAACACTGGCTTCAGAGATACCGGTAGAACCCGACTACCTTCGCCTGACAAAACACGAGGTAGCCCCATGTATTGGCTGCGGCGGCTGTGAGAAGACGGGAATGTGCGTGATAAAGGATGACATGATCGACATCTACCGGAGAACAGATGCGGCAGATATCATCCTGCTGACCAGCCCGATCTATTTTTACGGTCCGAGCGCCCAGATCAAGGCTTATATAGATCGCTGCCAGGCCCGCTGGTCTCGTAAATATCTCCTGAAAGAGCGAATCAGGCAGGACGAGAAAAGAGGAGGGTATCTGCTCTCGACTGCTGCGACGGGCGGAAAAAAATTGTTTGATGCATCGCTGCTGATAGCAAAGTCCTTTTTTGACGCAATCGATGTTCCCTACTGCGATTCATTCCTGGTGCGCGGTGTTGACGAGAAAGGGGCTCTTGCCGACAGCAGTGAGCAGTTAGAGAAAGCCAGGCTGTTCGCCCGGAAAATTGCAGCAGAAATGAAAAAAAACGCCTGAGCTGCTGGAGACGGGACACCTGTTCAATCTATCCTTGTATCTGCAATGAGTTCCACCCGGTCAACATAAAGGATCCGTTCCTCCGGGTTGTCTACCAGGAAAAATCCGAATCCTTCAATGTGCGCAAGATCCATTTTTCGATCACGCGGAGCTGACTCAATATCGGCCATCGGCACGATGATCCGGTTCCAGCCGCTCGCCAGGAGCTGCCTGCCGTTGTAGCGGTTCTCGTATCGCTGGTTTTCACCCTGATGCTCCCTGTCGTGAACACGATAGTTCAGCACGACCGGCTCATCTGGATTAAACACCTGAAAGCGCAATTCCTTCATACCGCTCCAGTTTCCCGGGAAATAGTGCAGTGCAATACCTGAATATTTTTCAACACCCAGAACCACCTGCAAAGACCAGCTGCCGCTGCTGACAGGATGCGTGACCCTCTTCACATTCCTGATGTTTGCCCAGCGCGAGACCTCAAGGGATGATTCAAAATCGGCAAGAAGCGGGAAGTCCCGCCTGGCCCGATAGTCATCAAGGCCGGCACGAAACAGAGGGATTGCAACCAGGAGCAGTATAAAAATACCCGCCAAAGCCGACACTCGCTTTTTATAACCGGAACTGCGCGAACTGGAGAGCCAGGTGAGTGCAACCAGCGCCCCGGCGAGACTGTAGACAACATCTGCAAGACTCATCGTGCGGCCGGGAAAAAGATTCTGGGCAAACTCGATGAGAACAGCGGCTGCCAGCAGAAGAACCATAATGGCAAACGCTCGCATGCCGCTCCCCGCTATTCTGGTTTTCAGCCCCCTCTCGCATTCCATGGCGAGCAGAAAAAAGAGCAGAACGTGCCCGAGGTTCCACGCTTCTTTCAAGGACCGGCTGGCTTCATATCCCGGTCCTCCCAAGAAGAGCCAGGGGATAATCAGCAGCAGCACAATCCTTGCCGGAAGTAGTAGTCCGGTAGTTGGTCTTCCCTTGATCATTTCAGCAAATTCAGGGTATGGCTGCCCCAAAGCGTTTTTGTTTTTATGAACATACCGACTATGTAATGTATCTCATCTGCGATGGCTCTTTATTTTTTCAATAATACGTAAACCTTATCGACACGATCGGCCTGATCAACCCAGGTGAGCGCCGGGGACCAGCCGAAACAGAGTAACACCTTGAATACTCAATACTAATTACCACCCCATTCTCCTGCCCGAACCATCCTGCTTCAGCCGCTTGACAACGACGTTTCCAAACCGGACGTTTTCTAGACGAGATTGATTAAAACCATATGAAACCAGTCTGTTAAACAGACAAAATGTGCCCACCAGGGCAGTCAAGGAATTACCCTGCGCCAAATGTGACAACAGCGTTTCCTTCCCGCCCCGTATTTCCTCCACAAGCAGGCCCAAAATTCTGTAAAATCAATCCTATATACTTGTATTATTGACACAATTTTTCGTGGCACATGCTTTGCTACTACAGGTGCATCTCTTGACCCATTGAACACTAACAAGGCGGCGCCATGACCAGATCTTTTCGAAACCTATCCTTTGTTATCCCCTCATTTTTCATCGCTCTGCTGTTGTGGGGGTTGGAACCTTCCGAGGTTCATGGTGGCCAATACGACATACAGGTCGATTTCGCCTTTGACAGCACCGCCGACCCCGACAAACAGGTTAGCGGCTACCGCCTCTACCAGGAAGGCAATCCGGCCTGCGACTCAAACTCCTACGACCTGGCGTCAATGACCTGCCTGATCGCAAGCGAGCCGGGCACCTATAACTTTACCATGTCGGCGCTCTACAGCGATGGGAGTGAAAGCCCGCAATCGCTGCCCTTCCCGTTTACAATAAACCAGGAGACCCCGGTAATTCCACTCGTTGCGCACCTGTCGGTAAGCAGCCAGCAGGGCGAAATCCCCTTTTCCACGACATTCAGCGGCACCGGCTCAACCGGCACCATTGCCAGCTACTCCTGGAATTTTGGGGACGGCACAACGGCAGCCGGTCCGGCGGCTGAGCATACCTACCAGACTCCGGGGATCTACACGGCGACACTGACGATTTACGGCCCAGAAGGTGACAGCAGCCAGAGCAGTATCGTCATCACCGCCACACAACCAATTTTACCCGAGCCGCCGCCAGCACCTCCCGTTGCAGTTATCTCCTCCTCGACGGCAACGGGAGAGGCTCCGCTTATTGTTCACTTTGACGGAACCAGCTCATCTGACCCGGATAGCCAGATCGTCTCGTATTCCTGGAATTTTGGCGACGGCAGCACCTCTGAGGGCAGCCGGGTATCACACAGCTACAGCGAACCCGGGACATACCAGGCCACGCTCACCGTAACCGACGAGATTGGCCTTACAGCGCAGGCGACCAAAACCATCATAGTCAGCCCACCGCCTGTCCCGCCCACTGCTGTCATCTCCTCCTCCAGCACGGCGGGGGAAGCACCGCTTGAAGTCCAGTTTGACGGCAGCGGCTCAGCAGCGACAGACCACCCAATCGTTTCATATTCTCGGCGACGGCAGCACGGCCGCAGGCGCTCACCGTAACTGAACCCGGGACATACCAGGCCTCGCTCACCGTAGCAGACGAGATTGGGCTTACAGCGCAGGCGACCAAAACCATCGTAGTCAGCCCGCCGCCTGCACCGCCCACTGCTGTTATCTCCTCCTCCAGCACGGCGGGGGAAGCGCCGCTTGAAATCCAGTTTGACGGCAGCGGCTCAACGGCGACAGACCACCCAATCGTTTCATATTCATGGAATTTTGGCGACGGCAGCACGGCCGCGGGCAGCCGGGTATCACACAGCTACAGCGAACCCGGGACATACCAGGCAACGCTCACCGTAACAGACGAGATTGGGCTTACAGCGCAGGCGACCAAAACCATCGTAGTCAGCCCGCCGCCGGCCCCGCCCACTGCTGTCATCTCCTCCTCCAGCACGGCGGGGGAAGCGCCGCTTGAAGTCCTGTTTGACGGCAGCGGCTCAGCGGCGATAGACCACCCAATTGTTTCATATTCATGGAATTTTGGCGACGGCAGCACGGCCGCGGGCAGCCGGGTATCACACAGCTACACCGTCCCCGGGACATACCAGGCAACGCTCACCGTAACAGACGAGATTGGGCTCACCGCGCAGGCGAGCACACCAATCGTTATCAGCGCACCGCCCCCTGAGAATCAACCCCCGGAAGCGGTCATGACGCTCTCTGACCTCCAGGGGAACGCACCGCTTACCGTTACATTCAGTGCAGCCGAATCAGCTGACCCCGATGGCACCCTCACAGAGTACCTATGGCATTTTGGTGACGGCTCTTCTGCCACCGGAATAACCGCCGAACACACTTATACCGAACCGGCTGATTACACGGTGACCCTGCAGGTCAGCGATGACGGGGGTGAAACTGCATCAGCCTCAACAATCATCACCGTTCTGGCTGAAGATGAAGCGCTCTTCCTCTATGAACTCGGAGAAGTCGAGATCGATCATGAATGGCTCCAGGTACCGTTCACCCAGCAATTCACCAACCCGGCCATCGTCTGTGGTCCTCTGACGCGAAACGATTCGGACCCGGCCACCGTGAGGGTCAGAAATGTAACCCAGTACGGCTTTGAAGTCCGCATCCAGGAGTGGGACTATCTTGACGGTACTCACGCCCCGGAAATCATTAGCTTCTTTGTCATGGAACAGGGCACCTACACTCTGCCAGACGGGACAATGATCGAAGCGGGAACATTTACCGGCACAAGCTCATACCAGAACATTGCACTCCAGCAACCCCAGGACGCACCACCTGTCATCCTGACCCAGATCATCAGTGAAAACGAACTGGACGCGGTGAGCGGCAGGGTAAGAAAAGTTGGCTCATCCCAGTTTCAATACATGCTGCAGGAACAGGAGTCGACCAAGAATGCCCATATACCGGAAACAGTAACCTATATCGCCTGGCAGCCGGGAAGCGGAATGCTGTCCAGCGAACTCTACTATGAAACTGCGGCCACACCAGACAGCATAACCCATGATTGGTTTGGTCTTGAGTTCCAAAAACAGTTTACCGAGCCCCCGCTTTTCCTCGCCGACATGCAGAGCTGTGATGGAGGAGAGCCTTCAACCATCCGCACTCAAAACCTCACCAGCAGTTCTGTCCAGATACATATCGAGGAAGAGCAATCAAAGAATTCGGAGGTGAAACATACCACTGAAACCGCCGGCTACATCGCCTTCGGATTCCCCTCAAACTGATCCATCCACAATCACCGGCTGTTGTTTAATGCAACAGCCGGTGATTGCGCTTCCTGGCATTGTGACCTCATCGACACGCAGCCGTGCATCGCAGGCCGACCTTTTCTTGGTTGTGCTTTTGGACAGGCAGAAAAACGCCTGCTGCAAGCAAATAAGACAACTCATAAAGATGCGCCACCAGATAGTTCCGAAACAAAACGCAAGATTCTGGACCTGACCCCGGTATCTTGCATTTCCTGCCAACCCCCATCATCGGAAGATGATGCATTCTAATCTGTCACCCCCATCGTCACGCAGCCGAGCATCGCAGTAATTGTCGATAAGAAGAGTTTGAACTGTCTGAGCGAAGCGAGTTTTTAAACTCTCGACAATTGCGAGAAGCGCAGGGTACCCGAAGGGTCAAGTGGCGCGGGTGTCCTTTTCTTGGTTCTGCTTTTGGACAAGCAAAAGAAGAACAAATCAAACCAACTATGAATGTAGATCACCCTACAAGCCTATAATAAATGTTGTATTCAGAGACCTGACCCCGGAATTTTGCCTATCACGAGACCAATGATCGACAACCAGCTGAGCATCGCAGGTATCCTGTTCTGATTCTGCTTCTGGCCCTGCAAAAGAAGAACAAAATATGCTTAACTCGGGTTGTAATGACATTACCATGCTGATATACTCGCATGATTAGCGAGTTTATTGGATTTGCTTTAGAAATCTCAGACTACTGACCACCCACTGCCGAGGTAAAACGACATGTCCCCTGCTCAATCAATTAAACAGGCGCTCATTCTTGATCCCGAAAAAGAAGTTACCCGAATCTCAACCAGGCTCACAGAAACATTGCGAAAGCTAAACAGGCGTGGAATTGTCGTCGGCATCTCAGGAGGGAATCGACAGCAGCGTCACCCTTGCCCTTGCCGTGAAAGCCCTTGGCAAGAAGCGGGTCCTTGCCCTGCAGATGCCGGAGCGGCATTCCGCAGAAGAGACCCTTTACCTGAGCGGCCTTCTGGCAGATGAGTTTGACGTAGAGCGGGTTCATGAGGACATCTCGGAGCCACTTGAGGCGGTGAAATTCTACGAGCGCTACGACAACGCAGTGCGTGAGGTAATTCCTGAATATGGTGCCGGATGGAAATCAAAGATTGTCATTCCAAGTGTTGCGGATAACCCCGGTTTCACCCTCTACTCGATCGTCGTCCAATCCCCAACCGGCGAAACCACTAAAAAACGGCTGCCGCTCAAGGCCTATCTTGAGATCGTTGCCGCCACCAACTTCAAGCAGCGCATCCGCAAGATGTTTGAATATTACCATGCCGACCGGCTTAATTTTGCCGTCTCGGGAACACCCAACCGGCTCGAGTATGACCAGGGATTTTTTGTGAAACTCGGTGATGGTGCCGCCGATATCAAGCCGATCGCCCACCTCTACAAGACACAGGTCTACCAGCTTGCTGAATATCTCGGAGTTCCCGAGGAAATCCGCAGACGCCCCCCCACGACCGACACCTATTCACTAGCCCAAGGGCAGGATGAATTCTACTTCAGCCTCTCCCATGACAAGATGGACATCTGCCTCTACGGCAAGAACCATGATATTACACCAGCAGAGGTTGCCGGGCAGATCGGGCTCAACGAGGAGCAGGTACAGAGGGTCTACAACGATATTGACACCAAGCGCACAACGACCCGCTATCTTCATCTGCGCGCCACAGCTGCTGGCAGAGGTCCCTGAAATCAAGGACTGAAGTTTCTTTTAATTGCTTTTCAGCTCCTCCAGCAGCGTTGTCGCGCCATCCCTGTCGGCAAAATCATTGTTATTTGCCAGGATCGGTTCAAGAACAGCAATCGCTTTTTCTTTATCCCCGTTCTCCTTCAGGGCAAGGGCCAGATGATATGAGATCACCGGGTCTTCCGGCCTGCCGCTCAACGCCATTTCAAACTGCGGGATAGCCAGCGAATATGATTTTCGCTTGTAGTGCACCCAGCCAAGGGTGTCGGCGATATGGGGCTCTTCAGGCAATGCCTGCTTGGCCATCATGGCGTACCTCAGCGCCTCGCCTAGATCGCCATCAGCGGATGAGGCAATCTGCCAGGCCAGATTATTAGCGGCCGGCGCGTAGTCACCCTTGATGTCCAGAATCTTTTTGTACTGCTCCATCGCTTCCGCAGCGCGGCCATCGGCGTCAAGCAGGGTCGCAATGCCCATCAGTCCTACGATGGAATTCGGCTGCTGGGTGACCATCGCCTGGTATTTTGCCATGGCCTCGTCTTTTCTGCCCAGGCGCACAAGCAGCCTGCCTGCGGCAACGTAAGCCTGGGAATTTTCAGGCGCAAGTTCCTGCGCTTTTTCAAACGCTGCAAGGGCTTCGTCGCCCTTTTCCTGTCGCGCAAGAATCTCGCCGAGCAGCACGTGCAAGCCACTGCTGTCGGGAGCAACCTCGATCTGTTTTTTTACAAAACCCTCTGCCCCGGCAAGATCATCCTGGTATCTCAAGGCGATCAGCAACGATACAGCCCGGTCATTGTCGGGACTGACTTTAAGAAGCCCATTGAGTGTCTTCTCTGCATTGTCCCGGTCCTTAGCTCCCAGATAGGCAAGTGCCAGGTTACTGAGAACCACGGGATTGCCTTGTACCTGCTTTTCCATCTCAGAAAACAGTTTGATGGCATCCTCAAACTTTTTATCGCTGACAAGCGAACGACCCAGAATCAGTGCCGCACGAAAATTTTTAGGATTTAACTGCAGCGCAATCGATGCCTCTTTCCCGGCAGCCTCAAATTGTCCCTGCATCTGGTAAATCTGGGCAATCAGGGTGTGATACTTGTCGTTATTTTTATTTATCTGTATCGCTTTTACAACTGCCTGCTGCGCAAGTTCAACCTCACCCAGGTTAAAATGGGCAAGACCAAGATAAAAATACGGATCAGGCCAGTTTGGCGAATCTCTGTTGAGTTTTTCCAAAGGTGCAATACTCTCCCTGTTCTTACCGTCTTTGAGTGAAAACCGAATCTGCAGAAGACTTGCACCCTTGTGGTCCGATTGGGCCGCCAGTATCTTGTCAAGAAGCTCCCGGGAAGTATCAAATTGCCGCTGCTCAAAATAGAGGGTGGCAAGCGCCGTTTCAATGTCCGGATCATCCGGGATATCGCTTCGTGCCTGGATTAATGCCGCTTCGGCTTTATCCTGGTCGCCGGTATTATTATAGAAATTTGCCAGTACCAGGCGGTATTGCACGTTATCCGGCTCAATTTCGACAGCTTTCAGCAGTTCCGCCTCCACCTGCTCTTGATCATTCTGAGTCTGGTAAAAGTTGGCCCGAAGCAGGTGGACCTGGGCAAGGTCGGGAAAGCGCTCAACCATCTGGTCAAGCAGCTCTTTTGCCTTATCCATCTCCTTTCTGCTTTGAAATAGAGCCAGGAGTGTCTGGTAGTTATTGAATTTTTCTCCGTCTGCTGCAATCGCCTGTTTGAAAGCCGCCTCGGCTTCATCCCATTTTTGCTGTGCTGCATAAATCCTGCCCTTGATATTTAAATATCGATCCGATGTGTCGACATCACTGCCGATTTTCTCAATTGCCGCCAGGGCTGCATCAAAATTGCCTTCGATCAGTTCAAGATTGGCAAGCAGAGCGAGCCCGTCTGCAAAATTCGGGTCATTTGCCAGAATGCGCTCCACCAGTTTGCGACACTCCTCCTTCTGCCGTGATATCAGGTAAAACTCAGCCGCTTTGAGATTGGCATCATTATTTTTAGGATCAAGATCCGCTGCCCGGATCAATTCCCGAAAGGCATTCTGGGGATCTCCCTCTTCGAGGTACAGAAGGCCGAGTTGATAGCGTGCGCTGGCATAGGATGCATCAAGCTGAATTGCATTGCGCAGCTCAATAATCGCTGCCTTGGGATCCTCCTGCTTGATGTATTCCATTGCCTTGAGGTAGTGACGTTCTTTTTTATCCTCGGAAGAGGAACATGAAAGAAGCAGACAAAAGCAGGCAGCTGCCAGAAGAGAATATATAATTCGATTTTTCATGAGATTTCCTTTACCATTTAAGAACCGATTCTGAGGAATGCGTTATAAGACATTTTATGTGAAACTATCACGATTTCATACGAAAAAAATTTTTTCCCGGCCATAAATCAGAAAAGAGAGTCGATTTACCCGTCAAAAAGTGACAAAGTCTCGAAAATATGATCTATAATAAACCGATACAAATAATCCAGCATCGAGGAGCAAATATGAAAAGGTTTTATACATTTTTTGCAATTCCTTTATTTCTTTTGCTTTTATTCCCGCCACTCAGTTTTACCGCCCAGTCCACGATCGACGTCCCCGCCTCAACCGAATTGAAGCAATCAGCTCGTGCCGAAATACTGGGGGATGCCGGTGAATCTCTTGAAAACAAAGAAGAATATACCATTGGCACCGGCGATGTCCTCAGTGTCAGTGTCTACGGTGAAGGCGATATGGCGCCATCATCAGCCGGAGCCCTCCCACGGCCTGATGCAGCGTCGGATGCACCCCGCGGCGCCGGCACCGGAGTCGTCGTGATGATGGACGGTCGCGTCTCTTTGCAGCATATCGGTGATGTTCAGGTTACCGGCATGACGCTTACCCAACTCGCCGATTACCTTAAAAAGCTTTATGCCACAATCTACGACGACCCGATAATCACCACGACCCTCGTACAAAGCAACAGTTTACGCTATACTGTGATGGGAAACGTTGCTGCACCGGGGATATTTTATCTCGATTATCCCATAACGATCGTCCAGACTATCGCCCGCAGCGGCGGATTTACCGAGTGGGCGAACAAAGAGATAACCGTCGTCAGACAGGAACTCAAAGAAACCGACAAAGGACTCTTTCAGAAGAACAAACTGGAATTTGATTATGACGATTTTGTGTCCGGCAAAGATCTTAACAACAATATTTTTATCCGCTCAGGCGATACAATAATTGTTCATTAAACAAAAACGCACAGGTAAACAGCGATGACAAATCACATGCGCCCGAGAATCACGACTACGACACTATTGATTTTTTCACTCATTTTTCCTTCGTTGCTCTTTGCCCGCAGCAATATCCTTACCACCGGTATCGGTGTTTCCCTTGATTACAACGAACGGCAGTATGCCGATTATGTTGATGATCCTGCAACCGAAGCTGATGAGAGACTAACACCACGGGATGAGGACGATTACCGCAGCCTCGTGATAACCCCGCTTGTCGTTCTGCGCAGCTCCACCCCCCGGGATAATGTTGAAATAAGTTTTGAGCCCGATCTGAGATACGACCTGATTGACTATGATACAGACTGGGATGCCAATGCAACCGTTGCCGCGGATCGATTCATCAACCGGAACTGGCAGCTTGGTATTTCAAACCACTTTCTTCGCAGTGATTATTACAGCACAGACACAGACGTGACGGAACCTGAAATAGAACCAGGTGCCCCCCCTGCCCTGCCGACATCTCCTGAGCTGTCTGCGGATGTTGGCAGAACCAAGTATTGGAGAAACACCGTCAACCTGTTCTCCGATTATTTCTATCGGGAAGACAGCCTGTTCCGCCTGGGGTTTAATTACGCCGTCCTCAGGTATGATGAGGATTTCACCCTTGAGGAAGACAACTACGATCGATACGAAGTGTTTACCCTCGTTGATCATCGCTTCAATGCAGTCTGGAGCACTTCACTTGACCTGCGTCTGATACGCGGCGATTTTGAACCCACTGACCCAGGTGCAGACACGCCGCCTTTGACTTATGATGATCTGTCCGCCGACCTCAAGGAATACCGCTTGTTGTACCAGGTTGACAACGAATCCATCCCCAGAAACCCGCTGTACGCTCAGTTCAGCTATATCGGTACGAAATATGATGAAGCACTGAGAGACGACAGTGACATTTATGAGCTGCGCTTTAACTGGCGCAGGGATTTTTCCTCACGCATGTATACAATCCTCGGCGTCGGCCCTTCGTACGAAAAAACCGAAAATCGTGATGGCAACTGGGACGGGAATGGAATTGCCGAGATAAACTATCTGACCGCCCGGGGGGCGTACAATTTTGCCATAGAGAAACGTTACGATGTCGTCAACTTTGACGGTACCCGTGAGCAAGGTGTGGTGGACTATTGGGATACGAGATTTACCCTCTCCTATGACATTTCAAGAAATCTATCATTGACCGGTCGTCTGTCATATCTTTACGAAGATCGTGAAGACCCGGTTGTTGGCCTTGCCGGAATCCTTGAACTGGATGATCCTCTAGCAGCGCTTGAAGACCTGACTCTTACCGAGATAGAGGAGTACCACAATGATCGATATCTTGCAGGCATTGGTCTGGCCTACACATTCTGGCAGTACTACACTGCCAGATTGGATTATACCTTCACCAAGCAGGAGTCAGACCGGATTAATGAGGATTATGATGACCATCGCCTCTTGCTCACCCTCTCATGGGAAAAAGATATCTTGAATTGGTAGAAGAAAAGTTCTCTGATAAACTGACCAGGACAGCCTCAATGTACTTTTCATACGCAAGAGTACCTGAAAGTCTTTTCTCCCATGACATTACTCAAAGAAAAATCAATACTTCTAACTTTTGACGTCGAGGATTGGTTTCAAGTTGAAAATTTCAAAGAGAATATTCCCTTTGCTTCCTGGCCTGCAAGGGAATTGAGAGTTGAGAAAAACACCATTGAGCTATTAAATCTTCTGGATGATGCACCAACTCAAGTGCAGGCAACCTTTTTTATCCTAGGCTGGATTGCGCAGCACTGCCCTGATCTCGTACGTGAGATTCACCGCAGAGGCCACGAAGTTGCATCACATGGCTTCGACCACCATCTCTGCTATAACCAATCCTCGGATGAATTACGTACCGATTTAACCCGAAGCAAGGACCTTTTAGAGAATATTACAGGAGATAAAGTTTTAGGATATCGGGCACCAAGTTTCTCTATTTCCGATGAGGCTCTCGATGTTGTCAGAGAAGTCGGTTTTCGTTATGATTCGAGCTATAATTCCTTTCAAAGCCATGGCCGTTATGGAACAATAAATTTGCCCACAAATAAAATGAAACACCCTGCTGTCCACGTTCTTTCCCCGTCTTTTTACGAAATCCCTGTAAGCAATTTGATGATTGGCAGCAGGATTTTACCATGGGGTGGGGGCGGATATTTCCGCCTGCTGCCGTCAATAATTTTCAGAGCAGGGGTAAAAGAGATTTTAAATCAAACGGGTTGTTACACTTTCTACATGCACCCATGGGAAATTGACCCCGAGCAACCAAGGGTAAAAAAAGCTTCCTTTATCTTCCGTTTCAGACATTATGTGAACCTTGGCAGAGCAAAGTCAAAGTTAAAAAAACTCATAACTCTTAATAGCTGGCATAATTTTTTAAGCTGCAAAGAATATCTTAATCAACTTTCATGAGCAGTGTTCATGAGCACCATATCAACTGAAATCCTTCCCTCTTCCCCAGCTGCCAAAGATGATTGGGACGCCTTTGTACTCGCCCACCCCAGTGCAACACCATACCACCTCTTTGCCTGGGGAACAGCAATTGAAAAGGCATACGGGCACACATTTAACCCCTTAACAGCAAGGCAAAATGATAAACTGGTCGGGGTTCTCCCACTGGTACACATGAAATTCCCACCCTTATTAAACGAACTGGTTGCACTCCCTTTCTGTGATGTAGGCAATTGTCTGGCGCTCGATACTGAGAAAGAAACAAAATTACTGACTGAAACCATGACCCAGGGAGGCCGGTTTAAGACAAAAAATATTCAACTGAGAGGGGCATTACTCCAGCCGGTTAATTCCCAAACAGATTTTGCGCAGATGGAAACCAACAAAGTAAGGATGCTGCTCTGCCTGCCTGAATCCTCAGAGCTGCTTTTTAATAATTTCACATCAAAATTACGTAGCCAGATACGCAAGGCAAAGAAAAATGGCGTTTCTTTTCGCTGGGCTCATGATGATGGCATTGAACCTTTTTATTCAGTGTTCAGTGAGAATATGCATGACCTTGGTTCGCCTGTTCACTCAAAATCCTTTTTCAAAGCTATAGTTGAAAATTACGGTGACCGGGCGCGAATAGGCTTGACTGACTTCAATGGTAAAACCATAGGTGCAGGATTAGTTTTATCAACAAACAAGCAGATGTCCATCCCATGGGCGTCAACGTTAAGACAATTTAACCGGCTTGCGCCTAATATGCTTCTTTACTGGAATTGTCTGAAATTTGCAGCCGACAGTGGTAAAACTGTATTTGATTTTGGAAGATCAACGGAAGGTGAAGGGACCTTTCGATTTAAAAAACAATGGGGAGCAGCAGCACATCCGTTGCCGTGGTATTCATCACCCTCTGAAATTTTTCAAGAAACGAAAAACAAAAAATACCTTCGGAGAGAAACATTGGAGATGCTCTGGAGAAAACTCCCAAAACCAATTGTAAATTATATTGGTCCTCATATCAGGAAATATATAAACCTCTGATGTCTATTTATATTGGCCGGACACTTCCTCCAGCCGCTTCGCCAATTTCATTTCCTGAAGTAGTCCACGCCCTCTTCTATGCGTGTCATAATCGAAAAGATGAGCATATTTTAGAAGATGAAATTAAACAGGAATTTGATCAACAGCATTGCCTGGTAGTCTCATCCGGCAAAGCAGCACTTGTTCTAATCTTGAAAACACTTCAACGGTTATACCCGGGACGAGATGAGGTGCTAATACCAGCGTTTACCTGCTATTCAGTCCCGGCGGCGATAAAAAAAGCAGGTTTAAAAATAAGGCTCTGTGACACTGAAAAGAATTCTTTTAATTTTGACGAAGCTGAGATAAAAAACATAATAGATAAAGACAGAGAGAAGAAGAAGCTTCTTTGCGTCGTTGTCACACATTTATTCGGTTGTCCCGCCAATTTGAGCAGTATCAGAGAACTAGTAGGAGACACTATTCCCCTGGTCGAAGATGCGGCACAAGCCATGGGTGAAGAGAGTATTGATGGGAAATTGGGTACACTCGGAGATGTAGGATTTTTTAGCCTGGGTCGCGGAAAAAACGTGTCGACGATGGGAGGGGGAATCATCGTAACCAATCGGGCTGATATGGGAAACGAACTGGCCCGTCAGGCAGAGAGATTGCCGGAAACGACTTTGCTCGAGATGATACGAGTGTTCGGCAAAACAATGTTTACCCTGCCTTTTCAACTTCCATATTTATTCTGGCTACCGAAAATACTGCCTTTTTTAAAACTTGGAAAAACGATATACGCAGAAGAATTTCCGGTGTGCAGGATATCAGCATTCCAAAGAGGCCTGGCTCGCAATTGGCAGGCACGACTAGAACGTCACCGGCGAGCAAGAACAACGAATGTACTTTTCTGGCAGGAGAACCTACCACAGACTATTTCCTGCATAAAAAAACAAACAAACGGTGCCGGACTGATAAGATTTCCTTTTTTAACCGGCTCTAAAAAGGAAAAAACAACGATCTGGTTAGAAAGTGAGAAAAACGGCTACGGTATAATGCCTGCTTACCCTACCCCGATAAGTGGAATATCTCAAATCGCCGGGATATTCCAAAATCAACAATTTCCCCATGCACAATTATTAGCTGACTGCCTTGTAACCCTGCCCGTTCATGAATATTTAGAAATAAATGACCAGCATAAAATAAAAAGTTTGCTATACAAGTGAAAATCAGCCCCCTATATTAAAGATAATTTTGTAAGATGGTGCCCACATGAGTAAAATATTATTACGAAAAAATATAGTTCTAATCTGTTCCTTTTCAGTATTATTATCAAACCTGCTCATTTGTGAAGGCATAGGAGCTAACATGGATATTGATAAATCAAAGTCAGTTACGAAGGTGCTGATACTCGGTGCTTCCGTAGGGCAAAGTTGGCGTATTGATAGCCTGGCTGAACGAATAAAGGACAGCTCTTTGCAATATGAATTTATCGCAAAATTTGATCCTGACAAAACTGACATTCTGGATCAGGCCTTGAACCGTAAAGACAATAAACCAGATCTGATTATTCTGAAGCAATGTGCTGCATATTTCAGATCAGATCAGGAAGTTTATGACTCCGAACTTGTTGATCATTACAAAAACCTTGCAGAATCATGGGTAGAAAAAAGCCTGAATAATGGTGTGATTCCAATTTTGGCTACAGTTGTTCCAATTTCAGAAAAAATGCCTGTCATGGTTAAAATGAAAAGGATCGTCAAAAAATATATTTTACAGAAAGATATATCACCGTATTACAGGAAAACGAGATTAGAGGGTATATTGGATTACAATGATTGGGTTAGAGAGTATGCGAAACAGAATAACTTGGAGGTTTTAGATCTTGAATACTATGTAAGAATCAGTGACACAAACAGGTGGTTAAATCACGATTTTACAACTGACGGCTTGCATCTTAACAAAAAGGCTTACCAACGTCTCGACCCAATCCTCATCAGTACTGTCAAGAAAGCGGTGGACAATCAATAACACAACGTGATGTGCAATGAGTAGTTATCGTTTCAAAATTAAAAATAGTGATAAGGGCATATTTGTCCTGATAAAGAAATCATATTATATGATCACCCGTTTTTCCGTTCCAGCTCCCAAAATGCTCTGTCGTTTTGTATGGAACCTTTTTAACATACTTAGAAATATTTATTACTGGTTGTTTCGTGTTTTTTTCACAACGCCTATATACAAAGGACTCGCTGAACATATTGGCAAACACTTTCGTGCCGGCACCTTTTTGCCCTATGTTATAGGAAGAGGATTAATATATTTTGGTGACCGTGTCACTGTCCATGGCAAAATCGATTTCATTTTCGGTAGTATTTTAAACAAAACACCAGAAATACACATAGGAAAGAATACAGGTATCGGCCACAACGTACGTTTTGATATATCCAGTATTCTAACCATTGGCGAAGATTGTCTTATTGCTAAAGATGTTGAATTTCATGACAGCAGTGGACATCACCTAGATCCTGAAATGCGAAAAGCTAAAATCAGAATTACAGAAGGCCAAGTTCGCCCAATTATAGTTGGAAATAATGTCTGGATCGGTGCTGGTTCACATATTTCCCCAGGGACTCATATTGGGGATAATTGTGTGATTTCTGCCAGAACTATTGTAGGTCGACACATACCCCCGAATAGCTTGGTATATAGTACACCCTCTAAGGTAACTAAAATACGTAAAATTTCTAATATACTATAAAATACCAATACATAAAATTAGACTGTTCAACAAAGCAAAATATGAGCTGTTTTTCCGATAAAACGTGATTTTAATCGTTTATTGCAGTGAAAAGCAGACCGGTTTTCACCAGTCAATAATTTCAGGTAGAGAACTTGCTATGCTGTAGCAGATGAATTAGTTTTTCTCCTCGCTTGCTCCTCAACATTTGTGAAGCTCACTCCCAAAATAGCTGGAGATCATAATCAAAAACTTTCAACTATAAAAAGAGGTTTGCACTAAATTCTACCTAGGATGTATCAACAATAGACAAAAATTAAATTCAAGCTATAGTTATATATATGTTTGTTGAAGATTTCATAAATAAAATTAGAAGAAAAGATAACAAATTCTATCTTTTTTTATACACAATATATAAAAAAACTAAAGGAGTAAATATTCCTTTTCCAAAATTTCTTGCTATTTTTTTATATTACATAATATTAATTGTAAAATCTCTGTGGCGATGCCTTAAAAATAAATTTTACTGTGAACCATTATTAAGAAATCGCTGTACTTCAGTTGGTAAAAATTTAAAATGTGATGGAGATATACCACTAGTAGAGGGAAGTGGTGATATAATATTAGGTGATAATGTTTTTATTGGAAACAAATGCGCATGGTTTATTTCTCCAAATATTAAAAAAAATCCTCAGCTAATAATAGGAAATAACACAAGTATAAATTTTAGAAGCATTATAAGTGTAGAAGAAATGGTTAAAATTGGATCTAATTGTATGATTGCAGAAGAATCTAAATTATATGACAATAATAGTCATGGTATATACTACAAAAATAGGAAAATGACGGCAAATGATATAGCTCCAATTATTATAGAAGATCATGTATGGATTGGTATGAATTCGATAATTTTAAAAGGAGTCCATATTGGAAAAGGCGCTGTTGTTGCGGCAGGATCAATTGTTACAAAGGATGTACCGCCTCTTACAATTGTAGGTGGTAATCCTGCTAAAGTTATAAAACGCATCAGTACTAGCCCATAAAATTGTAGACGAAAATAGAAAAAATACTCAAATAGCTCCCTATTTTATTGATCAGTTCATAAATGGGCAACAATATGTTATACTCCGTCCATGAATTAATCTGACAGAAGGAAAAGACATCTTAAAGCCCTTGAGGCTATTCGTGTCAGGGTTTATAAACAGGTTGAAACTGGTGAGAGGCTGTAAATGGTTATCAACGCACTCTGGATAACTAGACCTAATAGATAAGAATGGTTTGCCAAGTACCTGTAACGTGGCTTTGAGACTCTACACAATAGAACAACAAGCGGCCCGCCATCTATGTTGCAGGGCAAGGATTCTCAGAAAATATACCGAATTGTTATAGGCAAACATCCCAGGCAACTAAATATGAATTTGATCTTTGGGACGCACGCTATGTTCTGGGACCTGATAAAGCGTGAATTTATTGGTTTTTATCCATTATTCGTGAGACCGCAGTAGTAACATTATTGTTCATTTTAAAGAAAAAAATGACTCTTTAGCTTTATTATATCTGGTTTTTGATACTGTATGCCCAAAATTGGGAATAATAATTCACAGTTTTCATACTAAACAACCCTCGTCTAGAAGACGAGGGGTTCAAGAGGGGTCGATTTGAAATCGACTGTCGTCAGCGGATACTGGCTCACCCTCATGCTCTTTAATATATTGTTGGATAACCTCGTCGGTAATGTTACCTGAACTCACTGCCAGGTAGCCTCGGGCCCATAAATGACGACCCCAGAATTGTCGCTTTAAATGAGCAAATTCTGATAATAATACCCGCGAGCTGATTCCTTTTAACCATTGAACTATTTTACTGATATTCTGAGTTGGTCGATAGCCGACAAACATGTGAACATGATCGCTCGCTACCTTACCGGTTATTATTTCAATCTCGTGCTCAAATGCGATCTGACGCAGGATATCTCTTGCTCGAATGGCTACTGGACCCGTTAATACCTTTTTACGGTATTTTGGAATCCAGATTATATGAACCTTTAAATCAGTTTTTGTATGTGCTCCAAGTCGATAACGTCGCATAGCGACAATAGTAAACTTCTCTTCGCCTAAAGGCGAGGGGTTTCAACCATCCCCGATGGGGGACACTAAGTAAGCAGATAGTTGCCAAATGTTTTAATTAACTTAAGGAGATAAATCTTGAAAGACAAAAACAAACTATATGCGTATTTCGGGCATCATAAATGTGCATCTACATGGGTGAATTCAATTCTAAGTACGGTGCTGCAAGATAGCGGCTATTCTTATCGTCAGGTTTTTCGTTCCAAAGATTTTCAACAAAACCTCTCTTCTTTTATTAAAAATAATAAAATAGATGTGTTAGCATATGCGAATGCTAATTATAAATATACAAAAGAAATAGACTTTTATAAAGCCTTCCATGTTGTAAGGGATCCTAGGGATATTGTTGTTTCAGGATACTTTTCGCATCTCCACTCTCACTCAACAGATCATTGGCCAGAATTAATGGATCACCGCTTAGCTTTATCGAAAGTGTCCAAAGATGATGGTCTCTTTTTAGAAATGGAGTTTGAAAAACAATTTTTTGAACATATGTATAATTGGAACTACAATCAAAAAAATGTTTTTGAGTGTAAAATGGAAGACTTAGTGCGATCCCCTTACACAATTTTCCCTGAAATATTTAACTTTATGGAACTATTAGACACGACTGATTTTACAACGAAGAAAAAGATAGTTGAGTTACTAATAATTTTATCAAATAAGCTTTCAAGAAAGTACCAAAAAATTTGCTCATGGAAACTAAAATACAATAAAATTCCTGTTCAAAGAGTATTGTATTCCATCTTTGACCAGAGGTTTTCTAAATTAACGAAAGGAAGAAAGGAAGGCGCGGAAAATGTAAAACATCATTATAGGAAGGGAGTGGCAGGTGATTGGAAAAATCATTTTAATCAAGAGCATTGTCGCTATTTCAAAAATGAATATAATGATCTTTTACTTAAACTAAAATATGAACAATTTTGAATATTAGGCTTTACAAAGTGGTAAGCTTTTAATGGACATCTATTCTAAATAAAGTCAAGTTGAAAACGGAGATTTCCTGTTTTCTCACTCCATGAGCTTTTATATGACACTGAGTTCGACAGAGCTATATACCTGCAGCGGAGGTCCCCAAAATGCTTAGCTTGGTGCCTCATGTGCAAGCATTTTGAAGTGTTTTTCTCAATATTCCCAGAACATAACACCATTATATTAGACTATTTTAAAGCATAATTCCCTAGTGTTATGATTTTTTGAAGAGAATCTATTTAATCTTGCAAGTCGGCAATGACTCGGCTAATATTTAAGAAAATCATACCTATCTATTACATGCAGGTAACTGGTTGTGGAAAGGTGACGAGTGGTTGTATCGCCTTAATTTTTTATTTATTTGCAATTAGTCGAGGAGCCTAAAAAACAAACCCAGAGAGTTTTGAGCACAACTATAAAGCTACTCCAATTGGTCTGAGAATGTGGTCCACCTTTGTTCTTCTTAATAATCAATTCTTCATTCATTCCTGTAAAGTGAGTAGGTAGCAACTATGTATTTTTGTAGTCTAGACTATTTCATTTTCATCGTTGTTGTATTTTTCCTTTATTGGTCATTTAGTACAAAAAAACAAAATATTCTGTTACTTATTTCAAGTTATGTATTTTATTCATATTGGGATTGGAGGTTTTTGAGTCTTATTATATTGTCGACTTTTGTGGATTACATATGCGGCAGTAAAATATACTTTTCTAATAATCAATGGAAAAAAAGAAAATGGCTCTTTTTTAGTCTGGCGGTAAATCTTGGGTTATTAGCTTATTTTAAATACGCTAATTTTTTTATCGACAGTTTTATTGATATGACGAACATAACAGGCATTTACATTTCAGAAGTTACTTTAAAAATAACTCTTCCAATTGGGATATCATTTTACACATTTCAATCACTTAGTTACACATTAGATATTTATCGAAAAGAACTTAAACCCACAGATTCATTTGTTGAATTCGCAACATTTGTTGCTTTTTTTCCTCAACTAGTTGCAGGACCTATTGTTAGAGCAAAAGAATTCTTATACCAACTTGAAAGTCGAAGAGTGTTTAAAGGACAAGATCTGCAAGAAGGTTGTATTAGATTTTTATTTGGTTTATTCAAAAAGGCATTTATCGCTGATACAATCGCCATACAAATTGTAGATCCAATTTTTTCAAATCCTGGAAATTATGCACCCGGGTCTTTAACAATAGGCTTAATTGGTTTTACAATTCAAGTTTATTGTGATTTTTCCGGATATTCTGACATGGCTATTGGTTCTGCAAGAATCATGGGATTTAAGTTACCTGAAAATTTTAACTATCCATACCTCGCGAAAAATTTCCCAGAATTCTGGAATCGCTGGCATTTGACGATGGGACGATTTTTTCGAGATTACTTGTTCATACCTCTGGGTGGCAGTAGATGTACAAAACCCAAAATGATAAGAAACACGACGATAACATGGTCAATAATCGGGTTGTGGCATGGAGCTTCATGGATATATGTAACATGGGGGTTGTTGCACGGTTTTTTTATTCTATTAAATAGTTTTATATTAAGAATTAAAGAAAGGTATGCTGCGAGCTTGATAATAGAACATTCCCTATTTAATAGTTTGATTTCATGGTTTAGTACTCAAGCAATCTTATGTTTGGTAAGCGGATATTTTAGATTGACTGACTTAAACTCCGGAAAAAACTATTTGTTAGGCTTAGCTGGGAAAGGTGGCAACGAACAAATTATTCTTACTGAAATGGGTATAATCGCTTTTCTTGCATTTTCATGTGAACATATTTGGGGATGGTTAAAAGAGAATGGTATTTGGAAAGATTCTGTACAAAGTAATAATCAGCAAGCGATATTATATGTAGTCATGATCTTATTTCTATACCATGCTCTCCCTGACAAAGAAGTTCCTTTCATATATTTCCAGTTTTAAAACAGTTAAATTTAAACTGAACTTTGGGACGGAACTTGTGATAAGTCGTTGTTAGCCCTGCTGATTCCCTCCTGGTGTTTGTTTGAATTCATCACAGCCAAAGTAGCTAATACTTGAAAAATGCCAAACAATGGATGTTCGAAACTAAAATTTATGGATCAAATAAACTATTTTTTATCCTATTAAGCAGATGTTTCGTATAGTTCAATGATAATAATATGATATGGAATTTCAGTGGTGTCTCATAATTCCTCCCACAACAAAAGTTGAGTAGAAACAGTTAGTTGCTTGTCAGGTGGCTTCAACAAATCAGCAAGAGACCGCCTTTCAAACAGGTTTAAATGTAATAAGCGCAAGATCCTGGTGATAGAAAGTCCCAGCCTTGCTTTAAATTTTATAAACGATAACAGGAGGTAAACACAAAGCACAATCCATATCTGGGTAAGAACGGCGTTGACCGAGGTACCATAGAAGGTCTTAATCTTCAGGTTCTGTTTCACCCATTTGAAGAACTGCTCGATCTGCCAGCGTTCTTTGTACAAATCAGCGATGGTTTGAGCATTCAAATGTGTTGCATTGGTGAGAAATTGATACTTCTTGCCGGTTTCAGGATCAGCATAATCAACAAGCCTGAGTGTTGAGTCCATTTTACTGAGCTTGATTGTCTGGTCATTGCTGATATTTACGGGTTTACGTCCAGGTCGCTTTCTGAGGTAGGCCGGGGTTGCGTTCTTTTTCATCCTGGTGACAAAAAAGATACCTCGATCACAGAGGTCCTGATACCAGAGGTAATCCGTAAAACCTTTATCAAAAACCAGGCACGAACCGGTTGGGATTTTCTGAAGTTTTTTGGCCCAGTTTACTTCATGGAACTTTCCATCTGTCAGGTCCATGAATGCAGGCAGGTAGCCATCGGCATCAAGGCCAAAATGAAGCTTGATAGCTCCCTT
Source organism: Desulfocapsaceae bacterium (assembly GCA_963674815.2). Classification (GTDB taxonomy): domain Bacteria; phylum Desulfobacterota; class Desulfobulbia; order Desulfobulbales; family Desulfocapsaceae; genus MADRE3. The sequence goes on from CAXXTV010000009.1 coordinate 195,927, forward strand.
GGCCCTTCTGAACTTTGCCCAGGGGAAAATGGCAAGACACAGGTCAACTGTGGTTGTATCGAGCAGGAGGACTTTACCGTTGAACTTAAAACGGTGCTTCGGAGCGATCCTGCTGCATTTGTCGAGCATGCCGTAAAACATTGCCTTGTACAGTTCATGTGGCTGCTGTTCGTTTACTCTTGCTAGCGTTGCCCGGGATGTTTTTCTCATACCCAGATGGTAGATGCGCTTACCCTGAGACCGAAGTGTATCTCGGATATCTCTGAGACTTTTGAGCCCGGCCAGTTGGGCAATTGTCATGGCGAGGAACTGGCTCCAGCGGTTATAGGAGCGAAATTTCTGTCCGTTGTGATGAACTTTTGCCAGGTATTCAAAATCATGTCTCGGAAAAATTGCAGTCAAATGGTTAAGGATTGTGTTATAGTGTGCCATGGCTCGGATCTCCCTGTTTTGGTTAATGTTTTTCGCAAATTCATTATAACCCAAAGAGACACCCGAGCCTTTATTTATTTGGTTTTGTTTGTAAATTTATGAGACACCACTGATGGAAATTATAAAAATTGTTATAGAAAAGACGATTGCTCTTCGAAAATCGGCCCCAGTTTTGTGTATTAGTTTAATATTGTGGTTAATTGTAGAAACTTTTGTAATTTTCATTGCTCCTTTTTTTGTACCTGATTCCTTTTACCTGTCATTGTATCTTGGTAAAGAAGCTATGGAGCAAACAAATCTGTTTCTAAATAAAGAAGACATTCTTCTTCCAGATAACAATGTCGGTTGGGTAAATAAGCCTAATGTTAAAATTAGAAACTGGAAAATAAACGAGATCGGCGCCAGGTCAAAAGAAAAAATTCAAAACGAAACAATAAAAGAACACAGAGTTGTATTTTTGGGAAGTTCTTTAACTAATGGTAATACACATATAACCAATGAAGAAACAATTTCCGCTTACTTAGAGAATGAACAAATAGAGTCGATAAACTTTGGAACTATGATGTATTCAATAGATCAGTCTCTATTGTTATATTTGAATAAAGTTAAAAAATATAACCCTGACACATTAATTGTAGAGATTGAAACAGGTGTTTTAAATGGAATAAAAAATAATTATATACCTTTTATGATAAGATCAGAAAAAAATTTGCAATTTCTTAAAAATCGATTTGTAATTAGAAAAGGAATAATTACCTTGACTGATTTAGATATTATAAAAGAACTATCATCTATTCCGAATAATAAAAATCTTTTAAAATTTTTATCTGAAAATGATAATTTTTATTATAACTATAATAATTTTAAGAGATTCGGTTTCACACCGATCGGTGGTTTCTTTAATTGGACATTTAAAAAAATTAATACTTTTAAAAAAGATTTTATTTATGATCAAGAAGGAGAATTGATTTTAAATCATATTATGAAATATTTTACTGATGAGGCAGGTAATAATGGTACAAAAGTAATGTTTTTGTATCTACCTAATAGGTCAGCATTAGAGCAGAAATGGAAATATAAATATTTACCAGATAAATATGGACTTAATTTGGAAAAAGCAAAGAATAAAGGTTATATAACAATTGATGTTAGAGAGGTATTAATTAGCAGTAAAAAAAATCCAAGTGAATTGTATGCTGAGGATCAAAATCACTATACTCCACTTGCAAATAAAATAATTGCTGAGCACATAAGACGTCTACTTATTTTGTAACCCTGAATCGGTGACGATTTAAGGCTCTTCGACAAACGTGTGCGTAAGTTTACCTGTTTTGCTGTCAGTTCAAAAGTAGAATTTTCTGTCTTTTTTATCATATACTCAACCGTATTCTTTTTAGTCAAATTAATAACTAATCCGATATCATCATGTGCGCCCCAGTGGCTGCCAGCGAAATGATGAATACAACCTGAACTGTGATAATTCAATAGTGTTTTTATTGCAAAATGCGTTTAAGATCATGAAAAAAAGCAAACTAAACCGAAATCTTGATATTCAGCAGAAAACGTAGCATGACTCCTCAGCAACGAAAAGAACTCAGGAGATGGAGCGCAATTGAACCGGTAATCGGACACAACAAATCGAACGATAAGCTCGATAGGGATTACCTGAGAGGAGTATACGGTGAAAAGATCAATAGCTACTATGTGAGTAGGAAACAATATTTAGATCAACCTATGGAAACTGAGGGGGATCTTATATTTTTGGGCCTCGTTTCAGAATTGTTGCATCTCGCATCTTAGATGGTGCAGGATCTGTGTGGCCAGAGCTGTTCCGCTATTTTTTAAAATTAGGCATCTTCAGGGCTGCAAATCAGGTAAATTTGAAACCACTTTTTTAAGATGTGCGAATAGAAAGCTGTCTTTCAATTAATGAAAGGTAATATGCAGGTGAACATAAAATGAATATTTTAGTTTTATCACAAGGGGTCCCAAAAGCCCCTGAATATTCGGGATGTCCTCGTGTATTTGAACTCTTTAAGCAAATCGCAAAAGAGCACAAGGTTGTTCTTTGTTGTATGAATACCTCTCTGAAAGAGTTTCAAGAAAAACAGAGCTCTTTAGCGCCTTACTATAAACATATTTACTGTATGGACGTGTCTGAGGGTAAGTCGCCTAATCGTTACAAGCGCTGGGTGAATCTTTTGAAGTTTAAACCATACTTTTATGAAAAAAATCTTAAACAAGAAAAATACTATGGGGTGCGTTCTCGCATCCAAGTTCTCTGCGCTGAGCACCAAATTGATTCGATTTTTGCCGATACACTCTATAATGCGCAGTATTTAGATGGATTAGGTATTCCTTTTGTTGTTGATGGCCCTGATGCTATTTCTTTATTAGCTAGTAGAATGGTAGCTAATGCCAAAGGTATAAAGCGTAGAATTGGTTTGTTAATTGAAGCTTTTTTGATTCTATTATATGAACGATATTATATTAAGCATGCAAGATCATATGTAGTTAATTCACCTATTGATCAAAATTTTTTGTTGAAGTGGGGGGGCAAAAACGTATATGTTATTGAGAATGGTGTTGATACCGAGTATTTCTCCTTTATTGATCGAGAAGAACTTGGAGATAACAATACCATCATTTTTACGGGTACAATGTCTTATAGTCCAAATGACGATGCAGCGCATTATTTTGTTAAAATGATTTTACCCCATATTAAAACACAAATAGATAGTGTTAAAGTCTTTATTGTCGGTGCAGATCCTTCTGAGAGTGTTCTCGCGCTCGCTGAACAAGATGGTGTCGAAGTAACTGGCTATGTCGATGACATAAGGAAGTATTATCGAATGGCTGATGTATTTGTATGTCCATTAAGGTACGGGACCGGAATGAAGAACAAAATATTAAACTCTTTTGCAATGGGTGTCCCCGTTGTTGGCACAACGATTAGTTTCGACGGTATTGACGTGACAAATGGTGTTGATTGTGTAAGTGAGGATAACCCCAAACTGTTTGCTGATCGAGTAGTTGAAATTTTAAGGGACAAAGCTCTTGCTATGAAAATGGGGCAGGCTGGCCGTCAATTAGTAGAGAGTAAGTATGATTGGGCCGCTATTTCGAAGAGATTATCCTTACTTATGTGGAGTAGTCCGGATGAGCTCTGAAAGGTATCTATTATAACCAGTTTTCTGTCAGATCACATTTAATTCAGTCTTTTATCCTGTCATAGATTTTTTCCATCCACAAGTGTTTTTAACGATGTTCTTCCACAGCACATTTACCCATGAAGGAATAGAGCGATAAACTGCATAAAAAGCTATCATCCTAGCTTTGTTACGTTAATAGAATAAGGCAACAACCAAAAGGTTGGATAAGTTAAAAATACCGGAAGCTGTTACCTTCTTCTTCTGCCCTGACGAGCCACCTCTCACTGATTTTGGGATTTCCTAGACTCACTGCAACTGGGAAAAGTAGTCGAGTATACAAAAAGCCTTGACACCCATCGATTTGCTATATAAATTTGATAGGAAACACACCTAAACAAAACAACTCGGAATACCGATTGACTCGACATTAATAATCCTAATGTGCGTTGTACCTCTGTTCCTCTAAACACTTTGGAGGTAAGATGGGAAAATCCTACAAACACAAAATAAAAAACGGAATAATATTTTTTTTTATTTCAGTAGGAGGGTTAATCTCCCTAATTTGGTTTTTGGTCCGTGTAATACCAAAACCAACTCGAGTGACATATCCTTGTCAGCAAGCAGCTTTTCCGTTGAGTACCAGTTTTCTAATTTGGATTTTTTACACAATCATTTCGTCTTCCTCAATCCGTAAGGTCAGACACTGGTTTTCTCAATCACGCTATGGAATTAGCTTGTTATTTGTTGTGATAAGTCTCTGTACCTCCTTGCTATTACAAAATTCTAGCACAAGCCGAGTAGTATTGGCTAATACTTTGATTAGTAATACTCCCTTAGGGATTGGGAAAGGCGTGAACCCTGGGCGTGTCGTTTGGGTACACAACCCTGAAGCGACCGACTGGGATGGCCCTGGAAAAGGGCACTGGTGGGAAGATGACAATACAAATCAATCAGAAGTTGATAACATGCTGAAGAGTGCAATACTGGCACTTAGTGGAAAGCAGAGCAATTACGAAGCCTGGGAATCCTTCTTTGAACACTTTAACCGGAAACATGGAAAAAACCAAGTTGGTTATAAAGCAGATGAAAAAATTGTTATTAAAGTAAATTTTGTTGGAACTATCAAAATTTGGGATGATAAGCCGGTTATCTGGGTTGATGATTTAAACCTAAAAAACCCAGATTATATGAATACAACCCCCCAAGTGATAATGGCTTTATTAAGGCAACTAGTCGAAATAGTAGGTGTAAAAGAAGAAAACATCACTGTGGGAGATCCCTTGTCGTATTTCCCAAACCAGTTTTATAAAATGTGTTACACAGAATTTCCTAAAGTCAAATACTTAGATTTTGTAGGTAAATTCGGCAGAACAGCCGCAGCGCTCTCTTCTTCGGCACTGTACTGGAGCACACCCGTAGCTTTAGGAAAAAACACAGATTACGTGCCACAATCCTATGTTGAAGCAGATTATCTTATTAATATTGCAAATTTAAAAAGCCATGGAGATCAGGCTGGCATTACTCTTTGTGCCAAGAACCACTATGGGTCTCTTCTTCGAAAACCGACAGGCTCTTCTGAATACTACGATATGCATGAAAATCTCCCAAGTACTTTGAGAGGTAATGGGCATTACAGACCACTAGTGGATTTAATGGGCCACAATCACCTAGGCGGGAAGACCCTTCTGTATGTTATCGATGGGTTGTTTGCAGGACAACATGCCAAAGAAAAGCATCCAAGAAAATGGAACAGTGCTCCTTTTAATGGAGACTGGAGCTCAAGTTTACTATTATCTCAAGATCCAGTTGCAATTGATTCTGTCGGTTTTGACCTTCTATACTCAGAATGGGATGACGCTTCCCACTGGCCTGGCGTTAACGATTATCTGATCGAAGCAGCATTGGCAGATAACCCTCCTTCAGGGACATTCTATGATCCCAACCATAAAGGAAATATGAATCGCATACAAAGCTTGGGTGTATACGAACATTGGAACAATTCAACCGACAAAAAGTATTCTCGGAATATGGGAAAGGGCGAAGGGATTGAACTGATAAAGCTATAAATAAATAGTAATTCAATTATATTGAGATACTTTATAATCCAGTACGCCGGCACAGATTCAACGATGATTTTTCACCGGTTTAACTTGAGAAGTAATATGCTATGAATAGGTAAATCATCAACAACACAGGGACGATTAACAACCCCTTCAGTACTTGTTATCCATCATTGCCTCGGCAGCAGACAATTGCTTCAGCTTCTTGTTCTCAGATTCGAGCTTTAAGCATTTCAATTCTGAAAAATCAAGCCCACCATATTTCTTCCATCAAGTATAGAATGTGGCATCACTAATAGAATATTCCCGGCATATATTAGCAACAAGCTTCTTACCAGCCGAGCCGCTACCTCTTTTAAAATTCTGACGATCTGCTTATCAATAAATCGTGATCTCTTCATGGTCTGCTCCTATTTCATGGCTGTATGATCTTGCAACAAGTCGCCGATGGTTTAATTCTGCGGGAGGACGTCATGTCAAGCAGAACAGAAGTCAAGAACAGAAGTCAAAATTCGCAAAGTCAACACAGGTATGGTAGAATTGTATCCTATGGCTTTATTAGAGAATGATCGCACAAAAAATCACTTTGCTCTAAACTGAGCAGGGTTATTTTCAAAGGGTTTTAAATGAATTGGGTTACTACTCTTCAGATAACCGTTATATTCGTATTGTTTTCCGGTGTGTTTGCTCCGATAATTCCTCCTATGGTGGATACTTGGTTAAACCATTCGGATAATTCACATGCCCTGCTTGTTCCATTTATTTGCCTTTATTTTATTTGGGTAAAGCGCGGTGAATTGGGAAAGGTTGAAATAAACAGTTCCGGCTGGGGCGGGCTATTTTTGACATCATGCCTTGCGGTGTATCTGCTCAGCTATATTGGTGCAATCGCTTTTGTTTCGAGGTTGATGTTTGTGGGAGCCTTAATTGGACTGATATGGGCGTGTTTTGGTTGGCTCATTGTCCGTGTTTTGGCTTTCCCCTTGGGGTTTTTGGTTTTTATGGTCCCTATTCCATTTACTTTTCTACAATTCGTTTCGTTTCCTTTGCAATTACAAGCGACAAAGATATCGGCCTGGGTAATTGGCATGCTTTCAATCCCAGTCTATCGTGAAGGGAATATGCTTTATTTTGTGCAGACTCAGCTTGAAGTTGCCGAAGCATGTAGTGGTATCAGATCTATTATGGCCCTTGTTATGTTGAGTGTGCTCCTCGCCTACATGTCTGATTTTGGCAAGTATCGCTCAATCTTACTTACAGCCTTTGCTATACCCGTTGCCTTATTCGCGAATATTCTTCGAGTAAGTGGAACAGGTATACTAGCACACTTTTATGGGGATGAGGTTGCTCGCGGATTTCTTCATGATTTTTCGGGTCTAATCGTCTTTGTCTTTGGCTTTTTGGTAATAATCAGCATTGCAAAATTACTACCAAAAACCTCCTCCGAAAAAGCTAATTAATAATCTGAAGAGGAAAACCAGACATGAGTTGGAAATATTTTTCTTTAGTCGTTTTTGTTTTGGCTCTAGCCCTCTCAGCTGTTATAAAAATTTCCGCAAGAGGCATTCCACTAGTTTTACACACGAACCTGGAAAAATTGCCTCAACAGATTGAGAACTATTACGGAGAGAACGACTCTTTTCCTGATTCAGTTTACGATGAATTAAACGCTGACTTGCATTTGTATCGTCATTATCAAGAAAAAAGCGGGGAACAAATAGATTTATATATTGGTTATTATGGAACTGCAAAAGGAGGACGAACTGGTCACAATCCTTATGCATGCCTGCCAGCAGCTGGTTGGGGCATCGTAGAAAGAGGAGAAGCACAGGTGACTCCCAGTTATTATAAAAAAGCAGTCGACCTAAATTATACGGTGTCCCAGAAAGGGGAAATTTATAATATTGTTTTGCACTGGTATCAGTCAGCGGGAACAAAGATTTTATCTACAGGCCTTGAACAGAATCTGCAAAGATTCAAGGGGAAGGTTCTCTACAATCGGAATGATGGTGCCTACATACAAATCTCTTCGTTGACAACAAGCACAGATATTCGTGATACTAAGCAGAAACTTAATGATTTTGCAATGAAATTACTGGAGCTGATCCCCTTGTATTGGCCTGCGGAAGGTGTTTAAGCAAAGAGTCAAATATGTTTATCAGAAAGATATGCTAAAGAACACCACAATAATATATTAATTTTGTACCGTATAAAAATACTTTGAACAAGCATGAGATGTTCATCAAAAAATCTGGCTACCACTAATACTCAAAAAAATAGTACTCTTTTCTAATATTCTGATATTAAAGATTGTGTGATCTCACGAGTTACTTTGTTTGTAAAACACCTAATCGCAGTTTTACCATACTTAAAAGGTTATGAGTTCCAAGCAGAATCATCAAGTTTTCTCAAGCTGAGTTTGGGGTAGCGACAAGCGATGCCTGATCGACCAAGTACCAAAATCTGATCTTTGTGGTCAATACGACCTACAACCAAAGTGTCTTACCTGCAGATTTAATGTTTAAATCCTCAGTACCAGTTATCAGCAAACCTTATATCTGATCCCTAAAGCCGGCAGACCAGCATAGAGAAAAAATTACAAATCATTAATTTGATTGAGCTATTTAGGAGATAAAATGGAGTTTGTTAAGTTTGAAACGTGTCCAGTAGAATGGGACATCTTAATTTCTGATTTTGAAAGTAAAACTATATTCCATGAAACCTCATGGCATACCCATCTTTGTGACGCTCTTCCTAATTCAGAAGTCTTATATTTTAGCATTCAAGAAAACGGCAAGGTAATTGGGTACTTTTGTGGACATTTAGTTAAAAAAATATTTTTTAATATTATGGGAAGCCCACTCAGGGGTACCGGGACAAATTTTATGGGACCGGTTGTTAACTCGGATATTAATCAATCAAGTTTGATCAACGCCATTGAGAAAATGTGTCAAAAGGAAAAAATTCATCATATCGAACTGTGCAATAACATTTTAGATAAACACATAATGAATAACGCTGGTTTTTCTGTGATTACACGTGTAACCCATTTGCTAAATATACTTAGTGACAAAGAGAATATGTTTATGACCCTGAAAAGCAATTGCAGAAATAGAGTAAGAAAAGCAGTTAAAAATGGACTGGTTGTCAAAATTGTCCACAATTGTAGTATTGTGGATAATTTTTTTGAGCAATTTAAAGAGGTTTATGGCAAGCAGGGAATGGCTGTACCCTTTAAAAAAGCAAGAGTCGCATCACTATTCAAGCGCCTAGACCAAAGGAGATTACTTTCCCTGGTTGTAAAAAAAGAAGACAAGCTACTCGCGACGGGGCTGTTCCCTTATGACAATCATACAATATATTTCTGGGGCGCTACATCCTGGCTTAAATATCAAAAGTTATGCCCGAACGAGCTGCTCCATTGGGAAGTTATAAAGTTTGCCATTAGTAACAAAATCCAATTCTATGATATGTGTGGAGGAGGTAGTCGTTTTAAAAACAAATTTGGTGGTGATGATGTTCCTTTTATTCTCTATACAAAAAGCTATGTGAAGTTCTTAAAGTATGCGATGTTAATCTATAAGAAAACTCACTTCTTAAAATTAAAGGCAAAGGCTCTGTTTAATATAAACAAATACGAAAAAAGAAATCGGATTGGCTGACTCTACCATAAAGATTTACCGACTTCGTTTTTTTTACGATCCTATTTGACCGAAATGTTAAGAATTTGTGGAGCCACTCCTCCTGTTGAATATATCACTGTTAACCTAGGTCTTGTAGCCGCATCCACCGCTTCACTTGAGGCAAATGACCGGAAACTATCAGCCGATGCAGTAGCATCAGAATTGAGAAATAATCCATAGTTTGTGCCCGGATTTTCTAGCCAGTCCTTTACCATTTCAGTAATACTCCAATTTTTATAACCCCTTGACAGATCAAGTGTTATTATACTTTCCGCGGTATCAATATCTGCCTGAGCCATTGGGATGTTGTCATAGCAGTTTGAGTTGGCAGTCCATTCATTAATGCCGTCGTAGGTGTAGCCTGTGCTAAGAGATAGATTAGGATTCTTATTTACAATTTTATGCGCTGAAACCTGATAAGAGTTATCACCACCAACGGTTGTTGCATAAAGTTCCAGAATTGCACTCTGCAAAACTGCTCCTGGAGGAATATGTGATAGATCGAATTTCATGATAATGCCATTAGCAACCGTGTTTTCTGGCCAAGTATAGGTGTTCAAAGTATCTGATAAGACGTTATTATTCTGATCAATGTTAATATGGGTGTCCTCAATTGCTCCTGGAAAATCTGCCCCAGTCACATTTCCAAAAATTTTAGTAACTACGGCACCTGGATCTCCAGGGTCTCCTGGCCCCTGAAGACTACTATAAACATCTGATAAGGGGCCTTCACCAAAATCATTATAAGCTGTCACATAGAAATAATACACTATCCCATCCTCGAGATTATTGATTGAATAGCTTGTACCTGTGATACCTGAAATTTTGGTCATGCCCAGTACATCATCAACGGTACCATAGTAGATGTTATAGTTTTCTACTGGTCCGCCCTCAACCGGTGAATCCCAATTTAGAATCTGTGTCGCAGCAAACAGACTTGACGAAGTGAAGAAACTGATCATTATCGCCAGATAAAATCTACAAAAAAGTGAATTTATCATTGTTCTTTTCCCTACCTCTTTTGAGTTATATAGTTACCAGTACTTAATAATTCTATTCCCTAATATTCCAGACTTTTCCAGGAACATCCTCTACAGGAACCTGCCCGCCAGAACCTTCGACCCATGTGGGATTACCTTCAGGGCCGTTTTTAAGAGTATCAATATTTGTAAGCCCTAAAACACCCGCGACCCAGGCGTTGTCGTTGGGGTTTGTAGCACCTATATATGATGGAATAGTTATTCCAGATAAATAGGGATGATTACCCCCAACTCCTGCGTCGGCAATCGTATCAGAGCCGCTCACAACATGCGCTCCGCGAGTAATATATTGATCAGCACCGCTTGCACCTGAGAAAAGGTTATCGTTCCCTTCGCTTGATGCTTTGGTGTAGTTTGTTGCCGAATAACATGAGTCATATGTCGATATACTAATTTCTCCGTAACATGCTCCTGTTAGCCTAGATGCATCTACATGGGTGCTGCTCGTTGGGTCATAAACGTAGTTGCTGTTATGGTTCCATCGAGACGTGTCTACCGTCATGCCGGTGTTCATGTACGGTTGACCTATCTGTATAGTGCTCGAACCGCTATAATCTGCAGGAGGAGAAGCAAACAGGTTGTTAAGAAAAGACATATAACCGTTATCAACGATGTCACCGCTTAACTGGTATCCAAAGTTATCCATTAAGCGTCCATTAATAATGGTGTTGTTGTATGCGGCATTGCCATGTCCAGCCCCATACAAACCGGAACCGATGAACACTATCCCGCTCGTGTTGTCCTGTGTACCAACAGATACGATATTGTTGTAAACCTGAGCAAACTGTTGCCCAACATCTATGCCTCGTTGTGTATTAAGTATAATGTTGTGATGGTATTTATCTCCATACTCCTCATAGGTCCATTGCGGGTTCCCGGTATTGTCTAGCGGAGTTCTGCCTTTACCGAAAAAACCATAAGCGCTATATCCGTTTGCATTATCTATAATGTTATACCTAAACTCGTTCTTCTGCTGTTCGTACTGTATCCTTGATGCTATCTGTGAATCACTCTCGTCCCAATTGCCAACACCATGATTATATGCCGCAAACGTAACTATGCCAGCAGAAGAATGATCCTCAAAAGCAGATACGTTCGACCCGTTGTTCTTGAAATAGCAAAACTCTACAACACTATTGATGGGCTGATATGTCATAAGCCCGCCCGGATTAGAGCCAGTATTGGAAGTTATATTGTCGTGTATATAAAGGTATCTAGCTATAAATGGCCCACCGTTCACCCATAAACCAGCGGTGCTGTATGTGCCGCTATTATTATATGAACCTCTTGTCAACTCCATTCGCTCAAACTTCCAGTACTGAATATCGGTAGACCTGTCGTGCGCTGATTCAGAATAGCCAAGAACACCACCATACCCCTGACCACAAGCATTTTCACCGTCAAGAATCGCCCACTCGCCAGGATATGATTGTATGGATGACCAGCTATCATCAAACAGGTTATCACCACCTTCGTCAGTCCCATTTTTTGTTAACGGTATTCTGGCACATGATGTTGAACTGGCAGAGAGATCACCGTTGCCATACGTACCTCCACGAAGGTATATATCATCGCCACCATTCATATTGTCCAATGCTTCCTGAACAATGTTATAAGCGTCACCATCTGAGCCGCTACAATTTCGACTTGAAATGGAATAGTTACCATTAGTGCAATCAATGGATAGCGTTTGATCAACGTAAATGTCTGCAGCCCAAATACTGTTTACCGCAAACAGATTTAAAAAAATAAAAAAATATAAAAAAACACATTTTAATTTCATGATATATTCTCCGGGCATTGATATTTTTCTTGTTTCATTCTCAAATATAATAAATTATCTCGCTGAAGGGGTCCAAAGCACTACTCTTTTTCCACAAAAAAATTGCCACCACGCAATTAATATAGCGCTATTAACAATTAAAAAAAATGTTGGTATTTTAAAGAAACCATGTAATGGACTAAAGAACCAACCATAGATAGCTAATGTATAAAAACTAATTTCTGCTATTAAGAGAGTGCTAAAAATGGAAGATTCAAAGGCTAGAGCAATGTTCGTTATAAGCAGGAGAATAAGAAAAAAAGGCACCAGCCAGCGTAATAATTTGTGACAGAAAAACTGATATGAAAAAAAACCGTACTTAAATATGTTCATATATTTGATGCTTTTTGAAAAAACGGTTATTCCACGAACAACAGTCCGAACCTTTCTGCTAAATTCCTTGTTTTCATCGCTGATATTCAAGTAGCTGCCTGTTACTTTTGGATCGCTGACTCCGCGCATACCAAGATTTATGCTGTTCAGCAGTGTGCGAAAATCACTTTGCAAATCGGCTGAAAAGTCCTGACACACTTCTTTTTTTGCTGCAAAAAAAGAACCACTTAAACCAACCACTGAGTTTACCGCAGATTCCAGACGGCGGAGCCACATTTCGTATCGTACATAAAAGCCCTCGCCAGTAGGTTGGCCATCCTGTCCAATCAGAAGATCTTCACTGCTTACACAGCCAACTGATTGATCTGAAAAATTTGAGACTATCTCGATAAGCCCCTTCGGCTCAATAATTGTCGCTACGTCAGAAAACACAAGAATCTCCCCATGGGCACATTTTACAGCTTCCTTCTGAGCATTTTCTTTTCCTCCCCGGGGATTAACTTCAAGTAACTCTATTCCTTGATCTTCGTAACATTTAACTATACTGTTGGTTTCATCATTGGAACCGTCTGAAGCAACGATGATTTGTAACTTTTCTGTTGGGTATTCCAAAGAAAGAGAATTTGCAAGTTTCTCTCTTATGCGTTTTTCCTCGTTATAGGCAGTGATAATTAATGTGACTGAAACAGGGTCATATTGACGATGTAGCGTTTTTCGACTGAAAGACCCGAGGATAAAGAGGGAAATTGGGTACCCAAAATAAGCGTGAAATATCCCCGCGAAACATACCCAAAAAATAATGTTCATGAAAAAGCTCACTTCTGGTGCAAATATGATTTATGCAAGAACTGGTGCATACGGCTGCATAATTGTCCTTGCAAATGGAAACGATGACGGAACAGCTTAAAATAATCCATATAACAAAATCCATTACCCTGTCATTAAAGTGGTCCAATTGTATTACGGCAACCCCAGAAAAACAAATGCAAATTATATGCCATGTGGTCACTTTTGCTTTGTTTCATTTAATTATATGTGTAAGCGAAGTGAGCAGTCAAGATGAATAATCGGCGTCAGAAACGTGTACACCAATTTGCCCCAAAGGGGCCAGAAGGTAAAAAGTAAAGATTCAAGGGCCACTCCAGGTACAACTTAACAGTCGGTTATTTTATGTTTTATAGTTTGACCTTAATCAGTGACATTTAATAAGTAAAAATCGCATTTTTTATCAATTAACATATTGATTTTATATAACAAATATATCAATATTCACCTGTAACAAAAACTCACTCAACAGGTGAAAAATGAAACGAATCATCATTGAACAATCTGACGACGAATTCTACACAAGTCACTCCGGGCTGGCCCTGGCGGGGCTCTGCATCAACCGCTACAGTAAGCTGGCACAAGTGATCGACCGCAAGATGGATAAAAAAGGCGCCATCATATCTCATACCGATCTACTGCGAAGCTACCTTGGTCTGCTCTGCCTCGGCAAGAGTGATTATGAAGCTATCAGCGGGATGCGGGATGACGATTATTTCAAACATTCGCTGGGTATCACCAACATTCCCTCTGCCGAACGCTTACGCCAGCGCCTTGACCAGGAAGCTGAAACCTATCTCGACATCGCCAATACCTGTTCGCTGGCTATGCTGAAAAACGGCAAGGTGCAGTTAACAGCATTGGATACCGGCCATATTCCGCTTGATGTTGATGTGTTTCCCATGGACAACTCCGGCACAAAAAAAGAAAACATCAGCTACACCTACAAGGGATACGTTGGTTACGCCCCGATTGCAGCATATCTTGGTCTGGAAGGCTGGTGCCTGGAAGTAGAACTCCGGCCAGGCACCAGCATTGCCAGGAAGGATTCACCGAATACATGCAGCGGATAGTTGCCAAAGCCCGCAGCCTGACCAAAAAGAAACTGCTGGTACGTCTGGATTCAGGCCATGACGCCATCGAGAACCGTGTCCTTCTGCGTAAAGCCGAAAAGGTCTCCTACATCATCAAATGGAACCCCCGCCGGGAAGATACCGGTGAACTCTACAAGCGAGCCTTTACCAAAGGCCAGGTGATAGAGCCCCGTCCCGGCAAGCGAGTTGCATTTCTCACCGTCCGTAAGAGACAAGAACATGACGGAGAAACCTACATGTTCACTAAGGTTATACGGGTAACCGAACGGAGCACCAACCGGCATGGCCAATTGCTTCTGGCTCCTGAGGTCACGGTGGAAGGCTGGTGGACCAACCTTGACCTGCCTGAGAACAAGATAATCTCTCTGTATCAGAATCATGGTCTGAGTGAGCAGTTTCATAGTGAGTTCAAAACCGATCTTGATCTGGAACGCTTACCCAGTGGCAAGTTCGCAACCAATGCTGCGGTCATGGCTTTGGGATGTTTTGCTTATAATATCCTCCGTTTCATCGGTCAGCTGGGCCTTCTGGGAGAAAAATCTCCGGTACGCCACCCGGGAAAACGCAGACGGCTAAAAACGGTTATCCAGGAGTTGATGTATCTGGCCGGCAGACTCATCCGCAGCGGTCGCAGGCTGCGCTTGCGTTTGAGTAAACACTGCCCGGCCTATTGGGCCTTTGACCATATATATGGAAGACTATTGCCGGCAAGGTAAACATGTTCTTATGCTTTGAATGCGAAATCTGCAGGAGACGTGCGTCTTTTTGCCGGTAATATCGTCAGATTTTCAAGGATCAAGGCCCCGGTAAGAGATTTTCTCCTGTCGAGGTGCAACCAAGAAGGCTGCAGAGCTGTCAAGGGACATCAACTTTTACGAAGTTAGTGGACACCAAGTTTTACGATTCTTGTCCTTTTGTTATGCCCGGCCAGGAGGGAGCCCGTAGGGCGACCGGAAGGCCGGGCGGGTTGCTATTGTTTCAAACTTCTCTCCAAATCACGGAGCCGGTACGAACGGCCCTTGATATTGAACACATGACAGCGATGCAGCAGCCGGTCAAGCAAAGCGGTGGTCATCACCTCGTCACCGGCGATGACCTCTGCCCAGTCACGTACTGATTTATTAGTCGTGATTATAATGCTGCCCCGCTGGTATCTATAGCTCACCAATCGAAAGAAAAGCGCTGCTTCCTGCCGGGTGAGCGTCTGAAAGCCAACCTCATCAATAATCAGAAGCGCCACCTTGAGATACTTTTTTCCCTTGAGCCGACGAGGCGGGATCTCCGCATCCTGCTTCAGGCTGTGCAGCAAATCATCGAGCCGGTAAAAGGCAACGGAGAAACCATTCTCAACAGCTTTTATCCCCAGGCCAACAGCCAGGTGCGTCTTACCGATCCCCGGAGGTCCCTGGAACAGTATGGTCTCATGCGCCCTGACCCAGGCGCAGGTCGCCAGGGTTTCGATACGATTCTTCTCGATCCCCGGCTGAAAGACGAAATCAAAGGTGCCAAGCGTCATACCCGGCGGCAGACCGGAAAGACGCAGAGACGTCCCGATGCGCCGCTCTTCACGGCGATCCTGCTCTACCTTCAGCAGATGGTCCAGGAAAACATGTGGTGCCTGATTATTTTTCACCGCATGGTTCAGCATCTGTTCAAGCTGCTCGGCGCCATGGCACAAGCCAAGACCTTCAAGCCGGGTGCGTGTGGTGTCAAGGTCAACCCGTGCGATTGTCTGTTTACTCATCGGGCCACCTCCATCAGCGCATCATAGAGATCGAGTGGACGCTGCTCGACCGGCATGGCGATAATCTCCTGCAGCTTTCTTCCCATGCGTCCCAATGGCAATGGCGGCAGCACACGGTCTGTGGCCTCTCCCTCGAAACAGCTCTGATCAAGAAGAATACGCTCATTGCTGCGGCGAGGATATTCTCGCTGCAGCCTGCCGTCAGCCCATATCTGCACCGTTCTGGAGCACCCCCGGATTTCCACCAGTCGGCCCACATACCGGAACGGTACACTGTAGCTGCGTCCCTCAAAGTTCACCAGGCAGTCCTTGCCTACCGGCCGTGATACCACCACATCAAAAGGTTGCGGATAACCATCGACTTTTCTCAGGCGCGTCTGCTCCGCCTCCCAGCTTGCCCGTACCGATTTGCCGGTCGCCGGGCAGATTGCCTTTTCCGCCCACTGAATCAGCCGGCGGTCAGTCCAGTCCTGAAGGTGCTCTATACCGTCAAACTGCTGCCGACCTGGATTTACCCGGAGGCGGGAGAGGTGCACCTTCGATTCAACTTTACCTTTGGCATTGGGTGCAGACGGTTGACATGCGTCGACGTGGAAACCGACGGAAACGGCATAGCTGCGATAGACCCGGTTGATCCGGCCCCAGGCGCCTGCACCATGTGCAATTGCAGTCTTCACGTTGTCAATACGATTAACCGCTGCCACCCCCTCCAACCTTCTAAATGCCTCGTTATGGCTCTCCAGCCAGCTCAACTGGTCTTTTGATTCACGCCATATCACTGCCGGCATGCGGCTGTGGCTCAGGCACATGATAAAAGCACTCAGCGGTTGATAATCAAAACCGAGATTTACCCTGGGAAATTCTGCCCAATCGGTCTGGCTCTGTGCGCCGGCTGGAGTCTCCACTCGCCGGTAGGTCCTGGTTCGGGGACGGGGGTACTTCCGACGCACATAGCGCAGAACGGATTTGTAGGACCCTTCATACCCGTGTTCTGTCACCAGGTGCTCGTGGAGCTCGAGAATGTTGACGGGGCGCTCGTTTTCCCTTCGCAGCTCAAACCAGTGGGTGATCACCTCAGAGAACTCATCTGCCTTTTGAGGCTTGTCTGCTCGACCGTCCTTTGCATCAATTGCCTGCCGCTTCAGGTGGTAACGCACCGTTCCTTCGCTTACTCCCAGCATGGCAGCAATCTTGGTCTTCTTCATCTCTTTCTCGCCAAGTACACGGAGTGCCACAATTTCCTCCTTAGAAAGTCGACACGGCATCTCGGGCTCCCTCCTGTAAAGATTTTCAACCTTCTTTACAGGTCTTTATAACCGCCGATCGACCGTCTGGTCAAAATCGTAAAACTACGTGTCCACTAAGAACCATTTTATACTGTCTCATGACAAGAGCTACAAAAAAGGTTGGCGGATGCCGATGAAGGGCTACGCCAAGTATTTCGTCACTGATTCAGGTTTGAGTCTAAATGCGAAAGAATGGTTTTCAATTTCCCCCTTGGCCCTCTCTCCAGAGTTTCGACATAGCTGAATACAATAGCGATTTCAGCCCCTAAACGTTTCCTGAGAGCCGTTACGATTTGTTTTTCTGTCGCACCTGTGTAGCTACTGTCCCTAACAATTTTCACTACAAGCTCATTTCTATTGTGTTGCTCATACTGCACTTCCTTGACCGGCAAACCGTAAAGTACCGCACCAAACCTGCTGACAGACCCTCCATCTGGTGTCATCACCGCATCATCCACTCTTCCAAGGATCTGTTCAACTACCGGAAACTGGAGGCCACATTCACAAGGCCTGTCCGAGTAGACGCCTCTGTCACCGATTCGATAGCGTATCAGGGGCATAACCGTATTAACGAAACCGGTGCAGACGATTTCTGCCTCTTCGCCAGGTTTTGCCGACCCGCCGTCAGCATTGAGAAATTCAACAACACCATAATCAGGGTGGACATGATATCTGCCCGCTTTGCACTGACCGATGAAAACCGCCATCTCAGCGGAACCGTACTGATCGACCACAGGCGCACCGAAGGCTGATTCTATCTCCTTGCGCTGAGAAGGTAAAAGCGTTTCCGCGGATGTCACTATCGCGTTGGTAACGCCATGCATGTCGACAGAATGATGATTTATAAATCGGGCCAAAGGGGTAATGGCTGATGGATACGCCTCGATGAAATCCGGTACATAAGATTTCAATCGTTGGGCGTAAGCTGACAAGTGTTCCGGTTTTAAATGATAAATGGAAAATAACAGGTTCTTCTGAAAACGGCTCAGACGCCAGTAAGGTGGTTTTCTCTGATTAACTGGTGCGACAACCCTGCCGCCGAAGGTTGCTCGCTTGCCGTCGTAGGGAATGTGCGACATTGACAAAAAACGGTCGTAATAAGCATAGTTTAGTTGCCTTACCGAGGAGTTAAAATAAATGCGAAGAGGGGTGCCCGTGGTACCCGATGTGCTTACACGCAGAAGTCTGCTTGGATTATAAAGTGGGTTGAGAAACGTTTCGGGGTTTCTGCGCACCGACTCCTTTTCCAGCAAGGGAAAACGCCGCAGATCATTCAAAGATGCTATGTTTGCCGAAGATATACCGCACTGTTCAAATATATCGCGATAATAGGGAACATCTCGCTCACATAACGCTATGAGGTTTTTTAATTTTGAAAGCTGTAGCGCACTGAGGGCGTTCTCGTCCATTGCACTATTGGCAGACAAAATCTTTAAAAAATGTCTGTACTCTCCGCCACGCTGCAATCTCCCTTGTCTAAGTCCATACAGGCTAACAAGTAAATTCTGTATGAATACTGGAAAGATCGAATATATTCGATCGATCTCAAGCCGCTTCATAAATCCGCTGCTTTATTAATGAGAAGGTCATACTGTTTAAAGGCGTGCCGCACATTCGGATCAGCCAGAATTGGTCCACAACTTTGCTCAATGCCAACATTGTCATGTGCACCATTTACCTCGATGACAACTGGCCCGTCCGACGTAACAGCGATATCGATTCCTAAAAGTCTATAAAATGAGAATTCGGTTTGAATAGATTGAGCGAGCAGGTACACTTCTTTCCAAAAAGGAATTTGAAATCCCTGAAAAATAAAACCTGATGAAGGATGAGCTGAATGCTTTTCACTATTAAAATCGAATCCAGAATCTTTGAGAGTTCCAGATTCTAAATTAATGCCCACGGCAACACCTCCAACACTAGTATTATCAATATAAGCGTCACCAACTCCGAAGCGCATTAGGGCACCAACAATCAATACGTTACCATCAGCATTGAGGAGTGTAACAATCCTGATGGTATTGACCGAGGTCGAAATAGCTTCAAGTAGTGGGTGCTGCGTTACATATTCTTGGACAACGGAAGTTTCTACGAGAGAAAATTCGTCCAGAGGTGTTATTCGTCTATCATGGCGTACCAATATGCGGGATTCTCCCACTTCTTTCGGTATATTTTCGACATAAGCCAGAGAGATACCTTTACCGCCTTTCCCTAATACTGGTTTCATTATGATCCGATCTGTCCCATTTTGCATGAGGATTGAGCGAATTCGCCCGTGGTAGTCTCTACTTGGCTCCAACAAGCCAAATTGTCTTGGCAAAGGCAAACCCGATGCCTTGCATAATTTGTAACAGATTTCTTTGTCTTGAAATACAATTTCATATGCTTTTCTCTGGACGTACTTTCTCAGACGACTCCTCTGGTAAGGATCATAAATTGATCCATAATAAAAAATCCAGTCCCGCCGATCTATCTCCCACAGTCGACACAGTGAATAATTATCTGGAAAGTATTTTAATATAAAAAAAATATACAGCAGATCCCTTGCCACCTGCACTCTTGAAGCGGTGCACTCTCCCCAATTAACCATGCTGAAATAGCAATACGGAAGTGCCAGAAAACGAAGAAAGCGTCTAACGTAGGGAACGATGCCAACCGCCAGCCCTTGCCCTGTGATCAGTATTCTAAGATAGGTTTTTTCCACCATGGCTCACCCCGGTTAGCTCCGATTTGAAATGGCTGATATTCTGTTTTCCAATTCACTATATGTGTTACCCCACTCCTTTTGCAGGCGAGTGTTCAACTTGCCGATTTGATCCCGATAAGTTTCGATATCGCCAAGAACTGTATTCAGCCCATTGGCAATGCCAGCACAACTATTATCAACAAACAACGCGCCTTTAAAATAATCCCTGAGTACCATTTTGTCAGATGTTATCAGCGGTTTCATAGCCGATACCGCCTCATAGCATCCACATAACATGCAGTATTCGGAGGTGGTTAGCGCCATGATCACATCCACCTCGAAAATCAGATTAATGAACTCCGCGTCTGATAAAAATCCGGTGAAGACAACATTTCGAGGTGCTTCAGCCCGTATAGTCTGGTTTAATTTTTTATCATTTCCGGAAACGTATAGATACACATCCGCAAGAGAAGGGTCCTGCATCGCCGAAAGTACTTCGGTCAACGGTTCATCCGCTGCAAACGACGAAATCAACAACACGTTCTTTCTGCCTTTCACAGCCATGTGCCCTGAAGGTTCCATTAATGGCAATTTGTCCGGCAATACAAAAGCTGTTCCCTTTAAACTATTGACGATATCTGCAAGGTAGTTGTTAGTAACTATAGTCAGGCTGGAAAAACGAATGGTATAGCGATGCAGTAAACGGAAAAGGATATTTCGGGGTGTAAGCCGAACCTTCTTGTTCAACTGGAAAGTCGTGTGGCGGTCAACCACTACAGTTGTTCGAAATATAATCCCATAAGTACAGGCTATGGCAGCTAAAATCATAGATGGATTCTGCACGAACAAGATCGTTGGTTTCCGGGAATGAAGAATCTGCAGTGTTCGTTTAATAGACTTGGGATATCGAACAACACCTTCATGCTCGATAATAAATAGTTCACAATTAAATTGCCGAGCAAGTTCGATTGATCGTCTTTGGGTTTCCCAAGTTATCCAAATTCTGCGTTTTATTTTTGAATTATCCATCTTTTGTTACAGTCAGAAGCCTCTCATTAGAAAAAAGTAGAGAGTTGGTTTTCTATTTTTCCTATTTATCCAAAGACTCACGATATAACTTTTCGTAAACGGCCATCAAGGATTTAACCATCTTTTGCATCGAAAAACGCTCTATGATCGTATGCTTCGCGCTCCTTTGGATATTTTTTCTAAAGCTTTCATCACTGTGTATTTTTATCAAAGCTTCAGCCAGAGCTGGTGCATCCTTACTTTCAACCAACAACCCGTTCAATTCGTTTTCCACAACTTCCTGCATCCCACCAACACGAGTGCAAACAACAGCCTTCTCCAGCAACATCGCTTCTAAAAGAGCCATAGGCAATCCTTCATGAAATGAGCACAAAACAAATACATCGATCATTCTGATGACGTTGATCACACCATCCACAAAGCCATGTAGTTTGATATTTTTCTCAAGCTTATGATGCCGAATACGTTCTTCGAGGTGTTCTTTGAGAGGCCCATCTCCAAAGATGGATATTCGGAACGGAAAACCATTCTTTTTCTTGAGGATTGCCCCGGCGTCTATGAGCATATCGAGATTTTTGGGCCGCACCAGTCGCGCCGCAGTGCCGATCCAAAAAACACCAGGTGGCCGGAATTTAGATAGTGGAGTTATCGCCTGCCGAGTATCGGCTAAATATTTGTCAACATCAAGGGCATTATAAATCAAATGCACTTTAGGTTTAATTTTCTGGCGCATCAGATGCTTTTCCAAATCCCTGGAAACTGCAATGACTGCCTGACAACAGCGTTTTACTAAGACCTTGTCCAGATTGACATTTATTGTTGATCGTATATGACGAAAAAAAGGCAATCCGGGTAAAACAGCATGTCTGCCATGGATCGTCCTGACAACAGGAATACAATGAAATCTCAGTATTCCGCAAAGGTATCCCAGCAGATGCTCTTTGATATGATGCACATGAATCAGATCTGGACTAACATTCCGCACTATACTGCGAAGCAATAAAAACATTCGAATCGTACTGTACTTTGATTCATCAATGACATGTGTGCTGACATCAGCTTCTTCCAATTTGCGCTTTAATATCCCGTCATTAAAAAGGACGCATATAACCTTAGCGTCGGATTCCTCTTTTAATGCACAGAGCATATTATAGACCTGCGATTCCGCTCCAGCCCAAATATCACCTGATACAATGTGTAACAATCTCATTTCAGCTCTATTTAGATATGGTTACCATCGAATTTTTTCACCTTTCAGGTTAGCTATCATGACCTTAAAAAAGGTTAGCATTTTTTCAAAAATGATATAGATAACCCGATAGTCTTCCTTTACAGCTATGAAATGATTCAAAATCGTATTAATTTTCCTTTTTTTATAACATGCCACGTATTCCCCATATAAGACCTCATCATCCAACTCGTTATTATTGGATAACTCGTTGACAGCGGCAATTTTTTTGTTCGAATCATCAATAATTTTCGCAATTTCTATATCATCTTGAGGATCTGCGAATTTCGGCTGAAAGTTTCGGTTGATGACAATTGAATGCTGGCGATATGAAAACTGTGATCGTGAGGTGTAATCAACATCGAGCAGCATAGAGTGCCGCATTTCTCGCTCACGCATATCAAAAATGAAATTCCCAAGACTATAGCAGACAAGCCCACCTTTATACGTTTCTCCTCCTTGTATGACATGTGGATGGGTACCGATAATCAGATCCACTCCGGCATCAATAAACGATCGAGCCTCATATACCACCCCTTGTGGGGGATAATACACGTACTCATACCCCCAGTGCGGCATCAGAATCACAATATCGACCTTCACCCTTAAAGCCTTTATGTCCTGCATAACGTTCACATTCCGCAGCGCAACCTTCTCCCTCAACGTCTCGTTAACAGAGGGATCCCTATCCCATGAATAATTGACAATACCGTCATGCACTTGGGCAATGACAGCATCAGCGCCTTTATGTTTCTTAGTGCCGATCCAGTTATAACCCAACACACCAATAGATATTCCATTCCTGGTTATAATCACTGGCTCAGAGAAAAATTCCTCTGAAGAGGAACGCAATCCGCAAATCTCAATGCCTGCACCCCTCAAGTAATTAACGGTTTCAAGCAGGATTTCAGAACCGTGCTCCATTGTATGATTATTGGCAATGTTGAGAACATGAAAACCCGCTTCCGCCAGGGCTTCAGCAAATTTTGGTTGCCCGCAAAAGGTTAGCTGAACAGGTCTTTCGCCGGCTACACCGGCAGACAACACTCCTTCGAAATTGCCAACAAGCAGGTCAAAATTATTGAGTGCATGACGCACGCCGTCAAAAGGGAAACCCGCCCCATGCATCAGTGTTTTCCGTAAAACACCAAGTCCCATTATGGCTTTGTCTCCGGGACAAATATCGCCAACAGCGCCAATATTAACCGATTTATTACCTGCTTCCTGGGTCATGAACTCTGCCTCGACAGTTGTGTTGAATCAATAAAAAGGTACCCGAAGCAATCGAAGTTTGAGATAACCCAGCACTTCAGTTATGTCATCGTACATAATGAATCTTGGCAAATAAAAAAGTGAATCTTGTGGCGAAATATGAGCACTACTCAAGATTACACCATAATCATACCCTGCCTCGCGAAGCAATTCGTGATCATCGGTGTTAAAACATGCGTTAGGATAACAGAACCATTTGCACTCATGAGCTGTGCGTTTCTCTATGATCGATCTAGACTGAATTAGTTCCGATAATATGGTTTCTCTTGAACTCCCTTTTGTAATCATATGACTGTGAGTATGGGACCCAAAAGAGATATTGTGCCGTTGCATTTCAAGCACTTGCTCCCAACTCAAAATTTGCCCTTGCACTGGTTTGGGATCAACCTTGATATAATTGTAATAGTCTTGAATCAGGGCAGTTCGCTTTTCGTCGTCAAGAAGTTTAAGTTGCTCTACAAAAAAATTCAGCAGCGAATCAATCGTGCTTGAATTTGGAACAGACATCCCCCGGTCATGACGATTAAAAAAATCCCTGATTTCAGATGCCCTTTTCTCACGAACCGACTTGCTTGTTTTATAAAATATTTCTTCCGGCCACAACATCTGACCAGTTTCGATTGCTTGAGTAGATAGAAAAATCATTGCAGGCAATGAGTATTTCTTTAGGATTGGAAATGCATGGTCGTAATTGTCCTTCCATCCATCATCTAAGGTAATGGCAAACATTGGTTTATTTGCCGGCTCGCGAGATGTTACCAGCTTCTGAACGGATGTGATCTCACCAATTCTCTGCATCCATTGAACCTGTTGTTCGAACTGTGTTGTCGACACATACATGCAATCCTGAGATGTTCCCTCAGAGATCTCTTTTTCCGGCAGTACACGATGATATCCCAACAATATTTTCGGTTTTATTCGTTTCAGGGCAAAATCGGGTAAACCGGTAATATCAGTAATGCCAGCAAGAATCTGCTTGCTCCTGAATGCAAAATTCATTTTTCTCCCTCAGGGAAAACGCCAGCAATTTTCATACGGTTTTCCATAATTCTCCGCAAGACATCACTGAAAAAAATGGCAAACCAATAGAAGGGATAGCTCATCAGAGATAAAAACAGTGCTCCACCCCAGAATGTAATCTGAACAATTAAGGCAGTGTGCGTGAAAACTACAATTGTGTCAATGTCTTCAGGATCTTCTCGTGAAGCCATCTCTGCAACGTATGAATTTTGGAATCGCCAGTTTCCAAGGAGTTTCATTTGCAGTAATAGTAACAGGCCAAATCCCACACCACCCATTTCTGCCAGCCACTGTATGGGAAACGAGTGAATTGGCCGCATGGTCCTCCTGTCAAATCGTTCGCCGTTATCGTACCGTGGAAAATAATAAGGATAATTCTCAGGCCCGACCCCAAAGAAGGGATGATCGTAAAACATTTCAAGCCCCTTAGTCCAAAAATAAAGTCTTGAATCTGCGGTGGCTTCTTCCGTACCTTGCTGCAAGGTTTTCATTTCCTCAAAAAATACCGGAGGCGCAAAATTGAGGCTGATAACAACAATTAAAAGCAGCAAAAGAAAATTTCGAAATTTTTTCTTCAAGATCAGCCAGAAAAAGAATATGGCTATAGCAATGCTTATCATACCGCCACGAGAACTAGCCACAATGTTGGCACCCAGATAAGCTACTATGCACATCAAGTAACAAAACCGCTTGATTTTTGATTTATGCTGCAGACAAAAGGTTAGCGCGTAAGGAAGTGCCATAGCCACGAGAAGAGCGAGTTCGTTCTCATCCCTGATCCACTTGTTGCCCCAAACCAAACCGCCTTGCATGATACCGTGAAAACTGCTGAAAAGAATTGATGCCAGCCAAACATCCACGACAAGAATAAATTGAGAGATCCGCTTTATAGACGCTATACAGACGACATAAGCGGAAAGATAAAATGAAAACGATTTCCATAAACCATCTCGAACGTACGGAATTTTTGTCGACAACTGCGAATAAATGATAATAAACAGGCAAATAACAGTAAACGTTGTCGCAATTCCAGATTTCAATTCTACTTTTCTGGTAACAATTAAATAGACAGCATAAAATATAGTTACTGTAGCAATAAGGAAAGGAATTCTTAATTGATAATTAAGAAAGCTGTACATGCTCACTATAGAACCGAACTCAGCGATGATATAGGCGCATATCAGTACAATGCCGGCATTTACGTCGCTGGCTTTTGGAAATATACGCTGAAGAAGATAATGAACAGTATCGTTCTCTACCTTTTTTGTGTTAGGTGGGGACGTCATTGAAATAGTTTTTTTCTCATAAATTTACAAACTCCTGGACCATTATTTTAAAAAACAAAATCCGAGTTTACATGTTCCGAAGTTTTTTCAAAATAATTATCGCATCCTTATCGAACAAATACAAATATAAGCAATAAGCAGAAGCACCAACACCTGCTTTCAACAATAAAATCGCCATTAGATTTTCAATCCTGAAATAGTCCGCAAGTCCCCCACCGAATCCTATAACAATAAAGCCCATCACGATACTACCGATGACAGGAGCACTCAATATTTTCAGATAAGACTTGACCGGGATGCCGAGTTTTTTCAGTGTAATCCAAATCCAAACTGAACAGATAATTACATACACAGTGAACCACGGAACCAAGATGGCTTGAAGCCCATATTGAACTGCGAAATAAAAGGAAATCGGCATAGTAATCGCCAACACCAGGTTGAAACATAAACTCCACAGAGGACGCCCCTGGGCATTGTGAACAAAGCCATTAGCTGCGTTGATCGCAGTAAGAATCTGTGCCAGACAGAGATATTTGAACAGGGGGATAATCGGATACCATTTTTCGTTAAGCAATACATGAATCAGCTCATTCGAAACCAAGAAACCACCGACGAAAAGAGGGAGTACAATCGTAGCGGTAGCATAGACGATCCGCAGATAGAGTTTGTTAAATTCAGCGGTATCATCCTGCAATTTTGAGAACGCAGAAAATGAAACCTGATTGATCAAGACCACGATCTTCTCGGTGGGGAGTTGTGCCAGTTGCAAAGCGAAGGTATAGTAGCCAAGCGACTGTGTGCTCCAAGCCCGTCCTGCAAAAAATTTATCGGACTTTTCGTAGAGATACCAAAGGGATCGACTGGTAGCTACTGTTATTCCAAACTTCAGATACTCCCTGGCTTCTTTAAAATTGAAATGCCATTTTGGCATCCAGTCAACGCTTGCAAACACATAAATAAGTGTAATTATATTCCTGATAATCAAACCCAGCAACAAAGTCCAGACTCCGCCACCCAAATATACGATAAGGATCATCGCAACACATGAAAAAAATGTGGAATTCATCTGGATATACCCCAGCCTTTTAAACTTAAGCTCCTTTCGCAAGAGGCTTAGGGGTACAACCTGCATAGCAGACAAAATAAAAATAACCGAAATAGCCTGGGTCAACGAAATGATACGCGGCTCTTTAAAAATCAGCGAATTTGGATATGCAAATAGAAAGCAACAGCCGCCGAGCACAATGCCAACACCTGTAGAAAACCAGAAAACCGAAGAGAGTTCCCGGGCAGACGTCTCTGCACGTTGTATGATTGCCGCACCCAAACCGAGCTCGCTGAAGAGCATGGCATATCCGGCAAACATAAAAGACATCTCCAGAAGACCGTAATCAGCCGGCGATAAAATTCGAGCTATGATAATGGTTGTGATCCAGGCAAAGATCTGACTTATCAGCTTAAACAGTGCAAGCCAGGAAGTGCTGGTTATAACGTCTTTTGTCAGTGACATGTCTTTATATGTCCGGCTATATCAGAGAAAGTCTCTGGAGCTATCCACATTCCCTCAGATATAAGCGCTCATATTGACGTGTCATGATTTCGGCACTGAACTTGTTTTTGAAAATATTGAGACTATTCTGTATGTACTGAGTCTTCAACCGGTTGTCTGAAAGCAACGCGATAACAGCCTGGGCAATCTGCTCAGGATTTTTCGACTCAACGAGCGTACCGTTTTCACCGTTTTTAATCGCCATTGAAACCCCACCCACATCTGTAGAAATAACTGGGCACCCGGCCGCCATCGCTTCCAAAATCACCATTGGCAATCCTTCCCATATTGAAGGCAGTACATAAGCATCGAATAACCTGAGTAACCGGGGAACATCCAAACGTGGGCCAATGAATCTGACATGGTCATCGACACCAAGAGAAACTGCCTCCTTTTTAAGCGGTTCTTCAAGCGCTCCCTGCCCGGCAATTACCAGAGTGATATCTGGGAAAACCCTGACTATCTCCGGCATCGCTTTCAGTAGATAACTGATGCCTTTCTGCTCCGCCAGTCGAACAGTCAGGCCTATGATCGGGCCCTCCGGCGGCAGTCCCAATTCCAAGCGAAATTGCTGTCTGTCTATATCGATCTGATACTTGCTGCCATCGATACCGTTCATGATTGTTAGTAACTTCGATGGAGATATTTTTAAACTTTTCCTTAAACTACCAGCTGTAAAGTCTGACACAGCAACAAATTTGTAAACGAATCGAGACATCAACCACTCAATGAACAGCCATCTCCGCTTGCCAACCTCGTCACCGCGACCATGGTCGGTATGGACAACTGTTTTCACTCCTGACATGAGAGCCCCCATGGTACCATCAAACAGGGGCTGGGTGTTATGTGTATGAATGATTTCGGTTTTTCGTTCCCGTAAAATTTTACCAACTTTCAAGAAAGAACCATAATCGGGCCCTTTTGTTCTCTGTGGCAGCGACAAGACCTCAATGCCCATACTCTCAATCTCTGGAGCCAACTCACCCAATGAACGAAGGCACAACACGGAAACATCGAAACGCTCTCTATCAATAGTTTTGCATATGGTAACAATGACTTGCTGGAGGCCCCCGATCGCAAGATCATGCGTGATATGCATCAGCAGTTGTTTTTTCATTTCTGGCCCTGGGTCTCCTCGAAGACTCTAACAAGTCTTCCCCGATTATATTCTATTTCTGGTCTGAACGAGCACGCTGCAAATACGGAACTTCAGTTTTTTCATAATTTAAAGATTGTTTACGGCGCCGTAACGAATGCCAAAACCAAAGGAATTCCAGTTTGAATAATTCCAGAATTCCGATTTCAAGGTTCTGGCGTTGTTGTTTTAAGAAGTCAAGAGCGGTGCCCACCGGCACAAACCATCCGTTACGTTTGCTCATTGTTTCTAGCAGGTATTCTGTCTCAGGGTGCAGCCTGCCATTGCGCAGAAAACCTTTTCCGAAATGCGTACTGAGGATACAGACCCCTTTTTCTCTCTCAAGTTTTTCCTGGTTGTCGAGGTTCAGCAGTCGATTGAACTCTTCTACATTATCAGCATCACAGGAAAAAAACAAAGACCTTGCGTATGGCTGGCGCCTGTTCGAGTATGGAAGAAATCGACTGATATTGAGGAGATTGATCTCATCGTAGGTAAAGTTCCGCACAGAGTCCAGATGCTTCAGGGCATAATCTCCCCAAAAAAACGCTGAGCCTTCCACATGTCCCTGGTAGAAATCTTTCTTTTCTTTGGCGAGAAACTCGTATAGTTTTCTAAATAACCAAAAACTGAAACGTGACTGCCCCCAATACAGATTGTCTCGGTTAAGAGAATGAGGTGCATAGGTGCGCGGATACGTACCCAGAACACCGTTATATACTGCCAGGGACTGGACCACATCCTGTCTCTCGCTGCTCATCATGGTCGCCCCATGAAACCCGATTTCAAACCCCCTGTCTTGTAATTCTTTTATGTAAGCAGCGTAGGGAGCATTTGCCAGTGTATGAGAGCCTGTAAAATCGTTCTCATCAGTATAAGATAGTGGCCAAATTGACTTTGTGGTCTTTATTCCGCGAGCGGTCAGAAAATCATAAACAGGCTTTATGTAATCCAAGGTAGCTACATCGGTGTCGTCGAAAATTGTGAAAATAAAATCCGTGCCGTTGGGGTAATTCATCATGGTTCAGCCCACGCTTTAATCGCAATGGTAATAAAATTTTCTAGAAACCACTTACGGCAGCATTTATAAACCAAGTGAACCTGAAGCATCAGCATCTCCCCTCGTGATATACCAATCCTTAAGTTTTGGTGAAAGAATTAAACTATTGTCATTACAATGAAATCCAAAATATACAGTGTCGAATATTCTCCAGTAGCCTGATTTTCTAAGTAAACTCCTGGCTGCCCTGTGATTGATCGAGCAGACCAGCGCAGCAGCATTATTCCGTCGGCCCAACTCCTCGGCATATTCTAATAAATCCAGAAAAATATCCGGGTTATCGAAATCCCAGAAAATATCGATGATACTCAGAACTGTAAGCCCATGAAGATAATTCTCTTTTTTAATCTCTTTTTGAGAAATAATTGCATACCCGGCCACAACATCATCTTTAACGGCTTCAAGCTTGATCCATCCTGTCTCATGCTTGAATCTCCAGTTTAAATAGGCTGATTTTCTTACCTGGGCGTACGAGAGAAATTTCTTATTGCATTCCCATAATTGATCTAAACGATCATCAAATTGAGTAACCGTATCAATTCTTGCAATGGAAATCCGTTTTGATATTCGCTTTGCAATAAAGCTGTTATGAGCCCTAGCAAGAAAATGCAACAACCTGATGGGGTAACCCTTCTTATTTTTAAAGAACGCGTGCGCCAAGTATCTGAATTTTGGTCGTAATCCTTCAAATTTCTGTAAATCTACCGAGTCAGTTAGCGCTTGAGGGTCAAGAATTTTAATGTAGTCAGGAATCTTTCCTACAACTGTCCATCCCATCCTTTTCTTGACTCGCAATGTCGCCTCTACAACCCAGAAACTGGTTGCCAGCGGCAATTGGTTGGTTACATTCTGCAGAGCTTTTGCTATCCCTTGACGCCTGCCTTCGGGCAATACATGCAGGCCGGCTAACCAATAGCTCAGAACCTCTTTTCCTTTTGCCCAGATCATTACCGGGGTGCCGGCATGATGACCTATAATCTGATCATCCTTCACGGCTACAGCAACAGGAAACCCCCCTATCTTGGCATAAGGATTTTCCACCATATCTTTTTCTTTCTTAGCTTTTAAGATGTCTTCCGTCATCTCAGGATTCCAAACCCTTCGCAGAAAGACAACAAGCTGCTTCAAATATCTGTCATCATAAAAAAATACTTTCACAATATCGCCTATCAATAATTAAGTGCCAACTATTGGCGCGTCATTTCTAAGCAATGTAGCGTTTGCACAACAAAAATAGGATATTGGAGTCTATCATTAATAATTTTCTACTGCAAGCTCTGCAATAAAAGTACAAACAAGAGAAGTGTCTCAATTCTCGTTGCAGGACTCTTGATAAACAATATATTTTTATATTACTCTAAATAATAAGCCTGTACATCAGTCCAATGTGCGGGAGATACCAAAGACTACCTATAAAGATTAGCTTTCCTAAAAAGCGAGATCAGGCGAGGACAAGTTCGTTATTACCCCAGCCCATTTAAATTATAAAGTAGCCAAATCAGCTTGAATTGGATTTTTTTCAGTTCAATTACTCATTTTTTCGGATAATTCGACAAATTACTCTTTGTATTTCGATATTTACTGTGCTAAACCTTTATTAATAGGTTGTTATTTTTAGTAAAATTAACTTTGAAATCAGGAAAATAGGCTGTGCCGTATATCTTCAATAAATATTACCCGTTAAGAAGCATTGTTTTCTTCATTGGCGAAAGTATCTTGATCCTCTGCTCCATGCTCCTGGTGAAATTGGCATACAAAGGGTCCGCTATCTTCTTATTGGAAATACCAGAATCTTTTCAGCAATCACTTCTGGTTACGATAGTTTTTCAATTATGCCTCTATTTTTTTGATCTGTATGAGCTTGGAAAAGACCGCTCAATGCCGGAGACAGCCACTAAAATTACTCAGGCATTCGGCGTTGGTTGCATTGCACTTGGAGCATTATACTATTTTCTGCCGACGGTTATTATATCCACCCGTGTATTTTGGTCTGGATACATAGCTACTTACATTCTGCTTCTCTTGTGGCGATCATGCTACTATTATGTTCTCAGGAGAAGACTCTTCGTACAATCGATTCTAGTGATTGGAACCGGTCGACTGGCTACGGATATCGTTCGTGAAGTTGAGGGGCGCTATGATTCACCTTACAGAATAGTTGCCTTTATTGGTAAATCTTCTCCTCCATATAATCCCCGGGGAGTCAAACTGTATAAAGACCTGTCAATGATTCGAGGCCAAACGTTTGAAAAAAAAATTGACATGATCGTCATAGCTCTTGATGATCGCCGAGGAGCAATGCCGATAGAAACTCTTCTCTTCTATAAGCTGCGCGGTGTATCGATCGTACAAGGGGTAAATTTTTATGAAAATTTATCGGGAAAAATACTTGTCGAAAGAGTCAACCCATCATGGATCATTTTTTCCGATGGCTTTTCAGCAAACAAAGTAATGGCTTTTCTGAAACGATGTTTTGACATTTTCATGTCCTCTCTTCTCATTTTAGTAACCTCACCGATCATGCTTTTTTCTGCTCTGGCGATTAAACTCGAAAGTAAGGGTCCAGTTCTTTATGTCCAGGAACGAGTTGGAAAAGAGCGAAAAACATTTAACATCGTCAAGTTTCGCTCAATGGTCCAGGATGCAGAAAAAAATGGTGCCGTTTGGGCGACCAGTCATGATTCCAGAATTACCAGATTCGGTAATTTTATGCGTAAAACGAGGATTGACGAACTGCCCCAACTCTATAATGTTTTGAAAGGGGAAATGAGTTTTGTGGGTCCGAGACCCGAACGACCTGTATTTGTTGATCACCTGGTAAAAATTATACCATACTACGATATACGGCATGATGTTCGCCCCGGTGTTACCGGTTGGGCTCAGGTATGCTATCCATACGGAGCATCAGAAGAGGATGCGTTGCGAAAACTCGAGTATGATCTTTACTATATGAAAAATATTTCCATTTCCCTTGATATTCTTGTTGTTTTCAGGACGATAAAGACCGTACTCTTTGCAAAGGGGAGCAGGTAGATCACGATGTGTGGCATAGCCGGCTATTACCAGATCAATGATCGACAGGTTAACGGTCGCTCAACGCTTGAAAACATGATCTATCCCCTCAGACACAGGGGCCCTGATGGCTTTGGCTTTTTCGTCGGTAAAAATGCTGGACTTGCTCATGCGCGGCTATCCATTATCGATCTTGAAGGCGGCTGGCAGCCTATTGCCAATGAAGACAACACGCTATGGATAATATTCAACGGCGAAATCTTTAATTATCCTGAACTGCGTCAAAGCCTTCTGGACAAAGGGCATATATTTACAACGCAATCAGATACTGAAGTTATCCTCCACCTCTATGAGGAACAGGGCGCTGACTGCCTTTCAGAGCTGAACGGACAATTCGCAATAGCACTCTATGATTCAGTTAAAGAATCCCTCTTCCTGGCCCGTGATCGAATGGGAATCAGGCCTCTTTATTACCTGAACCACAATGGCTCGTTTTATTTCGGGTCGGAAATAAAATCGCTGTTCAGCGCTGACCCGGCAATCCCCAGGAATTTTGTTCCCGGTGTCCTGAGTGAAATTTTCACTTTCTGGGGCCCTGCCGGGGAGCAGACAATTTTTGAAGGAGTTAAGCAGCTGCTTCCCGGGCATTTTATCGAAGTCAATACTTCAGGCATTCAATCACCTGAAAAATACTGGTCCCTGCCCTTTGCCCCTGATGAACCGGGCACACGATCTGAGTCTGATTATGCAGCTGAATTAAGAGCGTTGCTTATCGATTCTGTCAGATTGCGCCTGCGGGCAGACGTTCCTGTCGGCAGCTATCTGAGTGGCGGCCTGGATTCTTCAACGATTACCTCTCTGATCAGGCACTATACGAACAATCCTCTTAAAACCTTTTCTGTTACCTTTGCAGACAAGGTGTACGATGAAGCCGCTGAACAAAATGAGATGGTCAACTATCTTGGGACAGGCCATCATCAGGTTTCCTGTTCATATCTGGATATAGCAAAAGCTTTCCCCGATGTAATCTGGCATACAGAAACACCTATCCTGCGCACGGCGCCAACACCGCTTTTTCTCTTATCAAAGCTGGTGCGCCGGAATCAGTACAAGGTTGTGCTCACCGGCGAGGGAGCCGATGAGGTCCTGGGTGGTTACGATATATTCAAAGAGGCAAAAATCAGGGCATTTATCAATGCGCAACCGAGCTCTAATCTGCGACCGCTGCTTTTAAAAAGATTATATCCCTACCTGGCCCTGTCGCCTACGAAATCTGCTGAATATGCTCAGAAGTTTTTTGCCACCGATGCTGACATTAATGATCTGTTTTATGCACATCGCCCCCGCTGGAAAACCACGTCCGGTACGCATCTGTTTTTTACCGAGGATGTCCTGAAAGCTGGTAGAGAAGTGACCAGTGGGCTTGACTCTATACTGGGGGATCTGCAGGAGCTTGACTATTTCAACAGGGCACAGTATGTGGAGTGCAAAGTCCTGCTGGCTAATTATCTCCTGTCATCACAGGGAGATCGGATGGGCATGGCCAACTCCGTTGAAGGCCGCTTCCCATTCCTCGATCACCGTGTTGTTGAGTTTGCCGGGCGCATTCCTGCAAAATACAAGATGAAAGTGCTCAACGAGAAGAATATCCTCAAACTGGCAATGCAGGACATTCTGCCAAGCCATATCGTCAAACGCAAAAAGCAGCCCTATATGGCCCCGGATATTCTAAGTTTTTTTGGAGAGACAGAACCAGACTACCTTGACTATTACCTCTCCACCGAGCTGCTTAAAGAGGCGGGGATGTTCAAGCCCACGGCAGTCGAAAAATTAGTAGCCAAATGCCGCAGGCAAAGCCATCAAGGTTTTAAGGAAAACATGGCATTTGTCGGCATATTATCAAGCCAGATATTATATGATAAGATGGTAAAGAATTTTAAGGTAGAGACACCCGAGAAGCTAAGAAATGTAAAGGTTGTCTCCTAAATAAAGAATCAATAGAACAAGGAATACTTAATGGCGGACAACATAGAAAAAATACGTGCATTTATCTTCGAGAATTTCCTTTTTGATGCTGCAGAAGATGCACTGCAAAATGAAACATCCTTCCTTGAGCAGGGCATTATCGACTCAACCGGTGTCCTTGAGCTAATAGACTGGCTTGAAGAAGAATTCAGCATAACGGTAGACGATGATGAGCTGATCCCTGAGAACCTGGACAGTGTTACGCTCTTGTCCTCATATATTGCTAGAAAAACAGGCTGATGAAAGAATACGGCCTGGTCCATTCTTTCCTGGAAGAATCTACACGCACCTATCCCGAAAAGATTGTGCTTGTACAGGGCAGCGAAAGAGTCAGCTACCAGGAGCTTAGCAGACGTTCTACTCAAATTTGCCAGTGGTTACTGCAACAAGGCCTGCAGCCAGGTGAGCGGGTTGCCCTACTGACTGATCAGGCCTGTGAGTACGTCGCTGCGTATTTTGGCATAATGATGGCGGGCGGCATCGTTGTTGGCCTCAATACCCAGACTTCTGAACAATCACTTCGATCTGTTCTCTTAGACAGCTGCTGCTCAATTGTACTGTCCCATAAAAAATATTCGAAATATGCATCTATTATTGAAGCGCAGGAAGCTGTAGACCATTTTGAAACAGACATACCGTCCTTGTGGGAAGACAATGATACAACCGGGTTGATCACTGCTCCTCCAATAGACCAGGAAGATATCGGCCAGATCATCTACACCTCCGGCACAACCGGAACACCGAAGGGGGTTATGCTCAAGCACCGCAACCTGGTGGCCAACACCCTGTCAATTATTAAGAATTTAAAGCTCACCGAGCGTGATAAAATCATGACAGTGTTGCCATTTTTTTATTCCTATGGCAACTCAGTACTGCTTACCCATATTGCGGTAGGAGGATCCCTGGTGGTCAACCAGAGCTTTATGTACCCAAATGTGATTCTCGATCAGATGGCGGCTGAAGAGGTTACCGGTTTTTCCGGCGTGCCGTCAAGCTTTGCGATATTGCTGAATCGCTCAGCAGTCAGGGAATACAGCTTCCCATCGCTGCGCTACCTCAGCCAAGCGGGTGCTGCAATGTCTCCGACGCTTGCAGCCGATCTTTCAGAAGTCTTTCCAGATGTCGATATATATATCATG
Source organism: Desulfocapsaceae bacterium (assembly GCA_963674815.2). Taxonomy (GTDB): domain Bacteria; phylum Desulfobacterota; class Desulfobulbia; order Desulfobulbales; family Desulfocapsaceae; genus MADRE3. The sequence goes on from CAXXTV010000009.1 coordinate 231,839, forward strand.
TATGGCCAGACGGAGGCTGCTCCGCGGTTGAGCTGCCTTGCCCCCGATAAAATTGTCGATAAGGCGGGATCAATCGGTACAGCAATACCAGGAGTCAGCCTCGAAGTCTGCAGGCCGGACGGAACACTGGCAGGAGTTGGCGAAGTCGGCGAAATAGTCGCTGCAGGCGACAATATCATGGCTGGTTATTGGCAACAGCCTGAAGAAACGGCAAAAGTTTTAAAAGATGGCAGGCTGTGGACCGGTGATCTGGCCCGTATGGATGAAGAGGGATTTCTGTTCATCGAAAGCCGCAAGAGTGACATGATCAAGTCCGGATCCCACAGGATTGCGCCAAAGGAGATTGAAAATGTCATTATGGAATTACCTTCGATTCATGAAGTTGCTGTTGTCGGCCACCCGGATGAAATATTGGGTGAAAAAATAATTGCTTTTGTCGTATTAAAGGATGGCTCCGTGGTCAGCCCCAAAGAACTGAGCCGTCATTGCCGCAGGAACCTCCCAGCTTTCAAGGTGCCCCACGAGATTGTTTATCAGGAGGAATTGCCCAAAAATGCTGCAGGAAAAATTCAAAAAACTGCATTGAAACTTGGTAATAATTCAAAATAATTGAACTTTTTTTGTTTGTTTCTCATCAGCAACAAAGAGGTTTTAAAAGTCTTGAACAAACCTGCTGTCCTGTACTCTTTTTGATATGAGCTTGCCTGCGAACAGGTCTAATTCCACCACATCAACCGTTGCCGATCTGCGACAGGATGCGCCGGTAATTTGAACATCCCTCTTTCAAATCTGCTTTGTTGTTTCTTTCCTGACGAATAGCTGCAGAGATCTCTTTCCTTTACCTTCCCTATGCCTTTAGATGGAATACTATCCTACATATAACACTGATTAATGCATGAGCCCGTTCATCAAGTCAAAGTCATACATCATTTTGTAATTATTGACATATTTACTGCAAACATTTCTCATCAAAATAGACATTTCTCTAGCTGGTACTCATTCCTCTTGTTCAACAAATGGCATATTCTGAGCTAAAATATTATTCGCCGAAAAGAGACAAGAGACAAAACAACACAGAGTGGAAACAAACGTTACGCCACAGGAGTTAACACAACACCAAACCGTAAAATTGTGCTTGAAGAACAGCTATTTAATAAGTCAATTTCTCCCCTGATATTCATTTTGGTTTTCACCATTTGGCATTTCTTTGACAAATTCATTTACACGTTCTCACTGCCGGCCAGGTAATCTTGACCGCTTACCCAGTTTTTGCATATAATTAACTGAAACAAAACAACATATGCCATCTGGCATACAGTTTGCTTAAACAAGAGTATGAAAAATATAAAAACCACTCATACCGTATATCTCTGTCTTGTTTTAATGATCGCTGTTTTCTTGCCTGGAAAAGCACATGCTGCTGCACAGGTCTACGAGATAGCAGTAGAATTTTCCTATAACACCGATGCAGTCCCAGGAAAAGTAGTGTCCGGCTACCGGTTATACAAGGAGGGTGTTAATCTTTGTGAGGAAGGTGCTGTCGAACCGCAGATGATATCCTGCATGGTTGACACCCCGGGGACGTTTGATTTTACCTTGTCCGTTCTTTACAGCGACGATTCTGAAAGTCCGCAGTCTGCTCCATTTGAGTTTTCTGTAACTGATCAACACCTTGCCATGAAAGGGATGCAGGTGCTCACGGGGCAGCAACCGGCTGACACTGATGGTCTAGGCAATGTGGCGGGCAATACGACGATTGGACTGGAGGATGTCATTCAATCATTGAGGCAGATGGCTCAATGATTGAGAAGGAATAAATCAAAACACAGGTTCACTCACCATATTCGTCCTGATCATAGTAGCCGTACCCTTTGAGAAGTGATCGTTCGAGCACATTGCTGGTCTGAGCGTTGAACACTACACCCAGGATTTTATCACGCCCCACCGTATCGAGAAATTTCTGAATCTGCGGCTTTCTGCTGCCACCCTGGCGGATTACCAGAAGCACGCCATCAACCTGCCCGGCAAGAACTGTTGTTTCAGAGGCAACGTTAACCGGCGGGCTGTCGAAGATTAGGATTCTGTCCTCGTATCGCGAAGACAGCGTTTCAATCAAGTTCTGCATCCGCGATGAGCCGATTAATTCTGCAGGATTCACCGGCGACCTGCCGCTGGGCAATATATATAATTTTTGCAATGATGTCTGAACCAGCAATTCGGGCAAATCCGCCTCTTTTTTCAAATAGTCGACAAGACCCCGGTGGGAGTTGATTCCAAATAAGCCTGCAAGTCGCGGGCGACGCAGGTCACAGTCAACCAGCAGGGAATGCTGGTCCACCCCCTGCGCCAGCGTTATACCAAGGTTTGCTGCTATGAAACTTTTCCCCTCTCGGGGAGAAACAGCCGTTACCATAATTGTTTTAGGAGCAGGCTTTCCATCTGTTGGATGCAGTATCCGGGTTCGCAGCATCCTGAAGATTTCAGGGAAATGGATATCGTTGTTGACTGCCTGGAAGAGCCGCTCGTCCCAGGCACCCTCTGAGTTAACTGATTTGGGTTTGATTAAAGCCGGCTTTGTACGAAAGGTTGCTTCCGTGCTTTGGGGTCTCGGATTTTTTTCAGGAGGTGCTGGTTCCTTCTTCAATTCCGGTTCAGTAATTTCTGGAGTATCTATTGCTATTTCATCGGGGTACTCGATTACCTTGGCCTGCTCCTCTTCAGCCGGCGGATAGGATTTCGCCTTGTGCTCTTCTCTATACGCAGGGGCCTGTTTCTCGACTCCCAGAAAATCATCTTCTCCATAGCCTGCTTTATTTAATGCGTCTGCAAGTTTGCCCATGCGTTGTCATCTAAAATATCTGGTTAACAATAATTTCATCATTTGAGGCCAAGAAGTTCAAGCCATCCTCTTTCGAGACTATAGTAGAGCAAGCCGGCGAGAAACGCCAGGCACCCTAAGGTCAGCGCGACAAGGGCCGGTCCTTTTCGCTGCTTTCTTTTCCGTATATTCTTTTTCTCGATGGCCATTCGTCCGGCTGAGGTGGCAACATCAGGGAGTGTCAGTTTACTCTCCCTCGGCAGCCTGATCTCTTCAATACATTTCAATACCACATCCTTATCGATCTGGTTCAGCTCCAGGTTAAAACCGCTGATCAGGGCATGATCGCAGATCACGTTAACCAGCCGCGGCGTCCCCTTGCTTGCCTGGTGAATGACATCGATTGCAGCACTGGTAAACAGTGCCGAGTTTGCTGCACCTGCCTTATTGAGGCGGTATGATATGTATTGGGCGGTGTCCCTTCTGGTAAGCTCCGGCAGGTGGTAATGAAGCCCGATTCGCTGACGCAAGGGCAAAAGACGGGTGTCAGCAAGTGTCTCCTGGAGTTCCGGCTGGCCGATTAAAAAAATACTGAGCACGTTGCGTTCACCGGCGTGATTGGAGAGGAGCCGCACCTCTTCCATCAGGTCGATGGGAAAGACCTGGGCTTCATCGATAATCAGCAGGATTTTTTCCCCCCGCTGCTCACAGAGCTGTAGCAGCCTGGTAAATTCCAGGATAAAAGTGCTCTTGTTGCCGGAAAAACGGAGCCCGAGTTTTTTGGCCAGGTAATGGAAAAATTCATGCTTGTTGAGTTTCGGGTTGTTCAGCAGACAGACGCGCACCTTGTTTCTCAGCATCGGCAGCAAGGTGTTGATGATCGTCGTCTTGCCGGTGCCGACCCCGCCGGTGAGCATCAGGAAGCCCTTGTCTGCAATCACGCCGTAGCGCAGCGTGGCAATCCCTTCCCGGTGCGCATCACTCAGGTAAAGGATATCCCCGTCAGGTGTCAGATCGAACGGTTTTTTTTCCAGGCCGTAGAATTTACGATACATCGCCACTCATTAGGGTTGCTGGATTGATTCCGACAGCACTCATCACAAGATGATCTGCCCCTGTTTATAAAAGTAGACGAATGCTGCCGCAATTGCCAGGCAGCTCAAGATAAAGACAAGCCACCAGACAACCTGCAGAAACCGGCGCTTGACCGTCTCTTTTCTCAAAGGAAGATAAGGAACCGAGCAGAGCACCTCAACACCAAGCGCACTCTCAATGCTTGCAGGGCTCCGGAAAGACGTATCGATCAGGTCGAGGCCAAATGCCAGTGCCCCACCGACGCCAAGACCTGCAGCCAGGGCCATTGCCATGATCCTGAGAAAATCTGGTTTGACCGGTTTTGCCGGAACCTGGGCCGAGTCTTCGATCCTGAACTGGCTGCCCTTCTGTTTCCGTTCAAGGTTGAGCGCGGAGCTGGCCTGCAGGTTCTGGGATACGAGGAAATCGTAATGCCGCCGCAATTCTCCATGCTCCCTTGAGAGTGCCGACCATTCAGCTTCCCGCACCGGGGCGGCTGCCACCCATTTTTCATACTCCTTGATCTGGGTTTGCAGCTCTTCTCTTTCCTTGATGAGCGCTTTTATACTCAAAGCGATATCTTTGAGCTGCAGCTGCAGAGCGACCAGTTCGTCATCCTGCCTTTGCCGCGGCCTCTGCTCCTCTTCCCCGGAAGAAGACGGAGCTCCAGCCTGTGCGACAGTCTGCTGAAGCTGTTCAATTCTCCTGGTGAGCTGTCTTACTGCAGGATGTTTTTCGGTGTATTTCTGCTGCAGCAACTGGAGTTCGGCCTTCATGCGGTTAAGCCTGTCCAGGTCGCTTTCCACGATCGGAACCGGAGGCGTTCTTCCCTGGGCAAGTGCGGCGAGGAGGTTCTCGTTATCTGCGATGCTGTTTCTGCGCGCGGCGATCTGGTCCTGGATAAGCACACGGGTCCGTTCAAGGTCCTGGATGGATTCCTGCCGGCTTTGATACTGCTCCTGCAGGGCAATCAACCGGGCCATGTTGTTTGCCTGCTGCTCAGGCATTTCATTGTAGTTTTTTAACTTGTAGTCACGCAATATTGCTTCTTTGCGGTCAAGCATCTCCTTTGCCATCAGCAGCTCATCTTCTGTATAGGCAGATGTCTCGGAGGCCCGCTTCTCACGTTCTTTCAGGTTCTCATCAATAAACCGTGAGGCAAGTGCGTTGGTTACCCGGGCCACCAAGGCGGGATCGGCTCCTGAAAAAGCAACCTGGAAAGTGTCACCCCGGGTTGATGGAGCGATTTCAATGTTTCTCCCGCATTACCCCTATGACATCCTCCATCGGCATTCTTTGCCTGAGCTCTTTATAAAGATCCAGGTTGGTGATGATCTGCTCAAGGCTTGTCCTGCTGGTAACAATCTGAGTGAGAGTGCTGACGATATCTCTGATACGCAGTTCATCATCGGGCGACATAGTGGATGGATTTACCCGCTGCTGCTGGTAACTGAGCAGCGAAGAACTGGTGTATATCTTTGGTTGCCGCAGGTAAAACGCCAGCCCGATAGCGACACCTGCGAGGACACAGGTCAGAATGAGTACTTTTCTGCGGACCGCAATATCGATGTATCGCTTGACCTGTTCAGCCTGGTTTGTCTCATCATCTCTATTCCTGGTTGCCTCTTTAATTATTCCCTACATTTTAATATCCGGTGCCCAAAAGTCCAGAGCGGCAAGATATTGAATTCATCACTTTATTTGGAATACATCCAGCCAATCTGGTGCCCTATCTCAGCACCAGGCGGGCCGCTGCCTGCTAACCCGCTCCCTTGAATATCCTCTCTTCCCACATTAAAAGAATAGAATAATCAAATCGTTATTACAAGGTTATCGATGCCTTTCCGCATCTTTTTCTGGAATCGGTCCGAACACCATCACGCATATTTTCAACTCTTTTCTGGTTTTTCAGAATTATTCAGAACGTTTGCCACGCATCAAGATGAATATAGCGCATCTTGTTACTTAATCGAAATTAAATAAAAAAATAATGATTTTTTATTATTTTGCAGGTTAGATTGTTGGACATCAGCTCTTTTTTCCAATAATATAGAAAAACAAGCATGTGCCTATTCACAATGGCAGTTCTTTGTGCTAGGATACTGTTTCACTCAATAGCCTTATAAACCACCCTGGTTTTGGGAATCCTGCTAATTACATAAACGATGACAACAGATAATTCTCCCGAAATCAAACGACTGGCTGAAAACCAGCGTGCCCTGCTCGAAGCGATGCCAGAAATGGTGCTGCTGGTCAGCAGGGGGCAGTCAATCGAGTATATGAATCCAAGCGCCAGCGCTTTCTTTGGTGATCTTTGTACAAAAAACAAAGCAGTTCGCCTGGAAAATCAGGACCTTTGCGAGCAGCTTATCGGTCTGGTGGAGAAAAGCCTTGAGACACCTGCTGCAGTCATCAGTACCAAAGGCTTGATTCAAGGCTCAAATCTCCAGTACAGCATCGCTCCCTTTACCGGCTATAAAGGCGATGATCTCTACTGGCTGATCTTGCAGGATATTACCGAACACACGAAACACAAGGAAGAACTCGCTCAATACAACAAAAGCATTGAATCAGTTCTCGCCTATAAAGTTGAAGAGCTCAAGGAGAGTGAACAGGTCCGCAGGCAGCTCAGCAAACAGCTCGATGAAGTAAAGCAGCATCTTGAGCTGCGGCCGGCAGGAGGTATGATCGTCGGCTCCAGCCGGGCGATGACCGAGCTGCACGACATGATTTTTCGCATCGCAAAGTCCGATGCGACCATCCTCATTACCGGCGAATCCGGGACCGGCAAGGAACTGGCAGCGAACCTCATCTGCGAGGCCAGCAACAGAAAAGACAAGCCGTTTCTGAAGATAAACTGCAACGCCATCAACGACCAGCTGCTCGAGAGCGATCTCTTCGGCTATGAGAGGGGCGCATTTACCGGAGCCAACGCCCAGAGAAAGGGGAAATTCGAGGTTGTCGACGGGGGGACCATCTTCCTTGATGAAATCGGTGACATCAGCCCCCGGATGCAGGCCTCGCTGCTTCGGGTGTTGCAGTCCGGCGACGTTATCCGGGTCGGCGGAAATAAACCGATCAAAGTGGATGTAAGAATCCTTGCCGCGACCAACCTCGACCTGGCATCTGCAGTCCAGCGGGGCACATTCAGGCTCGACCTCTACTACCGCCTCAACATCATCAACCTGTCAATTCCGCCGCTGCGTGAACGCAAGGAGGACATTGTCGAACTCGTCACCCACTTTGTAAAGAGGTACCGCAAGGCCTTCATGAAGGATGTAAACTACATCCCCAAGCCAATCATCAACAAACTCATCCACCATCATTGGCCCGGCAATATCAGGGAACTGGAAAACATCATCCAGCGCGCCGTACTGATGAGCAAGTCAAACATCATCACCGAAGAGGACATCACCTTCGACACGCCAATGGCCCAGGAAAACGAGGCAGACGTGTCATCGGTAGTAAAACGCCTAAACGGCACCCCGCTCAAGAGTATCATCGCCGAAGTGGAAAAAGAAGCCATCTCCCAAAAGCTCATAGCAAGCCAAGGCAACGTAGCCCAGGCGGCAAAGGAACTGGAAGTCTGCAAGCCGCCCTCTACGAAAAGATGAAACGCTACGACATCTCCGCAAAAAAACTCCGCTAAAAACGCAAAATTCCGGGGTCAGGTCTCGAAATCCTACATTTTGTAAATTCTAGGCCTGATGATCTTTTTATTAGTTGATTCGCTTGCAGCGGGCATTCTTCTTTTGCTTGTCCAAAAGCAGAACCAAGAAAAGGACACCCGCGCCACTTGACCCTCCGGGTACCCTGCGCTTCTCGTAATTGTCGAGAGTTTAAAAACTCGCTAGCGCTCAGACAGTTCAAACTCTTTTTTCGACAATTTCTGCGATGCTCGGCTGCGTGTCGATGGGGTTACGGGCATCCATCATCTTCGATGATGCATCTGCTAGAAAGAATTAATGCAGAAGGCCGGGGTCAGATCTTGAAATACAACATTTAATCGCTCCAAGAGATTGTGGGCATGGGACTTGGCCACCCTGCCGCGTTTACCGTTTTGCTTCGGAGGGATAGGCAGGAGTTCCTTGTTGACGCTGGGCATGTCGATCAAGATGCCTCGGCCTCGACGGCCATCAGGGCGGAAGGGTAGCCGGATGGACTTTTTAACCATTTAATGGAACTGCTTCCGCATGTAATTTTAAGCCGAGAGCCCCCATTACCTTGAGAATCGTTTCGAATGTGGGACTGCGCTCACCGGAAAGTGCCTTATATAGGCTTTCGCGTGAAAGCCCGGCATCACGAGCCACTTGTGACATGCCTTTGGCACGAGCGATATCGCCAAGGGCTTTAGCGATAAATGCTGCATCCCCATGCGCTTCTTCAAAACAGGCCTCAAGATAAGCGGCCATTTCCTCAGGTGTACGCAGATGCTCTGCGACATCGAAGCGAGTTGTAATTGTTTTAGCCATGATGCACCCTCCTATAGATTCCTTGCAAGGCGTAAGGCAGTATTAATATTCCTGGACTGGGTGCGCTTGTCGCCACCAGCCAGTAAAATCACAATGGACTGCCCCCGCTTTTTATAATAAACTCGGTAGCCTGGTCCGTAATCAATCCGCAATTCTGAAACGCCCTCTCCAACGGGTTTAACATCCCCAGGATTACCTTGTGCTAATCGTTCAATCCGCACCAAAATTCGTGCACGAGCACGGATATCGTTCAGCCTATCAAGCCATTTGGTAAATGCTTCAGTTTTTCTAATTTCAATCATGATGAGAGTGTAGCCACGAGGCTACACTTTGTCAATATGCATTTTATAGTGAGGGCGATAGTCGGCGCTAGCGGGCCATCGTGCAAAAAAACGGGGTCAGGTACCAAAATACAACATTTCTTTGGTAAGTCCTCTTTTGTACAATATATCTATTGATCATCGCCTGCGGCGGGCATTCTTCTTTTGCTTGTCCAAAAGTAGAATCAAGAAAAGGACACCCGCGCCACTTGACCCTCCGGGTACCCTGCGCTTCTCGTAATTGTCGAGAGTTTAAAAACTCGCTGACGCTCAGACAGTTCAAACTCTTTTTTCGACAATTACTGCGATGCTCGGCTGCGTGACGATGGGGGAATAGAATAGTTTGTTTCATCTTCCGATGATCCTTCTGGAAGAAAATGCAAAAAAACGGGGTCAGGTTCCAGAATGTTGCATTTCTTGGGCAAACCCTCTTTGTGCTTTCTATTTATTGTTGAGCTTAGAAAAATAAAATAATGCAATTAAAATATTATATAATTATATTTTAATTATGGAAGCGATATCATTCGAATGGGATGAAAAGAAATCTCAAACAAATTTCCTAAAACACAAAGTAACATTTGAAGAAGCGCAAACTGTGTTTTTTGATACTAATGCTAGGATGATCTTTGATTCTACTCATTCTGTCGATGAAGACCGTTTCATTTTGCTTGGTCTTAGCACTGCAATGCGGGTACTGGTTGTTGTACATTGTTGTCGAGACAACAATAATCAAAAAATCAGAATAATTTCAGCCAGGAAAGCAACCCAAAAAGAACACAAACAATACGAGATTTTCCTGCCATGAAAAAAGAATACGATTTCTCAAAATCAGTCAAGAACCCTTATGTGAAACACTTAAAGAAACAAGTTACTCTGCGTCTTGGCGTTGATGTAATTGAATACTTTAAACATCTAGCAGAGGAGAATGGGATTCCATATCAGAATTTAATAAATCTCTATCTTCAAGATTGTGCTCTTGCTCATAAAAAACCAGAAATCAATTGGGTTTCATCTTCAAAAAAAACTGCCGAACCAGACGCTCCGCAAAGGAACGCCTAAGTTTGTTTACTCGCCTGCGGCGGGCATTCTTCTTTTGCTTTTCCAAAAGCAGAATCAAGAGAAGGACACCCGCGCCACTTGACCCTTCGGGTACCCTGCGCTTCTCGTAATTGTCGAGCGTTTAAAAACTCGCTCCGCTCAGACAGTTCAAACGCTTATTTCGACAATGACTGCGATGCTCAGTTACGTGTCGATGGGAAGGGAAGATAAGTTTGTATCACTTTTCGATGATTCTTCTGGAAGAAAATGCAAAAAAACGGGGTCAGACCCCAATATACAACATTTCTTTTGTCGGTCTTCTTGCATTGTTTGTCATTGTTGTTCGCATGAATCAATAAATTGCATATTGCTACAATATGATTTATATTGCTGCATGATAACTCAAAAGGAGGTAGCAACATGCCGACAGCAGTAAGAATATCAGACTCGTTATTGAATGATGCCCGTAAATACAGCAAAATTGAACATAGATCCTTGTCTGGCCAAATAGAGCATTGGGCTCAAATAGGTAAATGTGCAGAAGAAAATCCTGATCTCACCTATGGCATGATTAAGGAAATCTTGATTGGGATCGAAGAATTAAACCAAGGTGAAAAAGAAGAATATAATTTCGGTTGAATTTTCTATGAAAATATTTCAATCGAGTTCCTTCGCCAAAAAAGTTAAAAAGCTAAAAAGTAAACAAAAAGAAGACTTAGACTCAGCCATTAGAGAAATAGTCTCTTCCCCCCAAATAGGTGTCGAAAAAAAAGGTGACCTGAAAGGCATCTTTGTTCACAAATTCAAGCTTCAAGGTGTGCTTTACCTGCTTTCATATCGGTTTTCAGGTGAAGATCTTGAGCTCATCATGATTGGTTCGCATGAAAACTATTATCGCGACCTTAAATCGACCCTGAAAAAGAGATAAAAATGCAAACTGACGGGGTCAGGTCTCCGCATACAACATTTTCGAAATTCTAGGTCTATGAATTTTAAATGAGTTGATTCGCCTGCGGCGGGCATTCTTCTTTTGCTTGTCCAAAAGCAGAACCAAGAAAAGGACACCCGCGCCACTTGACCCTTCGGGTAACCTGCGCTTCTCGTAATTGTCGAGAGTTTAAAAACTCGCTGGCGCTCAGACAGTTCAAACTCTTTATTCGACAATCACTGCGATGCTCGGCTGCGTGTCGATGGGGGGGAAAGATTAGCTTGTATCATCTTTTGACGATCCTTCTTAGAAAAATTTCAATAAAAAGGTGCGGCTGGGATGCGACATATCATTAATAATTTCTAGTCTTTCCTGGATATTCAAAAGAACCATCTACACGTTCACACCATTTTCTTGCCGCCGGTGGGTGTAGTTATTATAACAGCCATAATGATAAATAATTCTTTTAGCCTGAAAAGGGTACGCTTATGCAAACTATAGAGAAATATGTACCGATTACCCAGGTAAAGGCAAAGTTGTCAGATATGGTAAGGCAGCTGCGTGAGACAAACGATACCATAGCCATTACAAAGAATGGAATTCCCGAGGCGGTTATGCTGTCCATGAGCAAGTTTGAGGGATTTCTGGAAACTATAGATATTCTCGCTGATACACAGATGATGAGTCAGATTAAATTGTCGGCACAGGACGTCAAGGCTAGGCGGCTCGTTGATTTTGACGAGGTATTTTGATGCGACCTTTTTCTGGTTTTTAGTCTGAAGATCTCTGCATGAGTTGATTCGCCTGCGGCTGGCATTCTTCTTTTGCTTGTCCAAAAGCAGAACCAAGAAAAGGGGGCGCCTGCGTTGCTCGGCGGGACTGGACGGGAGATTATTAGGATGTGTGCTCTTTGACTGAGCACATTGATTTTTAGAAAACGAAACTCTCCCACCATCCATTATTCATACCCGATCGGGTATACTATAGTTAAACGAAATTCTTGCCATACCCGAACGGGTATATTATAGTGGCATCTATATTTTTTATACCCGTTGGGGGATACTATGGATGATCCGTTGATTGAATTCATCAAGGAACGCCGCCGTGCATTGGGGTTGACTCAAAAAGAGTTGGCTGATCGTGCGGGGGTTGGCCTGAGGTTTGTTCGCGATATCGAGCAGGGCAAAAAGTCTGTGCAATTGGACAAGGTCAATCAACTGCTGGCGCTGTTTGGCAGCAGAATGGAGCCTGTTGCCTTTCGAATGGATATAACAGATGAGAAGAGCTGAGATATATGTGCAGGGGCAGCTTGCCGGTATTCTGGAGGAGTTGGACTCTGGTTATATTTTCTCCTATGACCAGGAATACCTGAAACGAACTGATCCAGTCGCAATCAGCCTCTCATTACCTCTTCAGCCTGGTCAATTTGAAGACAAACGATTGTTTCCCTTTTTTGATGGTTTGATTCCTGAGGGCTGGCTGCTTGATATTGCCGAACAAACCTGGAAGCTTGACCCACGTGATCGTATGGGGTTACTGCTGGCCTGCTGTCGTGATTGCATCGGCGCAGTTTCTGTTGTTCCAGTGGAAAAAAATGATGAATAAATCAGCATGCCTCATTTGTCTTGACCAACTGAACAGTTCTGAACAGGACTATCATCCCGCTTGCTGCAAAAAGCTGTTCGGCTCAACGACGGTACCCTCTTTACCGTATAGTTGGGACCAACTCAATGAACTCGCTGTACAAATTGTCAGACAAAACATTACGGTACCCGGTGTGCAGCCCAAATTATCGCTGCATTTCGAACATGGCAGGGGAGCACGATTATCTCGATTTACATTGGTTGGGCTCGAAGGGGGATATATTCTCAAGCCACCAGTGAATCAATATCCGGAAATGGTGGAGCTGGAGCACCTGACAATGCGAATGGCCGCATCTTTTAAAATTGCAGCGGCTGAGTGTGGGTTAATCCGGCTGGCTGACGGCCAGTGCGCATTTATTACCAAACGCATGGATCGCGACGGCAAGGAAAAGCTGCACATGGAGGACATGTGTCAGCTCACCGACAAACTGACAGAACAGAAGTATCGGGGCTCCATGGAAAGAGTCGGTAAAACGGTTCTTCGCTATTGCACCAATTCACTGTTTGATGCCATCCGGTTGTTTGAAGTCTCTTTATTTTGTTTCTTAACCGGAAATGCGGATATGCATTTAAAAAATTTTTCCCTTCTGTACCGTTCCAGAGGAGAAGTAAAGTTGTCGCCGGCCTACGACCTATTGCCAACAAAGTTGCTCCTCCCTGAGGACAAGGAGGAAAGTGCTTTAACAATAAACGGACAAAAACGAAGATTGACCAAAGACGATTTTATCTGTTTTGCCCAATCAATTATTCTCAACGAGAAACAAATTGCCAACACCTTTGCGCGTTTCTCAGTAAACCTCGCTGACGCGTTCCAAACCATAGAGAAAGGTCATTGCGGCGCAGAAATGAAAGGCCGCTACATGGCATTAGTGGAAGAACGGGCCGGCCGGCTGCTTCTGTAGTGCAAACTGACGGGGTCAGGTACCGATATACAACATTTTCCTATTTTAGACCTGATGATCTTTTTATGAGTTGATTCGCTTGCAGCGGGCATTCTTCTTTTGCTTGTCCAAAAGTAGAACCAAGAAAAGGACACCCGCGCCACTTGACCCTTCGGGTACCCTGCGCTTCTCGTAATTGTCGAGAGTTTAAAAACTCGCTGGCGCTCAGACAGTTCAAACTCTTATTTCGACAATTACTGCGATGCTCAGCTGCGTGTCGATGGGGAAAGATTGGTATGCATCATCCTTCGATGATGGTTTTTGTGACAGAAAATGCAAAAAAAACGCGGCCAGGCAGCTCAGAATAGAAGCGCTCTGTAGGCCCAATAGCCGAGCCATTCATGCATCGCTTCGCTGCTCAGGTTTAAACTGTGAGCACTGGGTAGGAAGGAACTGACGGATAAAGGGCGTTGATCAATGAAGTCTGTCGGAGCAGGCAGAACATGGAATCCAGCCTGTTCAAAGCTCCACTTTGCCCGCATCATGTGGAGTGAGCTGGTTACCAGGATAATGGATTTTTTGTTGATATTTGATAGGATTGCATAGCTGTACCTGGCATTTTCTGCCGTTGTTCTGCTCTTGTTTTCCAGCCAGTTGGCTTTAATTCCGAAACTTTGGGCAAGATCAGAGGACATGGTTTCGGCCAGGCTTCGCTCTTCATTTCCCATCACCGATCCGCCGCTCAGCAATATTGGTATAGTGCTGTTTCGATGAAGAAAAGCTCCGTATCGCAACCTGGCGAGTTGATCCCCGCCACTCACCGGTTGACCAAACTCGGGCGCTCTCTCATTTTGCCGCGCAGAAAGAATGACAATGGCATCGGCCTTGACTGTTTTCAGTTGGCTGGGAAGAAGTGCGCTGTCCTGCTCAAGCGAGCTGACTAGAAAATGTGAGACAACAGGTGTTGACAAAGCCCACAGGCTGAGCACTGCCAGGAAAATAACGGTTTTTGCCAAACGAGGCGTTCTTCTGAGCAAAAATAGCCCCAGCAACAGAACAATGATTTGCACTGACGGCGGCAACAGCAGGCCTTTCACGAGATAGCGTAATTCCATGCGAGTCAGGGGCGAATGTCCAATGATGCATTTGAGTTTAACAGTTTCTGCTCCATATCTTATCCCAAAACCGGTTCTTTGCCTAATCTAATGCGGGATGTTTAACCGCTTATAAATTCAGGCATGAGCTCTTTTTTCGGTTTGTGAAAAAAGACAAGACATCAATAGATTAACGCAGCCCCTTATATTTCTGATATTTCTTGATGGATACACCGGGGTCGGGTAAACTTCGTGCTCCTTTGCAAGAGTATCATATTCAGAAAATGGCGTTTTCAGCGCTGCGTCACTATTTTAAAGCACGTGGCTGAATTTAAGAGCTGCTGCCCTTTAGCTGAATTCATTGCATCGTGTCCGTGGTATTTCACTTGTCAATCCAAACAAAAAGGAGAGAATTATGAGGAAAAGCAGAATAGTTGCATTGTTCCTGGTTCTGGGAATGGTAATTGGGGCCGGCATTGCCGGGGCTGCAGACAAAATGACCTTTTTCAGGATCGGCACCGGCGGTACCGGCGGTACCTACTATCCCATCGGCGGATTGCTCGCCCACTGTATTTCCAACCCTCCCGGCTCGCGGCCCTGTGAAGAGGGCGGCAGCTGCGGCGTTCCGGGGCTTGTTGCCATCGCCCAATCGGCCAACGGCTCTGTTGCCAACATTAACGCGATCAGTTCAGGAGTGCTCGAATCAGGCTTCTCGCAATCTGACGTCGCCTACTGGGCCTACACCGGAACCGGCATCTATGAAGGCAAAGGCGCCGTTGAGGATCTCAGGGCGCTGGCCAGCCTCTACCCCGAGACCATCCACCTGGTAGCCAGGAAGGGCGCCGGAATCAAGTCTGTAAGGGATCTCAAGGGCAAGCGCGTCTCCCTTGACGAACCGGGCTCCGGCACCCTGGTTGATGCACGGATCATCCTCGAGGCCTACGGCCTTACCGAGGAGGATATCGAGGCTGACTTTATCAAGCCCAACCCTTCCATCGACAAGATCAAGGACAACCAGCTGGACGCCTTTTTTATCGTCGCAGGCTACCCGATCGGCTCGGTTATTGAACTGGCCTCAAGTGTTGGCGCAGAACTCGTGCCGATCGACGGTCCCGAGGCGGATGCCGTCGTCAAGAAATACGGTTTCTTTGCCAAAGACCTGATCCCGGCAGACACCTATGAGGGAATCGGCGAGACCGAGTCCCTTTCAGTCGGCGCCCAGTGGGTTGTCTCGGCAAAGGTCGATGAAGAGCTCGTCTACGGCATCACCAAGGCGCTCTGGAACGACAAATCACGGGCACTCCTTGACAAGGGTCATGCCAAAGGCAAATCCATAACCCAGGAGACCGCGCTTGACGGTGTTGGCATCCCGCTGCATCCGGGTGCAGAACGGTATTACCGCGAAGCAGGCCTGCTCAAGTAACCAGGCTCCTATCCATACCGCCGGGAGATGGCAGGTTCGTCTCCCGGCCTTTTTATTGCCGGCCCGTTGCCGGGCTGGACAGGCAGCCACCATCATTTGCTCAAGGGGTTAGCAGTGCTACTGGACCAGGAACAATCGAAACGGCTTGAAGAGGAGTACGACCCGGAACTGCAGATGAGGCCGATGAATCCGCCTGCCACCTGGATTGTCGGAGCGCTTCTTTTCACCCTGTCATGTTTTCACTATTACACCGCCGGTTTCGGTCTGCTCCGGGAGTCAACCCACCGGGGCGTCCACCTGGCCTTTGTGTTGGGCTTGATCTTCCTCGTCTTCGGGTTCCGGAAAAAGTCGGAAAAGCAGCTGGGTCCAGGGCTTGGCCTCGTCCCCGTCCACGACTGGCTGCTCGCCGCCGTTGCCGCAGTCACCTGCTTCTATGTGCCCTTTGTGTTCGACGATCTCGCCTTCCGGGTCGGGGACCCACTGCTGATCGATGTGGTTTTCGGCAGCCTGATGATCATCCTGACCCTCGAGGCGACCAGGCGGTCGATGGGCATCGCCCTGCCGCTCATTGCCATCGGCTTCATGATCTATGCACTCTTTGGCCAGAATGCGCCGGGGGTGCTCGTCCACCCGGGGGCCAGCTGGAAGGGGCTGGTCAACCACCTCTATCTCACCAGCCAGGGCATTTACGGGATTGCGGTCGGTGTCGTGGCCACCTATGTCTTCCATTTTGTGCTCTTCGGAGTCCTTGCCAACCGGGTCGGCGCAGGGCAGCTCTTCATTGACCTGGCATCATGTCTTGCCGGCAGATACGCGGGCGGGCCTGCCAAGGTCTCGGTCTTTTCATCGGCGCTCTTCGGCATGATCTCGGGATCTTCGATCGCCAACACGGTCACCACCGGCTCACTCACCATCCCGGCCATGAAGCGTGTCGGCTACAAGCCCCATTTTGCCGCCGCCGTCGAGGCCACCTCGAGCACGGGCGGGCAGATCACCCCGCCGATCATGGGGGCGGCGGCGTTCATCATGATCGAGTTTCTCGAGCTGCCGTACCGCACGATTTTGCTGGCCGCAACCGTGCCTGCGATGATGCACTATCTCGGCATCTTCACCATGGTCCATCTCGAGGCCAAACGACTCGGCCTGCGCGGCCTGCGCCCCGATGAGATGCCCAGCTTCGTCAAGGTAATCCGGGAGGGCTGGCCAACGCTCATCCCGCTGATCCTGCTGATCTACGTTATATCAACCGGCCGCACGCCCTATATGGCAGCGTTCTGGGGGATAAGCGCCTGCATCGTCGTCGGCTTTCTCAGCCCCCGCAACCGCTTGACGCTCTTCGATCTATACGATGCCTTCAGGCTGGGGGCCAAATACGCCCTGGCCGTCGGCGCCTCGGCGGCAACCGTCGGTATCATTGTCGGTGTGGTCAGCCTCACCGGAATGGGGTTCAAAATATCCTTCATGGTAACCAGCGCCTCACAGTCGCTCGCTGAAATGATCGTGCCGCTGGTGCCGTTCAGCCTCGTCGACCTGTCCGGGCTCACCCTGTTCCTCACCCTGGTTTTCACCGCCATTGCCTGCATATTCCTCGGTGCCGGCATCCCCACCACCGCCACCTATATTGTCCTGGTCTCGATCGCAGCACCTGCCTTGGGTCTGCTCGGCGTAGCCCCCATTGTCGCCCACTTCTTTGTCTTTTATTACGGGGTTCTGGCAGACATCACCCCGCCTGTCGCGCTCGCCGCCTACGCCGGAGCCGGCATTGCCGGTGCCAACCCGTTCCAGGCGGGAAACACGGCCTTCCGGCTCGCTGCCGCCAAGGCGCTCGTGCCGTTTGTCTTCGTCTATTCCCCGGCGATGCTCATCGTGACGGAAGGGTTTACCTGGCAGGCATTTGCCATTACCGTAACGGGTTGTGCGATCGGCATCGTCTTCATCGGCATAGCCTTTACCGGCTACTTCCTGACCCATATGGGGATGGCTGCCCGGGTCCGTCACCTTCATCGCCTCCCTTTTCTTTGTTGCACCGGGAATAAAAAGCGGGCTTATTGGTTGCACTTTGATGGTTCCAGTCTTAATAAGTCAGTTTGTTCAACGAAAACGGCCGGCAAATGACGCTGTACCTGTCTGATCAGCCCGTTATTCCCTCTAAGAAACAGCTATGAACACAGCAAAAACGGTATCGATATACGGCTATGGCCGCTTTCGGGAAATTCTGGGCCGACCTGCTGCTGCCGGGATTTTCATGTCAAGGCATACTCGCGGCGCGGCCTGCAGGGCCAGGAGGTGAGCCCGGGAATCGAGATCTGCGATAAAGAGGAAATCTACAACTAGCGACGCCATCTTCTACTGTGTTGCCATCAGCGCGCTGCAGGACGTCTTGAAAGAGGCAGCACCCTGCTGCAGAAAAGAAACCGTCTTTTTTGACACCTGCTCCGTCAAGATGCTTCCCGCCAGGTGGATGCAGGAACTCCTGCCGGCAGGAAGCAGGATTATCGCCACCCACCCGATGTTTGGCCCCGACTCATTCCAGCAGACAGAGCGGGAGCTGCCGATGGTGATGTGCGATATCAGCGCCGGCCAAGAGGTTTTCAGCAGCTGGACGGATTATTTCTCCTCACTTCCTTTTCAGGTAAAAACAATGACCCCGGAAGAACACGACCGGAAAACCGCCTTCTCCCAAGGCATCACCCACTATATCGGCAGGGTCCTGGGCGACCTCCAGCTGCAGCCAAGTACCATCGACACCCACGGCTACAAGCAGCTGCTGAAAATAATAGAGCAGACCTGCAACGACAGCAGACAGCTTTTCCTCGACCTGCACAATTACAATCCCTATGCCAACGAGATGCTGCAAAGACTCAACCAATCCATAGAAAAAATCGGCCAGGCCCTGAAAACCAATGACAAGACCATCCTCAACAAACAACGCAAAAACATGGGGTCAGGTCTCAAAACCTAACATTTTTACATCTCAATCTAGACAAAACTCATGAAAACACAGTATAGATCAATCGCTTTCCAGGGCATGTTAGGGGCATACTCCGATCTCGCCTGCAGGGCGGCATACCCGGACCTTGTAACCGTGCCCTGCGTCTCATTTGATGAAGCCTTTCGGGCGGTCAGGGAGAACAGAGCCGACCTTGCCATGATCCCGGTCGATAATACCCTTGCCGGACGAGTCGCCGATGTGCACTTTCTGATGCCCAACAGTGGGCTGCACATCATCGGGGAGCACTTTCAGCCGATCCCCCACTGCCTGCTGGGTGTGCAAGGCGCCACGATCGAAGATCTGACGGATGTCTACAGCCATGTCCATGCCATCCCGCAGTGCCGGGAATTTATCAAAAAGCACAAGCTCAACACACATGTCTGCGGCGACACGGCACGGGCTGCATCCGATATCAAGAAATGGAACGATAAAACCCAGGCGGCGATCGCCTCAGAGCTTGCCGCTCAAATCTATGAACTGGAAATTTTGCAGAAGGACGTCCAGGACAGCGACCACAACACCACCCGTTTTCTCGTGCTCTCACGAGACAAATGGGTCCCCGACAATGACAAGAAGCACCGTTTTCTGACAAGCTTCGTTTTTGAAGTGAGAAACATCCCCGCAGCCCTCTACAAAGCGCTCGGCGGTTTTGCCACCAACAACGTGCAGATGGTCAAGCTGGAAAGCTATGTCGACAAGCATTTCAACGTCGCCAGATTCTACGCAGACGTCGAGGGCCACATTGAAACAAGACCGCTGAAGCTCGCATTTGAGGAACTCAACTTCTTCGCCAAAAGCGTCTCAATTCTCGGCACCTACCCGGCCCACCCGTTCAGAAAGCAAAACGGGAATTAGAGCCGAAATGTTGTATTTCGAGACCTGACCCCGGGTTTTTGCGTTTTTATTCATGTTTTCCTGGGTCATCCTTGTGGTGGTAGCGTGCCTGTTGCTCCGGCTGCCGATACACTGCCTTGACCGCGATGTCCTGAACTTTTCCGTAGGCATCGTCGAGTTGGCTCGTCAGGGTTTTTATCTGGCTCTGCTGGCCGGCAACCAGTTTTTCCAGGGACTCGATCTTGGTCGACAGCACGTTTTTCTGGCCTTCGAAGTCCTTGCGCACTAATTCTTCATTTTTCTGCGCATCCCGTTCCAATCGTGCGACCGCCTCGCTGACCTCCGCTTCAATTCGTGTCCTCAGCAGTTCTGGGAATTCATCCACCTGCTTCTGCAGTTCTGCAAACCGTTTTTCCTTTTCCGATAAGGCGGTCTCGCGCTGCTTGAAATCTTCAATTTTTTGGGCGTTTTCTTTTTCGAACGTCTCCCTTTTGAGCTGCAGTTCCTTCTCAGATTTTTCCAGCAGATCTTTCAGCTCTTGCGACTTTATCTCTTTTTCACGATTAATCGCATATTCATATTCCTCTTTTTCACGCAGCCGCAGTTTCTCTTCAGCCGCTTTCTGCTCTTTGAGTTCCTGGGCATGGATGTTTTTTTCTTTCGCCCACTCTTCCCGCGTTTCTCGTATCTCCGCTTTTAAAATTTCTTTCTCGCGGGCCATTTCCTCCTCAAACTCCATCCTTTTGAGCTTCTGGGCTTCGATCAGCGCCGCCAGGGAGAACAGGGTCGTTTCAATGTCAAAGAGTTCTTTTATTTCCTTCTTCTTGATGTCGATAGCCTGTTGCACCGCCGCGTAACGTTGATTTTCCTGAGTCAGCTTATCGGCTAGGCCTGACATGGTCCTGGCGACAGAATCTTTAAAACCGATGATTTCGCTGATGAGATCATCCTTTTGCGCTTCATCAGCCACATTGACGATTTCCTCTTCTTTCTTCTTTTGCTGGACATCTTTGGCCTGGAAACCGGCCTTGGCCTGATCATTGAATTTCTTCAAGAGCGTCTCATAGGCTTCCAGGATCTCTTTTTTGGTATTGGTTAACTTGACCGTTGAAGTCTCAGTTTTCTCAGCTGCCATAATCAACTCCTCTCTCTTTTTTAAAAAACATGCAAAATTACGGGGTCAGGTCTCAAAATACAACATTTTCTCCCGCTTGTAAAAATCGGCGCACGCATATCGGAAGCACATTACGTCTTTATGAAACCCGGCAACGTAAATTTGAGGGTTACCTCTCCTGTTTTCCTGTCTATTTTTACCAGTTTCTCACTTCCAGCGGCACAGCCAAGCTTCTCGCCGGTGGCCATCTCCATCACGCCGCTGAGAAAAGCAACGCCCTGATTCAGGACATCCTCGATTTTCTCAGCAGAATCAGCGCTGCTCTGCGCACCCTCCTTTTCTGCACTACTCACTGCCCTGCTTTCGTGCTGCCCGCCAGTGTCTGCGATTTCGGTACCCTGCTCTTCGCCGACAAAATCGACCTCTTTTCGCAAGACTTCAGGGTTCAGGAAATGAGGCGTGTCCTCGGCCAGTTCTTCATCGGGCAGATACTCTGCTTCGCCCCTGGAAAGCTCATCGCCGATGAGTCCTCGCAACTGATCAACCATCTCCTGTCTTTTCTGCCGGGAAAGCATTACCTCATCGGCACCTTCGTCAAAAACTCCCTGGAAGAGGTCTTCCTTGAGCTTGATGCCGGCCATGATTCGCTCTTCAATGCTGTTCTTTGCCACGAGGTTGATCACATTGATGCAATTGCTTTTCTGGCCGATCCGGTTGACCCTGCCGATGCGCTGGTTCACTTTGGCAGGATTCCAGGGCAACTCGAAATTAATCACGCAGTTGGCCGCCTGCAGGTTCAACCCCGTCCCTCCTGCGTCCGAAGACAAGAACACCTTGCAGTCCGGATTGTTATTAAACTCATCAATGAGGGGTTGCCGGTTTTTCACCGCCACTTTTCCCGTCAGTTCAACGAACGGGATGGCGGCTGCAGACAGATGCCTGCCGATGAGCATGGTCATCGTTGTCCACTCGCTGAAAATGACGACTTTACGGCCATTGCGCAAAACGAGTTCTTCCAAAATAGTGGCCAGCTCTTCGAGTTTGGGGGAAATATTTGTTTCACGGTCAATCAGATAGGTGGAATCGCACACCTGCCGCATTTTCAGGAGCAGCGCTTGTATCCGCCTCAGGTCCATGGGGGTCAGGAACTTTTTTTTCATCAGCGGCAGAAGTGTTTGCGAATACCCCGCATGAATATCGCTCTGCTCCCTCCGCAGATTGACAAAGTAGTTGTTCACCACCACCTCTGGAAGCTCTGTGAGGACCTCCTCCTTGCGTCGGCGTATTACCAGCGGCTGCAGTTTTTTCTGCAAACTCCCAAGATTGGTATAGCCGATAATTTCATTTTTCTTGTTTCTATCAAGCAGGAAATGATCGGCTGCGAACTGCCAGAGCGGGCTGAGCAAATAGGGGTCCAGAAACTGGACCAGCGAATAGACGTCTTCGAGCTTGTTTTCCAGCGGTGTTCCGGTGAGAATAATGGCATGCTGCCTCGGCAGACTTTTAACAGCCGTGGCAGTCTTGGTCTCAAAATTCTTAATGCGCTGAGCCTCGTCAAGAATGATGATATCCGGATTAAAGCGTGAGAGAATAGTCACGTCGCGCAGCACAGCTTCGTAATTGGTGATTTTAAACAAGCTGTCATCCTGCCGATATTGTTCCTTCCGTTGCGTGGCCGAACCACTGATAATGCACCCCTTTTCGTTGCTGAATCGTTCGATTTCCCTCTGCCATTGCTGCTTGAGCGAGCTCATGGTGACAACCAGCACCTTGCGGAATCCGAAAACTTCTTTCTTCAGGACACTCAAACCTATCGCCTGAACGGTCTTGCCAAGGCCCATTTCGTCCCCGATCAGCACCGCCTTTTTGTAAAGACCAAAGGCTATTCCCTTTTCCTGGTAGGCATAGAGCGCACCGTTTAAAAATCTGGAACAATCTGGTACCCCATTTTGGGTGGCCAGGTAATCAAGCTCTTCTTCCAGCGCAGCATCTGCCAGCTGTTGCAGCACTGCTTCCTGGATCCTTACCTGCTTATATGATTCCAGCTGGTCCAGGTGGTCAATGAATTCAGTCAGGTTGTTGCTTGCAAAAAGATTGTTTCGATCAAATATCCTCTCAAGAAGCGCAGCCAACCCATCTTCCAGTTCGTTCAGCGTTCGCTCATGAAACAGGCGAGGCCTGGCTGCCAGGTTGTCCCAGAAAATATCAACATACGGAAATCTCTCTTTGCCGATCTGAGCCCTGAAACCTATTTGCTCTTTAAAATAATTGCCCAAGAAGATGATATGCTTGCAGGTCGCGAGTCGATTGGTCTGAAAATCCGGACAAGAGCAATGCCCGACAGCCTCGAGCGGATCATGCAGCGTTACCTGATATTGGTTCCCGGTGCCGGTTGTCACCAGATGGTCCCCTTTGAACATCTCTCCCTGCCGCACAGAAAAATCCTGGGTCCGTGCCCTTTTGGCCCTGTCCTCCAAAGCCTGCGTTCGTATCTCCTCTGGACTCAGATAGTCTTTCAGACCGCTATCAACTTCAATCGTCGCCGGGAGCTCGCCCTGATGCTCAGCAAAGAGTTGTAGCAATATCGCCACAACATGTTTGCAACCTTGTTCGGGATAGGGACAGTTGCAATCGGCAACAATGGCTCCGTTGAGGCTAATCCGAACCTCGTAGGTTCCATAACTACCCTCAACCGCATAAGAGTAGAGGCCATTGTCGCTTTCCCTTGCAATACAGCGATAAAGACCACGTTTATAAAGCACTTCCCCACGCTTAAAGACAAGAGGGGTTGCAGCCACATGACGAATAGCGTCAATCTGCAAGCCAGCCATGATATTTCCTGTATGATTAAATTTAATGCAAAATGCCGGGGTCAGGTCTCAAAATACAACATTTTTTCTTCCCAGCAATACTCTTTCTTCTTGTCGAATAGCGCAGTTCAGGATGACTCGCAATTTCTTTGATCCGACCGCCATAATCGAATCAAGCATGGCACTCCGCCTCATCTCGCTGTCTTTTGGTTGGTTCGCTTCTAACAGAGATCAGTTCCCCTGAAGTTGATCGGTAAATGTTATGCGCCACTGCCGCAACCAGACGTTTTCTACTGTGTATTGTTTTCTTCTGAAAACTGGTGATAACGGCTTTTTATATCCATAAATAACCTGGTTTACCGTTTTATCCAATGGTGATTTGCTCTGTGACAGGCCATCTCGCAAAAGGTGCAACATAACCTCTCTGTTCAGTGATGACAGCATTGGAAAGTTGGTCCATTAATCAGTCCTGGTCCGGAGAATCTGGTTTTTTCGTTCTCTCTATGGTAGCCTTGTTGCTCTCCAATTCCGACCTCGACTCCTGGGTTTTCTCACTCTATGATGCGCTCAAGAGCGACCCAGTATTATATACATCATGGTCTGCCAACGTTCTTATTGTGGCTCGGAAAATGTTGTATTTCGAGACCTGACCCCGTCTTTTTGCATTTTTGGAGCGGATTTCTGTCGTTGACATTATGTTGTAGCCGGAGCAGAATGAGATTTAATGACTAGATTTATATAAAGTCGCAGACTGATTGTTTTTCCGGACGGTGCCAACCCCTCTTTGATTCATGGCTGGAACAGGATATACGGGAGGCTTTGATGAAGATCTGCCAGAGTTGCGGCCAGTCCCTGGCCGAACAAATCAAAACCTGCCCCAGCTGCGGCGGTGAGGTGGCTGACGGGCTTGAGTCCGTCGACAATTACCGGATTCTTGATGTCGTTCACGAGGGTCACTCCTCTATTCTCTGTAAAGCCATCCGCGAAGATGATGAGACCCCGGTTGCGCTCAGGCTGTTTACCGCCAACTCAGGTGTCGACGAAACCGTAGCGCAGCGGCTCAGCAGGGAGCTGGAAGAGCTGCAAAAGCTCCCGAAAGAGTGGTTTGTCCAGCATCACGCTATCCAGCAGTCTGCCGAGGGCATGTGGTACCGGGTCAGCGAATGGCTCGATGCTGAAAGCTGGGGCGATCTGCTCAGTTCAGGCAGACTCCGGAACCCGGCAGTCGCCTACGATCTGTTCCGCCGTCTCGCCTCAATCCTTGACGGCCTCCACCAGTCGGGCCATTTCATTCCGCACCTGATACTCAATGATATCCTGATCCTCAAAGGTGAGTCGGACCGCATTGATGTAAAGATTGATTACAAACTTTCCCGGTTCCTCGACCAGAAGAAGGCCCAGCCGGGGCCAATGCTCCAGAACCTGCTGGTCTGCCACCCTGATATCGTTCAAAATCGGCCACTGAACTTCAAGAGCGATATCTGGTCACTTGGCCGGATATTCACCCAGGTCCTGTCTGGGGACCTCGACCTGTGTGATCCCGACCCAGTTGTCGGCAATGATGATTTCCCGAAGGAAATCAGTGTACTGATTCGTTCCATGCTGGTTGATGATCCGGACCTGCGCCCCCGCTCGATGGCTGAAGTTGCCGAGGCGCTGACCCGCATCAAGGAAGAGGCGGCAAGCGCAGAAAATGAAACGACCGTTGCGACCGTTGGGCAAGTCAGGCGACTGAAAAAAGCGGTGGTGATCATCTCGCTGATCCTTGCGGTTCTGGCAGCAGCTGGCACCATCGTTTATTACCAGTTTGACCGGGAATCGACCCAGATCGCGACGGCGATGTCTGATTATGCCAACCGCTACGCACCTTCGGTTGCCTTTGTCGTGGTAGAATACACGGTCAAGGTAGAAGAGATGACAATCTACCAGCAGCGAACCGAGGGCACCGCTTTTCTGGTTGACTCTGGAGGCTATCTCCTGACAAACCGTCATGTTGCCTGCCCCTGGCTGGAAGATCAGACGCTGTTTGGGATTATCGGCCAACTCCAGGCAGTCAACAAGACGCCGCGATTCGATTACCAGATGTACCTCTGGTTTGAGGGCGATACCGCCTTTAACCGCTTGCTTGGCCTCGACTCAACGAGCGAGCTCGAAGACATCTATGATCTTCTCTCCGCCTACAGCCGCGGCGGGCAGCCCAATGTGAAAATCGCCGGAGTCGCCAAGGCACCGACGCTTACCGGGCAGAGGATCAAGGCCCCGCTCGGCGATGATTTCGCCGTCCTCAAGATCAACCAACTGCCCCGCGGGCTGCTGCCGCTGCCGCTTGACAAAACCCTCGACATCACCAGGCTGAAGCGCCTGTCGCCGGTTATTGCGCTGGGATTTCCTCTCGGCAGCCGCACCCAGGAGGACACCATCAATGTCAGCGTCACCAGGGGCCATATTCGCCGGACCTTTGAAAATTTTTTCCAGGTAGACACCTCAATCTACCGGGGCAACAGCGGTGGACCGATTATCGACAGCGAAGGCAAGGTCATCGGCATCGCCTCTGCCGTCGCAACCGATGTTGCCGTAGCCCCAATGCCTGTTATCACGCCGCTTTCCGACATTGGCCTGGTCCTGCCGGTCACCAAGGCGGCAGCCTTTATCGATGAGCTCAAAGACGGCCAGGTTAAATGGAACGGCGTCATCGATTTTTCCGTCAAATCAAAGATAGACGCGATAAAAGCGGCAGCAGCAAGCGGAAACTGGGCGAAGGCCCAGGACCTTGCCAACCAGAGTCTTGAAGACAGCAACGATCCCTTCATCCTGACCACCGCTGCGATGATCAATCTCTGCACCGGGAATTTTGACCGAGCAGCCGGGTTATTCGACAGAACACTTTCAATCGATGCTGAAAACGACCAGGCGCGCCTGATGCACTATCTCGCCGACCGCCGCCAGGGGGGCGGGCTGCGCAATGCCCATCAGCGCCACCTGATCGATCTGGACTGGCGGTCAAGCGGGGAATTCTACGGCTATCTCGCCAGGGTACTCAGCAAAGCCGTGGATAGAGACGCCGCTGGAGATGCCTGGAACAACAGTACCGAAAAAGGCTGGATCCATTATATCCTCGGACTCCTTGAGCTCGATGGCAAAAAAGGAGAAAGCGCCTGGCAGCGTTTCAGCGAGGCTGCCCTGGTCTCTGACAGAGAGGAGTGGTCTTTTTACCTGGCACTCTCGGAACTCGATCGCCTCAGTGAAGCACAGGCCGATGGCCAAACCAGAATGGAGCATTTCAGAGAGCAGCTCAACGAGGCTGCCCAAACAAGGGAGGAACAGCAGGCGCTGACCACACGGTTGACCGCCAGGCTCGATCAGGTCAAGGACAACCAGGAAGCGCAAAGAAAGCTGTTCATGGAAATCGTGGCAGCACAGCCAGAGAACAGGTACCTCCACGCCTATGCGGCATTCTACGCGGCGATGTCTTCCGACTGGCCAAACGCACTGGAATCGGCCGAGGAGTATCTCGCATTCAACGGCCGAGAAGAGCCCTTGCGGCTGGCAACAAACCTGCTCGTGCCTGGCGTTTTGTACCAGATGGGAGAAGATGAAACGGCCCAGCTCAAACTCGGTCAGTTCTGCAGCCAGACAAACACCGCTTGGTATCAGCAGATCTGCGAGACCCTACTGGGCAAGCAGTCCGAGGAAGCCCTGATGGAAAAAGCCAGCAAGAACCCTGAAAACATCCTCACCGCCTACACGGCCCTTGGCTTCCGGGCAGAAGCAAAGGGAGAGCACAATCTGGCCATACGACACTATCGTGAAGCCCTTGGCTCCTATCTCGACAACTGGATCGAATACAACCTGGCACTCCGGCGCTATATCACCCTCCGCAAACAGACAAAAAACGCAAAATAACGGGGTCAGGTCTCAAAAAACAACATTTTCCTCCTGAACGACAACCCTGCAGAGCGCCGCTGTGTGCAAAAAAGGCCGGACAGTCGCTTGCGCAGGAAGGAACTCAACCACGATTTTGCCTGAAACAGTTCCGTTTGCAAATTGGTTTCTAAATATCATAGAATAAATGATGTCCGGTTTTTGCGTGCACCTCGTCACACCGGGAAACAGTAAATCGGGCTTCATGTCGAAATGTTATTGTAGTGAAAAAAACGTTTCTATCTCTCCATGTGACATGTGCCCCAGTCTTTGAGGACAGGAAATGCGGCTGCTCAGGTTGTTCAAGAAAGATATGGCCCAGGAGGTGAAGGACTGGGTCCGGGATGGGTTGATCGAAGCAGCCCAGGGTGAAGCGATCCTGGCACGATACAGTATCCAGTTTAAGGACGCCCACGGCACTTCACTGGGCTATTACGTGCTAACGGCCCTGGCCGCCTTGTTTGTCGGCCTGGCCCTGATCCTGATTGTCTCCCACAACTGGGACGAGATTCCCCGTTTAACCAGGATGCTGCTGCTGGTCTTCCTGACCCTTGCGGTCAACCTGCAGGGAATGCGCCTGATGCTCTGCGGCCGTGAGAAGGCCGGGGTGTTGTGGCTGTTTTTCGGTTCGATCTGCTACGGTGCGACCATCATGCTCATTGCCCAAATTTACCATATTGGCGAGCACTTTCCGGACGGTATATTTTATTGGGCCCTGGGAGTCCTTCCCCTGATCTTCATCACTCGGAGCCGGCTTATCGCTTTTCTCTGCCTGGTCCTTGCCACCACCTGGGCGATAGTCGAAACACATACCGACTTTTTCCCCGCAAGCTATCCAATCTTCCTGGTATCAGCAATCTGGCTTGCCTGGATTCGCAGAGACTCAGCACTGCTTTTTCTGGGCGGACTTGCCGGATTGGTCTTTTGGATCAATTTACTCCTCGCCTGGATAGGCGGCAACTGGTACACCTTTGAAGCGAACATCGATGAGATCCCCGCCACAATATCCCAGGGGCTCTTGCTCACAGGCGTCGCCTGGTGGCTCATGCGCCACTCCGATCACCAGCTTCAAGATTATGGCCGGGTACTGCACCTGTGGTTGATGCGCGGGGGGATCCTTTTACTCCTGATACTGAGCTTCGATGATATCTGGCGCGAGCTGGCCCGTGAAGATTATCTTTTTGGTTTCTTCGCTCCGTTGCTTTTGTTTGTTGGCGGTGCGGCAGGATTTTACCTGGCTCGACCTTCGGGCCTCAATGCCTCTGGCCCGCTGCTCATCAACGCCCTTTTCTTTTTCCTGGTCTTTTCCTGGGTCCACCTCGACAAGGCCAATGGTGATTATCCGGCCATTGCTACCAACCTGATGCTGGTGGTCACCGGCATCTGGCTTATCCGCCGCGGTATCGACGACGCGATTACCCACTTTTTTTACACGGGTGTCACCGTGCTGCTGCTCACCGCTCTGCTTCGTTATTTTGACCTGATCGGTGACTATATCGGCGGCGCAATCCTTTTCATGATCGCTGCCACCGTTCTCTTCGGGGCTGCACGCTATTGGCGAGCCCGCATGGTGCAGAAGGAGGTGGTTGATGTTTAGGGTAATGAAAAAGTGGACTCCTGCCAACAAGCGCTTCCTCGTAATCGGCCTGACATTAACGATCAGCGCCCAGATGCTGGTGCTCGCAACGGAATACCTCAGTTCCGTATGGCCCCTCTGGTATGGCACGCCCGTTATGCTCAAGACCGCGCCTATCGACCCGAGAAGTCTGTTTCGCGGCAACTATGTGCGGCTCAATTACGACATCTCCAGCATCAATAAGACTTTGGCCAAAGACGACTTCAAACCCGGTGAAGTGGGATATGTGACCCTGAAAGAAGAAGAAGGTGTCTTCATCGCCACCGGACTGCATCGTGAAAAGCCCGACTCAGGAGTCTACATTCGGGGCCGCATCAAAGGTGAGAGAAACGGCTATCTGTTGAAATACGGTATCGAGGCATACTTCATGCCAAAGGAAAAGGCTTTGAAAGCAGAACGATCTGTGCGTCAAGGCGCAACGGCGCAAATCTATCTGCTCAGCAGTGGAAAAGCTGCCATCGCCAAACTGCAGTGCAATTCAGGCGATTGTTAAGCAACTCTCGGGGTCAGGTCTCTAAATCCAACATTTTTTTCTTCTGAGCGGCGATCCTGCTGACCGTCGCCGAGTGAAGCCCAAGGTGGTCAGCAATTTCTTTCAGTTGATAACCATACTCAAAGTGAGCTTTATAAATCCCATCGTTTCGTTGCTGCTTGTTCATTTCACTCGGTATGGGCATCAACTCACTCAGTAATGGTCTGACGAGTTGTCTCTGCCTGCGCGGAAAATCCTTGTGTTTATCACTTTTCAGTATCTTGGCCTGTACACTGTTGACAAACGTTTCAGTTCCACAAATTGCCTGGTGTACCTTGTTGTCCAATGGCGATGTGTTACCGGAAAGACCGTCCTGCACAAACTCCCTATAAAGCTCCTGAGCCGTTAACAAGTCAGTAGAGAACTGATGTAACAACCAGTCAACGGTTAGGAAAGGCGGTATATTCTTTCCAAAGGCGGTGGCGTTGTAACTGCTCCACTTCCAATCCTGCGGTTCTTTGGAAAAACCGGCTCTCACCGGATTACAAACGATATAACGTGACAACTCGAGCAGATAGGACCCTTTTTCGACCAGGATCGATTTGAACCTTCCCTGGAACAAATGGCCTACGCTGCCATTTGATCGGTTAAAGTATTGCGTATAGACCCCGTTCAGTTGCCGCATACCGATAGAAAGGTTGGCATCCGGGGTTTCAATAAGAAGATGGTAATGATTGTTCATCAGGCAGTAGGCATGGCAGACCCAATTGTAGCGTTCGACGGTGTTTTCCAGAATCTGCAGGAATTGATAGCGGTCCGAGCTGCCGAGATAAATATCTTGCTTTCGATTTCCTCGCGCGGTGATGTGGTAAAGCGCTCCGGGATATTCTATGCGTAGTGGTCTCGCCATGATCTTTTTGTATTCTGGAAAATGTTGGATTTCAAGACCTGACCCCGTTTTTTTTGCATTTCTTACATCTCGAGTTCCGGGCTGTCGCA
Organism: Desulfocapsaceae bacterium; assembly: GCA_963674815.2. Lineage (GTDB taxonomy): Bacteria > Desulfobacterota > Desulfobulbia > Desulfobulbales > Desulfocapsaceae > MADRE3. Next base: position 262,308 of record CAXXTV010000009.1, read on the forward strand.
GGGGTAGTATTTTTTGATGACGGAATCGTTTTTATAATCCCATTGGATGATTTCTATGTAGTCTTTTTTGCCTAATTCACTCGATTCTGTTGTAATACCTGCAGCATAAACTTTGCCTTTGTGAAAAACTGCGTCTCGTATGTACTTGAACGAGTCATCTTGCAAAGAGTAAAGAGAATTTCCCTTAAGATCGATAATCTCCAATCCATAGCGCAAATCATATGTAAGTAGTCGCCCATTTTCCAGGTCGCCTTCAAAGGCTTGAAAATTTCTGGATTTAGTTGGGAACCTACCAAAAACGACATTGTTCTCTTTGTCTACTATTTCATATATGTATGACATTATAGATAGATCTTCACCAACACGATCAAAGAACCACTTACCATCATCAGACATATAATTAGTGTTTTTAAATATTTTGTTATAATTATCTCCTGTTCGAGAAGTGTCAAACTCTATTTTAGAGTAATTCTCTAGATCATAAATGAACATTTTATTGCTCGATAGATACATTATTTTTTTATTGTTTATACTTTTGCAAAAAGACCTATCATCATCGTTAGATATTATTAATATGTTATCTCTATCATCGTTTATAAAAATTATCGACATATTATGTATATCATTTTGAAAATCATACCATGATATTATACTATTTTCATTTATTATTGATAATCTATTCATGTATTTCGTATCTTTTTTAGTTATTAAATTTTTCTTATTTTTAATATTTAAAAATATATCATTTTTTTCTGATACATTATTTTCGTCGAATATCAAAAAAGCATAAGATATCAAACGATATCTAGTACCTTGAGGAACTATTCCAAAAATTGATTTTTGCAATGATATCTCAGGGCTTGACCGCTTTTTTTCCAACAAAACAATTATACCATTATTGCTACCTTTTATGTCATGAACTTGATATGTTGTATATTCTTTTATTTGTTTACCAAGCGAACAACTGCCAGATAATATAGATAAAAATATAATAAAAAACAGATAACATTTAATTTTGAATGACATTATAATGATCCTTCTGAACAACGAATAAGTACATCTAGTAACTCTTTCATTTCATCGGATGGAATTAGATTCACACCAAGTTTCATGGTTGAGTCAGATTTATTTACGTCATGCTTACTAGGATTGAATGTTCTACGGATAGACTCTAATTGTTCCAAATCGCTCTCAGAAATTAAAGTTCGGAAGACTGTGTCATATAATGACTCAGAAAAAAAGTACTTGGGATATTCAATAGTCTCTATAGCGAGATTTATTTGTGACATATCCAGCAATGATTTTCCATCAAATGTGCTATATACACTGTTTAAAAATTCATTGGCAAGCCCAGGCCTATATGGAAATCTGTCTGGAAACTTATAATCAAGAACATGTCCAAAACCTTTCGAGTAGGCTACATCTTTTGTTGGGTATTCGACAATTTTTCCATCCTCCCAGACATAGCCCAAGACTAGATGACTGTATGTATCACCTAATAGGTGGACAAGAACTCCGTCAATTTGGTGATCTGTCATGCTTAGATTCATAGACTTTCCATCCGCTTTAATAAGGCATGACGCACATTTTCTTAAAATTTTGATTTCATTTATGTCTTTTCCGTTTAAAGAATGGAGATACTCCTGATACCTAATCGAATTTTCTGAACCCGCTATTGCCCCCGGAGCATTCACAAAGGCTTCATATCTTTTGTCCATATCAGGATAGGACGAATAATACGCGATTTTCCATGCATCCTGGGGCGCTTTTCCAGCTGTTATTAGTGTCGCAAATACTGCTACATAGTGAATATCATAACTGTACAGACCATTCGAGTCTATATTGTTGATCGAGTTATTTGCGAAGGAGTAGAGGTTTTTTCCTCCTAGTTCTCCTATTGGGTCTCTGGTTAGCCATCTGCCGGTTGCTGGGGAGTAGTGTCGGTAGCCGTAATTGTAGAGGTTGAGGTCACTGTCGTGGTATTTTGTGCTGAACCTGAAGGGGTTTTGGTCTTTGTTTTGGGCTGTGTTCTGGCTTGCGCCTGGCAGGGGGTTGCCGTATGGGTCGTATTGGTAGGTTGATTTAATGGTACCGTCGCTGTTGATTAGTTGGGAGACGTTTCCCCGGTTGTCATAGGTGTAGTGGGATATTTTTTTGTCTTTGTCTATGCTGGTTAGCAGGCCGCCGACACCGCCTGCCGGGCCATGTATGCTGCCGCCCAGATCGAGTCCCCAGACATAATTGGTCTCTTCTTTTGAATTCACATCGATTTCTGCTAGCAGATTTCCGCCGTCGTAAATAAAATAGATGTGCTTCGCTGGGTGCCAGTCATTTTCTTTGTAGAGAAATGTCTTTTTCTCCACCCTTCTGCCCATGTAGTCATAGGTGAATGTTACGCGGGTATCGTTTTTTCTCGGGTTTGCCGGTTCATAGTTGACGAGTCTGTTTTCCGCGTTGTAGCTGTAGCGGATGTCTGATGAATCATTTTTGATTGTCAACAGATTCCCATTTGCGTCATGCGTCATGGTCGTGGTGGAGTCACCTGAAACCTGAGTGTACTGGTTGAGGCTGTTGAGGCTGTAGCTTGATTGTTTCGCTCCCTCCAGGATTTTCTGGCGGTTGCCGATCGCATCATACTGGTAAAATCTTGTCTGCCCGGGTATCGGCCTGGTCTGGTCGTTTGGATCGTTGCCGATGAAGGCGGCACTGCTCTTGATTTCATTGCGGTTGTTATAATCATAGAGGTAAAATGGTGGCTGGTCAAACGCTTCACCGCTCTGTCGCTCACTTGAGCGGCGGCCCAGACGGTCGTACTCGTAATCATAGCGGGAAATCAGCTGATCGGGATTGCTGTTGGCAACAGTTGTTCTGAGGTTCCTGCTCGGCTCAAACTGGTAGGCGACGGAGATGGCATCTGAGCTATATCCAGCCGGTAAATCTGCGTTTTCCAGGTAGCTGTAGCGTGCCGAACCTGTCCGGCTTTTTGCCAGCCAGTCGATTTGAGCAAAACGTCCTGTTGCATCATACCCATAGGTCAACTGATAGCCGGTATTGAGCTTCAACTGCTGTTCCCTGCCGCGATCATCATATTTTTTTTCGATCCTGACAGAAAACACCCCTTCAATTGTCTCCTCATCGAGCAGCATCGAATCAGTATAGGTGAAGGAGCGTGTGCCAACAGCATCCTGAATGGCTGTCGTCCTCCCGGTGCGGTCGTAGGCGAAAACCAGGTCGGGCGTATCATCAGAGTAGTCCGTTGCAACAAGCTCTCCCATCGGAGAGTAGCTGTACGCCGTGATGATTCCCCTGGCATCCGTGCGGGTTTCAAGCCGGTTAGAGTGGTTGTACGAGTAGCGGGTCTGGTTCCCTGCGGCATCCCGTTTAGAAAGCAGCAGCCCGGTACTCTCCTGGTAGCTCCACGAGGTTGTGTCGCCGCTCGCAGTCTCCGGCCAGATTTCCTGATGCCAGCCAGTATCGTCACGGAAGGTTTGCATCGTCACCAGTTCGTTGTATTCGTTGTAGTGGTATTCTACCGGGTACGGGACATCGCCCCAGGAGCGGATGAGCTGGTTTCGGCTGTTGTAACTATAGTAAGACTTCCTGCCCAGCGCGTTTATCACCGTCGTTCTCCGGCCGCTGAGCGGGTCATAGACAAACCCGGTGCGGTTGCCGACCGCATCGGCTGTATAGTCAACCTGGTGTTTGTCATTGTAATGAACGGTGGCCACGCCGGTCCTCGGATCAGTGACGGAAACCTGGCGGCCGAGCCCGTCATAGGCAAATCGGCTGACATGGCCTGTTTTTCCCTGCGATGCTGTGAGCTGAGCGTTCAAGTAAACCTGTTCTGCCGGTACTTCAGAATCCGGATAATAGGTGCGCCGCATCAGCCGCCTGTTGCAACGATCGAGATAATCCGTTGTCCGTGTCTCGTTGCCATGGACATCAATCGAGCGCTGCTCGGCTATCAGGTTGTTGTCCCAGCCGGACAGCCTCGTTCTGACAATGGAGACAGTCACGGGGACGCCTTTGTTTTCCTTGACATAGAGCGCCTGCGTCTGCTCTTTCCACCAGCCGTCCTCTGTTTTCCGGTAGACTGTGGTCCGTTCCTCCAGGCGATCCTTTGCTGCCGGATCAAGCGTTCCGTTGGCATTGAGATCGAACCCCTTCCTGGCCTGCTGCCCCAGTTCATCGTATTCAACAAGCGTTTCGGGCATCCCGGTTTTCGTTATTTTTACCAGCTGCCCGATGCGGTTGTAATGATACCTGGTAATCTGAGGAACTTCGTAGCCGGGTTGCTCAACGCTGATGATCCTGCCGAGCATGTCTCTTGTGGTTATCGTAACGCGCGGGGAATCGTCTCGTGCGATCGCCTCCCTGGTCCACTGGCTGCCGTCCGGGTTGACGCCGTAGCGGTAGTATCGTGCCACAACTGCTGAACCGGTCACCGATTTGATCCGGCCGTCCAGATATGTTTCAGTCATTCGCGTGGCCCCACCGGGAGAGGTGATTGTGGTTCTGTCTGGATCATAATGGAAGGCAGTTTTCAGTCCTGACTGGTCCGTTTTTTCCACAACACGCCCCGATACATCGAAACGGCTTGACTGGACCCGCGTGAGGCCACCGTTTCTCTCCACTGACTGCACCTGGCGCCCGGCTGCATCGTAGCTGAATTGCCTTTCCAGGCCGGTGGCTTCGTTTACAGAGCCAGTCAGCCGTTTCAATTCATCATACCGGTAACTGGTCGTTATGCCGTAGATGTCGGTGCTGCTCTGTTTGCCGCAGCAGCTCCACTGGCTCTCTGTGCGAGTATTATTTGAGTAAAGCGTTTCGATGAGCCGCCCCTGGTCATTGTAGCTTTTGTAGCTCCAGGTGAGCCGCTCAAAGCCGGACCCCGTTTTAACATGGGTCTCCTGCATGACCTCATTGCCGAAGCTGTCGGTAATGGTGATCTCCTTTACTGTCTGAAACGCTATGCCATCGGGAAATTCCTCTGTCCCATAGAGTGTTGACAGGCGAACAGCCGTCCCTTCACCGACGAAAAACTCTGCCCTGGCTGGATCAGCAGACGGCGAGAACGTTCCGGTCTCGTAAACATAGGTTGTCAGACGGCCGTCTGGGCTCAGCTGAGATTTGATCTTTTTTGATTCAGGTTCGCTGCTCTGTGCGTAGTAGGTCGTGACGGTGCGCAGGTTGCCCCCGTCTCCGAAGGCGCAATCCGGGGCCGCGCACTGTTCGCTGATCTCAACCCGCTCGTTTTCCTTATTGTATGCGTAGTGATGAAAGATACGGGCTGTAATCGTATTGTTTACAAGCGTCGTGACCGTCCGCGGCCGCCGCCTGTCCGCCCCGTGCCCTGCGTCTCCCGGCAGCAACGCATAGCTGTTTATCACCACCTTTGCCCGTGATTCATCGCCATCGTCCGGTGCATCAAGGTACGGGGCGACGGTTTTGATGATTCTTCCCTCATCATCATACTGATGACGGACCCAGGAACCATCCGGATTTATCCGGCGCTGACGTTTTCCGTAGCCAGGCCCTTCCCGGTAGTACAGGTATTCCGTTGTCAGACGCTCGCCATCGGGGTCGCTGATTTCTGCTACCAGCTCCTCTCCCCACTCAAAAACCTGATAGATTTTCTCTGCAACCGAAACGGCCCTATCGTCGCTGCCGCTGATGATTGTGCGCTCGACACGATTGCCCTTCTCATCGAAGTATTCATGCCGGGTCTCCCTTTTCAGGCCGTTTCCTGAAACGAGGCGCCAGGTGTTATTCTTTTCGCTATAGGTGTATTCATAGTTTCTTTCGGCACCGAGGCGAAACTCGATCACCAGCACGTTGTCAAATGTCCGGTTCGCATTGTCGGCGTTTTCGATGCGCCAGGCTGAAACAGGTTCTGCAGATGGCTTCAACGCATAGAAACCGTTTACCTGCACACCACGGTCCTCTTCCTTGTAAAACAGGATTTCATAGGCAGCGGGGGAACTGGGCTCGACAATGACAAAGGCCTGTGGCGTCAGGATCTGCCTGATGACGGCTCCCTGGTAGAGGGTGACCACTTCATCGCTCAGCGAGGATATCTCAAGACGGTCCGGGGTGAAAACATCTGCCGCCGGTTTATCAGCCTTGATAAAGAGAGCGCCTGCGCTCATCCCTCCCCGAGCTTTGCCGAGGCTGATCCTGATATCGATTGAACCAAGGGTCACATAGCCGCTTCCGGCAAAATCGCTGCAGTCGCCGGTGCCGCAGACCTGGCAGCCCACATAGATCTTCGCCGACTTTTTATGCTCTTCGTCGACCCAGGCTTCGATGTCGATATAGCCCTCCTGGCTTTCAAGCGTTGGTGTCAGGGTGATGACAGAGCCGTTTTCAACAACCGTCACCCTAGCCCCGGAACCCTCTTCCGGCCGCACCGACCAGTTAACCGCCTGCCCCTCAAGAAAGGTGACCGCCTCAAACGCTGCAGAGCCGCCAAACGGAAGGGGGCTCGAATCTTTATCCAGCAGAATAATCTCCTTGATCTTCTCCGTTTCCGCCTTTACCTCACCAAAGCCCTCAGCAGCAAGGCAGGTCGAGTATGTGAGTACACCGGGAAAAACAACAGCAATCAGCAAGGCAGAGAGTAGTGGTTTCATATCATTGTGGTAGTGAAATCAGGACAGCCCGGGGCTTGGGAAAGGTAAACGCTGTTTCGTCAACCTCCGGCCTTGTCGTTTTGCCCGCAGAAGCACTAATCGGCAAAGCGGGAGTCCCAGAGCTGCTCGTCCCGGCCCCCTCGTTTTCCGTCTGCGTCCCGGATTGGGACGGCAGGATCGTGTCAATGTCAACCCGGTAGATCTTTGCCAGGTAGTGCGCCACGCTCTCAAGGGTGCTTCCCGCGCTGACTGCCGCAAGGTAGTATTGCACTGCCGCCGCATTATTTCCTTTCCGCTCCTGCAGCCGCCCCATCAGGATGTGAGCCTCCTGCTTTACCGCGCCACCCGCTGTCAGCAGCATCCGGGCAAGCAACGCTTCGACAACCGGTTCATGGGCTTCTGCCTGAAACAGCAGGTAGGCAAGAAAGAGCTGATAATTGTCTGAAAGAGTCTGGTCTTGCGCCGACTTAACAGCCACTCCCCGCATCTCGCCAAGCTGCCCGGGGGTAACTGTGGCACTGTCTGTTGCCAGCAGTTCAAGGGGGATATCGCCGGCCAGCAACACTTCTATCTCGTCAATTCTATTCTCCATCAGCAACGGATAGAGCGTTGCCAGGTCAATACCGCGGTCGACCAGCGGTTTTCGCTCCCGGTGCATCGTGCCCACCGCCAGAAACGGCAGGACATCCTTTTCCAGCTCGGGGTCATGAGCAACTGCCCGTTCATAGTAGTCGCACGCCAGTTCGTACCGCTCGTTGATCATCGCCAGGTTGCCCAGCGACACATAGGCCGGCCCGTAGTCGGGATCAAGTAAAAGGAGTTCCTGAAATATCTCCCCGGCCGCAGCATAGTCGCCCTGGCTGTAAAGCGAACACCCCACCTTGTAGAGGTGTCCGGTTTCATTGCGATAGAACTCGGTACGCACCTGCGTGCAGCCGGTGAAGATCAGCCCGCAGACGATGAGCACCGCCAAGTGAAACATTGTATCAGAGCGTCTCATCAGAATTGCACCTCAAGTCCACATTCAACCTGCCCCTCTGTCTCAAATGCAGCCCGATTGCCGAGCGAACAATAAAGCAGCATCCGGTAACGGTGCAGAAATTCAGGCTTGTAATCTATTCGGCCAAAACCATTGAACCCTGAACGCTCCCCGTTGGAGCTGTACTTTCCCTGCAACTGGAGATGATAGCGGTCACTGTCGAGATCAAAACGGATATAGCTTTGCTCATAGGGAGAAAACCGTGAATAGTCGATTGCCCTTCGCGTCCACTCAAAAGAGAGCCGGCCGTCATAGTCGCTGGACGTGTAATTGGTGCTCAATGTCAGGCGAAGCGTGTCGCTGGTGTCTGTTTCGGAGTAATGTACCTGGACCAGGTTGGACCATGTCTCATTCCAGTTGTGGGTAACATTTGCCATGTAGTTTGAATTCGTGCCAAACTCGTCGTCCCGGTGAAACAGGCTCAGGAAGAATGAATCGTCTGTTCCAATTCCGAAGCGCAGGGATCCGTCGATCTCCCGGAGCTCACTGTCATCGCTCGGCCGGGTGAGGTTGAAAAACCGCAGGCTGGCCGACAGGGAGCTGAAATACCAGCTCGGCCGCTGCATGAAATAGTCGATGTTTGCGTCGATGCCGCGCGCATCGCTGTAAACCTGCCGCAGCGGGTCTGAAAAATCTGCCCGGAAGTTCTCACCGAGACTGATATACCCTGCAGACAGCCTGAGCGTCCCCAGGTCATATTCCGCCCGTATCACCCCGCCATAATCCGAGCCGCGCATCTCGTCCTCGGTTGTCACCACTTCGGCGGCCAGAAGCAGTGCGTCGCTGAGCGGATAGTGCAGGTCCACGGCCAGGGCGCTGGATTCGTTCCTGTCACTCGAGGGAGTGTCCCTGCCCTCCCGGTAGGTGAACGATGTGCCGAGCAGCCATGAGCGTTCATCTCCGTAGCTCAGCCGGGCGGCTCCGCCGCGCTCCCCGCTGTCCGTGTCGCCCTCCGAGGTAAACAGCAGCCCCACCAGCCGTGCCATCCCGTGCGACTGATCAATGGATGCTCCGGCCTTGTTGCGCTCTGTTCTGAAATCGGAGAAGAGCTGCAGCGGGTCCTGGAAACTGCCGAGATTGTCCCGAAACACCCCTTTTAGCCTGCCGCTTTCCCAGCGCCTCTCAGCCATGGCCTGGCTGCCGTTGTAGCTTGCCGCGGAGCCGTCGTAATCCCGGATAACCTGGAAGACACCGCGTGTTGCTGTTTGATCATCACGATAATCAACACCCGTTCTCAGGCGAAGCTCACCGTCTCCCGAATCCTCCCGTTCACGGTTATATCGGTAGAATGTCGAGGCCGAGCCATAGATTTCATGAGGATAGCTTTCAGGAGGCAGCGGCTCCGGCACCTGGATGTACCCCTTCTGCCCAAGCGCTGCAACCACGGTGTCGACTGTCGCGGTATCCCCGGGGCCACTGCCGAAAAGCACGGTGATCACCAGCTGATACCTGCCGTCAACAACGCGAATGCCATTATTGTCGGTCCCATCCCAGGAAAATGTCTGATCCCCCGCCCGCAGGTCAACAAGATCAAAGCGGTTTGCCACCTGCCCGCGGAAATCGATAATCCTGAGCTCAACCTGCCGGGCATCTTCCATGAGCTGGTACCTGATGGTCAGTGGGCCGGCTGCCGGGTCAAACACTCCGGCATCCCCGCTAACGGTGCGAATCCGGGCAGCCCCGTAAAGCTCTGTAGCCGTGAAAACAGCAAGCATGAACCCCGCAATGACAACAGTAGGACAGAGATGCAGGTTTGTTTTCGTCATCAGTTGCACCCGAGCATCTGGACCAGCACCGTATCGCTTGCCGTGTTGCCGTCAACGGTGCGCAGCTCCACGCTGTAAAAGCCGTCCCCCGGGAACGCATCGACGCCGCACTCCACCGAAAACGTCGAACCGCCGATTACGACCGGCTGACATCCAAGTGATGCCGGGTTCACCGTCGTAACTATCTGCTCGACCGAGGAATTTCCCGGATCAAAGGTTCCGCTTATCATGACCGGACCACAATTGGTGCTGAATCCCGATCCCGGCGAGGTAATGCTGATCGACGGCGGGGTGAACGCCATCGTCCTGGTCACGTATGCCCGGTCGGTTGCCCGCTCTCCATGGGCTCCCAGAGCCTCTGCGGTAATCGTGTTACCTCCCACCAGCAGGTCGACGGTTGCCTGTAACCTGCCGTTTGCCGCATTATAGGATAGTGATTGAGCCGCACCATTTACCAGGAGCTCTACCTGCTCGACGGGAGATCTGCTGGTTACCGTTCCGGCAATATCTATTGCCGCAGCCGCTGTTGCCGCAGGCAGGGAGTCAAGGACGATGGAAAACTGAGAGCCAAGCCGCACATATTCCGTTGCCCTGCCCTGTGCCCCAGCCTCGTCCCAGGCCTCGACAACAATCGTGTTGCTGCCGGGCTGGAGCGTGACTGTCGCCTCAAATCGATTCCGGCGTGCCTGCCAGCTCAGCGGCTGCTCTGCGCCGTTTACCGTCAGCACCAGCCGGTCAACGTTTGAAGCCGAGCTCTCAGCGCTTCCTGAAATTGCCAGCTCCACCGCTGCCGAGGTGGTTGGCAGCGGGTCAATGGAGACGGTGAGGCTGCTCCTGCAGTTGACGAAAACTGTTTTATAGCCGCTTGCCCCGCTCTGGTCCCAGGCCTCTGCCTCGATCACATTTGAGCCCGGTTCAAGCGGCACGCGTACCTCGAAAACCCCGGTCGCCCTGTCCAGATGGATGGTATCTACAGGGTTGCCGTTTACCCGCACTGTTACGCTGTCGATAAAAGAGGTGCTGCTGACTGCAGTCCCCCGCAGGGAAACCTCTGCTGCACTGACGATACCTGCCGTCGGCTCGAGATCCACCCTCACCTGGGAATCTATGTCTTGCGGCAATGTTGGCCGGTATACCGGCAGCACAAAGCCCAGTTCCCAGGCTTCTTCAGCGCTGCAGCGGAGATCGAGACGGAAATGGGTGTCGTACGGGTCGCTGATCGTCGCATCGAGGATATCATCCCCGACCTGGACATCGAACCCTCTCAGCAGTGTCACCGGAACTGAAGCGTCGATAACACCGGTCCTGATTTCATTGGCCTGGACCACCATACGGCTGTCTTCTGCAGACAGCCTGGCACGGCAATCCTCAAGCGGCGCCGGACCACTGTTGAACACGGTTGGGAAAATCCTGATGAGCTCTCCCGGGTTGGCCTGTCCATCGTTGTTCTGGTGCTCCAGCTCCCAGATCGTAATGGTTTCCAGGCGCAGGTCGCCCGAACCGTCAAGTCCACTGATCTCATGGCCTGCCGCAAAGAAAATGGTTTCGGTCGCCCGGTGGCCGCTGTTGTCTGCTGCCGTAATCTGCGCTGAATGGCGGCCGTCTGCATGACTGAACGGCCCGCTGACACTGAAATAGCCGCTGGGCGGATCATAGTAGAGCCTGCTCCGTTCCACCTCGCGGCCGTCTATGAAGAAGGTGATGCCGTCCGGCTCGAGATTCCCTCCAAGATCAGTGATCATTGCCGTGAATGCCGGCCCGCCGAAATCCTGAACAGCCTCTGGCCTGGCAACAAAATTGGTAATTTTCGGTACGAATTCTATGGTAAAATCGAGCAACTGTTCGGCTGAAAGCCCGAGAATGTCGGTTGCCGTAAAACGTGCCCTGTGCGGCCCTTCCTCGAGCAGGGCACTGTAATGCGCCACGTACTCGTCAATCAGGGAAATCCCATACCTGTCATTGACGATATCATCAAAAGAACGCGCATTGGGGTTGCGCGAGGGGTTCCCCAGCCCTCCGCTGCCAAAACTGCTGAGCGGGCTCAGCCGGACGGAATCAAGATCAAGATACGTTCGCTGCAGGTCAAGGCCGGACTCGTCCACAGCTGCTGCCCGCAGGTGACTGCTGCTCTGCCCTCCGCCACCTGCTGCAAAGAATGAGACGCTGTCCGTGTTGATTTGCTCGAGCGTGACCACAGGGGGCGAGCGGGGTACCGTCAGCAGCAGTGTCTCGTAAGAGACATTGCCGGCACCATCGCGCGCTGAAATGGTGAGGTCGTATGTTTCCCCGATGACCAGCGGCGGCATCGGTACCGTTGCCGCAAGCGTCCCGGTTTTTCCATGTCCGTCTGCAAAGGGGGCTGGATTTGCACGCTGCTGTTTTTCCAGGGAGGCAATGCGTGCATCGACTGCCTGAAGCAAATCTGCCAGATCGGCAGAAGAGAACCCCTTGCTGCTCTTTGATCCTCCCCCGGGAATTTTTGCCAGTCCCTGATCAAGACGCTGCACTTCCAGGCTGTTGATGACCTTTTGTTTTATGGAGTAGGTCGGCATGCCCGGGGCAGACAGTGAAGGCGATACGGAAATAACCGGCTCCCGCTCCGCGGTGTACTGGTGATCAAGCGTGACAGGCGTGCCATAGCCAGACGGCAGGCCAACACTGACCGACACGTCCGTTTTCACCTGGGAGGCCGGCCTGCCGTGATCGCTGATCGTTGCCGACAGGCTGTTGTCGGCCGGGTTGAAGGATATCGAACGGATTTCAGGGGCAAGCACATCCTGGATGAGGTTGCGGCATAATTCAAAAGAAAACAGTTCGTAGGTTGTATGATCGCGGGACCGGGAGCTGGCGGCCACCATCATCGGCTCACCGGTGGCCGGGTCGACAATCTCAATCAGCGGCGACTGCAGCTCCGTCGAGGTCGCGTGGAGCGGGTTGTCACTGCTGCCGCCGCCGGCACGGTATGAGCGATAGGGGTAATATTTTTTTGTTCTCCGGGAGGTAAGATTCTCCCGGTTGGTAATGATGTAATCACTGACCACGAGAATCTGCTCGACGGGACAGCTGCGAATCACCGAGAGCCCGCCCGACAGCGAAGATAAAACCGTATAGCCATTCCCGGAATCCGAAGCTCTTTCTTTGAGGGAATAGTCGCTCACCGAAAAAGCGCCGTCTGCCGGCGGTTCCGGCGGAACACCGAAAATCCGGCAGCTCCGTTGGGCCGTGTTCCGGGCAAGATCAGTTATGGACAGGTGGGCCGAGGTTAGTGACGGCGGCAGCGGAAACGCTGACGTCAGCCTAATCCTGCCGTCCTCGAGCGCTTTTATGTCAAAATCACGGCTGCCAAAACCGTCAATCCCAAGCGTGATCTGTAAATCTTCCGCCGGTGTACCGAGGTCCGAGAAGACCGCTTCGAGCCTGCCGTCTTCCCGGTTGTATGCAAAGGAATCGATTACCGGGCCGCCAAGATCAAAGAGCATTTCATGATCTTCCTGCCCGACCGGCCTGCCGGTGTGCACCCAGGTTCCGCCGGCGCTGGCCAGGGTGACCTGGAACCCATAAAAACCCTCTTTCTCGACCGGCGCCCGGGAGATGAAGGTGCCGGACTGCTGCTCGAAGAAATAGGCACTGTTTTCAAGCAAGAGATAGGACGCCGCGGTATCGAGCAGCTGGGAGCTCGGCTCGGTCCAGGTATGATACTCGATAAAAAACGCGCCATCGGGGTCCCGGACGCTCCTGGTTTCAAAACTGCGGCTGTTTCGCCAATACAACGCGACCGGAACCTCAAACGAGACCAGATCTGCTGAGGTGGAGATGTTTGTCTCCGAGACCTCCATCCTCCTCCCGTCCGCCGAGCATCGCCACTCATAGTCAACCGCCAGCGTTCGCGGATACGCGACCCTGAGAGAGGACAGGGCGTCCAGCGAGCTGACGACGCCTTTCTGCCTGACTTCATAGCGCACCAGATCATTTCCCGCAGCAGGCAGGCGCCGCAGCTCAAGGTGCGGATGATCGGCTGTCATGGTTATCAGCTCGAGGATACCGGGATCCAGTTCCTCGTCGGTTTTTACCCGGATTTCAACCGTATCCGTCATTTTCTCTCTTGAAAACAGCACCGGAGACAAACGGTTGGTGAGCGGGAAACCGAACTCCTGCCTGGTTGTCGCATCGAAGGTAAATGTCATGTTGCCCGGCGCTGTGCAATGTTTCTGCTCTGTTGTCTTTTCTTCCGGCACATCCGCGGTCCTGAAGCTCTGCTCAAGCGTCGCCTCGTTGCCGGCCCTGTCCTTCAGGGAAATGAAAAGCTGATACTCCAGACCTCCCTCTACTCCTGTCCTGCCGACATGATCGATCAGAAAGGAGCGGCGGTTGCCATATCCCAGCGTCTCAATAGCGGCGGCAGCTCCATTGATTGTAGCGGTGACCTCAATATCTTCAAGCTGAGAGGGAATCCCGGAACCCTCATCTGAAAACTCGACGATAAAAGAAAGATTATTCCTGGCTATTTCTGGCGCTGCCGGAAAGACACATTCGAGGTTCGGCGGGGTGGTGTCATAGATAAAGAGCAGCTGCCTGCTGTCCTTGACGCCGCCATCAAGATTGTCTGATTCTAGCAGCGCCGAATGCCTCCCCTCGGCTATCCCGGACAGCGTTGCCGAAAAAGCGGCCCGGCCGCCGGCTGCCGGGGAAAGGGCGAACTGCCGGGGCTGCCCATCGATTTGAAAACTGATCAGCGGATTGCCAGCGGCAGGAACCGTTCCCGGGGATGGGTCTGGGACAAGCTGCCCGGAGAGGCGGTTGTCCTGCGGGGAAATGTATTGGATTTTCTCGGGTTCTTCAGCAAAAGAGGATTGCGGCAGAAGGAAACAGCAGAGGAAACAACAGAGCAGCATCCAGCTCGTCGAGCTCAAGACAAATCGATGCATCAACCTTGTCAGGCTGTTTTCCATCTCACCGTGGATTGATTGATTTTATACGATAGACAGCGACTCTCTCTCCAAAATGTCTTTAAAGTATATAATAATGGAAAAAAAGAAGCAAATCACCGCAACCATGCATGGCAGACTCGGTCCTGGATGCTTTCTGGCACCACACTATTTCTGCCAAAATGTTGGATTGCGAGACCTGACCCCGGGTTTTATGGGGTTTTTGTTGACAGTGATTATGAGTGTGGTATGTAGGCTGGAAAAGGGGCCATGAATTGATGACAAACCACTCAACGATAAGGAAGATATGGCTAAGAAGAAACTGAAGGAACATATCATCAACCGGGAATGGTGCAAGGGGTGCGGCATCTGTATTGCGATGTGCCCGAAGAATGTCCTTGAGCTCGACGAGAAAGACAAGGCCGTTGCCGTGCGGCTCGAGGACTGCATCGCCTGCCAGCTCTGCGAGCAGATCTGCCCGGATCTGGCCATAGAAGTGATAATCGAGGAAACAGAAGGTAAGGGTGACTAAAATGGGAAAGAATGTCGCGTTTGTTCAGGGTAACGAAGCATGTGCACTCGGCGCCATGTACGCGGGCCTGGATTTCTATGCCGGTTACCCGATAACCCCGTCAACGGAGATTGCCGAGACGCTGGCCGTACAGCTGCCCGCTGCCGGCAAGACCTTCATCCAGATGGAAGACGAGATCTCCTCCATGTGTGCGATCATCGGTGCCTCGCTTACCGGCAACAAAGTAATGACGGCCACTTCCGGACCGGGTTTTTCACTGATGCAGGAGGCGCTCGGTTATGCGGTGATGGCGGAGATTCCCTGCGTGGTTGTCAATGTCCAGCGCGGCGGACCGTCGACCGGCAACCCGACCCACGTCAGCCAGGGCGATGTCAACCAGGCCCGCTGGGGAACCCATGGCGATCATTCTATTGTCGCCCTGACCGCTTCAAATCACCAGGATGTCTTCAGGATGACCGTCGAGGCGTTTAACATTGCCGAGACCTACCGGACGCCCGTCATCCTGCTTTTCGATGAGACGGTCGGCCACATGCGGGAGAAGCTGATTATCCCCAAAGAAGGGTCGATCCCGCTGGTTCAGCGGCTGAGAACCAGTGTAAAAGAGGGTGTCAACTACCATCCGTATCTGCCCCGTGAAGACGGTCGCCTGCCGATGAGTGATTTCGGCGGCGCCCACCGCTACAATGTCACCGGTCTCTATCACGACATGTGGGGTTTCCCGACAGACAAGCCCGAGGTGGTACAGGAGCTGCTCAGGCACCTGGTCGACAAGATTGAAAACAATGCCCACCAGATCACCTTTCACCGCTCCTACTATCTCGAGGATGCCCGGACGGTATTGATCTCCTATGGATCTTCGGCAAGATCCGCCCTGAGTGCCGTCGAACAGCTTAGAAACAAGGGCCAGCGCATCGGCCTGCTGGAGCTCAACACGATCTGGCCGTTTCCAACCCAGCTTGTCCGCGAGGCCACCATGAATGCGAACCTGATCGGTGTTGTGGAGATGAACGTCGGACAGCTTACCCAGTCGGTAAAACTGGCTGTCGGCAAACCCAAGAAGGTCAGCCTGATCAACCGGGTCGACTGCCAGATGATCACCGACAAGGATATCAAGCAAATTTTACGCGTTCTTCAGGGACGGGGAGTTTAAGGCAATGGATGTAAAACACTATCTCAGGGAACGTTTTTTTCCTCACCTGTGGTGTCCCGGCTGCGGCCATGGTATCGTCCTGAACGCACTGATCCGGGCGGTCGATGAGCTGCAGATACCGAAGAAGGAAATGGTCATGGTTTCAGGCATCGGCTGTTCCTCCCGGATTTCAGGCTATGTCGATTTTCACAGCCTGCACACGATCCACGGCCGGGCTCTGGCCTTTGCCACCGGTGTCAAGATGGGCAAGCCGGCACTGAACGTCATCGTGCCGATGGGCGACGGCGATGCGCTGGCCATCGGCGGCAATCATTTTATCCATGCCGCACGGCGCAACATCAACCTGACCGCCCTGGTGATGAACAACCGGACCTACGGTATGACCGGGGGCCAGTATTCACCGCTGTCAGGACTCGGCATCAAGGCGACCACCGCACCCTATGCCAGTATCGACCGCGAATTTGACACCGTCGAGCTGGCTACCGCCGCCGGGGCCACCTTCGTTGCCAGGACAACCGTCTACCACGTCAAGCAGCTCCAGAGCTTCCTGAAAAAGGCGATACAGCACAATGGCTTTTCCATGGTGGAAGTGCTGACCCATTGCCCAACCTACTTCGGGCGAAAGAACAAGAAGGGCTCCGCAGTCGACATGATCCAGTCCTACAGGGATGCGACCGTGCCGATCGGCTCTGAAAAGAAGAAGGAAAACCCGGAACTGATCGAGCGGGGAATCTTTGTCGAAAAACAGCTGCCGGAATACTGTGAAGCGTATGAACAGGTCGTTGCAAGAGCAAGCGGCAGGTAACCGCTGCAATCCAGGATCATCATCAGTGAGTGAGAAACAATGACACGATATCAAATAATCTTCTCGGGCTCCGGTGGCCAGGGGCTTGTCAGTGCGGCAATCATTCTTGCCGAGACGGCGGTCATGTATGAAAACCTCGAAGCGATCCAGTCGCAGTCCTATGGAGCCGCCGCCCGGGGTGGCGCCACGCGGGCGGATGTGATCATTTCAGACGGGCCGATCAACCTTCCCAAGGTCTTTCAGCCGGGTATCCTGCTCTGCATGACCCAGGAAGCCTATAACAAGTTTGCCAGCATGATCCGTCCGGGCGGACTGCTCATTGTCGACTCAAAATTCGTCAAGACCGCCCAGCGGGTTGATGCCAGGCAGATCAGCCTGCCGCTCCACCAGACCGTTGTCGAGGAGATCGGCAACCCGGTCGTTCTCAATATCTGCGTTCTCGGTGCGCTGATCGGCATGTGCGGCATTGTCAAAAAAAGCTCGATCGAGAAGACGCTGGCAAAAAAATTTCCGCCCGCCTTCATGACCGGGAACCAGATGGCACTTGATATCGGCTTTGAAATGGGGTTTGAATACGCCGAATAGGGAACACCACATCTCTTGGGAACAGACGCCGGCAGGAGGCGATCAGCAGCGTGACTGATCGCCTCCTGCTTTTTTTTGCGTGGCGATCTGACAACTCATATTTCCTTCCGGAACAATGTCCTGCCGCCAATTACGATGCCGAAACCCCCTATTTACAAATTGACTTTAACGCTCTAGTGCGGTAGTAACAAATGTAACTATTCTCTTACGATACAAGCAAATCACCAACAGAGTCTGCAATTGCGCCGCCGATGAAAAACCTCGACGTTTTCTTTTTTATGCTCGCACCATTCATGAATATTTTCAGGTTTTCACCGCCGTTTTCCCACCTCCACAGCACCACCCGTGTCAACTTCCAGCAGAACAGCTGTTTCAGCAGTAAGCGCCTGCTGACAGGCAGAAAATCCATACGTATCAACCTTTGTTCTAACCTTAAAACACTCAAAAACTGGGAGGTGCTATGAAAAAAAATGTAATTGCTGCCCTGGTTTGCTGCTCTTTTGCCGCGCTTGTTGCGATAAACGCATACAGTGCCGGTGGAGCCAAACCTGAACCGTTGCCAAAAGCAACAACCATTGCCGAGCTTGCGGAACGCTACGATTCCAGCAGGTGTGCGGACTGCCATGAGGATATCCACGACGAATGGTCCAACTCCCTGCACGCCCGCTCCGTCCTGGGATCGCCGCGCACCGCGCCAACGATTGTCACCGCCATCGAGAACGGGCTGAAGCTCTTTCCCTATTCCGGCGTGAAAACCGACGAGGACATCACCGTTGAATCACTGCGCATGTGTACAAAATGTCACCTGCCGCAGCTCGATGAAGCAACTGATGATGTCGCCCGGGAACTTGTCGCCACGATCAAGGGATGGCAGCAGGCCTATCGGGATGAAGATGACGACAAGGTCGACGAGCTCCAGGCAAAAATCGAGAGCCTCAACATCGGCTGCATGGTCTGCCACAACAAAGTGGCGATCATCCACAAGTGGGCCGAGGGCTATCCGCAGCCAGGAACCGCGTATGGAAGCCAGGACGGTGACCATGAAGATGAAGAAGTCACCCTGATGGCCACATCCGGTGCACTGAGTGAATCGATCTTCTGCGGACAATGCCACGGGCAGGGTCCTAATTTCGAACTCGATCACCCCTCGCAGTGCGCGACGATTTACGGCAGTTACCTCTTTTCCTACGTCGCCCACGGCGGCAGCGAGTCATGCCAGGAATGCCACATGGAGAAATCCGGACTCGGCCATGACATGCAGTCCTACCGTGATGATGCGATGATAGAGGCAGCCGTCGATGTGAAAGTTGAAGGGCGCTCCATCTTCTGGCGCAAAAACAAGGAGGAAGGCGTTATTCCCATCGGGATCATCAACGTTTCCATGTTCAACAAGGCGGGACATGCGATCCCGGACGGCTGACCGACTCCAAACCGGCTGGTCCTGGATGTGACCGCGAAAACAACTGACGACGAAGTAGTTTACAACGAACAGAGAATCTACATGCCGTACCCCGGCAGAATGGGCATGGGCAAGGAAATGGGCAGAGGGCCGTACGAAAAGAGCGGTATTTTGAGGGAAACAAGCCTGCCGCCCGGCAAACTGATGCACGAAACGTTTGAAATAACCTATCCGTTCGAAGACAAGGAAAAAGATGGGACAACAAGACGTGAACTGCTGAAAGACGAACTCATCGTAAACATTACCCTCTGGTATGTGCCTTTTGGCGAGTTCGACGGAAGTGAAGTGGCCTTTTTTGAAGATGAAAAGACACTCGATCTGAAAACAGAGTGGATCTGGAGATAAGTTCCGCCCAGGTCTGATCGTCCAATGATCATCTCACCATGAGGGTTATCGGCTTGGCGGCAGCACTGTCAACACGGTAGCCCTCTTTTTGTTTCCAGACCTCGTAAGAGCATTATGATCCGTACTGTTTTATTTGTAGATGATGACCAGATACTGCAGCGTGCCGTTGAAAAAGGGTGTGCGGCGCATGGCGCCCAGTTCAGGCTGATCTTTGCAAATGACGGTTTTGAGGCGGTAAAAAAACTCGATACCTGTTCGGTATCGCTCATCTGTACCGATCTGGTGATGCCGAGAATGGACGGCCCGAGCCTTCTTGCCCATGTCCGCGAACACTATCCCGATATTCCGGTCATCATCATTTCTGAAATGGGTCGTGACCAGGTCGAACACCTGATTACCGCAGAAGGCGTCGCCGGCTATTTCAAAAAGCCCTTCCAGGTCGAGAAACTCTCAGCCAAAATCCTCCAACTCCTGCAGGAAGAGGCGAGCGGGGGAATCATGCAGAGGATCTCACCGTCAACGTTCATGCAGCTCATGGAAATGGAAGGGAAAACCTGTACGATCCGCATGCTCGACAGCCATTCCGGCGAGGGCGGAATCCTCTACCTGGCGGAGGGGAAGCTGCTCGATGCCAGGGTTGGCAGGCAAACCGGCGTGAACGCCGCCTACAGGGCGTTTTCCTGTGATGAAGTCACCGTCTTTTTTCGAAATGAATGCGGGCAGAGGGAGGACAGGATACAAAGTGACCTCCAGGCCCTGATCATGGGAGCCCTGGCTGCAAAAGATGAGCGCGGGGAGTCGGCAGCCGTTTATCGGGCAAAAGCCACTGCCGCCCCGGATCCCGTGGCCGGGATCGCCGGAGGTGATGATCCCGCGACATCATCCTCGGGATCGGCTGAGCCGATGCCAGCCAGCGAGACAGGCAGCAGCGATCCGGGAGCTCTTCTCCGGAGCAAGCTATCCGGGCAGGACTCCATTGAGGCGATCTTCTTCGATGAAAAAATCGCCGCTGCCACCGAGAAGCTCAACCGCATTGGAGAACAGAGCGCCTTCGGACCCCTGAAGGCAGCGCAGATAACGGACAGCCGTGGAAAAAACAGCATACTTGTTCCCGGCGAGACGCCAACCGTTATTGTTGGGGGGGCCGGGTTGACGGTTGGCAAGATCATGAAACTCCTGCAGGAAGAGCAGTAAGCAGATTACTCCGGGCGTTTTCCGCCCTTCTCCGCAGCATCGAGAACCTGCTGGAGTTCTCTCCTGCTGAGTGGTTCATTGAACCTGATGTGCACAGAGTACTCTCTGCTGATCAGGTCCATATCACGCACGGCCCGGACGACACCGTCCCGGGTCAGCACGCCGGCAGCCGTCCCGGCAGGGAGGCCAACCCGGAGCTGCCTGCCAAAAAAGCCGACGGCATTTCTCTTCCGTGAAGCATGAATACTGAAGGCTACCCCCAACTCCGAGATGTCGATAAGCTCTCCTTTTGCTTCATTGTCCATCTCGTTGCCGCTCTCGTCGAGAACGGTAAATGAGAGCCTGCCCGTCACCTTCTTTCTTTCACTCTGCCGCCTGTCCTTGCGCGTACTTTTGAGTGCCGCACTGCTCGTCTGAAAGGAGGAACAGAAGCGGGCCAGTTTGGACTCAAGGGTCGGATAGGCGTCCTGCAAAGCATCAAGAGCCTCGCGGGAGAGCAGGAACAGCTCAGCACCGAGACTTGTTGCATTGACGGTCCAGACGGAGGCATCAAAGAAGGTTTCCGCCCCGATGATTTCTCCTGCCACCCTGGTGTTGAGCTGAAACCGGACTCCTGTCTTGAGCGCCTCGATCTGCACCCGTCCGCTGTTTATGAAAAACAGCGTTGCCAGGCTCGTCCCCTGTTCTGCAATGAGTTCTCCATTTCCGTATTTTTTCAGAACCAGGGAATGATAAAGAGCGGGAAATTCATCCGGCGTCAGCAGTTCCACCAGGTTTTTCCAGACCTCCAGATGCTCCTTGGAGATACTGGCCTGCTTCTCCTCTTCGATGATCTCAGCTGCCCGCACGATCTGTTTCAAGGCCATGGAATCAATGTGCATCAGCAGGTCGCGCAGTTCTTCCGCCTGCGCAAATTGTTTTTGTTTTGCGCTCTGCTCGATAAGTTCCATGGCCAGCGAGATGGCTTCATTCTTTTTGCCGCTTTCAAGCAGGCTGTTAAGTTCACCTGCCCGGGGAATCGACCCGTTTGCCCGGGCTGTTTCTTTCGTTTCCTGAACAGAGACGCCCCCAGTCCCTGCCGGCAACGGCGAGAACGGCGACTTTTGCTCTCCTGCAGCCGGCGATGAGGCGGCGCGGGAGGGGACGGACCTGAGCTGCTCGATGGCAACACCAACGGCCTCACGGATCTCCAGAGAACGTTTTCCGGCACTGGCCGTTTCAGCAGAAGCGAGCAACTGCTGCAGCGGTTGTATCGCTTCAGGAAATGGGCAATGGCCGAGAGCCCGGCAGATATAAAGCAGCAGTTTTTTTCTGACGTCCGGCCTGAAATCAGCTTCTTTTTTCAGCAGGGCGGTAAGAGCTGCGCCAACGTCCTGGTCTGCAAAGGCGACAAGCTCCAGGATAAGATGAGGCTTAACCGTGTCGTCAGCTGAAAGCAGCATCTTCAGCAAGATCTTCTTGCGCAGGTTGGGATCGGAACTTTTTTCAAAGATCTGCTTGCCGGCGAACTTGATTTTACTGAGCTCCCGGCCATCATGCATACCGACGACGAGCATGCCGAGAGCGGTTTTCCTCAGGTAATATCTGCCGTTTGAGAAGACCACGTCCGCCTCATGCGGATGATCGAGATCTTCTATAATTTCTTTCCAAAAGCCTATCTCGGATTCCTGCCCGCTGGCGGGATCAGGCAGGGAGGAAAAAAGGAGTTCACCCCGCCTGGACAGAAACATGACATTTCTGACCGAGTCCAACCCTGCTATTTGTTTTAAGAAATCATTCATACATGGTGTCCATTATCTCGCTTCCAGTCGAGGCGGCAGGAACCTGAAAAGAACAGGAATGCACAGCTGCTTCAGCGCACTTCTGCTTTCTGTATTTATAACAGAGATATGGCTAGAAAACGAGCGGTGATTCGCCTCTGGGTTCAAGCGATTGCCTGATCTTGACAGCGAGCTCCTGTTGCGAGAACGGCTTCTGGATGAGATCGATGCCTTCATCCAGGAGCCCCTGGCTGGCGATGATGTCCGAGGTGTAGCCCGACATATACAAGCATCTGGCTTTTGGTTTGATCGTCAGAAGCCGCTCTGCCAGATCACGTCCGTTTATCTCGGGCATGACGACATCAAGCAGAAAGAGGTGTATGTCGTTGCTGAATGTTTCCGTCATCTGCACTGCCTCAACAGGAGAAACAGTGCTCATGACGTTATAGCCGAGATGTTCCAGCATCTCCCGCACCAGGTCAAGAATCGTCTGCTCATCTTCCACGACCAGGATGGTTTCAGAGCCATTGACGTTGGCTTTGACCAGCGTCTCCTCTGGGTGCTCCAGTTCAAGACCCTGATGCCTGGGAATACATATTTCGATCGTCGTACCCTGCTCGGGGACACTGGAGACATTGATTATGCCGTTGTTCTGTTTCACTGCCCCGTAAACAGTCGCCAGCCCCAGACCGGTGCCGACCCCGACGCCTTTGGTGGTAAAAAACGGCTCAAACGCATGGTTCAGTGTTTTTTCATCCATACCGCAGCCCGTATCGCTCACCGTCAGGCGCACATATTCGCTTCGGGATGAACCCGAATCAACAGTGCTGTTTTCACCCTCCGTGTAATTTTCGAGTTTGACAATCAGTTCGCCGACACCGGCTATAGCATCACGGGCATTGACGCAGAGATTGACCAGGATCTGATCAATTTGAGAGGCATCCATTTTCACTTTCCAGAGCCCGTCTCCCGGCATCCAGGTGAGCTTGATATCCTCGCCGATCAGCCGACGGATCATCTGCAGCATGCCCTCAACCGTTTCATTGAGATCAAGTATTTTCGGTTCAACCGTCTGTTTGCGGGCAAAGGCGAGCAGCTGCCTGGTAATTTCGGCCGACCGGTCGGCAGCCTTCCTGATCTTGACCAGGTCATTGAAGAGCGGCGATGTGGCATCGCTCTTCATCATGGCCATCTCGGAATGCCCGATAATAACGCCAAGCATATTATTAAAATCGTGCGCGATGCCGCCGGCCAGCTGACCGATGGTCTCCATTTTCTGAGCCTGAAACAGCTGTTCCTCGAGTTTTAGTTTTTCTTCGGCCGATTTCTTCTGCTCGGTGATGTCACGAAACTCGGTTACCCAGACGGTGCGGCCCTTGTGCGGGATCCTCGCTTCGTGAATCGAGATGGGGATGATGGTGCCATCCTTGCAGACCGCCTCCACTTCATATGCCAGGGTACTCTCACTTTTGATGTGTTCACGGACCGTGTCCCGCCACTGCGGGCCAATAAGGTTCAAGCCATTCATGCCGATGAGTTCATCCCGGGCATACCCGGTCAACTCAGACAACCCCTGGTTGCAGTCAAGGATCATTCCCTGGTCATGGATGGCGATACCGCCAAAGGAGGCATTGTGAAGTGTCCGGAAGCGCTCCTCGCTTTCCTCGAGCTTTGCCCGCGCACTTTTATGCTGTTTGACTTCCTGAAGCAGCTGTCTGTTCAGCAGGGTCAACTCCGCCGTCCTGCTCTGAACCCGGTCTTCAAGGCTCTTGTTAATCGCCAGGATTTCATGGCGATTGTTTTCATCGGCCTTTTCAAAAAAATATGAGAAGATTCCAACAAGCAGGTAGGAGCAGAGAAAACGGATTTCAAACTGCAGGTTATAGTCGGCAAAGAATGGCTGCTGGGGATTAAAGACCATCAGCGTCGCCACCGGGATAGTCATGATCAGCATGGCCACCATCCCCTTTTTCGAACCCAGGAGAAAAGAAGCCATGAACGGGAAGGTATAATACCAGACATATGCTGTCTGGTTGACGCCGCCGTTCAGATAGATCAAGCCATAGAGAAGCATCGCCAGGATGATGCCCACCATGATGTTCAGCTGATAATTGCTCCGTGTCCGCGCGCTGTAGAGGTTGAGCAGAAAGCCAACAGCAAAAAAGAAGTCGACCCAGCCGAGAATCCACGCCTTTTGTACAAAAGCGAGGCTCCCAAAAATAAGAAGCGTTATTGAGCCAAAAAAGGTGATGACGGCGAGGACGATAATCCGTCGCCTGATTGTTGAATCAGTATGGGCCTGCTCGGTTGCGAGAATGTTTTTTTCAAACCACTCGAAGGTCTTGTCCAGAAACGACTGCTGGAAATATCTGAACTGCTCGGCTGCCCTTCGCCGTGTCGATGTTCTTCTCTCTTCCGCCATTGCTCCCTATCTGCCCGAAAGACATCATGGTGATCAACTGTTTCAGCGCTGCAAACAGTCCTTCAACTGATAGTATAGCCCAGCAAACCAAAAAACTGAATGAATTTAGAAATTGTTTTATTGGCGGCGGCAGAGCCGGGGCAATGCTGTCTGCTGTTTCTCGTCCTGTTCCCAAGGCGGAAAAGGGGTTCAGCGGGGAGCTGGAGAACAACAAACAACCTGGAGCCCCGGCAGACAGGAACAACCTGGACTACCGGGGGGCTGCAGGGAAGAATCAGCTTGAAAACTCAGGCAAGCGTTTCGCCAAGTGCTTTTCCATAGGCCTGGCAGGCCCGCAACCCTTCTTCGCTGGCAACCGTTGACTCAGTCAGGTTCAGGGGGCCAAGATCGGTCATCTTCATCTTGAAAACATGCAGCATCGTCTCATAGATCATTGGCGCGCTTTCACCGCTGTGGGTGTGCGAACCAAAGGCACCGCCCGTTTTGCCGGCAAGATTTGCCTGCTGAGCTTTGAAGAGAAACTGTTTCATCCCGCCGGTCATGTCCTTGTGATAGGTGGGGCAACCGAAAATATAGGCATCGTATCCGGTGATTACTTTTTCGTTCTCGAGCTCTGCGATACTTTTGACATCTGCCTGACAGGCAGTCATTCGCAGCCCTTCGGCGATATAGTTTGCCATCGCTTCGGTCTTCTTTGTCCGGCTTGAATAGGCAATAAGAACCTTCTTCATCTCAATTCCTCCAGCGTGTTGCACACGTTTGATAATGTTTCCGACAGGCGATTCATCGGCCGAGTACATCCTGATTTCCTGTCACTGTAACAGAGAGTACGATGTTCATGCTCCTGGTTTTGTCAATCCAGAGAAACCGCTGCGATTAAGCGGACAGCAAGCAAGGCTGCGAAACGCAGGCGAAAAGGGTGAAAACGGTAACGATGGTTCCATTTTGCAAAAATCGTAACCTTTTTTTACACTTTTTTCACAAATTTTCTTTGATTCTGGGAATCTGTCGGGTAATGTGCCACGTGATACAGCTGGTTTTAGTAATGGTTTAAAGGCCTTCAGTGCTCTCACCGAATAGAGGACAGTACGGCTCAGACATCTGGCGCTTTCCTTGCAGACGATATAACTGAGGAAGAGGCTGTCTGTCTTTTCGCTGAAGCATTCCGCAGAGGCCTTTATTGAGCAACGACCGGCAGCTGGTCGATCAACAACCCACAATTAGAGTGATGAGGTAACAGCATGTTTGATAGCATCCGTCGAATTTTATTTGTCTTCTATGCCGTTTTTCTCCGCCTCCCCGTTTGGGCAATCATCTGGCTTGTCGGCCGCACCGGAGTCTTCAAAACAGTCTTTGTGATCTATCCGCACGACAAAGAGGAATATGCCAAACTCTGTCCAGATTATCAGCCGTTCATAAAATTCATGTCAGGCAGACCAACCCCGGGTGGCGTTATTCTAGACGGCTGGAAACCTGTCGGCATTTACCTGTTCATCTCGAATACCCCCCAGGAGCTGGTCAGGAAGCAGAATCGCCACATCGCTGAATTGATCGTCAAACGCATGAAGTGGATTCAGAAGCTCTCCGGGGCCAAAACTGTTGGTTTTGCCGGGCAGCTCGGTCCGATCCTTGAAAGAAGACACGGCATCGCCATGGAGCCTCCCTTTTTCGCCAGTACGATGGGAAATGTTTTCAGCATCGAAGATGCCCTGTCTCATCTGGCGACCGAGGAAAGCAGACAGCCTTGGGAACTCTCAATCGGCATCCTCGGCGGCGGCGAGCTTGGAGAATTACTGAAGGAGCACTTCAGCAGCCAGGGCTACACGGTCTCCATTCTCGATGTGAAATTCAAACGGAAGGGAGGTGTCACCCTGCAGCTCAGTGAAGCGCAGCGTCAGCAGATGGATCACCTTGATTTTGTGGTCAACCTGCTCCCGACCGGCGAAGACTTTATCAACTGCGGAATTGCTGAGCTTCTTGATTCCTCGTCCTCGGTCATCGATTTTTCCCGGCCGGCAATCCCCCGCGAACAGCTGCAGGCCCAGGTATTCATGGGCAACCGGGTCCAGCGCCCGGGCATGCGCTTTATGTTCTCATTGCCGGGAGACTGGCAGAAGAATGAGATTCCAGCCTGCTCGATGCCCTCGATACTGGCTGCACAATTCGGTATCGTTGAAAATGACCTGAGAAAATTCTGCAGAGCCGCCCGCCAGGCTGCCTTCGGCACCGCCCTTGCACCTGCCATGCAACCGCTGCCGTCACCACTCTTGGTCAAAATGCACGTATGGCAGCAGCAATTGCAAGCGGTTTGCCGTTCCTATCTCTGGGTCGCCAAGAGCAAAGAGTCTTTCAGCTTCGCCTTCTTGAAGGAACGCGGCTAAAGCGACCGGGAAAAGACCTGGCAATTCGAGCACATTGCCAGGTCCAGAACTCACCGGTTGAGATCAGTCAGCGGTTTAAACAGCAGTGCTGCTTACCAGGAATTTCTGTTTTTG
Source organism: Desulfocapsaceae bacterium (assembly GCA_963674815.2). Taxonomy (GTDB): domain Bacteria; phylum Desulfobacterota; class Desulfobulbia; order Desulfobulbales; family Desulfocapsaceae; genus MADRE3. The sequence continues at coordinate 289,417 of CAXXTV010000009.1, forward strand.
CAGCAGGACAATCCGACAGCCTCCCAGCAGGAGGAGTCCGCCAATCAATTGAAGCAGCGTGATACGTTCTCCGAAAAGCAGAAAAGAAAAGACACCGGTAAAAAACGGTACCAGGAGCTGAACAGATGATGCCGTTATAATGCCAAGATGGGGAAGCAGATAATAGAAAAGCCCCTGCCCGCCGGCGATTCCAAGCAGACCCGAACCTATCAGAACCGACCATTTAACAACCCCGGGATCTCCGGTCAGCAGCGGTCCGGAGAAAAACAGGACCGGCGTCATGAAGAGCGACACCAGGGTAAAGACCATGGTGACCGTAAACAGCGGCGTCAGCTTGTCGCCTATCCATTTCTTGACCGTGACTCCCACCAGGGACCAGGACAGCGCACCGCTCAGGGCGAGCAGAATTCCTGTATTCAAGACAACCGAAAAACCGTGATTCTGGAAGATGATGACCAGAGCTGCCCCGCCAAGTGCGGTGAGTATCCCCGCGAGCGTTCCCGGTTTTTTGATCAACTGGCGCTCTGTGCTGAAAAACAGCATTCCCATGAGAACCGAAAAAATAACCTGTGACTGGTAGAGTAGAATACCAAATCCCGGAGGGATCAGGAAAAAACACCAGGTATACATCAGCTGGAACATGATCGTACAGAAGGCTACCACTGACAGCACTTTCAGGAAATAGACGCTTGATTTCATGAAGACAGTGACATTGTGACGCAGTGATTTCCCGGCTAAGAGAAACAGCCACAGGGCGGAAGTCGAGACAATGTATCTCAGCCAGATCTGAAAAATCAGTGAAAAATCATTTTTTATGTAGGCAATGGAAATGGGGGTCAGGGCCCAGAACAGCAGCATGGCGGTCACGGGAAGCAGGATGGCCGTTCTTGGTTTGCTCATTTCGCTCCGGCTGTTTGGTAGAACTTCAGATAAGCAGCAGCCTTGTCTGTACCTGCGTTGGTCTCTCTATGCTGCCCTGAACTGGGTGGTTGACTGTACCATAAACAGGAGGTCGGTTGTAATAAATAATTGGCCCATCCGGATTACGCATCCATATCTGTGACCAGGGAGGCGGAGGGCATTGCTGGAAGACGCATCGCGGAGGCCCGCCGCGGAACTGCAACAGGCCCGAAGGGTTGCGGACAGGATGTCCGCAACTGACAGCAGGCCATGGACGGCCTGTCTGTCAGCCGCAGTGCAGCGGTGATCAGGCCGAAGAGCAGCGGCTGGAAGCGATGACCTCCGCCGGTTTTCCAAACTCAGCTTAAAAAGGACGCTTACACCGGATGAATCCTAAAACAGGAAGACTTCGGTAAGGCCGCCCGGTTCCAGGGTTTCTCCCGGTTTCAGGACGATATACCCGTCAGCGTGGACAATCGAGCTCAGCATGTGCGAGCCCTGGCGCGTCGCTTCGGTAATCCGCGCGATCTGGTTGGGCTGGTTATCGACAACCACCCGAATGAAATTGGTTCTCGACCCGCCATTGGTGATTTTCTCGGTTGCCTTGGCAGTGATGGAGCGGTTGAGCGCCTGCGCCCCCTGCAGCTCTGTCAGCACCGGCCTGACATAATTTATAAAACACATGTAGGCCGAGACCGGGTTGCCGGGCAGTCCGAAAAGCAGCAGGTTGTCTTTGCGTCCAACGAAGAGCGGCTTGCCGGGTTTCTGGCGTATCTTCCAGAACAGCTCGGAGAAACCGACCTGTTTTGCCGCCTCCTTCACGTGGTCGTGCCTCCCCACCGAAACACCCCCGGAACAGAGGATGACGGAATCCTCGCCTTTCATGACATCAACAATCGCCTTGACGGTATCCGGCAGGCTGTCCTCGATCCGTATTGACGCCCTCATTACCGCCCCGGTATCCTTGACCGCACTCTCGAGCATTATGGCGTTCGAGTCCCTGATCTGGTGGTCCTTTATGTCTTCTTCATCATAGTGCGCCAGCTCTGTTCCGGTTATCAGCAGCGACACCCGGGGAGGCATGAAAATCTTCACCCTGTGCAGCCCCACCGCGGCCAGCAGGGCCAGTTCTCTCGCGCGCAGGCAGGTACTCCTGGGAAAGAGAAGCTCACCCTGGTGAAATTCCTCGCCACGATGTCTCACATCCTGGCCCCGGGTGCGGATTCTTAAAATATCCACAGAGCTGGCCTTTTCGACCGTGTCCTCCACCCGGACCACCGTGTCAGCACCTTCGGGCAGCACGGCACCGGTGCTGACACGAACTGCTTCGCCGCCTGAAACTCGCCCGGAAAAGGGAACGCCGGCCCGGCTCTCGCCGGATATTGTCAGGGTTATCGGTTCATCCTCGGCGGCGTGCCGGCAATCATCCCAGCGCACGGCAAAACCGTCCATGGCGGAATTGGTATAGCGCGGTGACGACTCCGGGGCATAGAGGTCCTCGCTCACACAGCACCCGTAGGCCTGGTCCAGGGGGACATATTTCCGCACCGGCTCCGGAATGTTTTTGTGCAGTATTTCCAGTGCCTGTTCTACCGATATCATGCTCCCCTCCAATCATCTCCGTTGAAAGCGGTTGCCCTGCCGGTCTCACCTGCCGCAACGCCGTCAGACATAACACCTGCCGTCAGGCAGCCTGGGCAAACTTCGCACCATACTCCCGGCACGATTGCATGCTCGCTTCGTCTGGCGACCAGGTAAGGCTCAAGCCCTCGTCAACGAGCTCGAACCCGGAAGCAGAAATTCTCTCTGACAACAAATTCACGGCCTCGCCACTCCAGCCATAACTGCCAAATGTTCCAGCCTTTTTATTTTTGAACTTCAACCCCTTGATCTCTTCAAGAAGCGCCGCGACAGAGACAAGAATACCATTATTTACCGTTGGAGAGCCAAGCAGAATCGCTTTTGATTTGAAGATTTCGGTAATGGCATCGTTTTTGTCGGTCTTTGCCAGATTATAAAGTTTGACGGTAACATCTTCATCTGCGCTTCGGATGCCGGAAGCAATCTGTTCCGCCATCACGCGGGTGCTGTCCCACATGGTGTCGTAGAGAATCGTAATCTGGTTTTCCTGATAATTGTCGGCCCATTCCATATACTTCTCAACGATTTGAGCCGGGTTTTCCCGCCAGATGATTCCATGGCTGGTGCAGATCATATCCACAGGCAGGTTAAAGCCCAGGACCTCCTTTATCTTCCTGATGACCATCGGGCTGAAGGGGGTAAGGATATTGGCGTAGTATTTGATGCACTCGGAGAAGAGTTCGGCCTGGTCAACACGATCGTTGAACATGAACTCCGAGGCGTAGTGCTGGCCAAACGCATCGTTGCTGAACAGCACGTTATCCCCGGTGAGATAGGCAAACATGCTGTCTGGCCAGTGCAGCATTGGCGCCTCTACGAAGATGAGCTCTTTTGCACCGAGGCTGAGTTTGTCCCCGGTCTTGACCACTTGAAAATTCCAGTCCCGGTGATAGAGACCTTTCAGGGATTTTACCCCGTTTTTTGTGCAGTATATCGGCACATCCGGTAGCTGCTCCATAAGCAGCGGCAGCGCTCCGCTGTGATCATTTTCAGCATGGTTGCAAATGACGTAATCAATCCGGGAAAGATCTATTTCCCCGGCGAGATTTTCAACAAATTCCTGCGCAAAAGGCTTCCAGACCGTGTCGATCAAGGCCACCTTCTCTTCTCTTACCAGATACGAGTTATAGGAACTGCCGTTGTGGGTTGAGTATTCATCCCCATGAAACTTGCGCAGCTCCCAGTCTATCTTTCCAACCCATTTGATATTGTTTTTTACCGTCATGCTCATCCGTATTCTCCTTGGTGATGGACTCAGGATTTCCTTTCCAGGGCCAAAATAGAGCACTTTCGGCCCTGGTATCAATAATAAGTACCCGTCCGAAATAGGACAGTCGATCAGATATGATTTCTATAATTCCCCAACTTTTACAAAGAGAATATTATTCTCGAGATGGACGTGTTTGTGAAGGTCACGTTCAAACTCCTCAAGCTTTTTATAGGTGATGACAAACGTGTTGCACGCATCATCAGGGATCACGTATCCCTGCGCCAGGTGCCTGATCTTGTGAATGGCCGTGCCCACCTCATCATGCTCACGGGAAAGGCTGCCCAGAAGTGCTGAAATTTTTTCACCCTCCTCGGCAGATTGCCCCGTGCCGGCTTTTCTCTTCATGTCGGCGCTTTTTAAAGCTGGGAAAAAAACCTCCTCCTCTTCCCTTAAATGGCTTTCCAGATCCCCGGCAACTATCTCGCCGATCGTCCTGTTCGATTCTTGCATTTTTACTCCCTGTTACGCTTTGGAGATACATTCAGCCGGGCATGAGGCGATCGCCTCATCAACACAATCGGCCTCGCCATCAGCATCTTCCTTCACATACGCCTTGGCCTCGTCCTCATTAAATGAAAAAACCGAGGGGCACAGTTCCACACATGCTTCACAGCCAATACATTCGTCCTGATCAATTGTTACTTTTACTGACATTTCAGTCTCCTTTAAGATTTTCTTTGTATACACATTATCCTGCTGCTCCCCGCCTGCGATCCAAAACCCAATCAGATCGGGGGAGCTATGGTTACCAGTATCCGCATCCGGGTCGCTGCCCTGACGCCATGCGGCTCCCGTATCTGCGAGATGAGGATGTCGCCTTGTTTCGCAGGGAATTCAGTGGTGCCTTCTCCCAGGAAAAAGCCCTCCCCTTCGAGTACCTGGATGGACAGCTGTCCGTCCAGGTCATGAGAGTGGACAGGAAAGGTCACACCTGCATCGAGGTTGAAGTTTATGATTTTGAAATCCGGTGAATCCTCCACCAGGAAAAATCGTTTCATTGCACCGGGTGTAAATTCATTCGTGTCTTCGAGTTTCAGTATTTCCATGACAGTACCTCCATCGTTACCATTAGATTTGTGGGCTGTTCAAGAACCTGAGCATGAACAGCCCGTTTGTCAAAGTGAGGTTGACCAAAGCTAGGAAAGCTGTTCCACCGTGCCCATCTGGATGCTTTCACTTTTCTTGTAGGACCAGCCGGTAATGAGCCCGGCGACAAAATAGGCCAGCATGAATACGCCGACATAGAAGACGGTGTCGCCGATCATTCTCATCCAGCGTATGGTCTCAAGCAATGGCAGCTGCAGAAATTCCGCGCTGCGTGCGTACCAGAGACCATGCTCGATACTGACCCAGGTCTGTGCCAGCCCTATCGGCAGCAGGCTCAAACCAATCATCAGGGCAAGCCCGCCGTTCATCGACCAGAAGGCAATGGCCAGCGGTTTTTCATGCCACTCACCCACAGGGTACAGTCGTCTCAGAACCAGCAGGACGAGTCCAAGGGAGAGCAGGCCATAGACACCAAACAATGCGGCATGTGCATGAACCGGCGTCGTGTTCAGACCCTGCATGTAGTACAGTGCGATCGGCGGGTTGATCAGAAATCCGAAAATTCCTGCGCCGACGAGGTTCCAGAAAGCGACGCCCATGAAAAACCGGATCGGCCATTTGTATTTTTCCATCCAGTCAACCGCATGAGATTTCTGGTAGGTTTCCCACGCCTCGTAACCGATAAGGGCCAGTGGTACGACTTCAAGTGCGGAAAACGTTGCCCCGATAGCCGTTATCGAGATTGGCGTTCCACTGAAGTACAGATGGTGGAAGGTTCCCGGGATACCGCCAAACAGGTAAATTGCCGAGGAAAAGAGAACCGCCCTTGTGGCGCTCACCGCCCGGACCAGACCGAGCTGTGTAAAGATGAAGGCCAGCGCAACCGTTGCAAAAACCTCGAAGAATCCCTCTACCCAGAGATGAACGACCCACCACCGCCAGTATTCCATGATGGTCAAGTGGGTTCTGGAGCCGTAAAAGAAGCCTGCGCCATAGAACAAACCGATGGCGGTCGATGCTCCGGCAAACAGCAGGACGAGTTGGCGCCGATGTCCCTTCTGCTGGAGTGCCGGCCACAGCCCACGCAGCATCAGCACCAGCCAGAGGACAAGGCCGACAAAGAGCAATATCTGCCAGAATCGCCCCAGGTCAATATATTCATATCCCTGGTGCCCGAAGATAAAGCTGTTGCCGAGACTGAAATACTGCTTGACGGCAAGCCATTCCCCGGCAAGTGAGCCGGTCACAACAAGGAGCAGCGCCCCGAACAGCACGTTCACCCCCAGTTTTTGGAAGCGCGGCTCTCTCCCTCCGACCGCCGGGGCCAGAAACAGCCCTGCTGCCAGGAATGCCGTGGCAATCCAGAAGACCGCCAGTTGAATATGCCAGGTTCTGGCAACAGAATAGGGAAGGATTTCTGAAAGAGGAAAGCCATAGAAGCCGTTGCCTTCAACGGTAAAATGAGCCAGCACGCCGCCCAGAAGAGACTGGACGACAAACAAGGCGATAACCGTCAATGCGTATTTTCCCGAGGCCCGCATGGACGGGGTAAGAACAATCTTGTCCATCGGGTCAGATTTTGCCGGGACCGGCAAATCTTCTTCCCGATCGGTAAAGACCTTGTACCAGACGAGTGCCCCAACGCCTGCGAGCAGGACAATCACGGAGATGATGGACCACACCAGGTTGGCTGTCGTCGGGGTGTTGTCTATCAACGGTTCATGGGGCCAGTTGTTCGTATAGGTCGAGGCCATATCGGGACGTTCGGTCGATGCAGCCCAGGATGTCCAGAAAAAGAAGGCGGTAAGGGCCTGCCTCCTGTCCGGGTCGGGAATAGCGGATTCGTGCAGGGCATAGGATTCGCGGAGGTCTGCAAACTCCGGGTCGTCATTGAAAAGCCCCAGATAGTGCGCCCCTGTCTGCTTTATCGCCTCTGCCCGCTCCGCCGAGATTGTCACGACACCGCTGCCGGCATCATAGGTATTGGTCCGCATCTCCTGCTTCAGGTGGGCTTTTATCACAGCCCTGTCAATCTCGTCCAGAGCTGCAAATGGCTGCTTGTAGATTTTCTGGCTGAGTATTGCCTGGAGAGCGGTTGCTTCCCTGTGGAGCCAGTCGGCCGACCAGTCAGGTGCCTGGTATGCACCGTGCCCCCAGATCGAACCTACCTGCTGACCGCCGATAGACTGCCAGACCTGCTGGCCTGTGAGAATATCCTCCTTGCCCAGCAAAAGAGCCCCCTGGGTTGTCTGGACCTGCAGCGGAATGGGTGGAACCTTGCGGTACAGTTCTTTTCCAAACCAGCCCAGGATAAACATGGTAATAAAAATTACCGCCCCCAACAGCATCCACAGTCGTTTTGTGTTTTCCATGATCTTCCTCCTGTTATGTGTGGTTTCAAGAAAGATGACCTCTCTTACTCTCGTTAAAGCAACCGGCGTGCCATTATTTTTTTTCATTAGATATCAGTAATTTGTGGTCAAAGTTATTAAAAACACAACAACAATAGGTTGCAGTTTTCACAACATCGTTGTAAAAATATATACATGGATAAGCTCAATGCCCTGGCCGCAATCGCCCTGGACCTTACCGCCGAGATAAGTGCGGAAGATCGCTATGACCGGCTGTTGGGAGCACTGCGCCGGGCAATCCCCTACGATGCGGCAACACTGTTGCGGATCGAGGCAAACAAGCTGATCCCGCTTGCCGCAAAAGGACTGACCCCGGATGCCATGGGGCGTGTCTACGAGCGTAAGGAACATCCGCGTCTTGACATAATCTGCGGCTCCCGGGAGCCGGTGCTGTTCTCCAGGGACAGTCCCCTCCCCGACCCCTTTGACGGCATGCTGGTCATGGACCCCAATGGTCTGCAGCACATTCACGCCTGCCTCGGCTGTCCGCTCTATGTAAATGAAAAACTGGTGGGGGTGTTAACGGCTGACTCCCTTGATGCCGGCGCTTTCGACCGTCTCCCCAAACAGTACCTGCAAACGGTCGCCTTGATGGCCGGAGCCCAGATGCAGATGGCGGACCTGCTCAAAGCCCTGGAAAAACAGGCCGAGCGGCAGGGACAGATAGCATCTGATCTCATGCAGGATGTCGCCCTGCAGAGAGGCTGGGATATTCTCGGCCAGAGTCCTGCTATTAAAAAACTACGCAGAGAAATTGAGCTGGTGGCCAAATCCGATTTCACCATTCTGGTACTCGGAGAGACCGGCACAGGAAAAGAACTTGTCGCCAGGGCCTTGCATCGGCATTCGAATCGTCGTGACAAGGCGATGCTTTACCTGAATTGCGCGGCGCTCCCCGATTCCCTGGCCGAAAGTGAGCTGTTTGGCCATGTCAAAGGATCTTTTACCGGCGCAAACCAAGACAGAGCTGGAAAGTTTGAACTTGCCGATGGCGGAACACTGTTTCTCGATGAGATCGGGGAGCTCTCCGTCGAGATACAGGCCAAAATTTTGCGCGTCATCCAGGAGGGGGAAATCCAGCGCATCGGCTCTGAAAAAATGCTGCACGCTGATGTCCGGTTGCTTGCCGCAACCAACAGAAATCTGGAGATGGAAGTGAATGCAGGAAAATTCAGGGCTGATCTCTACCACCGGCTCAACGTCTACCCAATCACCGTGCCACCTCTGCGTGACAGAAAAGATGACATCGGTATTCTTGCCGGCTTTTTCATCGATCGGGCCCAGAGAAGACTTGGACTCCAGGAGGTCCGCATAGGTGAAGCGGCGTTGCGCCTGCTCTCGAGATACAGTTGGCCGGGAAATGTGCGGGAGCTTGAAAACATCATTTCAAGAGCCGTCTTAAAGGCATCCCAGCAAATCCACCCTGCCGAGTTCATAACAATCCAGCCCGCTCATCTGGCCGGCGACCTCGGCGCGGCCCTTTATGTCCATGAAGCAGAGGACCACACCCGACGGCAGTCAATTCAGGGCACGGTTTCTCTTCGAGAGGAGGTCAGGCTGTTCCAGATACGACTGATTCAGGCTGCCCTTGAAAGAAACAACGGAAACTGGGCGGCTGCCGCCCGGGATCTTGATATGAACCGCAGCAATCTCCACAATCTTGCAACGCGACTGGGATTGCGCAAGAAAGAATAGACGATTGAAGCGATCATCCAACCGAGAGGAAATTCCTGCCGCACAAGGTTTGCGTCATTTTGCCGGAACCATTTTGCAAAAAGATGCTATTGTGGGGGTAAGACTATTGAACATATCAAGATCGTCAATCTAAAAAATCCTGAGGGATCACCCAGGCAGGATTCTCCAAACAATTGGGCTCACTACGATGAAAATAAAAGACATACTGGCAGTTAAAGGCAGCAGGGTTGTCACTATCGCCGAGAGCACCTCGATATTTGCAGCGATGCTGGTTTTTTCGGCCAATCGCATCGGTTCGCTGCTCGTTATTGACAAGGATGAGAACATACTTGGAATCATCAGTGCACGGGATGTTCTCATGGCGACAATACATCACTATGAAGATATCAAGACAATGACCGTCGACAAAATCATGACGACCAGTCTCATTGTCGGCAGGAAAGACGACGACCTGGATTATGTTCAAGCGCTTATGACCAGAAACAGGATTCGCCATCTGCCCATTATCGAGAACAAAAAGTTGATTGGCCTGATATCTATGGGCGATGTTGTCAATGCCCAGGTGAAGGAAAAGGACGTGGAACTCCGGTACTACGAAGATTACATAGCTGACCGGTATCCCGGCTGAGCTCTTTGGCAACAATCGTTGCCATTATTGATTGCCAGGTCCGGAAAAAGGAGTGCTGTCCACGCTCAAATGATTTAGACTTATTTCTCACTGCCCGCCCATTTCAGGGCAAGGATTTTAACCAGTCGCGCTGGAGGGTACAGAACCGCTCCAGCGACTGCTGACTGGTTCTTTTCTCATCAGGCGCACAGAGCCACGTAATCACTGTTTTTAAAGCCAGGAGGCCAATCATGTCGATGTTCTGCCATCAATGTCAGGAAACAGCCAAGAACACCGGTTGTACGATTCAGGGAGTCTGCGGAAAAAAGGAAGACGTCGCCAATCTCCAGGATCTGTTCATCTGGATACTCAAGGGAATTTCAGTATGGGGTGTCAAAGGGAAGGAATTCGATATCTACGATGAAGAGATCGCCTTTTTCATCGACAAGGGAATGTTCGCAACCATCACCAACGCAAATTTCAGCAGGAGTGATTTCCTTGCATTCATCAGGCAGGGAGTCCTCTTTCGTGAGCGTCTGCAGGAAAAAGTCCTGAAAGCCTATAAAGAAAAGCACGGCAAAGATTTTGCTGATCCGCTTCCGGAATGCGCAACCTGGTCTTTTACCGACGAGGCTGAAATGCTTGCCAAGGCGGCAAGCGGGGCGGGTGGCTGGCTGGAAATAACGGATGAAGATGAGCGTTCGCTGAAGGCCACCATCCAGTATGGCCTGAAAGGGCTCTGCGCCTATGCGGAACACGCCTATCAACTGAAGAAGCACAGCCGGGAGATCTTTGAATTCCTGATGGAAGGGCTTGCCTCACTCGTCGATCCATCCTTGACCAATGATGATCTTCTCCCCCTGGTATTGAAGACCGGGCAGATGGGCGTCAAGACCATGGCGCTTCTCGACCAGGCAAACAATGAAGGCTACGGAACCTGCGAAATGACCACCGTTAATCTCGGGGTCGGCACGAACCCGGGCATCCTGGTAACCGGACATGACCTCGTTGATCTTCATGAACTGCTCGAACAGACCAAGGACAAGAACGTCGATATCTACACGCACAGTGAAATGCTGCCGGCGCATTACTATCCCAGGCTGAAACAATACCCTCACCTGGTCGGCAACTATGGAAATGCCTGGTGGATGCAGAAAAAAGAGCTCGACACCTTTCACGGCCCGGTTCTCTTCACCTCAAACTGCATTGTTCCCCCAAAACCGGAGCATACGGAGCGGATATTTACGACCGGTGCCGTTGGTTTTGAGGGGTGTACCCACATCCCCGATCGTCAGGACGGCAAGGCAAAAGATTTCTCCCAACTCATCGAGAAGGCCCTGAGCTGCAAACCTCCCGAGCAGCTTGAATCCGGGACGATTGTGGGTGGTTTTGGCCACAGCCAGGTGCTGGCCCTCAAGGACAAGGTTATCGAGGCGGTAAAATCCGGAGCGATAAAGCGCTTTGTCGTGATGGCAGGCTGCGACGGCCGCCACAGGACACGAGAGTACTACACTCAGGTGGCCCAGCAGCTGCCGGAGGATGCGGTGATCCTGACCGCGGGTTGCGCGAAGTACAAATACCTGAAACTTGACCTCGGCGACATTGGGGGAATTCCCCGGGTGCTCGATGCCGGGCAGTGCAACGATTCCTACTCCCTGGCGGTGATCGCTCTTGAACTGCAGGAGGCCTTTGGCCTCAGCGATATCAATGACCTGCCGCTTTCCTTTGACATCGCCTGGTATGAGCAGAAGGCGGTTCTCGTGCTGCTGGCCCTGTTGTCCCTCGGAGTCAAGGGCATCCGGCTGGGGCCGACACTCCCCGGCTTTCTCTCTCCCAATGTCGCGAAAATACTGGTTGAAGAGTTTGACATCAAAGCGATAACGACACCGGAGGAAGACGTCGCAGCAATGATGGCCGGTCAGTAGTCGATGGCGTCGCAAAAAGTCCGATCTACTGCGTCGTGGCACTTTTTCAAGCACTCGACATACCATATGTATGCCTTCACACTTGAAAAAGTGCCACTTCTTGTTTATCGAAATTTTTACTTAGCCATCGATTCTATTTTTACGAGTTCACTACTTTACTTAGCCATCGATTCTGTTTTTACGAGTTCACTACTTTACTTAGCCATCGATTCTGTTTTTACAAGTTCACTACCATCCAGCGGGTGCGCTGGTTATTGTCGCAGACCTACAGCCAGAATTCCGGATAACGCCTGGTTTTGGAAATATTGTTAACAACAAGCGCAATCAGCAGCATGACAGCGGCTCCGAGAGCTACGGGTATCAGGACATAGAGGTAACCGAGGCTGTGCACGCCATCACCCCCGATAACGGCAATCAGCGCCGTCGCACCGCCGGGGGGATGAAGGGTTTTGGTCAGGTGCATCAGGGCAATAGACACCGAGACTGCCAGTGAGGCAGCAAGCCATGGCTGCCCGCCTACCAGTTGGAACGCAGTTACGCCGACAATTGCCGAGAGAACATGCCCGCCGATCAGGTTTCTCGGCTGAGCCAGGGGGCTGCGGACAGCCCCATAGATGAGTACGGCAGACGCACCGAAGGAGCCGATGATCATCAAAAGATCCGTCTGGCTCAGCAGCTTGTAGTGAATGAGGGAAACAGCGCCAATTCCCAGGAAACTGCCGGCCCAGGACCAGAGCACCTCAACCAGACCAACAGCAGGCGGGCTCTGGGTCGTACCTTTCATCTTTTGCAGAAAGTTCATGCCTGCCGCCCCCCCGTAAAAACCCGATAGGCGTGTGCCAGATCGGTACGAGTAACGATCCCGACGATCAATCCCTCATGGTCAACAATTGGCAGACGATTAATCTTCCGGTCCGCGAAAATGGTCGAGATAGAGCCGATGGTCATCTCCGGACACCCGGAAACAGGCGATTTTGTCATGATATCAGCAACCGTCCTGCCGTGCAGATTCCCAATCATGCAGCTCTTGTCGTGCAGACAGTGCGTGGCGATCTGCATGAAGGAGGGGTTGAAGCCGAACCCCATCTCCCTGAGAAAGTCCTTTTCTGAGACAATGCCTACAAGGGTATTTTCGTCATCGACAACAGGAGCACCTGAAACCTGATTGTCTGCAAGAAAAGTTGCTGCCTCCACCAGTGACATCGCCTGCTTCAAAAGCTGGACGGTCCGGGTCATCAGCTGGCCGGCCGTCACAGAATTGAGCAGCCGCTCTATCGCCATGGTATAGGCAACCTGATAGATCTGCTTGAAATCACCCGGCGTGATGTCGACATATCCGGGGATAGCTTTCATGGCAGAAATAATATCCTGTTCGGAAATAGCGGGTGGGCTGGTATACGTTTCGTCATTTTTTGACATCGGATCCTCCGTCCAAGGCACCCGTCCGGGAACACCCGGCGGGAAATCATGCACTGCTTATTCATTCCTGGAATAATGGTTACCTTACAGTAGAACATGATCATTCCAGCGTAATTGACCTGGATCAATTTCCAGCAGATTATCTCACCTACTGTCCTGTCAAACCAGACAAGGGGATGCATGCTTCTATGCTTCAGCGCTTTCTCCGGCCTGCACGTATTCTTGTTCAACATCTCGCCCCTCGCCCGCTTCCTCGTAGGTCAGGCCGTCACGAATATTATAGATGCGCTTGAAGGTCGGCATGATCTTTTCGTCATGGGTGACGACAATAATCGCCGTCTCGAACTTCCGCGCCATATCGTTGAGCATGCGGATCACCGCCAGGGCACGTTCACTGTCGAGCGGGGCCGTGGGTTCATCAGCAAGGATAACCGGCGGGCGGTTTACCAGCCCCCTGGCAATCGCCACGCGCTGCTGCTCTCCGCCTGAAAGTTGCGAGGGCATGGCCCTGGCACGATGCTCGACCTCCAGTGATTCCAGCAGCTCTACCGCCCACCGGCGGGCTTCACCGTTTGGGACGCCGGCAAGCATCGGCAACAAGGCGATATTATCGGTGACATCAAGGAAAGGAATGAGGTACGGGGCCTGGAAGACAAAACCGATTTTATCGCGGCGCAGGGCACGCAAGTCACGCACTTTCCAGCCATCGTCATAAATGGTATCAGCACCGAGGACCATGCGCCCGGAGGTCGGCTCGATCACGGCACCGAGACACTTGAGCAACGTGCTTTTCCCGGATCCTGACGGCCCGACCAGGCCGACCACCTCACCCGGTGCCACCACCATGTCCACGCCTTTCAAGGCATCGACCGCGGTATCTCCCCTGCCATAGCGTTTCTTCAGCCCTTCGATGCGAATACCGTCACTACCCATGTCAGCCTCCAATCGCCTCGGCCGGATCAACCTTGAGGGCGGCGTGAATGGCAAAGAGGCTTGCCAGTATACATATCACCACCACCGCAATGAATCCCTTCACCGAATCAAGCGGTTCCAGCAGCACATATTTGGGAAAGATCGGTGCCATCAGCAGGGTAGCTGAGATTTTTCCCACTACAAAGCCAATCACCCCCAGGGCAACGGCCTGCTGCATGATCAGGCCGGCAATGGTGCGGTTCCTGGTGCCGATCAGTTTTAGCACCGCAATTTCACGGATCTTGCCAAGCGTCAGGGTGTAGATGATAAAGGCAACAATGGCCGCGCTGACCACGGAGAGAATCACCAGGAACATGGCGATCTGCCTGGACGAGGTGGCAATCAGCTTGCCGATGAGGATCTCCTCCATCTGGCTCCGCGTGTAGACCGTCAGGTGCTTCCAGCGGCGGATCGACGCCGCCACCTGCTCGGCATCATAGCCGGGTTCAATCTGCACCAGGACCGCATTGACAAATGGGTTGACGCTTTGCGAGGCGATCACGGAATCTAGCAGACCGGGGACCTGGGGCCGATTGAATGCCGGGTTTTCGGCGGTGCGGCGACGCTGCTGCCGGATGGCATCGTTGTCTTTCAGGAACTGGGCTTCCTGGGCATCCTTGAGCGGGATAAAGACCATCGGGTCTCCCCCGGAAGAGACCATGCGCCGGGTCAGGCCGACCACGGTGTACTGGTTGCGACGGATTTGGAGACGGTCTCCGAGCTTGAAGTTGGAGGCGATGTCGGCAACCGCCTCGTAGTGGCTCCGGGTGATATGTCTTCCGGCGACAAGATAGGGCGGCCAGCCGGGGGTGCCGGGTGCTCCGGCGCCGACACCGGTGACCATCGTACGCACATCGCGTTCACCCTGGCGCACCTGCATGGTGAGATAGGTAACATTGGCGGTGCGCACCACCCCCGGCAGACCGCGAATGGTGCGCCAGACATCGTCGTAAATGCTCGATGGCTCGGCATAGGGACCAAGTGTGTCTTTCTGCACCACCCAGAGATCTGCGCCGCTGTTGTCGAGCAATGCCTTGCCGTCATCCACCATGCCCCGATAGATGCCCGCCATGGAGAGCGTCACCCCTATCAGCAGACCAAGGCCCATGCCGGTAAAGACGAACTTGCCCCAGGCGTGCATTATGTCGCGGCCCGCCAGACTGATCATTGCACCACCCCGGGGATCTTTTCAACAACCTTAACGCGGCTGCGCGGTGTCAACGCTTTTGTGCTGTAGACCACGACCTGATCACCGGCGTCGAGCCCCTGGCGCACCTGCACGTGACCGTCCAGATCGGCAGTACCCAGGGTGAGCGGAGAGAAACGCGGTTTTTCCTCGGCAATCTGCCAGACGCCCAGTTTACCTTGAACGCGCTGAATGGCCGCGTTAGGTATAACCGGTCCGACAGGAAGGGCAGGCAAGGTGACGGTTACCTCGGCCAGCTCCCCGACAGCCGGCAGCACCACCGGCATCTGCTCAAAAACCACCTTGACGAGCATTTCTTCTGTCACCACATCGGCCACGGGCTCAACCCACAGGACGCGCCCGGTCAGACCTCCTTCCTGTGTGCGCAGGACGATCTGGGCCGGCAGCATGGCCGCCAGCCCCCGCGCATGGCCCTGGTCGAAACGCACATTGACCCACAGGCTCTGCGGATCAATCAACTCCACGATCGCCTGGCCGGCCACCACGGTTGTGCCGGGGTCAGCATTGCGCGCCGCCACCAGACCTGGTGCGGGGGCGACAAGCTTCAGGTTGTTGAGTTGCGCCACCAGCGCCTCTTGCTCGCTGCACAGGCGGACGGCATCCTCCCGCGCCGCACGCAGGCTCGCCTCGGCGATCAGTTCTTCCTGTTTTTTGGTGGCAACGATCTCCTCACTCGTGGATCGCGCTTTCAGCAATCGTTCATAGCGCCAGAACTGGGATTTGGTAAAAGCCTGGCGGGCCTCGGCCTCACTGAGCAGCGCCTCGGCTCGTTTGACAGCCGCCTGCTGCGCCCTGATTTTCTCGTGGAGATCAAGCGGGTCCATTTCACCGAGAAGTTGCCCGCCCTCGACGCGATCACCCACATCGACGTCCAACCGCTTGAGCCGCCCGGCAACGGTGGGGCCAATCTTGTAATTGTATCGGGACTCGACGGTGCCGATCCCGAAAAGCGACGGGGAGATGGCGCGGTTTTCCACCGTGGCCAGGGTTACCGGAACCTCGGCGAGAGGCCCGGAATGCAGGGCGACATAGACAAAGAGGGCAAAAAGCGGCACCAGCGCCAGCACCACGGCGATGGTGCGTCCTTTGACGGGCAGGTTTTTCATTGTGCACTCCTGATCCCACGGCGGTAGATTGTAAACGTTCTCGGGGCATACTCGCGTATGCGGGCGACATCGTCTGCCAGCAGTGACTGCATGATCAAACCCTGGATTGTGCCGATGAAAAGGATGGCAGCTGCCTCTGTGTCGAGGCTGGCGTCCAGTTCCCCGTCTGCCTTTCCTTTTTCGATCAGCCGATGCAACCGCTCCTGGTAACGCGTGATGAGCGCCTGCACCAGATCTTTGGATGCTGTCTTCTCGGCACGCTGCAACTCACCAAACAAAAGACGGGGAACACCGGGATGTCTGACAACAAAAGCCACATGCGCCATAAACATCGCTTCAAGCGCAGCAAGCGGAGATGCGGCTCCCTGAACGGCCTTATCCAGTTTGCCCAACAGCCGGGTGGTCACCCAGGTCATCACCTCTTCCAGGATTGCAGACTTGCTGGTAAAGTGGCGAAACAAGGCGCCCTGGGTGAGACCCATGCGGCTGGCAATCGCCGCGGTGGTTATATCGGTCGGGTTCTGCTCTGCCGCCAGCTCGATCACGGTTTTGACCGTCACGAAACGGCGCTCCTGCGCCGGGAGATATTTGCCTGTCGTGTTCACAACGCCCCCTTAAAGATAGTAATTAGTTACTATCTTTAAGGTTGCAATCGTCGCCGTTTTTGTCAAGGCTCTCACGCGTATTTCGGACGCTGGCCGCAACAAAGCCTCCAGAACTGTAATTGACAATGAAGCGTGTCGTATGTATCTTTTTACCTGTCAGGAACAATTGCCAACCCCCGGTGAATCCCATGGAAATAACGGCTGTTAACACAATCATAAACATCCCCCCTGGAATACAGGCGAGGCAGGTCGAGCCACTGCGAGCCACTACCGGTGCCAGCGAGGACGCCCTCGACTCAGCAACCAGTATTGCGACCGTTGGAACGACTGGGGCGACGGGTGAAGCCGCAGGAGTTGGTGACGTGTCAACAGCTGTTGGCGAGTTGCTCTCCGCTCTTGCGCAAAGACTGCAAGAGCGCACCGAGACCTCCCTCAATGTGTCGGTGTCGATCAATGTCATCAAGGCAAATCTTGGCAGCCTGCTCTCAGGGGTACTGGCAGATACCAGCTCTGACATCTTCGACAACCTTCTTGCCGAAAACCTCGGCGGATCCCAGCTTCAGGAGGTGTCTCCCGACGTACGGGCGAGGCTCTTCTCCGCCCTGGCGACAGCAGGACTTGATGACGGCGACCTGTTTACCAGTGCTGGGACACTTGCCAGCAAAAGTGGCTCAGGGATCATCGGCGCACTGGGGTCCGGGTCGACAGACGGCAGGGAGCTGCTCCTCTCCCTTCTCGTGAATGAACTCAGCACACCGGCAGATGATGCCGTTTCAATTATCAGTGTCCTTCAGGAAAGCAGATTCGAGATCGTCGTGTAGAATGTCGATCCATTCATTATCGCGCAGCAGACCTCCGAGACAGCTTCACACAAGAGTCCTGCCTACTCGGTTGCTTCTTTCTCTGGCTGCCTGACTTCTTCTTTAATCTCTCTGTCATGGATGCCGATAAGATACAGGAGACCATCCAGCCCCACACTTGATATGGCATTGGAGGCTCTCTGCCTGACGATCGGTTTGGCGTTAAAGGCAACTCCCAGGCCGGCAATGCTGATCATGGGGAGATCATTCGCCCCATCGCCAACGGCAATGGTCTGTTCAAGGGCAATATTCTCCTTTTTGGCAAGCTCCCGTAACAGCAGTGCTTTCTTCTCGCCATCGACGATATCACCGACAACGTTGCCGGTCACGACGCCATTTTCTATGTCAAGTTCGTTGGCATACAGATAATCAAAACCGAGCTGGTCCTGCAAGTATTCACCAACAAACCTGAATCCTCCGGACAGGATTCCCAGTTTATACCCCAGGCTCTTGAGGGTCTTGGAGACCAGTGCTGCACCTTCAGTCAGCGGCAGTTCCCTGGTTACCTGCAGCAGTTGTTCTTCCTTTAACCCCTTCAGCAGGGCAACGCGCCGCTGAAAGCTCTCCTTGAAGTCGATCTCTCCTCTCATTGCCGATTCGGTAATCTGCTGCACCTGATCTCCGACACCAGCCAGCTTGGCTAATTCAACGATCACTTCAGCCTGAATCAATGTTGAATCCATATCAAAAACAACCAGTTTCATGTTTTTTCGATAGATATTGTCAACGTGGAAAGAAATGTCTATCCCGGCATCCTGGGAAATATCCATAAATCGTTTCCGCATATCGGTAATATTCAAGGGCTCCCCGCTGACTGACAACTGCACGCAGGCTCTTGGCCGTCTCTGGGGTTTGATTATGGAAATTCTACCGGTCAAACGGGAAATATTGTCGATGTTCAAGCCGTTTTCGGCAATGATGGAGGATACCGCAGAAATCTGCTGGGCCGTAAGCGTTCTGCCAAGCAGGGTGATAATCCGCCTTTCTTTGCCCTGGGCATGAACCCATTTCTCATAGTCTTCAAGCGCGACCGACTTGATGTCCACCTTGAGTCCACTGTCGTGACCTTCGAACAGCATATCCTTGAAGATTGACGAAAAATCTCTGGAGTTGGGAATTTCTGCGAGGATGCCAAGGGAGATATGCTCATGAATTACCGCCTGGCCGATATCGAGAATATTGACATCATAGGCTGCCAGGATCCCGGTAAATTTTGCATCGAGTCCTTTTCTGTCTCTGCCGGTAATGCTGATCAGTATCACGTCACTCATTTGCTATCCTTCTGGTCATGTACCCCTTTACCTGGCTCAAGGTTACCTGTATTCTCTGTTCAGGGCTCCTGCCATCTGCGCTGTTCCAGGCAGGGCTCCAGGCTGCCGGAAAACCGGATTGCAGGTCAGCCGATAGTATACCAATTATCAGATCGAGGCTATCATGAATCCGCCTGCCCCTGTTTTTTTGGTTAACCGCGTTCGGGTGTGGCGGAGTTGCCCAAAGAACATTACACTTGCAGCACTGCTGCCTGAATTGAACTTTTTTCCAGAACCTGATGAGATAAAACAGCCATGAATATTCCCACCTTCAGTGATGTCGTCAAGGCCCATGCCCTCGTGGAGCAGTTTGCTCACCGCACCCCTGTTCTCACCTCTGAAAGTATTAATCACATCACCGGGGCGAAGATACTCTTCAAGTGTGAAAATTTTCAGAAAGCTGGCGCCTTTAAGTTTCGGGGAGCGACAAATGCTGTGCTGTCGCTGAGCAATGAGGAGGCGCAAAGAGGCGTCGGCACCCATTCCTCGGGAAATCATGCTGCAGCCCTCGCCTTGTCGGCAAGAAACAGGGGTGTAAAGGCTATGTCGTCATGCCCGAGAATGCCCCCGAAATAAAGAAGAAAGCGGTAGCCGGGTACGGGGCAGAGATTACGTTCTGCAAACCTGCCCTGGAGTCGCGTGAAGCTGCTCTTGCCTCGATTATTGACCAGACAGGGGCAACAGAAATTCACCCCTACAACAATTTTGAGGTCATTGCCGGACAAGGGACAGCGGCTAAAGAGATGCTGGAAGATGAATCCGGTTTTGACCTCGTTCTTGTTCCGGTGGGCGGGGGTGGCCTGCTGGCCGGCTCGGCCCTGTCAGTAAAACACCTTTCCCCCGGAACACGGGTAATTGGTTGCGAACCCAGTGGGGCTGACGATGCCTACCGCTCTTTTTTACAAGGAAGGATCGTGCCATCGCTCAATCCCCAGACCATTGCCGATGGCCTGCTGACCTCACTTGGCGACCGAACCTTTGCCATTATCAAACGAGATGTGGACGATATCGTAACGGTAGCCGAAACATCAATCATCCAAGCCATGCGAATAGTCTGGGAGCGCCTGAAAATAGTGATTGAGCCCTCTTCCGCCGTACCATTGGCAGCAATTCTCGAGGGGAAGGTTCAGGTGCAGGACCTGAAAGTCGGCATCATTGTCTCGGGCGGCAACCTGGACCTGGGAAAACTGCCATTCTAACCAATCGCCCAGGATAGCCGCACCCTTGGACCACTGGTCTGCCTGCCTTTACAGGTCAATCGTTTCCGCTCTGACGTTCTGCCCCAGGAACAGGGCGGATTTCATTTCAAAAATAGTCGCCTGCTCCGTCGTTTCAAAGACAATGTTCCCATTCCTCGATATTCTTTTGTCAATTTCGGCGTGTTTGTTCAGGTATTGGACAAGTTTTTCCGAGACGATCTGCCCCTGGTCCAGCAGCCGTATATTCTCGGGAACATACTTTTTTATCTGTTTTATCAATAGTGGGTAATGGGTGCATCCCAGCACCAGGGTGTCCAGGTCCCGATCCTTCTGAAGAATGTTCTCGATGTTTCTCCTGATGAAAAATTCTGCGCCCTCTGTATCAATCTCATTGTTTTCGACGATGGGCACCCACATTGGGCAGGCTTCCTGGACCGTGGAGACCACCCTGCCCCCGGACCACTTCCGGAGCTCGATTGGATATGATTCGGAAACAACCGTACCCACGGTTCCGAGAACGCCAACGTGTCCGTTAACCGTTATTTCGGCTACTTTCTCAACACTTGGCCGGATAACCCCAAGCACCCGCCGGTCGGGTGCAATAGCTGGTAAATCGAGCTGCTGTATATTTCTCAGGGCTTTTGCAGAAGCAGTATTGCAGGCGATAATGATAAGCGGGCAATTGCGGCTGAGCAGATATTTTACTGCCTGGAATGAGTATCTGTAGACGACATCAAACGAGCGGGTGCCGTATGGGGTTCTCGCATTGTCGCCGAGATACAAAAAGTCATATCCGGGCAGCGCCTTTATCAATTCTTTTAAAACGGTCAAGCCGCCGTAACCGGAATCAAAAATACCTATTGGAGCATTCATTGAAATGATAAAAGATGGGAGCTCTCTTCCTCACAGCAGGAAGAACCGGCTCTGTTACATGATGTCAAAACCCGATCGTTGCTTATACACCATCAATGATGCATCTTACCACCATAACGTTGTAACCCCAACAAAACTCAGCAGCCTGTGACAGACAAACACAGCGTCAATTTAAAATCATGGAGAACTCTCAGCAATGTATACCCTGGAAACAGAACAACTGGTTACCGCACGCCTTGAGGAATGCTGGAATTTTCTCAAGAATCCTGAAAACCTCAATGAGATCACCCCGCCGGACCTCGATTTTCGGATTATGTCACCAGTGCCGCAGGACATGTATGACGGTTTGATTATTGAATACCGGATATCCATCCCCCTCTTTGGGGTGCAAAGATGGGTTGCCGAGATAAAACATATCCGTCCGAAAAAATCATTTGTCGATGAACAGCGGATTGGCCCCTATGCCTTCTGGTATCACTATCACGAACTCACGGCCACGCCAGGTGGTGTCAAACTTATCGACCGCGTCCATTATTCCGTCCCGTACGGTATCTTCGGCAGGCTCCTCCATGGTTTGTTCATTAAAAAGACGCTGCAGAGGATATTTGCCTACCGGCACGTAAAAATCAGTGAGATCCTGGGGAACTGAGCAGTCGTGTATAAGGCAGCAGGTCCAGGAGCCTGTCATCTGGATTTGGCGTACTCTTCAGATTTTGAGGGGGGAGTAGAACCGGCGAAGACCATTGCTTCTGGATGCTGCTCTTCGGCCTTGTCGCCGTTCTACCACGGCTGACAGACAGGCCGTCCATGGCCTGCTGTCAGTTGCGGACCTCCTGTCCGCAACCCTTCGGGCCTGATGTGGTGCCACGGCGGGCCTCCGCGATGCATCCTCCAGCAATGGTCTTCGCCTCTACGGTCGCAGGTGAGTATGCTTACTCCGGATGATCCCTTTTTATTGTCTGTTGACAGAGTGGTTGCTGCCGGGTTATTTTCACTGTTCAATTCTGCCCTGTTCTTTTTCAAACTTCCGCCAGGAGACATGCTGTTGTTGAGACGATTATTTTCCGCAGAATGGTGCGTCGGAGCCCTGCTCGTTTTGCTGACAGAGCTTGGATTTTCCTCTCCGTCAGCAGCCGCAGGCACGAATGCGCTGCTGGAGCACCTGACCAGCAACATACCGGAACGGCCGTCCCATTCATTGACCGGATCGCAATTCGTCGACCTCGTATCCACAGCAGACGGAAGCCAGCGTGAGCAGCTGATCACCGAGCAGCTGCTTCAAGGTAACATACCGAATTTTCTAAGAAAGCTCACGCCAGTCAAACTGCAACAGCGAAGCAGGAGCGGGCGGCTGCTGAGCGCAACTATTTTTGTCACTCCCGACTACCTGGCCATCGGTTCAAAAGCAGACTTCATCCGTGTGCCGATGGATTACCACACCGCACGCAAGGTGGCGGCTCAATTCGGCTTCATCCTCCCCACCCGCCGGGTGGTCGATGCCATTTACGCTCAGTCGAAAACCCACTTCACCCCCCAGCCCCTGCCGCCCGGCCCGCAGATGTGCTCCACCGCTTATTACCAGCGGCACAACGAGAAGATCATGCAGCAGCGCTACTCCCTGGGCAGTGCCCTGGGCGAACTGGTCTCCGGTCATAAAAAAGATGTGGTCATCACCAACCGGCTGCGACGCAAACCGGGACGTGTCGCCATTTACGGCTGGCACAGGCCAGACGGCAATCCCATTCAGCCGCTCAGCACGGTGCACGGTGCCGGATATGCCGACTACAGTCACGGCATCCGCCTGGTCAGTGAACAGGTCCTTGTCGACGGGAAACTCCTCTCGGTCTACGACATCCTCAACGATCCGGAGTTGGCACCCCTGCTCAGCGATGAGGGCCCCATGGTTTGGGTCCGTCCTCAGACACCGGCTCTGGCGGCCAACGAACGGGCCTCAGCGGGCCGATACTGAACGAAGAGCAACTGAGAGACCAACATCCAGACTCCGCGGCACCGCCCTATTCTTCAAGCGTCTTGCAGCAGCGAAAACCCAGGTGGTAGTTGTGGTGACTTGTCTCTGACATCACCCGGCTGCCATGCCAGAACGGCGCCCGCCAGCGGCACCAGTCTTCGTGGGCCCGGTATTTGTCAAAAATGAACCAGCTGCCTTTCATCTCCGTGTACCCCAACTCAGCGCTTCCACGGCTGGCCATCTGTTTCTCGTTCAAGGGCAGGTTCATGTGCTCGGCCGCGTTGCCGTTGATGTCGTAGACATCCAGAGGGCTGCGGCATTCAGGGAAAAAACCGGCCGGATAGGTGTTCGACCCGCATTGGCTCCAGCTTCCGCCGGTGCAGCCTGGTGACTTTGAGCTGTCTGCCGCGCAGATCCCCTGGCGATACTGAGGACCGTAACTCCAGCTCTTCTTACCGCCGTTGGCACTGTTGTGAGCAGCGCGCATCCTGCGGATGGCCTCCCCGGGGCCAACCCCCTGGGCCAGATCAAATCGATAGTCGGGCGGGGTCAACTGCCCGGCACAGCCGCCTTCCCACTCATGCGCGTCACAGAGCCGTTTTCCCATGGCGCCGCAGATTTGGGCAGCTTCCCTGGTGCGCACCCAGACGACCGGGTACTCGCAGGGAATATTGGGAAATTCAAACTGGTCAATACAGGCCCTGGCATCCTCAGCCGTTTCGCGGTCGGGATCGTAGAGCGGCGCCATGTATTTGGCCCCGCATATCTGCTCGTACCTGCTGTTTTCATAGCTGACGGCCGCTTGCTCGAGCCGGGCCGTGCACTCCTGGGGGGACGCAGGGTGCTGCGTCACCGCCGGGTTGCCCTGACCGATGTAAGGCGACCGGGAAAACAGGGCGCGCACCCCCGCCGTCTGGGAGTCGGACAGCCCATGGACCGCCTGCAAACGCTTGAGCAGGGCCTCGTTTCGCTCGGCCAGAGATTGGGCTTCAGCCGTTGCCCCAGACAGGAGTGCGAGGCTGGCGATAATGATCAGCAAATCCCTAATGCGCATCATGTTATATTCTCCGGGAAAGTGTTTTTCTGCCTGCAAAATAGATTGCTGCGTTTTTACGGTTACTCGCGTCTCATGACATAGAAAAAATCGCGATTATCCGAATAGCCGAGAAATCTGGGGATATAGACCCCTTTGTCCGATTTGTCCAGGACATCCATCCCCCGGATGAGGTGCTGGACAAGCAGGTGGCTCCCCTCTCTGTGGTATAGCGCCAGGTACGTATGTTCCAGGGCATTCATGTCCAGATGCATGGCATAGCGGCAATTGTAGGCCTGAAAAACCCTGGTCATTGCCGAAGGCGTTGCGGTTGAAAAATAACCGTAAATCAGGAACCGCCCGCTGTCGGTTTGCTGGATTGCCGCACCTGCCCGCAGAGTCCGCAGTTTTGTGTCTGCCGATCCTGACCAGTTACCGGCTCCCCAGCGGGCAACCAGGGCGCCGGGCACCGGTTTTTGTGAAGCTGCGTCCCACTCGAGCAGCGGAACACCGTTCTGGCGCGCCTGGGAAATCTGGCCGAGGCGCTGATTGTCCGCCTCAGACCAGCTCTTCATCTCCACCGCTCCGTCATCTTCAACCAGCAGTGTCGCCAGCCCAGGCTGAAGGGTACTGAGGACAGCCCCTTTTTCGATGAAACCATAATGAGAGCCGCGGCTGCGGGAGGCGAAATCACCGTATTTAAAGGCGCCGTGAGACCGCTTGAACCCGCCGGTAAATGTCGATACGGTCCGGGCAGCCTCGACAGGGTTGACAATGCCGGTGGCCACCAGGGGTGAAATCGTACCGATGCCATCCGGCCCGGGCAGGCCGGCAACGCGCATCTGCTCGAGCGTACGTTCCGACCAGCCAACGCGTGGATGGTCGGTCCCGACAGCAAAGCCCAGATCGAAGCGATCAAGATCGTAGGCCACCAGATAGACCAGCGCCCCCGCTTCGACACGGTCAAGTCGGGAGACGAGATTGGCGTGGCTTTTCAGGATTTCAGGGGCAACCGCGCCAGGCTGAATCAGGCTCACAAAGATGCCGGGGTTGTCCCTGACCCCATACCAGCGACCGGCAAGCATACCGGCGGTTGATTTTTCCACCTCGATGCCAAGCTCAGGCGTGCCCAGCAGCTTGTTGGCATAGAGCGGATCAATTGTCGCAGGTGCTGGAACGTCAGGGATGGAGGCAGCAGGCCTCTCTGCTGAGGCCTCGGCGATGCGGGCATTTTCCAGGTAGGCGTCCTGAAAGAAGGTATCCTTGACAAAACCGACAACACTCTCACCCCCGGGAAGTTTGTCTCGGAGAAAATCGGTCACGGTTTCAATGGCAGTCCGGTGGCCCCTGGTCGGGTTGCGGAGGTAGATTTTCCCGTCGCAAAGCGGTGCAGAAGCCTGTCGGGACTTCCTGGCAGTCTCGAGCTCACCGTCTCCGGAAAAACTCCATGGCCTGCAGGTGTAGGCTTCTCCAGCCAGGGAAAACAACAGATTGTCAGGTGATTTCTGGTCAAGCACCAGGCGCTGTTCTTTCGGGTACGGATTTTCCAGGTGGTACTCTTCGAGCCCGCTCGTTCCGTTGCGCTTAACCTGCAAAATATACCACTGGTTGACGTTCGGGTTCAAATTGATCAAGGTCAGCCCGGCCGTGGTACCGTCCGGCAGGTCGACGTTGACGGAGCCAACAGTACGAAACACCTGGAGGTCAAGGACTGTTGCCGGCCTGTCGGTTTCACGCGCCTGGGCCGGCACCCCTGGGCCGGCCGTCTGGGCCCTGGCAGCACCGCTGTCAAGAAGCGGACCCGCGGCAACCAATACCCCTGCCGTCAGCAGGGATAAGCGCAGCAAGGCGCGGAGGCGGCCGGGCAGGCAGAGTGGGCGGGAGCATTGAAGCTGTTTACGTGGCATGGTATCTCCTAGAGACGCAACCGTTTGAATAGTGACTCGGGCAACAGGCGAATTACCCGCATGACCGGTGACCAGAACCACGGCAGGTAGACGATGTCCTTCCGGTAGGTGACTGCCTTGTGAATACCCCTGGCTACCTGGTCCGGGGAAGCCCACAACCGGCCTTTGCTGAAGGCTGCCGTCATCGGAGTAGCCACGAAGCCCGGCTTGACGGTGAGTACCTGAATGCCTTTGGAATGGAGGCGGTTGCGCATTCCCTGCAGAAAAATCGACACCGCGCCCTTGGCCGCCCCATACACATAGTTGGATTGCCGGCCACGGTCCCCGGCTACCGAACTGATCACGCAGAGGGTGCCGAAGCCCTGGTCTGCAAACCTGTTTGCAGCGTGGGTGAGCAGGGAAAAAACAGCCATGGCGTTGATTTCAAATTCATGCCGGAGCGGCGCAAAGGACTGTTCGCACCTTTTCTGGTCCGGCAGGCTTCCGTGGGCAATCAATACCGTGTCCAAACCGTCGAGGGCTGCAAACGCCTCGTCAACGAGTTGTTGGTGGCGATCAAAATCAAGGGCGTCGGCAGCGGCTGTCACTACCCGGGCTGCGCCCCTGACACGCAGGTCCTCGGCGGCTGCGTTCAGCTTGTCAGGATCGCGTGCAACCAGAAAAAAACTGCCGCCGTCTGCCGCAAACAGCCGCGCCGTCGCCTCGGCTATGGCAGATGTGGCCCCGAATAAAAAGAGTTTCCGTTTCATTTTGTTCCTGTCGTACGTCTCCAGAAGCAGGAGCTGAACTGGGGATCCCGGAACCGTTCCAGCTCCTGATAGTGCGGAAAATACTGCCTGAAACTGGAGCCGGACATGCGGGCATCCTTGGCTGGATAGACTGCGCCGCCGACGCAGAGCACAACCCGGTCGAAATCATCGAGGAGCTGCAGCGTGCGCTCTCCGTGATGACAGAAATCCAGCGTAACCGTTACCCCGGCTCGGGGAAAGGACAGCAGACCGGGGGATTGATGCTTCCCGAACACCTTCAGGACACTGAGGAAGCATGCCATTCCTCCGTCAACGCCCCGGTTGAATATGTCCCGCAGCGCCTCCCGGCCATCGCTGGAAAGCGGCAGCACGCACTGGTACTGATGAAAGCCGCGCGGGCCATAGAGGCGGTTCCAGTCAAGAAGCTGGTCCAGCGGAAAAAAGAAGGGTTCGTAGTGCGCCAGCCCTGTGCTTCGCGGCCTGGCTTGTTTTCGATAGTAGAGGCTGTTGAACATCCGGGCGCTCGTCCGGTTGACCAGCGAAAACGGCAGGTCCACGGCGATGCGTGCCCGGTATCGGGGAGCATTGAGCAGCCTGGCGCCGGGCGCGGCATGGTTTGCCCGGATGAAATGCCCCCTTCCCAGCTGTTTCCCCCTTGCCATGCTGTCAACCCAGGCAACGGTATACTCGTATTTTTGATCGGATTCCATCGACAAATCAAAGAAATCATCGAGCTTTTCATAGCGAATGGTCTCGACCTCCAGCACCGGGCCCGCAATCCGTTTCAAACCGATCTCGGCCCAGAGTATCAGGCCGGTCAGTCCCAATCCACCGATGGTCGCCCTGAACCAGTCCGGGTTTTCAGACGGTGAACAGCGCAGGCGCGTGCCGTCCGAGCGAAGCAGCTCCAGGCAGCGGACATGACAGCCAAAGGTGCCGGCGGTGTGGTGATTTTTACCGTGTATGTCGTTGGCAATAGCGCCTCCGATAGTCACGAACCTGGTTCCGGGCACGACCGGGGGAAACCACCCCCGGGGTACGGTCAGGGCCAGTATTTCACTGAGCAATACGCCGCTTTCACAGCGCAGGATGCCAGCCTCTGGATCAAATGAGATGAAACGGTCAAGCCCCCGGGTATCCAGCAGCAGCCCCTCGCTGTTCAGGCAGACATCGCCGTACGAGCGGCCGTTGCCAAACGGCAGAACCGTCGGCCGGGAATCTGCCGCAATCGGCAGCGGCAGCGTCCGCCAGTGAAGCACCGTGGCCGATTGATCTGATTGGGGATACCGCCCCCAGGATTGATAGCGTCTGTTCATAGGGGTCAAATTGCCAGCAGCATGATAATTACCATGGAGAGGAGTATATAGCGGCTGACGCGATCCTTCAGGGCAAAGATCATCGGGTCGTCATGCATGCCCCCGCGATGGGCTATCAGCCATATATAGCAGAGCCAGTAGAGCAGCGCAGGGCAGGCCAGCCAGATCACGTTGAGGTGGCCGTAGAGAAGCTGTGCCGCCCCGCTGGTAATATAGAGCACCAACACCAGGACGGACATGAAGGCGCTGGCGATACCCATTGTGGCCAGCAGCTCTGAATCACTGGCGACGTAGCTGCGCGCTTTGGCGGCCTGGCCATGCTCAAGGCGCATGGTTACCAGCTCGGCGTAGCGCTTGACCAGCGCCAGGCTGATGAACAGGAACATGGAGTGGGCAAGAAGCCAGGAAGACGGCCAGACATCAACGGCGGCCGAACCGGCCATCATGCGCAGGGTAAACAGCGCAGCGAGAACGATCACGTCAAGGATTACTATTTTTTTCAAACGAAATGAATAGACCAGCGTGGTGGCATAATACATGCCCAGTATCAGGAGAAATGCAGGCGGGAGGGAAAGACCTATGGCGATGCTGAAGCCAAGCAGCAGCGGTGCCGCCGCGATACCGGCAGCCAGCGGCAGGATGCCGGAGGCAAAAGGACGAGTCCGTTTCCGGGGATGCTTCCGGTCTTCGGGCAAATCCAGCAGATCGTTGAGGATGTAGACACTGGAGGCGCAAAACCCAAAGGAGAGGAAGGCCTTGCCGGCACCCAGCATCAGGCCCATTTCAAAGAGATGATGGGCGGCCAGCAGCGGCACGAAAACCAGCAGGTTTTTCAGCCAGTGGTAGAGGCGCAGGGCCCGGATCCATTCCGGCCAGCCGGCCGATTTAATGGTAAACACCCGGTCCACATGGGAGAAGCGGGCACGGATGCGGTCGGTGAAGGTTTTCGGACCGACAACCAGGGCCCGCCTGGCCGCCTGCCAGACGATGACGTCTTTTGCATCATTGCCGAGGTAATCATAGCCCCTGACGCCGAATTCCGCCGCCAACCGGTCCTTTTTCTCGAAACCGGTCAGGTTGTTTTCTCCGTCGCTGGCAAGTACTTTATCGAAAATATGCAGATAAACGGCTATCTGATGAGCAATGTGTTCATCTGCACCGGTGGCCAGGATGAGCCTTCTTCCGGAACGATCCTGGTCCTGGAGAAAACCCAGGACCTCCATGTTGTACGGCAGGCTGCTGATATCCAGGGTCACCCGCCGGGCAACCTGCTGTTTCAGGTAGGCCCTGCCCCGTATCAGCCAGACAAAGAGCAGCAGGAAAAAAAACGGGTTTCTCTTTAGCAGGGGCATCAGTGCCTCAATCAGGGAATCAGTCCTGATCAAGGTGCCATCCAGGTCAACAGCAAGTGGAACGGAAACGCTTTCAGCCTCGGTAAGCTGCCGTTTGCTTATGGTATCAGTCGCTGTCGTTGCTTGATCCATAGAAGAGAGAACGAAAAAACCAGCGTTTTTCTTAAAGCGAGTCTAAGCGTTTGAAGGAAAAGAGGCCAGGCCCATTGCTGCCATCCGGATGAGAACACTGCCCTCTTCTCCCTGTTCTTGTTGGGATTCTTTATCATACCTTTAAAAAGAGCGCGCATCACTATATATTCACTGGGTCGGCGGGGCAAAGAGGTGGATTGGAGGCAGTGGTTGTCATCCCGTCAACGGCCAGAACAGAGGGATCACTGCCATTAAAACAGCAAGGATAACCAGCGTGAGCGGCACACCGACCTTGATATAATCGACGAATTTGTAGCCGCCGGGACCCATAACCAGCACATTGGCGGGGTGGGATATGGGCGAGGTGAAACTTGATGAGGCGGCCATGGCAATGCCCATCATCAGCGGATAAGGAGAGATTCCCAGCCCGGCGGAAGTTTCCAGGGCGATCGGGACCATCAGAACCACCAGCGCTGCCGTGGGGATGATGCTCGTGGCAATAAAGGTGACAGAGAGTAAGCCGAACAGGACGCCGTAAGGTCCGAAAGGTCCAAGCAGAGAAATCACCTGTCCCGCGACAAGCGAAGCCGCGCCGGTTTTATCCAGCGCCACTCCCAGGGGCAGCATGCCGGCGATGAGGAACACTGCTTTCCATTCGATGTAGCGGTACGCCTCGTCCATGGTCAGGCATTTGGTCAGCACCATCACCGCCGCGCCGATAACCACTGCGATATAGATGGGCACCCAGCCGAGGATAACCGGTACCAAAACAGCCGCCATTATAGCAAGAGCCGTTTTGGCCTTCTCTTCCCGGGCGGCCTCCTGCATCTTCTCTGTCAGAACCAGAAAATCCGGCTCGCGTCCAAGCACGGCCAGTTTTTTCCAGGTGCCGTAAAGCAGCAGGGCATCACCCAGCTGCAGCTGCAGACCGCCCAGCCTGGTGCGTATTACCTGGCCTTTTCTCAAGACCGCCAGGACCGTCAGCCCAAATTTTTCCCGGAAGCTGATTTCCTCCAGGGTCTGTCCGGAGAGGTCAGAATGGGGAGATACGACGACTTCAACGAGGCCGACTTTGTCGTTTTCAAGGATTGACAGATCGACGGGTGTTTCATGGTTATTCTCGAAAACCCCTTCCAGACCCTGCATGAGCAGCACCTCAGTCAGATCTGACATGCCGGACACCAAAAGCCGGTCACCTGCTTCAAAATGGACCTCACTGGCCGGCACGAGGGCGCTGCCGTCTTCCCTGACAATGGCGAGAATCTGCACGTCAAGAGCATCCCCGAGGCGGCTCTCGGTGACGGTGCGGCCAAGCAGACGGGAGTTTGCCGGCACGCAAAGCAGGCGCACGTTGCGGCCCAGCTCGCGGCTGATCTCCGGATCCCTGCCGTCCATGATCTCCGACCGCAGGATAGTCTTTTCTGCTGAGAGCTGATCGAGGTTCGCCCTGGGGCCATGAATGAGCAGGACATCATCTTCTCGCAGCTGCTTCAACTTGACATTGTGGTCTATCTGCTCGCCGGCGCGGAGCACTGCCAGGACATTGAGCCCATAGCTGTTGCGAAAGCCCAGATCAGAGATGGTTTTACCGATCCAGGGACTGTCCGGGGCAAGACCAATTTTCGCCACCTCCATGCCAAAGCTCTGCAGCCCCTGTTCGTCTGAATCCGCGTCTTCCGCCAGCAGCTGCCCCCAGCTGTTCATCTCCTCAATACGATCGAGCCGGCCCTCGACGATCAGCTCATCGCCGGCGTGCAGCGTCTCGGATATCTCAGGGGCAAGAGAAGTCTGCTGTCCACGAGTTATGCCAACCACATTCAGGCCAAGACGGGAACCCAGATTGCTCGAGGCCAGCGTCTGCCCGACGAGCAATGATTTTTCCGGAATCCGAATCCTGAACAGTCGTTCCTGGATGCGATACCTGCTGAGGACGTGCTCCTCGCTGCGCTTTTCTGACCCCTGCTGGTTGCCGGCAGGCAGCAGGTGGATACAGACGAAGGTGACAAAAAGAATCCCGGTGACCATGACGATGATACCGACAGGAGTAAAATCGAAAAGACCGAAAGGAGTGAGACCGTTGGTACGCAGAGCTTCACTCACCAGGATGTTCGGTGGCGTACCGATCATCGTGGTGAGGCCTCCCAGGAGCGAACCGTAGGCCAGGGGCATGAGAATCCGCGAGGGTGAGCGTCCGGTTTTTTTGGCAATATCCATGACGACCGGCAGCATCAGCGCGGCAACCGCGACGTTGTTCATGAAAGCGGACAGCCCTCCGGCAAGAAGCATGATGAGGATCACCAGCCGGGCCTCTCCGGTGCCAACTACTTTCAGAAGATATCTGCCGAGAATCTGGGCGATGCCGGTTCGAGTTAGGCCACCGCTCAGGATAAAGACTGCCCAGATGGTGACAACAGCCGGATTACTGAACCCGGCAAGGGCCTCAGTCGGGCTGACCAGCCCGGTGACGGCCAGTACTCCGAGAACGAGCAGCGCCAGTACCTCGAGCGGCATAACCTCGGTAACCAGCACAGCAACAACGACGATGAGTATACCTAGGACAAGAAGGATGTCAGGGGTCATTGCTCACGCTCCTTTCACGAGAAGGTCACACGAAGAGTGGAATTGATCAGGACCTGAAACAGATTGCTGCCGGGTACCTAAAGAATAGCTATAGGTATTTTAACCTGAAAAATCAATTATCGTTACCTCCCGCAGCCATATGCTCCTCTCTGCCTGGCACCCGGTAACCGCTGCCTGGCCAGTGGCGAGGCGCTTGTTTTCCCGCTCTCTTTTCCCAACAAATCTTCTTTTTCACGTTTCTTCACGGTTCAGGCTTCCTCCCCATCCTGATCAGGACACGGTGTTTGACAGCATCTTTCTCGAGAAAAATACTTGAATCTGTCTGTGTCTTGCCATCCATTGTTATTGAGTCGACAGTGCAGCCGCAGGTATGCGGGTTTTCCACCTTGATTTCATAGACAGCCTGGCCATAGTGATAGCGGAGTTTGAATCCCTGCCAGTTGTCAGGAAAGGCGGGATGAAATGTCATCCTGCCGGCTCTTATCTGCAGGCCAAGAACTTCTTCAATCCAGGCGCGATACATCCAGGCTGCCGAGCCGGTATACCAGGACCAGCCTCCCTGGCCGATTCTTCCAGGCAGGCGGTAGACGTCTGCTGCAACAGCATAGGGTTCCAAACCGTAGTTCCAGACCGCTTCAGCATTGCGGGCATGCTCGATGGGGTTGAGAAGTCGCAGCAGCCCAGCTGCCCGGTTGCCATCGCCGCTGCGCGCCAGTGCCATTGCCAGCCAAAGAGCCGCGTGAGTATACTGGCCGCCGTTTTCACGTACTCCGGGAGGGTAGCCCCTGATATAGCCAGGTGTTGGCTCTGTGGTGTCAAAAGGGGGGGTAAAAAGCAGTGCGATCCCTTCATCCTTGAGGACCAGGTGCTCCCAGGCAGATTCCAGTGCCTGTTCCGCCCGCGCCGGTGCAGCTGCCCCGGAGAGCCAGGCCCAGGATTGCGGCAGGGAGTCAATCTTCGCCTCTTTGTTGAGATGAGAGCCAAGCCGGGTGCCGTCATCGAATGTCGCCCGTATATACCATTTTTCATCCCAGGCAGCCTTCTCGGTCCGCTCAATGAGATGCTCTCTGTCCGTAAGATAGCATCTGCTGAGCTCCTCCATCTCCAGAAGGTCAGCGAGTTCTGACATCCCCTTCAGCACATCGCAGAGAAACCAGGCCAGCCAGACACTTTCTCCTTTTCCTCCGGCACCCACCAGATTCATGCCGTCGTTCCAGTCGCCTGAGCCAATGAGCGGCAGACCATTCAGGGGACTTATCGTCAAACCGCGGCTGACCGCACGTTTGCAGTGTTCAAAGAGCGTACCATTTTCTGAAGAAATCTCGGGAGTAGAGAATACCTCATGCTGCCCTGCCTCGAGGTGAGGGCCTTTGAGAAAAGGCACCTTTGTCGCCAGAATTTCATTGTCACCCGTTGTCCTTACATAGTGAGCAACAACATAGGGGAGCCAGAGAAGATCATCGGAAATGCGCGAGCGAATCCCGGCACCTGAAGGTTCGTGCCACCAGTGCTGCACATCACCTTCTTCGAACTGCCGACCGGCTGAGAGGAGAATTTGCCGGCGGGCAATC
This sequence comes from Desulfocapsaceae bacterium, assembly GCA_963674815.2. Lineage (GTDB taxonomy): Bacteria > Desulfobacterota > Desulfobulbia > Desulfobulbales > Desulfocapsaceae > MADRE3. The sequence continues at coordinate 323,073 of CAXXTV010000009.1, forward strand.
TCGGGCCGTGTCTGGAGAAAGGCCAGGACATCCTGAAGCTGATCACGGAAGCCGAAAGCGCCGCCGGACTGGTAAAAACCCGAACGTCCCCAGATACGGCAGCTTAAGCTCTGGTACTGAAGCCAGCGGTTAACCAGAAGGTTCACCGCACGTTCCGGGGTCTCCACTTCGATCACGCCTAAAAGCTTATTCCACCATGACGACGTCTTTTTAAACTCCTCAAGAAAGGCGGCATCATTTTGGAAACGCATAACCAGCTCTCTTGCTTCCTCAACTGATCCGGTTTGACCGAGCATGCAGGTTATGCGGCGCACTTCGCCGGGTTCCATCTCCACCGTCACCCGCAGCGAACCACAGGGGTCCCAGCCGGCCCCGGTACGGCCTGAGAGCTCTACAAACTCCATGGCTGCCGGGGCGGCGACGGATCCCCCCCGGTCGATAAAGACGCTGCGGTCACAGCCATAACTCTCTGCCTGCGGAGAAATGGATACAAATGTAATTTGCTCGGGATAGTCAGGATGGTAATAATTCCGAGCCATTATGGAATGGCTCTCCTCGTCCCAAGTGGTTACGACATGCATCTGTGATGTTTCACGCCCCTCACCCATAGCCAATTCCACATAGTAGGTCAGTGAAAGTCTGCGCGGCCTCGATGAGCTGTTAATGAGGCGCAGGCTCTGCAGTTTGAGCGGCAATCCGCCAGTATCGTCAACCGGTACGAACACTGTCAGTTCCTGCTCAATTCCGTGGCTGTTATGTTCAAAGACCGTATAGCCTGCACCATGTCGTGCCCGGTAGGCACTTTTTTCCCGAATCGGCGCGGCAGTGGGCGACCAGAAATCCCCGCTCTTTTCATCACGGATATAGAGCGCCTCGGATACCGGATCAATAACCGGATCATTGGACCAACCTGTCAGACGATTGCGCTGACTGTTGCCAAACCAGCTAAAGCCTGCACCGGTCTCGCTTACCAGCGTGCCGAAGGCAGGATTGGCGATAACGTTTACCCATGGGGCGGGAGTATTGATATCTGGGCCAAGATAAATTGCGTACTCCGAGCCATCCTGGGTAAAGCCGCCGAGGCTGTTGAAATAATGCAGCTCCATGAAGGGGAGTGCTGCAGAGGGCTCACCCGGCGCGGATTTTTTTATCATCTTCTGGAACGGTTCGGCAACCTCCACCGCTTTGGCCAATTGCTGCGGCAGGTTGCCGCGGGCGGCAAGCAGCACCACTGAAGCAACACTGTAAAACAAATTCAGATCTTCTGCCGGAATCTGCGCTGAGTGCTGCAGGTAAACACTGCCGCTTCGTTCAGAGGCTGTCGTCGGAGCATAGACCTGGATCATCTGTTCGAGCCGTTCCTGAAGCGGTCTCAGGTATCCGTCCGACTCCTCGTTGAGAATCAAGAGGTCGCTGGACAACCCCTGCATTCGCCAGTAGGTATGGGCCTGAAGCATCTGCCGGACCAGGCTGAGATCGCGGACCTCGCCAATGGTGACGAGAACCAGCGGCAGGTCTCCGGAAATTCCGTAGGGCCATAAACCTGACTGGTTCTTGCGGTTGTCCTGCAAACGATCGGCAGAGGCGCGCAGCAGCCGGTTGGGGAAAAGCAGATGACTTGCCAGCTGCTGAAACCTCCGTGCCTCATCGGCCTGGAGCTGCAGCACCTGCAACTGCTGCTGCGCTGAACGCCAGGCAAAATCAAACGCTCTCTCTGCAGCATTGAGGTCACTGTATTTATTCACCAGCAGCAGCACCGCGTCCCTGGTTTCGCCAACAGCGAGAAGCAGGGTAATCTGGGAGCGCTGGCCGGGTTTCAGGGTGAGGCGCTGCTTTACACTCAAGATTGGGTCAAGAACAAACCCCTCACTGCCGCCGAGGTCCTGCCTGGCTCCCATCGGGTTTGCCAGGGTGTGCCCGCGGCCGATAAAGCGTTTCCGATCAGTCTCGAACTGCCAGTCCGTTGGAGAGATGAAATTATCTCCGTTGTTATTGAGCTGCAGGCGATGGGCGATAACCACAGGAAGATCCGCGCTGCTGCGCGCACGGCGGTACGCAAGCAGTGTGCGCTGCTCCTGCAGCGCCTCCGTCTGGATAAACAGCTTGTTAAAGGCAGGGTGCTGGTGATCCGCCTTGTGCGGCGCCATGGAAAGCTCTGCATAGCTGGTCAGGTCAAGCGTACGGTCAACGGAGGAGCGGTTGACCAGGGTGATGCGGCGTAATTCAACATCGTCCTCCTGGGAGACGATTACCTCCATCTCGCTGTGCAGACCTTTGTTGACATGCCGAAACACGGCACGATCCAGGGTAAACTCTACTGAATAATCTTCAGCAGCTGCGCCAACCGGGTTACAGGAGGCGGACCAGAGGGCATCGTTCTTGGGTTCATAGAGATAGAAAAATGTCCCCATATCATCAGAGATCTGGTCAGAGTGCCAGCGGGTAAGTTCGAGATTTCTCCACTGGCTGTAGCCGCCGCCATTGTTGGTCACCATTAATGAAAAGGTGCCGTTGCTCAGCAGCAGGCTCCTGGGTATACGGGTCTGGGGAGAGATGGATATGCGGTTCCCGACCGAAACCACATCGTCGCCCAGGAGCGCAGACGCCCTATGTCTGGCCGGAGTCTGGTGCAATGGCGGGAGCGCGGGTATGCGTTCCTGAAGCAGCGCCTCAAAGGCGCGCACCCGTGGATCACGGTGAAAGCGGCGACAGAAAGAATCTCCGTGAAGAAAATTGGACAAGGCCAGAAAGGCCATACCCTGGTGATGGGCCATGTAGGCCTCGACGACAAGGCCTCGACCACCGTAGCGCTGCCTCTGGCGGCTGAAATCTACGGACTCGTAATAGCCGTAGTCACCACACAGACCGATTTCCACCATCTTTTTCAAGTTCTTCACGGTCTCGCCTGGTGTTATATTGAGTGCGAGCAGAGCTGCATAGGGCGCAACAACCAACTGATCCTCCGACCCACCTTTCAGACTGAGAGAGGGCACACCAAATGCTTTGTATTGATAGGTATTGTTCTGGTCAAGATTGGCATACGCCGACTCAGAAATACCCCACGGCACGCCATGTTTGCGCCCGAAGGCCACCTGAATGGAGACGGCCTCCCGGGCAGCCTTGTCGAGAAGCGAATGGGGATACGATCGCAAAAACAGGAGCGGCATCAGGTACTCGAACATGGTGCCGGTCCAGCTGAGCAATACCCTTTTGAGACCGACACGGCTGTAGAGACGGCCCAGGGCAAACCAATGTTCGAGCGGGACATCCCCCCGGGCAATGGCAACAAAACTGCCAAACCGGGACTCACTGGCCAGCAGATCATACCGTGATGTATCAAGACAACTGGTAGAGACGTTGTAACCAATGGCGAAAAGTTTGCGGCCAGTGTCATAGAGAAAACCCATCTTCATCTTCGCTGAGAGCCCGGCAACGTCGGCCGTCAACCGCTTCACCTGCCCCAGCGTTTCTCCGGCCAGCCACTGCGCTTTGGCAAAGGCCTCCATGACACGGTCCATCCAGGCTGAGAGAGGCGGCGAATGTGCAGCAGATTTTTCGCGAAAGCCCTTGAGAAGTTCTATGGAGCCGATCTGACCACCCGCCAGGACGCTGAGTGACGGCGCCTCCTCGAGATCATGACGGACAACAGAGATAAACGGTTTGCCCAGGGGAGCAAGTTCTTCTTCAGATTTTTCTGCGAGGATTTCGATCCATGAGAGATAGCGCTTTCGGTTCTGAGTCCAGGCTTTCACCTGCTCACGCACCTCCGTGGCCCAGGTTTCTGTTTCCGGGAGAGCGGTTACAGAACTGACCAGCGTCTCCATTGATCTCTGCAGGCGGACAAGACCGAGAAGACCCGGGGTGGTCTGCTCGTTGCCACCATGCTCAGTCAACAGTATCTGAAAGCCTTTGTAACAGTTTTCTGCTGCCGGTTTGTCCTTAACGAGTTCCATGGTGTCGGTAAAACCGGCCAGAACGGCAGTGTCGAAAAGGGGGGTCTGGATGATTTCCTCAAGTCCCTGTCTCAGGGTCCAGAGGCAGCCGAGCATATTGCCGCTATCCACGGTGGAAACATAGCGAGGCTCAAGGGGTGCCAACGTTGAGATATTGTACCAGTTCAGCAGGTGCCCACGGTGAAGCTCCATTCGACCGATGGTTGCCATCGTCCTGGAGAGTCTGTCAACAAGCTGGTTGATCGTGAGATAGCCTGAATCATAAGCGCCAAGGGCGCTTGTCATCCACAGACCGATGTTGGTGGGACTGGTCCGCATGGCAAGACTGTCCTGGTGGGCAACCTGGTAATTATCAGGAGGCAGCCAGCTGGTCTCGGCATTGACAAAGGTGGCGAAATAACGCCAGGTTCGCCTGGCCACAAGCCTCAGGAAACGGTTGTCGTCAGCGCTGAGCAGATAGATTTTCTGCCGGGGAACAACCGTTCTGTCAAGATACCAGCCAAGAACTGGCGCGAAGAACCACGCGGCCAGCCAGGGAATCGACCAGACAAGACTTTCCGGCTGTACCAGCCAGACAGCTATCCCCAGAGCCAGGCTCACGATACTTCCAGAAATAAAGGTGAGTACAAAGAGCGATTTCCACCAGCCGGCAGAGCTGGCAGTGACCTCGGTGTTCCATTCGAGCATGCGTCGCCCCGATACCAACCAGCGGAAGCAGGCCCGGATTGCACCATCCAGCGAGACCGCTGCGTGGCTGGGCAGAAATGCTGCATCGGCAGCAACCCTGAGCAGATCATGCAGTAGTTTGGAGAGGGAAAAGTGTCGTAGACTCTTGCCGTTGGTCGCCATGGTAAAGTGGCGCGACAAGGCGTGGAAAAGAAGCTGCAGGCCAACCGCCAGGGTGACGACGCCTGCCGTTCTCGGCGAGATGAGCCAGGAAGATGCGAGCAGCCCAACGGTTGCGAGCGGAACCAGGCTGCGGCGCAAATTATCAAAAATCTTCCAGCGGCTGAAAGCGGAGAGCGGGTTCCTCTCGTATCCTCCCTCGGACAGCGGAACACGGTCAAGCAGCCAGCTGGCGATCTGCCAGTCCCCGCGGACCCAGCGGTGGGTGCGGTTGCTGTATGTCCTGTAATGATCGGGAAAATCATCAAAGAGTTCAATGTCGCTGGCCAGTCCGACCCGCACATACGCCCCTTCAATCAGGTCATGGCTGAGAATACGTTCTTTGGGAAATCGACCGGAGAGCAGGCGATTGAACGTGCGCACGTCGTATATTCCTTTGCCATGATAAATACCTTCCCCGCTGAGATCCTGATAGACGTCTGAAATTGCGACCGAATATGGGTCAACACCGATCGGATCACTGAACAACCTGCTGAACAGCGAACGGCTCGAGCTTTCAAGCGTCGGGCTTACCCGGGGCTGGATGATGGTATAGGAGCCTGCCTTGATGGTACCGTCTGGATTAAAGCGAGGTTCATTGAGCGGATGAGCAAGCGTTTCCACCAATCTTCGGGCGGTTGAGTGGGGCAGGCTGGTGTCACTGTCCAGGGTGATGACAAAGCGGATACTATCCAGTCGTCGCGGGTCTCCCACGTGAACCAGTGCGGGTGCACTCTCCGGCCTTGTGCCGTCAATGAGACTGTTGAGTTCCTCCAGTTTGCCGCGTTTTCGCTCCCAGCCAATATATTTTTGTTCGGAATCACTCCAGCTGCGCTCACGGTGGAAGAGAAAGAAAACACCGTCGCCATGACGCGCATTCATCTCTTCAATTACCGATACAGCCCTTTGCAAAAGAGCGTTATCGTCATTTCGTGCGAGTGTATCTGCATCGGTGTAGTCTGAGAACAGACTGAACAGCAGATTAGTTTCCTTGTTTGCCAGATAACGGATTTCCAGTTTTTCAGCCTCTTTCTCAATCGTCTCTCTATCCGTCAGCATGACAGGGACAACCACCAGCGTCCGAAATTGATCAGGGATACCGGTTTTCTGGAAATCCATCTTCGCCAGGCAGCGGGCCGGCAGGAATCGCATGACAAAGTAATTGATCGCCTCGATTGCCAGCTGACTCACCGAAAGACATGTCAGAAGTATAAACAGGAGACTCATTGGACCCTTCCACCAGGATGAGGAGGACAATAGCACGGCGGTGAGGCCAAAGTATACGATTACGGCGGTCAGGAATATCACGGCAGAGCCTGCACTTAGAAGATAGAGGGGAGCGTGATAGTTGTAAATCCAGGCAAGGACCCGGTAGCGCAGAGGCTCCCTGCAGGCAAGAACTCCGGCAAGCTCTGTTCGTCCTTCACCGATCAGCCAGAAGCTTACATGTCCCCGCAGTTCGTCTGTGGATTGCTGTGCTGACTGAACTGCCAGCTTGAGAACACCCCTGGCAATCTGCTCCTCGGTCTGTGCCGAATTGCGAGCAAGCTCCTCTACCGCCTGGCGACAGCGGTCGCGGGTGTTAAAGTCCATCAGGCTGAAATTTCCGGCAGGGTCACCGCGGAGAATCTGCTCCACCCGACTGAGCATCTCAAACATTTCGCGCCAGTCCAGCAATGCCAGCTGCCGCAGGCTGGTGAAGGCATTGGCGCAGGACAGCTGCTCACGTGTCTGCCGTTTCTGTTCCTGTAAATTGAGATCGTGGAGCCGTTTATTGTGTACGCGCTCAAGCCAGCTCTGCACCGGCGATAAGACAGATGGTTCATCATAGAGCTGACCAACGAGCCGGGCGCTGAAATATGGACTGGGCAGTGATTCTTTTTTCGACAGCTCTGCCAGGGTAGAGAAAAGCGTTTTTGAGTCCTGTTGATTAGCGGCAATCAAACGATTGGCCCAGAAGTCGGCCAGCTGACGCTGCCGCAGGTCATCCATGGCAATGATCACCATATTGTGGATACTTTCGACCAGAGCGATCCGCAGCATCTGCGGTATTGCCCATAATTCCCCAATTGTCAGTATATGCTCGGTTTGATATGCCTGGAAGAAAGCCAGGATGTTTTCCCTGTCGAGATGCAGCTCCGTATGGGAAACCAGATTTTTTGCCAGTCCGTATATATACGGCATTCCTCTGTTGGGCTCCGAGACCAGCACCGGCAGTTGCCGGAAATATCGCTGAGGCAGGTTGCGCAGGACATCCCGGGTGTTTCTCTCGAGGATATATTCATTGTCAAGAATCCAGTCAGCAGCCAGAGTGGCTTTTTGCTCCAGCCTTCTCGCTGCAGCGAGATCAGCACAGGCAGCTCTCACCCATTTGCTCGATTTCTCTAACCGTTTAAGGAGTTCTGCACCGCTCTGCAGACCAGAATCAACCTTTTGCCTGCGGGCAAAGTGAATGGCATTTTCGGCAATCTCCGAAGGCGAGAAGAGAATTCCGGCCCTTCGCGCGGTTGAACGCCGTTCATGTCTTGGATGGAAGACAAAGAGCAACGGCGGGATATCGCTTATCTGGCGCAGAAAAGTTGCTGAAGGATGTAAGGAATGTACTGGCGCCTGAAGTATCAGGGCCGATTCTCCAGGAAGAAGCCATTGGAGATGCTCGGTCACGATATCCGTTTCCACCCGACTGATCAATTGCTGCAGCCAGATAAGGCAGGCGAGCAGGGCAAAGGTGCAGGCGCTCAGGTAAAATGGCAGCCCATAGAACGTCTCTGCCGGAGACGGGTTGAGCCACTGAACAGCGACAGGAAAAATCCCTGTCAGCAAGGTGCAGATAATTGCTGCGAAAACCAGACGGGAGGGACAGCGAAAAAGAGAAGGACGCGTCTGCGAAGTTTTGCCATCAACACCTTTGTGTATGAGCACAAAACTATCGCGGCAGCCCTTGGCTGCAAGCCCCTGAAACGCCATTCGGGCTTCGCCGTTGTCTGCATAATATCCGATCAGTGTGGTAAGCCCCATCGTGCCCCTCATTATTACGTTACCGTCCCCATACTTCACCGGCGCCTGCCTCTAGAGAAAAGCTGCTCGTTTTCGCTCTTCCCTGTTGTCCCAACGTTCTTGGCATTTTGCAGACCCCCCCCCTGACCTTCAGCACGGAGCGGTCACAGACCTGTTTTGAATGATGACCTGCTATCGAAAGCGCTGCCGCCAAGGCAGATCTGCCTGGATGGGAAGCATTCTTATGGGTAGTTCCAGCAACTTCGAGATATTACTTTTCCGATTTTACCCGTGCTTTTTTCACCGCATTCATTCCTTCCACATGGGTAACGGTTAAAATCTTTATATCAATTGGTTTACTGAGCAGGCTTTTGGTGCCGAGCAGCACGCCGAATCTGTCAGAGTTCAGATGGACGTTCAGATGCTGACGGCTTTCCCATTCTGACATCAATTTAAAAACAGTGATATCTTCGAGGTCGTGATAGATGCCGTAACTGAGCAGCCCATTGCCGTTTGCCGGCGGCTCAATCATGGAGAGAAGTGTTTGCCTGACTTCTTTCTGCTTCTCTGGAAGGGTGCTGAGTATTATCTGGACAATAATCATAATGTTCAGTCCCGCGCTTTTCTGTCAGTCAATCAATTGACCGGACAGCTTGAAGTTTAGCTTCAATTGTGGAAATGGCCGGGTCACATCTTTGTGTATGGTATAGATCTCTTCTTCTGATCTCTGGGGTTGAAGCGGGATATTCTGGATAACTCCTCAACAAGCCCTTTTTCCTTCTCACTCAGTGAGTGAGGAACCCGGATATCGATTTCAATGATGATGTCCCCGGCAGATGTCCCTTTTTTGGGTATGCCCATGCCTTTCAAGCGGAATCGTTGACCGTTCTGAGAATACGCCGGTATGCTAAGATTTACAGTTCCATCGACCGTCTTTACCGGAATTTCAGCACCAAGAATAACCTCCCAGGGGGAGACGCCTATCGCTGTGTGCAGGTTATGTCCCACCACCTGAAAGCGGGGGTCCGGCAGAATTGTCACCCTGAGCAGCAGATCACCGTCCAGAGCACCGCCGAGACCTCTACCCCCCAGACCGTCAAGCTGGATTACAGAACCATTCGTCACGCCTTTTGGTATTTTCACCTGAAGGGTTTCCTCACGAGGCCTCAGCTGCCCATCAGCCTGTGGTTTGAGAACCTGGAATGTCAGGGTTCTCGTGGTGCCATAAAAAGCATCCCTTAATTCAATTTGAATTTCAGCCTCATGAGATCCTCCGTGCCCGCTCACAACATTTTTCACTTGTTTTCCAGAAGGTCCGGGTTTACCGATTTGTAGCGGGTATTGGACTCTCCTTGGGCTGTTTTTCATCCTTTTTCCCCTGTTTCTGCTCCTGCTTTTCCTGGTTCTGCCTCTGACTCTTGGCCTTGTCTTTTTTACCGCCTTTGTCTCCCATGATACATGCTCCTGTTTTGATTTTTTCTTTACCGGCAGAGCGTCCGCTCAAGCCCTCGCCATAGGGGAAGGGACCGTCATCTCCCCCGTGAGCATCTGCCACGCCTGGTTCTGTCTTGAATGTTTCGATTGCATTTTGAAGTGCCGCCTGCAGCTCTCGCCAGCTATTTTCGACATCGCCTTGTAATTTTTCCCACAGATGTTCGTCGATTTTGTCGAACTCGCTCAGCTTGTCGTTTATTGCATCAATCTTCTCTTCCAATGCTTCAACATGCTCATCATGACTGTCTTTTGCTTCGGCGGTAAAGCCCATGCCACGAACCTTGAACCGTGTCAATTCAGACTCCAGCAGGGCAATGTCGGCTTTGAACTTCTGTGTAAATCCTTTATTTTTTTTCATCCTCTTCCTCCATCTCTCTGCCTGTTTCGCAGGAGTAATCAGGAGATTCATGCGTAGCTGATAGATCTTCTGCCGGGGAGATTAAATGCCGCCGAGCGTTTCCTCGTTTTTAATTCGATTTTTCAGGGCATACATGGTTGTTGACCCGGAAGACCAGAACATGAGCTTGCCTTCCTTGACGAGATCATTTGCGGCATTTTTCAAGACACGCGGCTTCGTCTCAGGATCACAGGCGTAAAAATCTTTAATGTAGAGCTGGGGCTTCGGTGATGTTTCAGCTTTTTTTAAAATTGCTGTTTTGAGTTCTTCAAGTGTTAATTGCATGGAAAACCTCCTGAAATATGAAACGTTTGCAGAAAATCTGCGGGAAGGTGGTTAACAGGTTGCATCCCCTTGTTTCCAGACCTTCGTGATATTCATAGAGCAATCTTTATACCCGTTGCTTTGTACACAGAGATCTAATGCTCATCGCGTTGATATTACAAAACAAATTTCAAAGAACCAGGGCAGCACAGAGAAGAAACAGGCGGCAGGATAAGGCTCTATGTAACCATTGGGTCAGATATAGCCACCCAGGGTCACATTGGTAGAACCCGGGAGGGGATCCCGTCAACCTGATGTAATTCGAGCGCGAAGGTAATAGAGTTCTCCCATGTTCAGGCTACAAAATCTTCCGCCCCTGGATGATGTTCACCAGTATGACAATAAAGGCCAGCACCAGCAGAATATGAATAAATCCGCCCATGGTATAACTGCTGACCAGTCCGAGCGCCCAGAGAACGAGCAATATGATGGTGATAGTCCACAACATATGATCCTCCATGGATAACAAGTAAAATTGAGGTGAATTGTGAGCTGTGCCCAAGGGATGTGAAGGTATCTTCCTATCCCTCAAATTCTGGAGCGCATGTGCCTACTTAACCCGCATGTCATTCTTGACCGAGGTCACCCCCTTGACGGAGCGCGCAACTTCGACCGCTCTGTTGATGTCGGCCTGGGAACTGACGAAGCCGCTCAACTGGACGACGCCCTTGAACGTTTCAACGTTGATCTCGCTTGATTTCAGGGACTCGTCTCCGAAAATTGCCGCCTTGACTTTCGTCGTAATAACGGAATTGTCGATATACTCCCCGGTACCCTCACGACTCGCCGTCGATGCGCACCCCACAAAGGTAACCAGCAGGATGACCAGAAGAACGTTTTTAAGCAGATGTATTGGTTTCATAATGATCCTCATTGTGTGTTAATGCCTCGTAACTGTGCTTTTCGTTATTTGGATTGGACGCCGCGACTCCCGCGCAGCAACCGGCTCCACACTATCCATTGCAAGTAAGGCGCCAGGTACTGCTTTCTTGACAATACGTATCGTATCCGTCTGCTTTATTGGGGAAAAGTGATTGAAAAACAGAGACTCGATACTCGTTTATGGTCGTCAGTTACAGGTCACATATGACCACGTGGCTGTATATGACCTGGAGTGTAAAGCCAGGATGTTTTTGGAAGGATTTAAAGCATTGGCTTTTGAATGCCCAGTTTACGCATGCGGGCACGCAGGGTACTGCGGTTTAAACCAAGAATTTCGGCCGCGCTGTTTTTGCCGCTGACCTTCCAGTGGGCCTGTTCCAGTACCCTGATTATATGATCTTTTTCGACGGCCTCCAGGGTCTTCTTGTTTGCAGCTAAGTCCTTGAACGGCTTTTTGAGATCGTCCATAAGGCATAACTTTGGGCCTGAGGTGTTGATTACCGCACGCTCAAGAACGTTTTCAAGCTCCCGCACGTTTCCAGGCCAATGATAACTCTGCAGGGTTTTCATGACGGTTGCTGGAATCATTTCGACAACCTTGCCCAGCCGCTTAGCAATCTTGTCGACGTAGTGATTGACCAGAAGCGGAATATCATCCAACCGGTCGCGCAGTGGCGGCAGGGTAATGGGAAAAACATTCAATCTGTACCAGAGATCTTCCCGGAATCGCCCTTTGCTGACCTCCTCCTGCAGATTACGATTGGTGGCGGTTATGATTCGGACTTTTACCTCTCGCGTCGTTGAACTGCCCAATCTCTCGAACCTGCCGCTCTCAATTACCTGGAGCAGTTTGGGCTGCAGATCAAGCGGTAATTCGCCAATCTCATCAAGAAACAAGGTGGTGCCGTTTGCCACTTCAAATCGCCCGATTCTCTTTGAATGCGCCCCGGTGAATGCGCCTTTCTCATGACCGAACAGCTCGCTTTCAATCAGGTTTGCGGGAAGAGCGGCACAGTTCATCTTGACAATGGCCCGCTCCCTGTTCTCGCTGAGGTTGTGTATTGCCCTGGCAACAAGTTCCTTGCCGGTTCCCGTTTCTCCAAGAATCAGGACATTGGCGTCTGTAGCGGCAATCTGCTCAACCTTGTACAAAACATATTTTATCTCGTCGCTCTTCCCTATGATGTTGCCATGATTGTATTCCAGTTTTATCTCTTCCTGAAGATAGGCCCGTTCAGCCTCCAACTGGTCTTTTAACTTTTTGATTTCCACAAGAGCGGTCTCGGCGATGTGTCTGCTCGTTTCAGCTTTCTCCCGGGACAACCTGAGCTCGGTTGTGCGACTCGCGACAATTTCCTCAAGATGCCTTTTGTAATATTCGCGTTCTGTAACATCTTCTATGGAAAGGAGAACCAGCCGGGTTTTGTTTGTTTGGTCATAGATTCTCCTGGCATTCAGGTGCATTATTTTGAAACCGATCCCTTCAAAGGTGTGTTCCACTTCAAAATCTTTGAGAATGGTGTTCTGGGGCAGGATGGTTTCGAGCAACTCTCTCAGCTTTGGTATATCCCATTGATGGTTGCCAAGATCATAGATAACGTTGCCCAAGGTCTCTTCAGGCTCGACCGCAAAAATTGTGTAAAAGGCCTCATTGGCCTTGATTACCCTGAGATGAGCATCAAGCACGACCAAGGGTTCTCGAACCGACCCCAGGAAATCATCAAAAACATCGAGAAATACCTTTTCCATGCTGCTGCTCCTTCGTGTCCTGAAAGCGTGAGCCCCCTTCATCTTAACAGCTGCAACGTGATCACCCCTGTGCTGTTTCCGTATCACCCGGTATCCACATTCCCAGGGATCTGCACCATTCAATACAAACAACAATAAAATCTGTGCGTCGCTGTCACCGTATTACTCGAACTCGAACTGTAAAATAGAAACTATAAGTATCAAAAAACAGCGCGTCACTCTCTGGAGCGGTGGGGAATACATGGGCTTTGAGGTGAATCCTCACGCAGAGCCGTTTACGGCCGGGATTTACCTTTCAAGAGCTCCAGGTCAATCATGTACTTGTTGATCTTGTCATAGAGGCCCTTGCGGGAGAGCCCGAGAACGCCATGCGCCCTGCCGACCTTGCCGTTGCAGTCAGCCAGGATTTTGAGGATATACTCCTTTTCGGCAGACTCAAGGTAGACCTTGAGCGAGGACTGTCTGCCTTCCCCGGCAGTAGGATCAGCCGTGTCTCTCTTGTCGGCTCCGGTCTCCCGCTCTTCGCCGAACACGCAGAGCCTCCGCACCGTGTTGCGCAGCTCCCGGATGTTTCCGGGCCAGTCGTTTTTGACAATCTCTTCCAGCTGCGCCGGGGAGAAGGGCGGTATATCACGCTCGCGGTCACGACAATACTCCTGGCGGAAAAATTCGACGAGCAGCGGGATATCCTCCTTGCGGTTTCGCAAAGGCGGGATGTCTATCTGCAGCCCATTCAGGCGATAGAACAAGTCCTGCCGAAAATTGCCCCTCTCGATCTCTTCGGGTAGATTGCGGTTGGTAGCGGAGATGATCCTGGCCTTCAGCTGACGGTTGACATTGCTTCCCACCCGGGTGAAACCCCTCTCCTCCAGAACCCTCAGCAGCTTGGCCTGGAGCGTCGGCGGCAGGCTGCAGATCTCATCGAGAAAGAGGGTGCCCTCACCGGCATGCTCAAACCTGCCGACGGTGTCGCTGATTGCCCCGGTAAATGCGCCTTTTTCATGACCGAACAGCTCCGATTCGATAATGTCCGCCGCCATGGCCGCCATGTTGACCGCAACAAAAGGCTGCCCGGGCCTGGAGATTTCATGGATGGCATTGGCGACCAGCTCCTTGCCGGTTCCGGTCTCGCCAAAGAGCAGCACCGGATCGTCTTCCCGGGCGACTTTTTCGACAACCTCATAAAGTCGATTCATCAGGGGGTGGCAACCGACCATGCCCCGGTAAAACGACTGGTTATCCTGCCTGGCAATCTGTTCCTGCAGATGGCGGTTTTCCAGGATCAGCGTCCTCTTTTCCACTGCACGTTTCAAGGAAGCCAGCAATATTTCATCGTCCACCGGCTTTTCCAGAAAATCGTAGGCTCCGACCTTGATGGCCTGAACAGCCAGGGTTATATCGCCATGACCGGTAATGAGGATCACCGGCAGATCGGGATCAATCGCCTGGAGTTTTTCCAGCAGCTCCATGCCGTCCATTACCGGCATGCGGATGTCGGCGATGACAGAGAGATAACTGGTGCTCCGCAGCTCCTCGAGAGCGGCAAGCGGGTTACTGAAAAGAACCGGTTGATAGAGGCCGAGCTTCAGGGTCTGGCCGATGGCCGACAGGAGATATTGATCATCATCAATGACCAGCACGGGCTGCGTGGAGGAAACTGCCATGGGGAGCCTCTCGTTAGATGTCATCTCAGCTGATTTCCAGTTCGGGAAGGTAGATAGAAAAGGTTGTTGCCCTGCCCGGTTCACTCTGCACCTTCAGGTGGCCGCCATAGCCCCTGACGATCCGTTCGACGATGGACAATCCCAGGCCCATGCCGGTACCGACCTGCTTGGTGGTAAAAAAGGGATCAAAAATCTTTGCCTGCAGGTCCTCGGGGATTCCCGGGCCGTTATCGGAAACGGCAATGCCCACATAGTTCTTTTGCAGCAGACTTTGCGGGTCAACACCGGAGTGTCTGAAGGTGCGTATCCGCAGGACCGCCTCACTGGTCTGGGCCAGCGCCTGGATAGCGTTCTGAATGACATTGAGCAGTACCTGCTCGAGTTTGACCTCCTGCCCCAGCACGTATATGACCTTGTCATCAAGGTCAAGATCCACCCTGATCCCGGAAAGCTCCAGCTGGGCCTCGAGAAAATTGAGGATATCCATAATGATGACATTCACCCGAGTCGGTACCGCTTCCTCCTGAACCTTCGAGGCGAAACCTTTCAGACTGCGGATGATCGTGGAGGCGTGGTTCACCCGGTCGATGATGGTCTGCAGATTCTCCCGGATCATCCCAGTATCGGGGCTGGCACTGTCCATTGCTTTAAGCGAGTTGCGCGCCAGCAGCAGCACCGTATTTAACGGCTGGGTGAGTTCATGCCCCACCCCGGCTGCCATTTCGCCAAGGCTTGCCAGCCTGCCCGAATGGATCAGCTGGTTCTGTACCTCGCGTACCTGCTCGAGCACCGAATAGATATCCCGCCGATCCGAGGC
The DNA here is from genome assembly GCA_963674815.2 of Desulfocapsaceae bacterium. Taxonomy (GTDB): domain Bacteria; phylum Desulfobacterota; class Desulfobulbia; order Desulfobulbales; family Desulfocapsaceae; genus MADRE3. The sequence goes on from CAXXTV010000009.1 coordinate 338,235, forward strand.
ATTCAACATGTACAGGACCCTGCCCGAAGGAGTGGTAAACAGCGTTCCCCGCATGACAACCGGAATCTTCTGGCCATCCCGGTGCAACAGGTTCATTTCCCGGTCGCTGAATTCCCCCTCTTCCAGCAGGTCAATCAGCTGGCGACAGGTATCCTCCTCGACGATGTCCCCCAAAAACAGCTCAGGATCATCCGGCTCGTAGCCAAGGACGGTATATATCTCTTTGCTGGCCTGAATAAGTTCCAGATCAACGGATAAAATGATCAGCAGATCGGAGATATTGGAGAGGATCTTGTCGATAAACGACCTGCTGTTCCGGGCATCCTCATGTTGATGCAAAAACCGGGAGACCAGGTCTTTCTTCTGTTTTTCCAGTATTCCCACAAGGGTATCGTTATCTGTCATACCTATCCATCCTGGTTGTTACGCCCGCTACACCTGCCTGCTCAGGCGGAATCCTTTTGTAACCATTACTTAACAGCATTTTTCCCTATTCCACCAAGGTATTCAGGAGATCATCATATTTTTTGTAACGGTTGCTTCACAACACCGGTCAGGCGGCCGCGAGGGTCTGTTCTCCCGAATATTGCAAAGAACACTTATGTACCTGATATTAATAAATATAAATATATTTTACGCCCGCTTTTCACTCTGGCGCACCTCTTGCTCAATGTCAGTCAGTCAGAAAAGGAAGGGAAACCGGGTATTGGCCCCAAACAGATGCCGAACGAAACCACATGAAGAGACGCTTTTATCACCATATACAGGCCAGTAATCGCCTGCTCTCTTTGGAGGAAATCGCCAGCGCCTGCAGTGTTTCCCCTGACAAGATCAGGGGCTGGGTCTCCGCCGACCTCCTGAGAGTAAAGGCGGGGTCACCACAATTCCTTGATGCTGTCGAGGTTATTTCCTTCCTGATCGAGAACAAACTGCCGGTATCCTCCGCCCTGCTTCCTCCACAGACGAAAAAAATCCTATTCATTACTGCCAGTGTCGCGGAACTTGAAGAGCAGTCCAGCACGATAGAGCAGATCTGCACGGCCTTCAAGGAGCGTTACAACATCCTGTCGGAATCGGCTGTCATTGGTCGTACGGCAGATTTGACTATTCTTGCCAGCCACCCTGACCTGGTGGTCCTGTTTCTGAAATCATACAATCGGGTGACGGTCAACTTGTTCGAACTGCTGAACAATCGTGCCGTTAAAACCATTCTCCTTGTCGATCAGGGAACGCAGGATTCTCTTGATCTTGGCGAATTTACCCTGCCTGGCGACCTGATTCTCTGTGAAAAGACTCCTGAAAACCAGCTGGTTGACCAGGTACGAACCATCTTTGCCTGCTGAGACGACCATGGAAAGGAAAAAGAAATACTACGCCATCATCACCCGCAATCTGCTCATTGCCTTTTTTTGCCTGAGCGTCGTACCGATTGTCGGTTTTGCCTGGATGATGAAAACCTCGGTTGAAGAGACCAATGTCAACAAACTGGGGGAACTGGCGCTGAGTACCGTCGCCCACCGCGGTGAAGTGATCGAGATGTTCTTAAAAGAGAAGATCAGTTTTTTGAATGCGGTGGTGGCCATGCATTCGGAAGACTATCTGCTGGACCAGAAAAACATTGAGCAGCTCTATCTGGCCATGTCGCCCAAAGGCGATACCGTCGATCTGCAGACAATTGACGCCTCGGGCCACCAGCACGCCTATGTCGGCCCCTATCGCAGCAAGGTCGAGGGCAAGAATTATGCGGACGCCGGCTGGTTCAAGGAAACCCTGATCAACGGCGTGCATGTCAGCGATGTCTTTGACGGCTACAGGGGTGTGCCGCATTTCGTGGTGGCGGTCACCAACCCCTTGAAAACCTTTGTCCTGCGGGCCACGATCAACTCGAGCTTTTTCAATTCACTGCTGCACTCAGCCCAGCTCAGCCCCCGCGGAGATGTCTTTATCGTCAACCGTTCCGGGGAATTCCAGACCCCAAGCCTGCAGGGGCTGGTTCAGCTGAGCGCGGCCGAGAGGAGGCTCATTTCGTTTGATTCCGAAGGCTTGCAGGTAATGGATACTGACATCTATTCAACCCATTGGATTGACAAGGGGCACTGGCTGCTGATCCTGAAGGCGAACATTGCCGATTCTCTTGGCTACTACCTGCAGGTCCGGAATCAGATCATCCTGATTGTCATCATTATCTCGGTTGCAGCCATGTCGGGAGCAACGGTTATTAGCATCTCTTTATCAAAAAAACTTGAACAGTCAGACCGGGAGCACGCAGCCCTGCACCTTCAATTTGCCCAGGTGGAGAAAATGGCCACGGTCGGTCGGCTCGCCGCAGGAATTGCCCACGAAATCAACAACCCGCTGCAGATGATCACCAACCAGGCGGGCTGGATAGGCGAACTGCTGCCGGATGAAGACCCCGCCCGGCTGAAGAACTATGAGGAGTATGCCAAGGCTGTTGAACAGATCAAATATCATGTCCGGCGGGCCGGAACCATCACCCACAGGCTCCTTGGTTTTTCGAGAAAAATGAGCGCACAGAATGAAAAGGTACAGGTCAATGATCTGCTCACGGAGACAATCTCCTTTGTCGAGAAAGAGGCTGGCTACAACAATATCACAATAATCAGAAAACTAGACGCCAACGTCCCCGAGACCCTCACCGATGGTCCACAATTGCAGCAGGTTTTTCTCAACCTGATCAACAACGCCATAGATGCCGTCGGCAGGGATGGTGAGGTAACGGTCTGCACCCGGTTCCTCAAAGACGGGCAGGTACAGGTAGATATCACCGATACCGGCCCGGGAATACAACCGGAACACCTGAAACAGCTCTTTGACCCGTTCTTCACCACCAAGGCACCGGGGAAAGGCACGGGGCTGGGGCTCTACATCAGCTACGATATCGTCCACAAGCTCGGAGGAACGATCCGGGCAGAAAACAGGAAGGGAGGAGGGGCGGTCTTCACCATAGTGTTACCGGTCATGTCCATGGGCATGACTGTTTAAGCCAACTATTGAGAATGTTGAAATGGTACCAAAATTACCTTTATCAAAACAGACAGAGAGGCAAATCATGAGAGAATTTACCGTGCTGGTCGTCGATGACGAAGAAGAGTTTCGGGAAATGATGGTGAAAAGGTTGAATAAAAAAGGATTGGTTGCCCTGGGTGCAGACGGCGGTCAGGCAGCTCTCGATCTCCTGGAGGCAAATCGCATCGATGTCGTTCTGCTTGACGTGAAAATGCCCGGCATGGACGGCATTGAAGCCCTGCGGCGGATCCGCGTGCTGAAACCGCTTGTCGAAGTCGTTTTACTGACCGGTCATGCCTCGGTGGACTCCGGTATCGAAGGCATGAAACTCGGGGCATTCGACTACCTGATGAAGCCCATCGAGCTTGAACCATTGCTGGAAAAACTGGCGGACGCCTACGAGAAGAAACGTCTGCACCAGGAAAAGATCGACCAGGCCCAGGCAAAGAAGTTCATGTCAATGCCTATCTGATTTTGCGGTCACGCAACCGGATTTACCTACACAACACAGTACATTTACCAAGAGGGAGAACAAGACAATTATGAGTTACGCAAGAGAATTCTATCAACTGCTCATGAAAGGCTCCGAGGCACACGCCCGCTGGGAGCTGGAGATGTCCACCAACATCCTGAAGAGCCGCAGGCGCAAGGGGCTGCTGCTGCTCCTGCTGCTGCCGATACTGTTCGGCGGTATTGCCATTGCAGCAGGGGACGGCTCCGGGCTGCCGAATGTCCTGGGCGGAAAAACGGCATACATGCCATCACACTATACCAATGCGATATTCTTCGCTTCCGTTTTTGTCGGGCTCTGTGCAGGTCTTATCACCGGCTGCATCGGTGCGGGCGGTGGTTTCATTATCGCCCCGGCCCTGATGAGCGTGGGAGTAAAGGGTATCCTGGCAGTCGGCACGGACCTGTTCCACATTTTCGCCAAGGCGATCATGGGCAGTGTTCTGCACAGGAAGC
>CAXXTV010000010.1:0-19136 GCA_963674815.2 Desulfocapsaceae bacterium
TGGTCGGCGGTTTCCGGGGGCGATGCATCATTCTGGGGCGTCAACGGTTCAACGGTTGACGATGACTGGTCCAAAGCAAGGCCATCGTCAGACGATGGTGTGGCCTCGACAGCTGCAGTCGAGGCTGGCTGCTGATCTGAATCGTTCTGTGGGAAAAGAAAATAGAGGAGAACAAATAAAAGTCCAAGGAGGATGACAAACAGCGGCAGAAAATTTTTAAATGTCCTTCGTTTTATCCTTCTTGTAGGTCCGCTTTGCTGTTCTTCCATCATGAGCCATTCTGTTTTATTGATAGTATACCGGTAGTTAATTCCAGCACACTATACTTTGTGGGCTCACATAAGTCACGAGGGAAATGGCTCTGTCCGCGTATACAAAAGGATTTGTTTTCGGAACATTTCTCACTTTTGAGCAGCATGACGCCAGCTTTTTCAAACAGCAACAGAGCTTCCTTTTATACTTGACGCCCGCTGACGAAAACACTATTCTATGCGACTGTTTTGATGTTGGATTGTCATTTTCTGTGACAGCAAATAACGTGTTTTAACATAACAAAATTTCATCATTTGGAGGGATTAACATGACTATCTGTGTCGTTGGCCATTCTAACCCGGATACTGATTCCGTAACTGCGGCTATTGCTCTTGCTGCTCTTTTAAAAGCCCAGGGAAAGGATGCAAAAGCATACATGCAAAGTGATGCTGGTACCCTCAACCCTGAATCGAAAATGGTCCTGGATCGTTTCGGCCTTGCCGCTCCGGAGAAAATTTCTGATGCAGCCGGAAAACAGCTCGCCCTCGTTGACTTCAGTGACATCGCCCAGGGACCCGCCAATCTCGCCGGTGCTGAGGTTGTTACGATTGTCGATCATCACAAAATTGGTGATGTCACCACCAATAACCCGATTCTCTTCCGGGCGGAACCGGTCGGTTGTACAGGCACGGTCTTGAACAAGATGTTTAAAGAAGCCGGAGTGGCGGTCCCTAAGGATGTTGCCGGCGGCATGCTTGCAGCTATTTTGAGTGATACTGTCAACTTCAAGTCACCCACCTGCACCGACGACGACAAGGCCGCGGTCGCCGATCTCAAAGGGGTGGCCGGTGTGAATGATACTGAAGAACTGTTCATGGAGATGCTCAAGGCAAAATCTTCCGTCGCAGGCGTCCCTGCCAAGGATCTTCTTTTCAGGGATTACAAGGATTTCGACATGAAAGGCAAAAAGGTCGGAGTCGGACAGCTCGAGCTGGCGACCCTTGATCAGGTAGCCGAAATACGCGGCGAGCTGGTGAAAGCAATGGAAGAGGTAAAGGCGGACGGACGCCATTCCGTCCTGTTAATGCTGACCGATGTTGTCAAAGAAGGCACCGATCTCGTTGTTCTCTCTGATGACCCGGCACTTATTGAAAAAGCTTTTGACAGTAAACTGGAAAATGGATCGATGTGGATCGATGGCATGATGAGCCGTAAAAAGCAGACGGTTCCAAATCTCCAGCAGGCGTTTGGCTGTTAACCACTGTTTGACCAACACCCAAAAAAGGCCGGTTCCGTCTGGGAATCCGGCCTTTTTTGTCGTTCAGTTTTTCACGGAATCGACAATCGCTCTTATCTCAGGGTCTTCCGGAATTGACGGGGTGAGCGGTATGATTACGGAAGAGTAAGAGCTGGCCGCGGTTTTTGCCACATCTTTGTCGGTCGAGGTTTCAAGGTCCCTGATCTCCAAGCTTATACGAGTTTTTTCCTGTTCAAGAAAGGTCTTCTTCCGCTGGTAGTCTGAACTCGTTTTGTCCTTGATCCTGTTTAACTGCACAAGTTGCCTGATGACGGCGACCTTTGTGTTTTTCAGGGCGATGAGTTTTTTCAGCTGATCTTCTTCCCAGGGCGCCCCATTCCATGTGACCGTGAGCTGACCGAGGTGTTTTCCCTGGTCAGCCGTCTGTACAAACAGTGCATTTTTGGTGACAAGCCCGTTAATATTTCCCTTCCGTCTGTCTGCTCCAACAACGATTTTTATCTCAGGAAAGGTCTCGCTTATTCCTGCCAGAACACTCTGAGAAAGCGTTGTCAGCAGCACAATGAGGTCATGCTTTTCGACAATGGCCGGTAACAGTAGCGCTAATTCTTCTTCCCAGCTCCTGATGATAACATCCTCCCGTTTTTTCCCGCTGTCATCGGTCAGGCCGATCACCCCGATTCTCAACCCTGCCGTGTCTATCGACCGGTAAGGGGTGAACGTCCGGGTGCCGTCGGGGTTATAGACATTAGCTGATATCCAGGGCAGTTCCCGATGCTCGTTCTGCCCAAGAAAAGCGGCTCCCATGGCCAGGTCAAGCGGACCGACAGCAACGGCATCATAGGCCATCTTGATATAGCTGTCGACCAGGGCCTGAGCTGCGGTGATTTCCCTGTGCGCTTCTTTGTTTACGGTTGCCTGCTTAAAGAGGAGGTTGCCGGCATCAAGCAGCAGGTAAGGGGTCTGGTGTTTTTCTGAATACTCTGTGATCTTGAAGGCTTTTCTGGACAGACCGCCCAGTTTACTGGAGCCTCAGCCGCAGTCATCGAGTTCACCGATAACATTGCCGGAGAAAAAAATGGTGAAATCAGCCGATTTATCAGCTGCGGAGAAGCCGCATTCCGGCAGCAGCAGAGACAGGCAAACGAAGAGATAGAAAAAAACGAGGGTGAAGACTGGCAGGATAGGTAATCATTTCTTTGAATATCTCTGTTGAAGGATTTTTTTCCATTTGGCGAGGCGATCCCCGACAACTGATTCATAGCCGTTATTGGTCGGTTGATAGAAAACAACGCCCTCAAGTTCGGCAGGCAGGTGGCTCTGCTCGACCAGTGCATCCCTGTGGTCGTGGGCATATTGATAATTTCTGCCGTAGCCAAACTCTTTCATCAATGCAGTCGGCGCATTTCTGATATGCAGGGGAACCGGAAGGGATCCTGTTTCCTTGATGCGTTGTTTTACCTGTAAAGATGCTGAGTAGACACGATTGCTTTTGGGCGCGGTGGCCAGATAAACGACAACCTGGGCGAGGGCGAGTTCACCTTCCGGGGAGCCGAGCGAAAGATAGGTCGACCACCCGGCGTTGGCCTGGACCAGGGCCTGAGGATCGGCAATGCCAATATCTTCGGAGGCAAAGCGGATAAGACGCCGGGCAATATAGAGCGGGTCTTCGCCGGCCTCCAGCATGCGATAAAGCCAGTAAAGGGAGCCATCGGGGTCTGAATCTCGCAGGCTCTTGTGCAGCGCTGATATCAGGTTAAAATGTTCATCACCGCCTTTGTCATAGCGCAGTGTTTTTTTCTGTGAAGCCTCTTTGAGGATCTCTGTCGATATGTTGCAATTGCTCTTGGCAGGCTTTTTCTGGATAACAAGTGCGGCTGCGATCTCAAGGATGTTGAGGCAGTTGCGGGCGTCGCCATCTGCAAGATCAATCAGGAACTGCAGTGCGTCGGCGCTCAGCGAAAGGCCATATGCACCCAGCCCCCTGGTCCTGTCTTCGAGGGCACGGTTGATAATTCTGCGGAGATCATCGCCAGACAGCGGGTTGAGGACAAGCACCCGGCAGCGCGACAGGAGCGGAGCTATTACCTGGAAGGAAGGGTTTTCAGTGGTAGCTCCGATAAGCGTAAACAACCCGCTTTCAACATGCGGCAGAAAGGCATCCTGCTGGCTCTTGCTGAATCGGTGAATCTCGTCGACAAAGAAGATTGTCTTGGCGCTGCTGTCTGTTTTTCTTCGTTCTTCAGCGTCTTTGACAATCTTTCGCACCTCCTTGACACCGGCAAGCACCGCCGAAAAAAATATAAATGTGGCATTGATCGATCGGGCGATGATGTGGGCGAGACTTGTTTTACCGGTGCCCGGCGGTCCCCAGAGGATCAGCGACGGGATGGCACCTGACTGGAGCAGTTCCCCGAGCATTTTACCGTCGGCAAGCAACTGCTGCTGACCAAAGAAATCACTCAGTCGTTCCGGCCTCAAGCGTTCTGCCAGCGGGATACTGTTATCAAGCGGTGAGTTGTGTACCATAAACAGGTGATGCAATAAAATGATTGGAAGAACTAGGCCGACCGCGCGGTGCATACATAGCTGGTATTGCCGACGATGACGATATCTCCCAACCGCAGCTGTTTTCCTCTCCGGAATTCAGGTGTTCCGTTGACCCGCACTTCACCGCTTGTGATCAATTTTTTTCCCTGAACACCGTCAGAAACGATGGAGGCATGCTTCAAAAACTGGCCAAGTCTGATCGGAAATTCAGAAACAGCAATGGATAATGTCTTCATGGGGTTCCAATTGTTTTCTTAAGGTTACCATTATTGATCGATATGGTGCAAACAAATCATTGTGGTGTTTTACTCAGCAGGTCCTGACTGCCTGGCGATACGTAGCGGCTTGAGATAAAAAACGAGCAAAGATAGCGTGATTGTTGTGATTGCTGCATTATTAGATTAAATTAGCCTTGGCGGTTGAGACCCTAAGCAACTGCGCGAGGCCAAAAGAGATATCGTGGAGAGAAGGAAGATGAGCTTCCAGCAATCTATAAACTCAGGTTATTAAATGAAATGGAGGATGTATAATGATGCGGGGATTCGGTAGAATTTTTTTAATGAGCGCTCTGTCAGTCGGTATTTTCGTTATTCTTAATGGCTGTACCTCAAAACTGGCGCCACCTCCGCCGGCGGAACTGGCGCCGCTGTCCAATTCAGTAGGAAATTTTGAAGACATTGTTCTTCCTGCCGAAATGAAATGGAACAGCGAGGACAGCATAGCAATTAAAACGGAATCCTTCAGAGGCGGCATTCTAGAATACAAAGGAAAGCTGGAAATCAATTCTCTCAAGGATTTTCTGGTTTCATCAATGGCGAATAATAACTGGAAGCTGGTTGGAGAAGCCTCATCAAACGTCGTCATGATCGCCTTTATCAAGCCTAACAAAACATGTATGGTGACACTGGAAGAAGGTTTTGGCGGGGCATTGGGTATGACCCATCTGAAAATGTACATCACCGTTGACGTTGAAGCCGGAAAACGACTTAATCCCTTCGGAGAGCCGGTGAGCAACTAGGACAGCGATCCTTCGTTTACAAGAACCGGAACCCGTCCCCGGTACGGCCTGCTACAACGATGGCTGTTCCCGGGGATGGCGGGGTTTTTTCTGCGCCACTTCTGTTGATTATAAAATGTGTCCGGGTCTTTCCCTGCACACGAAACATTTCCTCGTTTTCCAGGGACATTTTTCTGCAGAGCACTTCATCTTGTTTCGTTTTTGCTATACTATTAACAGGTGAATACTACTCTCTTGACAAGAGAAAGATAACAACTGGAATTGTGTCGTCGGTTATGGTTGAAATGAACGAGAGGCAGCAGAGAGCGCTGGCAAAGGCCAAACAGGTCCTGCTTGATGCAGAAATGGCACGTTCTCAGGGCAGGACTGAGCGGATCCTCAACAGGTTGTCTTCGGGAGAAATCGAGGTTCTCAAGGATCGGGATTTTGCCGAAAACCTGGGGGCATATGTTCACCAGATGTACCAGGAAGGGCGCCGCACCGAGGTTATCCCGCTGCTCGCCCGTTTTGCCGATTACCTTGTCGACAGCGATCTGCAGATTCGGGAGAACAGTGTTTCTGTGCTGACAAAATTCTCGGCTTCTCTGTCTGACAGCAACGATCTTGAAATTCTTTACGCGCTGTTTTCACAATTTGTCCGCTGGATAGCGTTCGAGACCGAATATATCCGTGTTTTCGGTGTTGCCTGCAGCCAGACGCACAAGTTGACACTGCGATTGCTCAATGATGAAAAATACTGGCAGGAAGCACTGAAACTGACGACCGTTCTGCACGATATCGAGTGTGGCAGCCTGAAAAAAAACGGTGATATTAAAGGGACAATCGTAAAGTTGCAGGAAAGCATTGCGGCCAGGGATGCGCTTGAACAGCTGGTCAAAAGGTATCTGACGGATACCACCGAAAACAGGCGAATAGCAGCCAGGATTCTGACAACACTCGGGCGCCGATCGACAATCTATCTCGTCAACCAGCTGATGCACTCCAAGGACAAGAATGTCAGGCTGCAGCTCGTTCGACTGATTCCCGGCGCCGGCGCTCCCGTCGTTCCGATACTCAGGACATGCCTGGAGAAAAAGCCTCCCTGGTTTGTCGTCAGAAACATCATCTTCATTCTCTCCGAGCTCAACGATGATTCGTTTTACCCGATTGTGGAGCCCTATCTTTCCCACAAAGATATCAGGGTTCAGCAACAGGCATTGAGCTGTATTACCAAAATCAGTGGTGACAACCTGCAGGTCCGGTTGCTCGCTGCGCTGAAATCGGTTCACGAGGAGTTGAAGATCAAGCTCGTCATGCAGCTTGGGCAGGCAGGCGCTGATCAGAGCCTCATCGGAGCCTTCGTCGAACTGCTGCGTTTGCGCTGGACATTCATGGAAGAGTTCTCTGCTGATCTGATTGTAAAACTCTGTCTGGCACTCAAATCCTCCCCGAAAAAGGAGGTCGTCGAAATATTAAACGAAATTATTGAAGAAAGAAAAGACCGCTTTGACCAGGAAGACCCGGCCTTGATCGCCGCGCAGCAGACGCTGACTGTTGTCGAGCCGAAATACCGCCATAGCGCTCAGGCGGAGTTTGAAGTCGGCCGGGGCGGATACGAAATAATCCAGTCTTCCATGGAGAAGATAGAGCAGAGTGTCGAGACATACATCGCCCGGGGAGACCTTGAAAAGGCCGGAAGTAAATTGTATTCCAATGCTGTCAAAGCCGCCCGAAACAAAGATTTTAGCGCTGCTGAGAAACTCAGGGACAGGTTGCTCGAGATTAATCCGCTCGCTTTAACCGAAGTCATCAGGCTCGGAGAAATCATTGAGGAAGAAAAAAGCACAACGGTCAATAATCATCATATCGTAATCTGGAGTGGTCTCTATGAAAAAATGAGCACCGAGGAGTTTAATGCACTCTACTACGCGATGAGGCAGGAGAGCTATTCGTCTGACCAGGTGATCGTGCGTGCCGGTGAAAATGACTCGAGTCTCTATTTTGTCAACTCTGGGGCAGTGACACTCTCCTGCCGGTGCGCCAGCAAGGAAATATTTCTCAAGCGGCTTCAGCCTGGAGAAGTCATCGGGGTTGGTCCTTTTTTTTCGGTATCGGTCTGGACGGTCACCATGACGGCGCAGGCAGCGTCCCAGATACATGTGCTGCCCCGACAAAAATTTCAGGAATTGAAGAAGGGACATCCAACAATCGAGAAGAAGCTCGAGGACTTCTGCAAGGCCTATGACACAGTTCCGGAACTGCTGAGGATGTCGGGTTCCGACAGGAGGGAATTTCCCCGGTATTCCATTACGGTCACGGTGAGAAATATCCTTCTTGATCCCTATGGAAATGCCGGCAAAAGGGCGTTCGGTGGAGAGATGATCGATATTTCCAGGGGAGGTCTCTGTTTTTCCATTAAAATTTCGAGCACAAGCAATGCCAGGTTGCTGCTGGGACGGCAGATTGTTACGGAGATCACCCTCGGCGATGGAAATATTCTTAAATGTTTTGGGGTCATTGTCGGTGTCAAGTTTTATGAAAATGACAAGCAGGAATTTTCCGTACATGTAAAATTTTATCGTGATCTTGACCAGATGGATTTCAAACAAGTCATTAATCTGGAAATATAGGGATTCTATAAAGAGCACTCTTTCTCGACAATCCCAGGTATAGGATGGTATCGTTCGAGTTGCAGCAGCGTAGTACATCAAGCACCGGGAAATGGTCTTGAAGATTCGTAATCTTGACATCCCTGTCCCGCTTGCCCTCGCGCCAATGGTCGGGCTTTCTCATTCAGCCTTGAGATCACTTGTCGCTGAGCTCGGGGGGGCAGGCCTTTTTTTTACAGAGATGCTCTCTGCAAAAAGACTCCCCAGTGAAAATGAGAATATCTCACCCTTTCTGGTTCGGTCTGCCGGCGAATATCCTCTCTTCTACCAGATCTTCACTTCCGACGAAAAAGAGGTGGAAGCAGCTGCAGAAAGGCTGGTCGAACTCGATGCCCAGGGAATCGATGTCAATCTCGGGTGTCCGGCTCCCCAGTTGAAGAAGCTCGGGGCAGGGTTGGAACTTTTCAACCGGACCATGACCGTTGCCTCGATCATAAAACGTCTGCGGAAAAGGACTGATCTGCCCCTGAGCGTAAAGATTCGGCTGGGGGAGACAGAGAATGAAGCGGAACTTCTCTCCTCCTGCCGGATGTTTGAGGACCTGGGGGTTGATCTCGTCACGATACATGCCCGATTAAATGGGGAAAAATTTTGCAGGAAGCCACGCTGGGCCCTGATCGGCTCGATAACCACAAAATTATCAATACCGGTCATTGCAAATGGTGGTATATTCAGTGTGAACGATGCGAAGAGGTGTCTGGAACAGTCGGGTGCCGATGGTTTGATGATCGGCAGAGGTGCTGTCCGATGTCCCTGGCTGCTGCGGGATATCGCAGCAGAACTTTACGGCCTTGAACAGGGTCCGGGCCAGCAGACAGGGCAGGTGGTTTACTCGCGCTTCGTCTCGCTTCTGACTGAGCGCTTCAGGCCCGAGAAAAGACTGGGCAGGCTGAAACAGTTTACCCACTACTTTGCCGCCAATTATCATTTTGGCCACCATCTGGCGTCGGGTATTCAGAGCAGCTCATCCATGGAGCAGGCAAACGAAGTAGCAGAGGAATTTTTTAGGAATGCTGCATAAAACAATGACAAGGAGTTTCATCATGATTGATTTGGTAAAAAAAGCCATGTTCACCGGTATTGGTGTGATGTCCCTGACGAAAGAGAAGATTGAAGCGCTCGCCGCTGATTTTGTCGAGAAAGGAAAATTGTCAGAACAGGAGGGGAAAAAATTGGTAGAGGAGATGGTGGAACGCTCTGAGGAATCAAAAGATGAGCTGAAAAAACAGATCGAACAGGTGGTACAGGCTACTCTTGGAAAAATGGACATTGCCTCGAAATCCGACATGGAAGCGTTGAAAAAAGAACTGGCAGCCTTGCGAGCATCGATAAAAGCCGAACAGTGAAGAACTCTTGCAGCCTGACTCAGCGAGCAAAAAATTTCTGCCGGAATCTACTGACAAAAGCAGAGAGTTCCGGCAGGCCAAGAGCCTGCAGTACCACCAGGTAGCTGACGACGGAACCGAGAACCATAGCCGTCAGCAGAATGACCTGCAGCAGGAAGGAAAATTGCCCAATCCCTTGCAGATACATGAAGCAGAGAAGAAGAAGGGCAGCCATCACCGCGGCGGCGGTTACAATTTTCGCCAGCCCCTTGAGCAACGGTATGAGCGGGTATCCTCCGGTTTTGACGTAGAGAACGGCCATCAGAAAGAAAAAATTGATAATCATGGTCGCTGAGGTCGAGAGTGCTATCGCCTTGTGCTGAAAGGTTTCAATCGTCAGCGTTATGATGAAAATGTTGAAACCTATTGCCAGAAAACTGGCAATGACCGGGTAGCGGGTCGCGTTTATCGCGTAGTAGACCGGGACGATGACCTTATTTGCCGCATAGGCGAATAAACCGCTGGCATAGAGTGACAGTGCCAGCGCGGTTGCCATCGTGTCTTCAGAAGTAAAGGCGCCATGCTCGAAGATTATCCTGATAATTGGCTCAGCCAGAATGATAAGCCCCAACGTCGCTGGAATGGTCAGGCAGAAAACCATGGTAAGCGAGGAAACGAATGTCTCCTTCATTTCCACAAAATTTTTCTGGGCGGCATATCGTGCCAGAACCGGAAGGGCTGCGATGGAAATGGCCACCCCGAACAGACCAATTGGCAGCTGCACGAGCCTGAATGCATAATTGAGCCATGAAACAGATCCTTCGGCACAGGAAGAAGCAAAACGGGTACCAATGAAAATATTGATCTGCGTTGCTGACAAGCCGATGGTTGCCGGGATCATCAACTTCAGAATTCGGAGAAGTCCCGAGTCCCTGAGGTTAATTCTCGGAGTGAACTGAAACCCTGTCTTTATCAAGGCCGGAAGCTGGACGGCAAGCTGCAGAAAGCCGCCGATAAGGGTGCCGAAGGCCATTCCGACAATGGGCTGGTAGCCGAACTCGGGGAGAATGAACGCAAGTGAGGTGCCACCGATTATTGAACCGAGGTTAAAAAAACTCGAGGCCAGTGCAGGAATAAAAAATCTGCCGCGGGTATTGAGGATGCCCATTACTACCGCAGAGAGTGAAATGAAAAGCAAAAACGGCATCATGATCATTGTCATGGTCGCTGTTAATTCCACCTTCCCTTCCTGGGTACGGTAGTCAGAGGCGATAAGGTTGACGATAGCGTCCGAGAAATAGATTCCAGCCAGGATGATACATGACACTGTTATGGCAAAAAAACAGAGGACGTTTGAGGCGAGCAGCCAGGTCTGCTCTCTGGATCGATTTGCATCGTAATCGGAAAAGACTGAAACAAACGCTGCCGACAGTGCTCCTTCCCCGAAGAGATCCCTGAGGAGATTGGGGATTCGAAAGGCGACGACGAATGCATCATAGGCGTATCCTGCTCCGAACAATCCCGCAAAAATCTGCTCCCGGACAAGTCCGAGCACCCTGCTGAAAAAGACGGCTACAGAGACAAGCGCCGCGGATTTAGCAATTTTTTCAGTTGATTTCACGGAATAGGTTATGAGGCTAAAAGTGTCGGATTATCAGATTCAGGAGCAGAGTCAACGGTGCCGCGAGATCGAGCATACCCACTTAGGAAAAAATATGCCAGTCAATCCTGTAAAGCCTGAGTTCTAAGAAATCGCCTCGAGGCAAAAGTGTATAATTCTGCTGCAAACCGTTTATGAAGCTTGACTTTATTGCTTTTGAGTTGAATATATGGGGTGTACTTTTGAGCGGGCACCTATCTCAATAATCATGTAATCAAGACCCGTTGTTTGGGGTTAATAACTGAAGATCTTGGGGAGAAACAGATGCAGGATACAAGTATGGTCAGAAATGTAGCAATTCTAGGACATGGGGGTAGTGGAAAATCATCTTTGGCCGAGGCCATGCTGTACACTGCAGGAAAGCTCAAGCGTCTCGGCAGAGTCGATGACGGAAATTCTGCGATGGATTATGATGACGAGGAGATCGCCCGAAAAATCTCCATTAATTCATCTTTTGATAATTATACCTGGAAAAAGACAAGCGTCTATCTGATTGATACCCCCGGCGACGACTCCTTCTATAACGAGACGATTTTTGCAAGCTCTGTCTGTGATGCCGCGATTTTCACCATCGGGGCGGTACTCGGGGTAAAGGGGGCCACCTTGAAATTTGCCGACCTGATCGCAGAAAACAGTATTCCCTCGATGATTGTCGTCAACAAGATGGATCGGGAGCGTGCTGATTTCAGCAAGACGATCAATGAGATCAAGGACCGGCTGCCTCTGAATCCCGCGCTTATACAGCTGCCGATCGGCTCCGAGGAAAACTTTAAAGGATTGGTCGACCTGATTTCCGGCAAGGCCTATCTCTTCGATGACCAGGGTAAGGGGACGCTTACGGAAACTGAGATTCCTGCAGAAATGGCTGATGATGTCGCCACCCATCGCGAGGGATTGATGGAGAGTATCGCCGAGACGGATGATGATCTGATCGAAAAATTTCTTGAAGAAGGCGAACTCAGCGAAGACGAAATGAAGATTGGCCTTAAAAAAGCTGTTATTGCCGGCGAGGTTTCACCTGTCTGTGTCTGCAGTGCAACCCTGAACCGCGGAACGGCGGCGATCCTCGATATTATCAATTTCTATCTGCCGGCGCCCTCGGATATGGGTCCGAAAACCGCTCTGGATGCAAAAGGTGACGAGGTGGAACTGCAGCCGACCAGCGACGCACCATTTTCCGCTTTTGTCTTCAAGACAATGGCAGATCCGTACGCAGGCAGGCTGACAATTTTCAGGGTTTACTCGGGAACATTGGCTGGAGATACGTTCTACAATGCCAATAAAAAGACAAGCGAGCGTTTCGGAAGTCTTTTCGTCATTGAAGGCAAAGGGCAGCGGCAGGTTGACAGTGCCGGCCCCGGAATGATTGTCGCCGTCTCAAAATTAAAGGAGACGACTACCGGCGACACTCTCTGCTCCGCAGACAGACCTGTCGTATTTGCGGCTCCGCAACCCCTTGCCCCGGTGATATCGTATGCGGTAAGTGCCAAGAAGGGCGATGAGGAGAAGCTGTTTTCGTCAATCACCAGGATGCTTGACGAGGATCTTTCGTTGAAGATGACGCGGCAGCAGCAGACCGGAGAGGTCCTGGTATCCGGCATGAGTCAGGTGCATATCGAGGTTGTCGGCTCTAAAATCAAGCGGAAATTCGGCGTCGAGATGGAGTTGAGTCTGCCCAAAATTCCCTATATGGAAACCATACGAGGAACTGCCCGGGTACAGGGAAAACACAAGAAACAGAGTGGCGGACGCGGACAGTTCGGTGACTGCTGGATTGAGATTTCTCCAATCCCGGGAGAAAAATTCGAGTTCGTCGACAAGATTGTTGGCGGCGTTATCCCGCAGCAGTATCGCCCGGCTGTAGAAAAAGGGATCATCGAGGCTATGGAGAAGGGCGTCCTTGCCGGCTATCCGGTCATTGATGTGAAAGTCGTTCTGGACGACGGTTCCTTCCATGCCGTTGATTCCTCCGAGATGGCTTTCAAGATTGCCGGTTCCCTGGCATTCAAGAAGGCTGCTCCGCTTGCCGGTCTCGTCCTGCTTGAACCGATCATGAACATGGTCGTAAAGGTCGGCAAGGAAAGTGTCGGTGATGTCATGGGAGATCTGAACTCCAGGCGTGGAAAGGTCATGGGCATGGACTCAAGCGCCAAATATGAAATAATTTCTGCCCAGGTACCCCTCGCAGAAGTGCAGACCTATGCAAATGATCTGACCTCAATGACCGGAGGGCTGGGAATGTTTACGGTCGAGTTCTCTCATTATGAGGAGGTTCCCGTCCAGATCGCAGAAAAGATCGTTGCCGCACGAAATGCAGATACAGCCTGAGGGCAGACAGCCTGATCAATCGGAATCGTATCGTTTTGCCGTTATTACCATGAGCGACAAAGGTTCTCGCGGGCAGCGCACCGATACAAGCGGTGCCGCACTCAAGGAACTGATGCTCAGCCATGGTTTCACGCTCTGCCACTATGAGATCGTTCCCGATCGGGTTGCCGATATTGTCTCAGCCGTCAATTCTGCGATAGCTGAAGACAACGCTGACCTGGTGCTGACAACAGGCGGAACCGGCGTTTCCCCAAGCGATGTCACGCCGGAGGCTATGGATCATCTGTTTGACAAGGAACTGCCTGGAATTGCCGAGGCGATGCGGGCCTCGAGCCTGATGATAACCCCGATGGCAGTCCTCTCCCGCGGTCGCGCCGGGATTAAAGACCGCACGCTCATCATCAATCTGCCGGGGAGTAAAAAAGGTGCGCTCGAGAATGTTGAAGTTGTTCTGCCCGCGCTCCGCCACGCAATCGAGAAAATAAAGGGAAGCACCCGGGACTGCGCCCAGTAACGATCCTTATACAACAACCCGGGTCTCTATTTCGGGATAGAGGCCCCGGCTTTTTGTTGTCTTCCTGCTGAAACGGGCTCTACAGCAGCAGGACCTCCGGTTCATCCGCTGCCCGCGCACTTATCTCCCCGATGACATAGGGTGTTTCTCCAAGGGCGGTAAAATGGTGCAGGATATCTTCCAGTTCCTCTTCGTTGACGACACAGAGAAAACCGATCCCCATGTTAAATGTTCTGAACATCTCTTTTTTAGAAACGGCCCCGTTGGCTGAGAAAAAAGAGAAGATCGCCGGAATTTCCCAACTGTCGGTGTTGATTGTCGCTTTGACTCCCCTCGGGAGAATTCTTGGGATATTGTCGAGGAAACCACCGCCGGTATTGTGCACCATTCCGGTAATGGCATATTTTTTCAGTATATTGAGAATTGGTTTAACGTAGATCCGGGTGGGGCGCAAAAGCTCTTCACCGAGCGTGCAGCCGAGCATCTCTACCTGATCGCCCACCGAGAGTTGAAGGTCGCTGAAGCATATTTTCCTGGCAAGAGAATAGCCATTGGAATGAAGGCCGTTCGAGGCAAGACCGATAATTCTGTTGCCGACTTTTATGCCACTGCCGTCAATTATTTTATCTCGATCGATGATTCCGGTTACGAAGCCGGCAAGATCATACACGCCTTTTTTATAAAGACCGGGCATCTCTGCGGTTTCTCCGCCGACGAGCGAACAGCCTGCCTGCAGACACCCCTCCGCAATGCCCCTGACGACGTCGGTGGCAACCTCGATTTCTAGTTCTCCTGTAGAAAAGTAGTCAAGGAAAAACAATGGCTTGGCACCACTTACAACAATATCGTTAACGCACATCGCAACGAGGTCTATGCCAATCGTATCATGTTTTTGGCAGAGTTGGGCGATGGCAAGTTTTGTACCGACACCATCGGTAGAAGATACCAGAACCGGATTTGTGAAATTGTCTTTGTCTATGGCAAATAGACTGGAAAACCCGCCAATTTCGCTGACGACACCTCGCTGATGGGTTGAGGCAACAATCTTTTTTATTCCCTGGACAAAGGCGTTTCCCTTGTCGATATCTACCCCGGCCTCTTTGTATCTTGAACGTTCTGAATCACTCATGGCGGCATGGTTCTAAATTTGAGAATTGCGAAAAAAAAGCGGACAGGCTACCTTGTCTAGAATCGTATAGGGCATAGAGGATCTTTATTTTCATCTCTTTTATCGGAACTTTACCGAATACCCCATACAATGCATTTTGTAAACTACATTATTCACGGAAACAGTTGTTCCGTGTACTCTAACAGGCGGATAAGATACCATGAAACTGTTTCTTCTTGTTCTGGGCATGGTGCTGATACTCGAAGGTCTGCCCTACGCAGCTGCTCCTGAGAAAATGCGTGAATGGCTGATCAAATTAAGCGATGTCCCGCCTGCGACCTTGCGCCTTCTTGGCATCGGCTCACTCTCTTTTGGTTTTTTCATATGCTGGCTCGTGCAGAAATCAAATCTTCTCGGGTAGCCTGCTTTTCCATGGCGTATACGGCTCCTCTGACCCAGTGATCTTTCTCGGTTCTTAAGTTGATTTTCTGCACGTCAAAAATATGCCAGCCGCTGGTCTCTGCCGCCTGGCTGATGTACTGTTCTGAATGGGCAAAACGCCCGCTTTGCTGAAGAACCATTCCGACTGTCTGCTGATCGAGGTCTTCAACGGAATAATAGAAATGACAGTGTTCGCTGCCAACACGGTGTGAGGCGCGGAGAACGGCCCGTATGTCTCCTATGTAGGGAAAGACATCTGCGGCAACGATAAGGTCATATGACTCATGATCAAGATCGCTGAGGACAGCATGAACATCACCGGTGAGCAGAGCGTCATAATACCCTTTTTTCCTGGCAATTTCTATCATATTCGGTGAAATGTCAACCCCGTGGAGGACAGCTGCTCTATTTCTCAAGTGCTCTCCAACGAGTCCGGTGCCGCAGCCAATGTCGAGGGCCTTGCTGAACGTATTTTTCCCTGATGATGCGCTGATGATCCGCATCAGCTGTTTGGGCAGCCCGTAATGAAGCCTGCCGACCAGACTGTCCTCGTAGCGGTGAGAGTAGTTGTCAAAGAGGTCTTGAACATATGAAGGAGGGGTTGTTGACCGGCAGGAGCCGGTCAGTGCTGCAAGCATATGGTCGGCCGAACGGTGTTTTGGATTTACCTTGAGCAGTTTTTTATAGTAGCGGACCGCCATATCAATTCGGCCGACTTTCTGCATCACATAGGCAAGATTGTTTAATGCTGACTGGTGCTGCGCCATTTTTTCGAGCACCATCTGATAACAGGATATTGCCTTGTCCCACTCCTCGAGAACAAGGTAGCAGGCGGCGAGGTTATAGCGGCTGTCGGTATCCTCTGGATCAAGTGCGATTGCCCTCAGGTAGGCGTCAACGGCCTGACGGTAGTTTCCGCACTGCTTGTGGCAGAGTGCCAGGTTGTAATAGAGATCGCTGCTCTCATCCGTCAGCGCTGCAGCGGTCAAATAGTGGGCAAGGGCCTCGTGGGGTCGATCGGTTTCAAAAAGCAGCAGGCCGAGATTATAATGGAGAAGCCAGTTTCCCCTGATATCGGTAAGAAGCTGCCGGTACAGTTTTTCTGCTTCCGGGTGGAGGCCGCCTTCATGATAATTGCAGGCTCTGTTGAATAGATCTGCACGCTCGTTTTGACCATCTTGATTAGAATACTTCATCTTTGGCAGGGTATTTGTCACTCGGTGAAGAAATGATGTGCAAATGAGGCAGTTTGTAATATAAATGATGAGCGTCATTATAATAGCAGCTTTCAGCATTGGCAAGTTTGCTCACAATGAAAAGTAGGACAGTGCCATGTTACACGCCGACAAAGGCAAAAGAGAGTTGATTGGCAACGAGGGGATGGTTCTTCTCGATATGGTGAGGAGACTGAACCGCCGCAGCGCGACCGGACACCTCACGAAACTGATAGAAAAAACTCATGCCGCCGATATAGCCTGGGTTTTCAGGCATCTCAACGATGAAGAACGATCGAAGATATTTGGTATCATAGCCAAGACAACCCTGCTGGGTGAGTTGCTCAGTGAGCTGGACGATGCCATCATGATCTCGTTGATTCAGCAGCTGACCCCTCAGTTTCTTGCTGATGTCATAGCGGATATGGCATCAGACGATGCCGCCGACATACTGGAGACAATCCCGGAGGAATTTGCCAACGAAATCCGGCGTCACATGGAACAGAAGGACCGGGAAGAGGTTGACGAGCTCCTTCAGTACCATCCTGAATCGGCCGGTGGCCTGATGTCCCCTGATTTCATGAGTCTTGATGAATACCTCACCGTGGGGGAAGCTATTTCTATCGTGCAGCGCAAGAGCGAAGAAATGGAGATGGTGTTCTATCTCTATATTACCCACAGCGAAGGTAAACTTGCCGGCGTGATATCCCTTCGCGAGCTGTTGATGAACTCACCTGACAAAAAGCTCAAAGACATCATGAACCCCAATGTTATCTCGGTTTCTACTGATACCGACCAGGGTGAGGTCGCCCATGTTGTCTCCCAGTACAACATCCTTGCCGTCCCGGTTGTAGATTCATCCTACAGCCTCGTGGGGATCGTCACCGTCGATGACATTATCGATGTCATTCGAGAGGAAGCGACAGAAGAATTTCTGCAGATGGCCGGTGCCGGTAAGGATCGTGAGATACTGCTGAAATCGGCGTTTGAAAATGCCCTGCTCAGGGCGCCCTGGTTACTTGCCTCATGGGTTGGCGGGGTGATGGCAATTATCATCGTTACCGCTTTTGAGCATGAGCTTTCCCAGGTTATCGCGCTGGCTGCGTTTATTCCCATCGTCATGGGCATGGGAGGTAATATCGCAACCCAGTCGTCGACAATCATCGTCAGGGGCATGGCTACGGGCCGGGTCAATATGAACGCACTGCTGCATGTCATTTTCAAGGAAACCCGGGTCGGTCTTTTGCTTGGCGTCGTCTATGGCCTGTTTCTCGGCGTGTTCGCCTTTTTCTTCTACAGCCAGCCACAGCTGCTCGGTCTGGTGGTCGGTCTTGCAATATTCGGCAGTATGGCAATGGCGGCGATGCTTGGAACCGTGATACCGCTTGTCCTCAAACGATTTGATTTTGATGCGGCAATCGCTACCGGGCCATTTGTGACAACCTCAATAGATATTGTCGGGGTAATGATGTATTTTTACATCGCCAAGTTCATCCTTGGCCTCTAGCCAAGCATCGTTTTTGTCCATTTTTACGTAACAAAACAGAACAACACCAATAACCCATGTCCCCTCATTCGAACTCCCGAGGAAGCAGATCGATTCTCATCTTCCTGGTCATTGTCATCGCTCTGTGGTTCCTCTTTGATTTCAAGAATTATCTGCCGATCAACCGGAGTGCTGACCCGCGGCCGGTTGCAGCACGAGGTGAGCTCGCCGAAGATGAAAAAAACACCATAGAAGTCTTCAGAAACACCTCCCCATCAGTCGTCTACATCACCAGTATCGCCCTGCGCAGGGGGCTCTTCTCCCTGAACGCCGTCGAAATTCCCCAGGGTACCGGATCAGGATTCGTCTGGGACAGGGAAGGGCGGATCGTAACCAATTATCATGTCATTTCTGACGCCAGCAGGATCCAGGTGACAATGGCTGACCAGAACGTCTATAAAGCCGCTCTTGTCGGTGCCGATCCCGATAAGGATTTAGCCGTGCTCCAGGTCAATGCCCCAAGTCGTACACTACTGCCGATACCGGTTGGTGAATCGGTCAACCTGCTTGTCGGGCAGAAGGTTTTTGCCATCGGCAATCCATTCGGTCTTGACCACACCATTACCTCTGGAATTATTTCTGCACTCGGCAGGGAGATCCAGGCGATAACCGGCAGGACCATACGCGGAGTCATCCAGACAGATGCGGCCATTAATCCGGGAAACTCGGGCGGCCCCCTGCTTGACAGCGCCGGCAGGCTGATTGGCGTGAATACGGCAATATACAGTCCTTCCGGAGCCTACGCCGGCATTGGTTTTGCTGTTCCCGTCGAGGAGGTAAATCGTGTTGTTCCCGAACTGATCAGTTACGGAAGATTAATAAAACCGGGTATCGGCGCTTCGCTTGCCGACGAGCGGATAGCCAGACGGCTGGGCGTGGAAGGTATCCTTATTCTCGATGTCGAAAAAAACGGTCCTGCCGATCGTGCCGGCTTGCGCCCCACGACCCAGAACCGCGGCGACATCATTTTAGGCGACATCATTGTCGCAGTGAACGGCCAGCCGGTAAGATCTTATGATGATGTCCGCACGGTGCTGGAAAAATACAGCGTTGGCGACCAGGTGGAGATAACCTTTGTCAGGGACGGACAGAATGCCAAAGCATTGGTTGAGCTGATCGCGATCAACTAGCCGGCGGTTTACCGTCTAGGCTCTGAATGTCTATTGATTTTTCCCGGGCCAGTTCCCTCATGTCCCTGGTTCTGTCTGACTCGTCTATTATTTCCTCGCCGACAATTTCTTCCAGGACATCTTCCATGGAGATCACGCCGGTAA